>NZ_AP018553.1:0-600000 GCF_003967175.1 Sulfodiicoccus acidiphilus | reverse complement strand
GCAGGAAATCCCCACCGCGAGATGCCCCGTCCGTGAGGGCGGGGTAGTTCACAAGGTTGAAAGACCACGTTGTCGCATATCGACAATTCCTTATATACGAGCCTGAATCAGTCTAGGTATACACGTGCCTGACAATCGTAGGCCGGCCAACGTCAATGACTCGCATAAGTGAGGGTCTATAATTAAACTCCAAACAAAGAACTTCTCCTGAAGTCTAAATACGAGTTTTAATTTCCTCGAGCACGAAAACTTCTTCCCTGAAACGACGCTAAAATGCGAAAATAACTTCCTAATAGGTAAACTGAGGGCTCTCAGATTTTCCTCGGTTTATTCTGTGAAATGCTCAGCGATAGTTAGCTGATCCTCACCGAACGGAACTCACTTGACTACCAACACTGGGACCTTAGACTCTTGTACCACTGCAGTAGAGACGCTACCTAGGAGTATCCTTTTGAAGGTCGAGAGTCCTCTACTTCCCACCACTATTAGGTCAGCTCCCACCTTCGAAGCGTAGTCCGTGATCGCCGAGGGAGGATAACCTGACACTACGTCTCCTGTAACATCGATCCCCTGAAGCGACGCTATCGCCTGATCTATGTCGGCTTTAGCTTTCTTCCACATTTCCTCAATTACGGACGTCGGAGGAAGCATGCCTGTGGCGTAGAGGGAGGCCTCGTCCACCACCTCCACAACGTACACCTTGGAAGAGAACTTCTTCGCCAACTCTGCCACCGCCTGCAGTGCCCTTCTCCCGTTATCCGATCCATCGTAGCCCACCAAAATCTTCTGGAACACTCTCATCACCCCTTCTGGGTTACCCCCAACTCACACCTGTTAGTCATGCCTTTAATCTTGTTATAGAGATTAAAAAGGCTTTTGCGATGGATTACGTAGAGGGTCCTCCGGAAATCGAAAGCCTCTGTCGACTTGAAAAGAGAAGAGCGGGACTTCCAAGTATATAAAGTAAATACCTTCAACACAGAGTTCATATCTTTGCCATGAGAGTTTAGATATGGAATTAACATGTTCGTCGACCTGTTAACCTCTCAATTGTTCGCGTTAGCATTTGCGGGTCTAATCGTCCTCTACGCTAGCACCAAAGCATTCTTCGTATATAGAAAGGGCCTTGGAACCAAGGGAGGGGAGCAGTGGAGGCAGGAGTTGGTGGGAGAGATCTACTACGCCTCTGTCCCCACAATATTGGTGGGTGCGTACTTACTGATCACCAGTTTGTTTGGACAGTTCACGTGGCCATTGCCAGGGAGCTATAATATTCTCTTCTACGATGTCCTGTCCTTGGGCGGAATAGTTATAATTGCAGCCGGCCTAGCTTTCTATAGGGGTATAACGCTACAGTTGGACTACGTAGGATTAGCTGCTTTGCTTGTGGGACTAATGGCGATCTTCTACGGATACGAGGGGTTCAAGCTCGGACTCACACAGGAGCCTCTGGCTCTCTTTCTCCTTTACTTATTCTATGGGTTAGCGGGAATACTGAGCTTCCCTTACATGTTGCTGGTCAGGGGCGTTGCGTCAGGCCAACTGAGTAGAGTCAATCCCAGCCTTAACGTGTTAGTGATACTCTTCTGGCTGACGCTCCTCCTAGGTTCTCTACTGGCCGTCTTCATAGCAGGAGAGGCCGTCCCAGCCCACTTGGCTCATCCTCCATAATTTTTTCCTCCAGCATAATTTTTATCTTAACGGGGGTTGAGGGGGCGGAAGACCCCTCCCGTGAGGGTGGAGATGGGCCCCCTCATAGAAACAGTTAAGTGTGAGTTTGCAGATTACAATATTAATGACAGTTACTAACGGAGTAAGCGTCACTGAGACGCCTCGGTTAAAGCGAGGGTCTATGTGGTACGGCCTCTGCTCCAATCGTTAGTCCCATTTGGGACACCGAGGACTGAGATCGGGGTTGGAACGACCCTCAGTGCCCGTGGAGCCCTCCACCGTTGGCAAGGTGGGGCTTTGAAACAGGAAGCCCCGTCCGTTAGGGCAGGGTAGTTCACGCTCCAGGCCTTTCTAACTACCACGGGTAGGTGGAAACTATCCCCTACCCTTCAAGGACAGGAGCTTGACTAAATTGATTAAAACGACGTCCTTCTAATCCTGTGAGCTTCTCTTAATTTCAGACGGATCAGATGAATGAATTGTAATCTACCCAAATGGAAAACGCGGGTTCTTCGGTTCCCCCAACCATTCCGGACAACTGTCCTGGGAACTCTCCCGCTAACTTTCCCGGACGCGAGTATAGACTGAGCTCTCATTGACTGTCCGAGGTCCATCCCTCTGAAGTTCGGATCGCTTGTACACCTCCTTGATTCTGGTCGAAATTGCGGCCGTAATCAGCGAGGAAATCGCCGACGTCGCGAAAATCAGGAAGAACGCTTCCCTCCCTGGAAGGAATACAAACAATGGCACTCCTCTCACCATACCTTCGTAAATTGGGACCTTGAAGGTGTCCATCAGCGAACTAGCTAGGACCGGTCCCAAGGTGTTCCCCATCAACCTCATCGAGGTGTTGGTCCCTGTTATTGTGGCAAGTCTCTTCTCCGAAGTCGAGACCATGAGTAAGGTGATCCTGGAGATGGTCATTCCTCCTATGCCCACCATGGAAAGGAACATGAGAACTACTACGTCGTAGGTTGTCAGTGAGTAACTCAACGATTCGATTCCCAAGAGAAGCGAACCCAGGGCGGCCACCAACGGGGTGAGGAGTAGGATCGGCCTTATGCCCACCCTCAGCGAAAGCCTACCGAACAAAGGCCCAACTACTAACATTATCAGGCTAACTGGAGCGAGCGTAATTCCGGTTGAGATTATATCCATTCCGAACCCTTCTGGTTTGGGGAGCTCGAACAAGTAAATTATCGACTGGAACATCAGGAAGAGACCAAAGCCACTGACGAAGGACGCGACTAAGGGGACCGCCACGTTTGGATTGGAAAGCTCAGAGAGCTCTATGAAGGGTGTATCAGTCGACTTCTCCCTCTTCACGAAGGCCACTAGGAACAACGCACTTAGGAGGAAACCGGTGAGAGTGTTGAGGGAGAGCCATCCCCAGGAAGAAGCCTCAGTTAAAGAGATCCCCGCAGACAAGAAGGCCCCTCCAAGTAAGAGTATGCCCAGGTAGTCCGTTGGCTCCTTCACCCTCACTTTAGACTCCGGAATGTATCTGAAGATGAGCCAGGACATAGTTAGTAGTATAGGAATTGCGGTCTGGTAAGCGAATTGCCACGAGTAATACTGAGATATGAAGGACCCTATGGGTAGAGCGACGGCTGCCCCCACTGCGAACGTCGACGCAATTATTCCTTGGGCTATTGGGAGCTCCCTTTTATCGAGGTTCTCCCTCAAGATGGTGTAAGCTATGGGGTTCACTGCTAGTCCAACTCCCTGGATAGCCCTGAAAGCCACCAAGAAAGCGAAGCTGGGAGATATGCTAGTGAAGATCACCGATGCCGTGTAGATTGCCAATATGGACAGAAGCGTCCTCTTCTTACCGTAGGCGTCGGCCGTCTTTCCTATCACCGGTGAAACTAGTAGTCCACCCAATGTCTCGGCTGAAAGGACCCAGGCGGCCTCAGACGAACTCACATCGAACTGTGTCTCGATATGGTAAAGCGAGGGGAGAACCACCATCTCCACGTACATTGTGAGGACAGAAAGCGAAGTCAGCACTGGTAAATACCTCCTCATGGGAGATGGGGACATACCGATATATCGTTCTGTCCCTTCTAATTAAGTTTAGCCAAATCCCTTAGCTAGTTCTACCTTCGCCTTGAATCAGTTATTTTAGAGGAAGACATTCCTAGAGAGTAGTGTGGAGCTTTAACCCTTTCAAGTGCCCTCTCATAAAGTCTAGGGTTGGATACGTACTCACCGTCTAAGGTTGTCAGCAGCTTCTCTATACCCAGATCTGTCGCGACGACCTTGTTAGTTTCTGGCAGTTCACTATTCTCTCGTTCTACGGGAAAGGACACGTACATTCTCTCTGACTGTTCTAGCTTAACTATGATCCTCTTGATCTCGTCTAAGGAAAAGTTTTCACGTACAAGTACCTTTAGCACGCCTAGGTACGATAGCATTATCGCCATTTTCTTATTGTCTTCCTCCTTGCCACCCCTAATGCCCTTTGTTGATAGTACTTTCCAACCTGACTGAGGTACACTAATAGTACCTGCGGGCTTTCTTCGGGAAATCTAGATAGCCCTCGAAAGAACTTTCCCCTCGTAAAATCGCTCTGCCGCTCGCTGTACTACTTAGGAGTACAGCAGTTGATATTGCTCGTCTCGTTTCCTGACATCTAGAGATAACTGCCTTAACTCAGTTCGGGTAAGACAATTTCCATCCTCATGGAAATTGCTATCTGTCCACCGTAGGATGTTATACACTTTGCTCGCTAACCTCGACCGGGCTTTCGACGTTCTCGACGTTTGCCCGTCTGTGTATGCTCTAAAGCGTAACCCTACGTCGGGCATTAATAGAATTTAGAAAAAGAAATATTCAACTATAAGGGAGCTATCCGTCCTTGCGGGTGGGGTCTTCCGCCCCTCAACCTCCTCATTAGATAAACTAAGTCACTGTCACTAGTAATGGACATTATATGTTTTTATAGAAGCATCCTTACCCCCGAGGAAGGATCCCACGAGCCATGACTGGTCCAAGGCCTCACCCACAAGCAAGGGGATTGCAAACTTGTGAACGGTGTGAAAGACGGACCAGCGACGTAATCCTTACCATAGAAGTTGGGCAGTGATGGCTTATTTACCCTGAAGCCGAGTAGTTTCTACGGACGACCTACGGTACGTTGAGGGAATAGTTCCGGCCAGATGTGCCACCAGAGGATATAGAGTAGTTCTCCTCCTAAGGGGGCACGCTGTAGTGGACGGCTGGTGCGAATGTGGAGAGTTCCCATGTAGTCACGGAGCCAAACTCTACTTAGCCTATTTCAGATCTACGACCGTCAGCGGAGGTTCAACAAACCGGCCATCCTCATAACGTTGAAGTAAGCAAGAGACCTGAGGAGACAGCCCACACCTCCACTCAGAGGGACCTCCCCGATCGCACCGAAACACTCTTCTTCTACCTTCACCACGTCCACGATAGGGCGAGGCTTGTACTCCTCAGAACCCTCACCTACGGCGTTCCTGATCGCTATTCTCCCAGAGTCGATGGCGGCCTGGCCGTTTGATGGAATCCCGTCCGCGCACGCTCCTGCTGCGTATACGTCGTCCCTGTCCACAGACGACAGGTTCCTCCTCACCAACACCTTCCCCTCCCTTCGAGAGAGTGGTAAGTTGCTTAAGATCGGAGGTCCCCTCAACCCTCCGGCGTAAATTGTCAAGTCAGTCCTAAGGACCTGGTCCTTCAGGACAACCTCTCCTTCCCTCACTTCCTCAACCTTCTGACCGAGGAGGAGCCTCACCTTGGAGGAAAGGAGATCCTCCACCTTCCTAGATATTCTAGGAGGCATGTGAGGAAGTAGCCTTTCTCCGTGATTCACTAATGTAACCTCCCTACCCCTAAGTCGAGAGGCCAGCTCCACAGTAGACCCGGCCAGCTCGACCCCTAAGTCGCCGCCACCTACGATCACTACCCTCTTGGCTCTCTCTATCTTAGCCCTCAGGGTCAAGGCGTCATTTAGAGTCTCAAGTTTCAACGCGTTAACCCGCGCGCCAGGAACTTTGGAGAGGTCCTGCTCGTAACCTAAGGACAACACGAGCTTATCGTAGTCGAATACTCCCTTGTCTGTAACCACCTTCTTGCCATCTATGTCCACCTTCAACACTTCTGCCCTCACGTCGACCTTCCTCGGGACCATGGCTACTTCGGTCCTGCCGGTCACCACTACGTCCACTAGGTTTGGAGTCATGGTAAGGTAATCGTATCTGTCCACTAGGACCGCGTCCCTGTAGTAGTACTTAGCCGCCAGTCCCGCGAACCCTCCTCCTAACACAACTACCTTCAACTTCTCACGACGGCTCCAGCCTCTCCTTGAACAGCGAAATGACGTAGTTCTTAGCTTGCGCGAAGGTCATCTTAGGCGGCATCGGTCTCTCGTTAGGATCAACGACGGCGTTGAGGAGGAACGGTCCTTCTGAGGAGAGCATCTCCCTCACTCCAGAGTCTAAGTCCTTCGGGTCCTCGATAGTCAGGGCGTCAGCACCTATAGACTTAGCCAGCGCCTCGAAGTCTGGGTTGTAGAGGTCCACCCCCCACTCCGGATACCCCATGACCTCCTGTTCGAATTTTATCATTCCGAGCTTAGAGTTATTGAACACCACGACCTTGATTGGGAGGGAGTACTTCTTCGCGGTTATGAGCTCTGTCATGGTCATCACGAATCCTCCGTCACCTGCCAGCGCTACCACCTCACCCCCCTTGGAGAGAGCAGCTCCGACCGCAGCCGGCGTGGCGAAACCCATGGAGCCTAGCCAGGCAGAGAAGAGGAACGTCTGTTTACCCGAGGCCTTGAAGTTCCTAGCACCCCACATGGTCACGTTACCCGTGTCAACGGCGACCACCGCGTCCTCTCTCACAGCCCTCGACAGCGCTGCTGCGACTCTCTGCGGTTTCATGGGTTTCCTATCGCTTTGCTCCTCCTTCGAAAGTTCCCTGAGCCACTCCTCCTTCGCCCTCTCCATAGACTTATAGAACTTCTCCTCCTTCTCCTTTAGCTTAGGGATGGCTGCCCTTAGGAACTCCTCCACCGTCGACACGATTGGCACTTGAACGGGTACCCTCTTCCCCACTGAGGAGGGATCCGAGTCAACCTGGACTACCTTACACCTAGACGGCAGGAAGCTAACGTAGGGGAACGAGGTTCCCAGAAGCACTAGGAGGTCTGCCTTGTTCAGGGCCTCCACCGACGGTCTAGTGCCGAGGAGTCCTATTCCCCCCAAAACCTTGGGGTCTAAGTCGGGTAGTACACCCTTACCCTTTAGGGCGTAAACGACAGGTGCTCCCAACTTCTCCGAGAACTCGTCTAGGAGCTTCGAGCTTCCCCTCGCACCTCCCCCTATCATCACTACAGGTCTCTCGCTCAAGTTAAGTAGCTCTAGAGCTTCGTCGAGATCGGGCTGAAAGCGTGGAAAGGAGATTTTGACCTCTTTCACAGGTTCCCCTCCATCTTCTCTGAGGACGTCTACAGGTAGGTTCAGGTGGGCGACTCCTCTCTTCGTGACTGCCTCCCTAACCGCCCTCTCGGCTAACGCGCCGGCACTCTTGGGATTCACCAAGGCCTGGTTGAAGACAGCCACGTCGTCGAAGAGCTTGACGATGTTAACCTCTTGGAAGTAGTCTGAGCCTAGGAGTTCGCTTTCCACTTGGCCTGTCAAAGCTATCACCGGAACGTGGTCCATCTTAGCGTCGTAAAGTCCGTTGAGAAGGTGGATGGAACCTGGACCTGAGGTACCCATGCAGGCTGCTGGACCTCCGGTAAGTTTTGCCTCAGCTGAAGCGGCGAAGGCCGCTCCTTCCTCGTGCCTCACTTGAACGTACTTGACTCTGTCGTTCCTCCTTAGGGCGTCCACCAGAGGGTCAATGGAGTCCCCAGGAATCCCGTATATTCTTCTCACTCCCGCAGAGGCCAAGGTGTCCAAAATCACATCCGCTGCCGATTTCCCCATAATGTATAGGTGGGTTACCTCCTAAAAACTTCCCTTCCTCCTCGGTATCAAGGGTATCAGGGCCATTGAAACCACCGCGAGTCCCAGCATGATGTAGAAGGAGGTGTAGAGCGACATACCCACTCCTATGAGTGCTGTCACGAGCGCCGTCCCGGCCGAACCTCCCACCACGTTACCCACGCCCCAAACGTAGGAGTTGGCCACTGTGTAGAAGTTCTTCGGGAAGACTTGCGAGACGTAGCCGAGAAGCACAGGAAAGGCACTGAACGCGGCGAAGGTGAAGATCGAGTAGATGAGGGAGGAGAGGACCAACTGTTTGCTAGCGAGCATGAACAGGAAAAAAGTCACTAAAGCTAGGCCGCTAGTTACTGTGAATGTGAAGAGTCCTCCCTTCCTCTCCGTGAGCCACCCGAAGAAGGGCTGTCCCACTATGGACCCCAAAAATCCCACTGTAAGGAATATTCCAGCCAAGGTCTTGGAAAGGTAAATGTGGTAGATGTATTCTCCGAGGAAGTTTGTGGTGCCTGTGATGAACATGCTCCTTATGAACACTATAACACCTAAAATGAGGAGAAACTTGTAGTAGCCCCTATCTAACTTCTCTCCTCTCCCACGAACGGCAGACCTTGAGCCCTTGTTGTAGACCCTGAGTCCCACTAGTATGAGAGCCGCCACCACGAACATGTAGATAGTGAAGATGGACAGACCTAGGACTAGACCCGCCGCCACTATGAGTAGGGTCACGATGGACGGAGACAGCGATCTGCCGACGCTACCCAAGGCCCCGTTAAGGCCCAAGGCCCTTCCAGACGACTTTCCGAAGGTCCTTGAAAGTACAGCACCTCCTATTGGGTGGTAAAAGGCCTGTCCCACACCTAGCACGACTGCGCCTAGGGTTATGAGGATGTAGGGGGCACTTCTGAAGACGAACGCGGTTGCGAAAACTCCTACGGACGCAGCTTCTAGCGCTATTCCAAGGAAAACTAGGACGGCGTCCAAATCGTGTCTATCGGCGAACTCCCCTATGGGAGGCGAGAGCAGTCCAGAGAGTAAGGTGTAGATCACGGCCATGGCCCCGAGGAAGACGAGACTGACCTTCAGGACTGTGTTGTAGTACACCATTAACAGAGGGAACAGGAGAAACGTGCCATCGTTCACGAAGTGAGCCAGGGAGGTGAACGTTAGTACCCTAAGTCTCTGGGACTCCATGTTACGAGTACTGCGCGTTCTGGCTTAAATCGGTGTGCCCACCGTTACAAAGGGGGCGATTCAAAGGGTATCTCGTTAGTTGACAGCCCCCTCTGAAACGTGGCGACAAGAATAACCACCTCCTCTTCCTCTTGCACCTTCATCTGCTCTGCTCCCCCTGTGGAGTACTCTTCTCCCGTGACGCTGGGGACTTGCTGTGTCTAACGATGAAGTCAGAGGACTACCGTAGTTCGACTCTCACTGAGCGGTTTCGGAGAGAGCTTTTAGTGAATCAGACTAGCTGAAGTACAAAAGGCGTATGCAGTACCTCGCCGAGGTGAACTTCACCACTCTGGACTAACGGAAGCGCAAGACTTAGTTCACCTAAACGCCCTGCTCGCCGCCCAAAGGACGTGTTGAAAGTAGTCCTTTTCCCCCTCTAGGGAGGGTAAGGCCTTAACACAACGGTGCTGAGCCATTGGAAGGAGAGCGGAAATGAGGAAGTCATAGTTAATTCCAGCTTCTTCCCCGTCCTAAGGGGTGGTGGAAGGTGAACTTACCCCATCTTCACCACCACTCTTCCTCTAACGACCTCGATCACTGTTGGTAGCGTATGTTCCATTTAACGGTTCTGTAAACCGTGGGGAAGGGAGGTTACGACGTTCGTCCTCCATTGAGTTCCCCGGGTCCCTAGGGTACCCGATTCTCAAGGACAAGGTTACGGATTACAGTTTCCCAACATCCCATAAAGACGTTTCCATGAGGGGGCCGTTCCTAGGGAGGGGACTTTGGCTCCCTCAACCCCCGTTAAGTAAAACCTTAGACACCAGAAACATTTTTACACGCTCTCCAGATACAGGTGTTTGGTGGTTAGGAACGACGTTGTTGACGGCCTTCGTCATCCTCGCTGCCTCTCCAGGCGTACTCCTTTTAGTGCTAGGCCTCGGAGCTGCTCACGCTCTCGAACCCGACCACATAGCTACAATGAAGACCATGGCTTCCAAGAGGGAATACCTCAAGTTCTCTCTAGGACATGGCCTAGGATTCGCAATGGTAGCGATACCTATAATACTACTCTTCGGCTTCGTGAGGGTGCTAGAGGTGGCGGGCGATTTGATAGGCCTAGGTGTGGGAGTCCTGCTCCTAGTTGAGGAGATCTCTGGAAAGGAGTTCGAAGTGAAGGGAGGAGGGATGGGAGTAGCCCAGGGTGCGTTGGCTCTTACTCCATCAAAAGTGCTGGTGGCCGTTTTGGCGGCTGAAGCGGGTCTCCTGCTAGGTTCGGTTTACATAGCCCTCTTCATCGTCATATCTTCCTCTCTGATGTACGTCTTGGCCATTGCGCTCACTTACGTGCCTACTCGGGCCTCCAAGGTGGTGGGGATAGCGGTGGCCCTAGCCACCATCGCGTTCGTTCTATACACAATGTTAAGGTGAGGCTCCAAGCCTCTCCCTTAGAACGTCCAATAAGGCACCCTTTAGCTCCTCTGGGGCCGAGATTCTGTCCCTGTTAAACCAGAGTTGGAGGGCCTCTGTGAGTGAGACGCTTTTGATTAGAGGTGCAACCAGGGCCTTCAGGAACTTCAAGTGAATCGTCCCATCCACCTCGGCGTACCACTGGGCGTCCCTCCTCAGTTCTCCGAACCTGGCCTGCACCGAGTCTATACCCTCTATCAACCTAGTGAACACAGTATCGTCGAGCTGCACTCCAGCTAGATCCATGAGGTTCTTCACCCCCATCGTTGCCGCAGCTATGGGACAGAGCGACGCCTCGGCCTCGATAACCTTGGAACCTCCCTCATCGTTGAGCATATCCAAGAAGCCCATAGAGCAAGCCTTGAAGTTCCTCCCCCCGCTGAAGCAGGGAACGTGAACGCTCCTTCCACTCAGGTCGATCCCAAGGTAGCTCTCGAGGCTGTTCACCTCGATCACCATTTCTCTAGCTAACGGCTTAAGGTATTCGTACTCCTCGGGGGTGATTGTTATTATCTCCCCTACTCCAGCAAGTTCCTTGGACAAAGTCCTGGTGTCCAGTCTCCCGAGGACTAAGTCCTTCACGTCCACGTCCAAGGTCACCATGCCTGCGTTCACTCCCTTACCGTGGAGGAACTTCACCGCCCTGAGGGCGTACTCCCAGAGCCCCGCACTGATTGGCGTGATAACTACACTCCTCTCCCTCACGGCCCTCACGGCGTACCTCAAGTTTCCAGTCCACTTGGGGGTGGCATGTTTCCTCAGGATCTCCCTTATCTTCAGGTTGGCAGGACAGACCGATTCGCACATCCCGCACATGTGGCAGTTCGAAACCTCGCCCTCTCTGCCAGTTCCCATCAAGGAGTACACTCCCAATGGAGAGAAGGCGGGGGAACTCCTCTGCTGTACGTGAGGACAGACGTATACGCACCTCCCGCACATAACGCAACCCATCGTGTCGAAGTTAACTTCAGGAGAGCTGTAATCGGCCAGGGAGATCCAGGCCGGCGGAGCCTTCCTCCCGTCGTAGTAGATCGAGATGGCCACCCCGGCCTTGGAGAACCTCAGGAAGGCCCTTGACGCAGACTCGAGATCGTCAGCTCGCTCCAACACCCTCTGTACGGAGGTGAAGCCGAAGTACCTTGAGCCGTGAGGGAAGGAAATTTCCTCTATGGGGGGCTTGCCCTCCGGCATCCCAGAGACCATAGCCCTCACTAGGACCTCCCTTGTCCTAGGGTAGGAGACGGAGAGAGTCCACTCTCCTCCCCTCCACAGCGTCACGTCCCTGAAGGGAGGAACGCTGGAGGAGTACCACGAGGCCACAGTGGCCAAGAGTTCTCTCAGGTTTCCCGTCTTGAAGACGTGGACTACGTCCTTTGACTCCTTCCTCAAGGTTACGGAATAGACTAGCCCACCAGCGTATTTTCCCTCAACAAGTTTACCCTCGACGAAGGATTTGACCTCAACTCTCCTGTCAATAGTCCCGAACTCGTTGAAGCCGAAGCCAGCGTCCCTGAAGTAAACTGACCCACCCACTGAGAAGTCGGCGTTCCCCCACACCTCTGGATTCAGGTGAAGCACTTCCCTCCACAACGTCCCGGCGAGTACTTCCATCCTGTCCCCGAGGTCCTTAACTCCCCTTAGTTCCACGAAGTCCGCCACCTTCTCTCCCTCGACCCCCCTGCTGTACTCGTACCTGGGAACTGGGGAGAGCTCCGATGCCTGAACTGCGTCGTCTGCGTCCCTCACCTTTATGACTCTGGCAGGGGGCCTTCCCCTGTGGGTGGGCGAAGTTGTCCCATAAATCTCCGCCATCTCTACACCAAGGGCCTTCCCCACCTCTCCCAATCCTCCACCTCCACTCCAGATGACATTAATTCTATCAATCTTAACGCTTTCTTTCTAGAGAGTACCCTGTTGTTGTTACCACAGTATGGGCTGTATACACACCTGGGACAGCCGTCTTCGCAGTCGCAGTTGGACAGTACCTCCCTGGCCACGTGGTAGGCGTCCTCGAGTCTCCTGAAGAGCAGTTCACTCACTCCGCTCCCTCCCTGAGCGGAGTCGTAGACCACCACGTGACCACTGGGGTAACTCACTCCAGAGAGGTCGGTGATCGAGGCGCCAGCGACGGCCCTCCCTGCCGCTATGATGGAGTGTTCCGTGGCGTGGAAGGCCTCCATGTCACCGAGCGGATCCCCCATGACTTTCGGGTGCACCACCACGAACCCCTTAGTCCAGTAGGAGTAAGACACTGGGTTCGGCAAACTGAACTGCTCCTTCTTGTCGCTAAGAGAGTCAAGCAACACGTAGCCAGTCACTGTAACCTCCACCTTCATCTCACCGTAGGCAGTTGGTAAACCAAAGGCCCTCCCCTTCTCAAGATGGTTGAACTCCTTTACATCTACATCGTACAGGGGCCTTGTGTAGGTTGGAGTGTCGTCCCTAAGCCTATCTAGTTCCGCCCTCCTCTCCTGTAGGTTCAGGGCTGAGACTCTGTAGGTCCTCCTAGAGTTCATGTATATCGCCCCAGGGAAGAGTTCCATCAACGCCAGGGGTAGCTCCCTCTCTCCGATCCTCTTTCCCTGGTGGTACAGTTTCACTGAGGGGCCAGAGCTCCTTAGAGAGGACGAGGAGACGAAGTTCCAGGTTTCGGAGGTGGGGTAGAACTTTCCGCCCAACTCCTTCAGGATCCGTTCCTCCACCAGCGTCCTGGCGGCCTTCGTCCATAGAGCGGGGAGCTTCGAAGCCCCCGGGTGCGAGATCACGTGTGCGGCCACGTGCACCCTTAGTACGTCCATGTTGGAAGGATCGACTGGGAGGGGAGTCAGTTCCCTGTTGTAGAACCTGTCTGGGTTTCTCACGTAGTAGGAGTCTATCGGATCGTCTCCCAGCACGACGAACGCGTACCCCTCCCTCCCTCTCCTCCCGGCCCTACCAGCCCTCTGGAGGTACCTCGAGAAGGTGGGCGGGTTGTGTGCCATCACGACCGCGTCCAACGTTCCGACGTCGAGTCCGAGTTCGAGGGTGGGAGTGGCCACGACGCCCATGGTTTCCCCCCTCCTCAACTCCTCCTCGACCCTGAGCCTCTCCTCAACCGTTATACCGGCCCTGTGCACCTGGAGCGTGACTCCGAGCCTCGAGGCTATCTTACTGACTAGCTCGGCCATCTGCTGAGAGTCGGTGAAGACCAGAGTCCTAAGGCCCCTCCGGACCAGCTGCGACGCCAGGAGGGCCGACGTAGTCCACCTATTCTGTGAAAACACCATGGCGTGAACCACCGTTCCCTTCCTTCCGGATAGTCCCTCCACGAGCTCGGCCTCCATTCCGAAGAGCGAGTTGAAAGTCCAGTCGGGCCTCCCGAGGGTGGCGCTTGAGGCGACCACGTGGAGGTCTCCGGAGAAGCCTCTAAGCCTATCAACGAGGGCCCTCAGGTGTGAACCGAACACACCCTCGTAGACGTGCACCTCGTCGAAGACGAAGTGGTCGGCTGACCGCACTAGCTCCCTGAACCTGGAACTCATGGCCAGCCCGACGTGAAGCATGTCGGGATTGGTGATGAGGAGGTCCGGAGGCGAATCGGCTAACCTCGTCCTCTCCTTTGGGGGAGTGTCACCATCGAACACGCCAACCTCCGCGACACCCTTCGCTAACCTCTGTATCCTCGAGAGCTGGTCCCTAGCTAGTGCTTTAGTAGGATAGACGAGGACACTGCGCTCGCCTCGAGAGGCCGCGTCCAAGGCCGGTACTAGGAATGATTCTGTCTTTCCAGTCCCGGTGCCGGAGACCACAATGGCGTTCCTGCCCTCCCTCCAAATGGAAAGTACCTTGGACTGATAGAGGTAGAGCCTTGTCACGCCCACCTCCTTAAGGTTTTCCATGAGCGTAGCGTTCAGTCCCAAATCCTCCACCGACGGTCCAGGGAGCGGCTCCCCGCTAGTCTGAACCTTAACGTGAACTATGGAGGCTCCGGCAGATCGCGCCAGGGAGGACAGGTCGTCCAGCATAGCCTTAATATGCCCTCATTCTGTTTTAAATTCGTGATATCCTCCGCGAGGGACTTCGAGGCTACCTTGGCGCAGTCTAAGGTTAAGATGGGAGAGCTTCTAACACTCACCGTCAGCTTGAGCGTATTGAGGGAGGTACCCGCAATATGTCAGAAGTACGGCTTCTCCATGGTAGACGGAGAGGACGTGAGGGGAGGAGTCAAAGTAACTCTGGAGAGGAGGTTCGAAGTCTGATGTGCAGTGTGAGCGGCTTGGTGGTAGTAGATCCCTCGAAGGCCAAGGAGGCCGCGGTGGAGTTCGCTCAATTGATGGTGAGGGCGGCGGACAGGGGGAGGGATAGTCACGGTGTGGAGGTAATAAACGAGGACGGCACACGCCAATCCTTTAAGTCCCTGGGCAGACCGGGAGATGAATTGAAGGGGTGGCTAAGCTCACACGTGACGGAGAGCACCAGGGTACTGGTGGCTAACAACAGGGCTGAGCCGACCACTGAGGTGGTGATAAAGAAGGGAGAAGGGGACGTTCAGCCCTTCACTTACGGTAGGTTCGTTATATCTCACAACGGTGTCATAGCTAACGATTCAGAGCTCGAGAAGGAGTTCGAAGTTAAGAAAACTAGCACAATAGATTCGTCGGTCGTAGCGCCGATATTGGACAGGGCCTGGGACGGGACCCTTGAGGGACTGAGGGACCTCTTGGACAAGGTGAGGGGGAGCTTCGCCTTACTGATAGGAGACAGTCTCAGGCCCGATAGGTTAGTTGCGGCAGTGAACTTCAAGCCCCTATACGCCGAGTTCAACTACGATCTGGGTGCGATCTTTCTCTCTTCTCTGGACGACTACTTGCCCAAGAGAGGCAGGTTCAGGGTGGAGAGAGTGCAGCCGTACTCCGTTGTGGAGTTTAAGGCCGACGGCTCGTGGAGGAGGATCGAGCTACTGAGGAGGGCCGTGAAGAGGGTTCTCGTGGTGGCCAGTGGGGGCCTCGACAGCACGGTTGCAGCCACCTACCTGGTGAGGCAGGGTTACGAGGTGGCCCTACTTCACTTCAACTACAGACACAAGGCAGAAAGGAGGGAAAGGGAGTCAGTCAGGGAGGTAGCTAGGAGATTGAACGTAGACCTAGTGGAAGTGGACACGGACGTCTTTAAGGTAATAGGCAATAGTCCCCTGATAGATGGTGAGGTCACGAAGGACAGAGGAGGAGTGGAGGGTGCAGAGTTCGCCCACGAATGGGTTCCTGCTAGGAACTTGGTGTTCGTCTCAGTAGCGATGGCGCTCGCTGAGGCCAGGGGTTACGACGCCGTCGCGTTAGGGGTTAACTTGGAGGAGGCAGGGGCCTACCCAGACAACGAGATGGAGTTCGTCAGACTCCTCAACTCTCTCTCCCCTTACGCCACGGGGCCTAACAGGAGAGTGGACGTACTGATGCCCGTGGGGAACTTGGTTAAACACGAGATCGTGAAGTTGGGGGTTGAGATCGGAGCTCCGCTCGACGCTACGTGGAGCTGTTACGAGGGAGGAGAGGCCCACTGTGGCAGGTGCGGCCCTTGTTACATGAGGAGAAAGGCCTTCCAGGTGAACGGGCTTACAGATCCCGTGAAGTACCTGCAGGGGGAGCTGTAATGGTTTTTAGTTAGGTCTGATATGAAAGCGCGTGGTGCTCCTAGCCGAATTGGTGCCACTGGCCGGAGTCATGGTAGTTGCCATAGTAGCCGTTCTGTCCTACGTTTCGAGGGTTAAGACCCAGGTAGGCCTGTTCTTCCTTTACTTCGCATTCATAATGATGATAACCATGCTCATAGGGGCCTCGGTTTACCTCTACTCGCCAAGCGACACTACCCTGGGGGTGGCCGTGGGAGTCAACATGGCAGCTATGATCGCTGCGTTGTCCTACTTCTTCTCCACTGCTGAGTCTCTGACCAGGAGGGTCGTCCTAAGGGACTTCGTCCTCGGAACTGTGGCGGCCCTGGTGGTACTAAACGAAGGGCTGATGGGCACAACCTTCGGTCTCGCTCAGTTCGGCACCTCTCCTTTTTCCACACCATTTGAGGGGTTCCTCTCCTCCGTAAACAGCTACTGGTTCTTCTACCCCATGATGGCCGAGATGCTCTCCCTTTACCTAATCTTAGAGCGAAGGGGGGTGAGGTTAGGGGCGGCCTACGCCCTAGTGGGGGCAACCGCCTTTCCTCCCACGGCCTTCGACCTAACGCAATGGCGACTCGTGACTCCCTTCCTCACCCTGATGGTTTGTGGGCTAGGTCTACTCCTATCGAAGGGTGTCTGGAGGGGGGTTTACGCTGCAGTGGCGGCCTCGGCGATGATGACCTTCTTCACCGAAGTGCCTTACGACTTGGCGATAGCAGTAGCAATGGGCTACTTCTACTTCTACGCCCTTTCAGCCGAGTTCGGCCTTAGTCCTAAGCCTCTCGTCAAGCAACATCCCAACGCACAGGGCCACTAGAGGCGCCACTAGGTAGGTCGTTATGTTCACTGAATCAAATATCAGCGCTGCCGAAGCTAAGGCCAAGAAAGACGCGGAGACTCCCCTCTCCTTCTTAAGTAGGGAGGTGGCCACGATCACCGACGCCAGACCTAAGGCGAATATCACGGGGGGCATCCAGTTCTCCACACCCAGGACACCGAAGGCGTAAGGAAACATAACACCTATTGCTATCGCCATGCCTGGAACTAAGTTGAGACCGACCACCGTCCCTACAATCAAGCCAACTACCAAGGAGCCCATTAGAATCCACCTCCTAGCTCTGGGCAAGGCCCAGACTAAGAAGGCAGCCGCCGATAGTATCACGGAATACCCCATGGCCTCTGCAGCCCATAGGGATAGGTATCCTGTGTCGGAGTTACCCGTCAACTGGATTCCCCAGGTCCCCAGTAGGTATAGGAAGGCTAGTAGGTCAGGGATAAGAAACACGTACAACCACTTGGAGATCTTTTTGGCGGACAGGAGGCCCCCCGCGACAACTACGACAACGTACAAGACCGAAGCAAACACAGGAGGGTTGAAGGCCGTGTTGTTCACGCCTTCAACTAGATGTGTCCCGTCGAGAAACAAGGTGAGGTAAAGGGAGGCCCAGAGTAACCAGCTCAGCCCCGTCCCTCTGGACTTGTACGCCGTCACTCCAAGGATTAAGGGCTGCATAAGGGTCATGAGGACGAAGGAAGCCCCGCCCACTAGGAACATGGGGTAGAAAACTCTTTCCAACGATATCCCCGCCATGCCTACCGGTATCACACCGGCCAGGAACTCCCTGTTGAAGAGGAGTTCCATAAAAGAAAAGGCGACGTAGGCGTACAAAAAAACCTTGAAGTCAGGACGCTGAGGGCGCATTTACTCCCCGCCTTAGCAACCTCACTAACCTGTCCAATCTGGCTAGGGAATAGAGCTTAGGAACGTACTGTCTGGTTATGGTCCCCCAGTTGAGGGCTACACCCAACAGCAGCGGAGCTCCCATTGAGTTGTATATTAGCAGGGCCGGCAGGAACCCCTGTCCTTTGGGGTCTGAGGGCTGTATATACAGGTGCCACCAGAAGGATATCGACTTGAAGTCCACAGACTCACCGGCCCCTCCTTGGAACACCGCGAATGCTACGTAATAGGTGTGTCCGGGTGAGAGCTGTACCTGGTAGTGTGACTCACCCTGTCCACCTGACACACCTAAGGTGCTGAAGGTCCTAGCGAATTCGGCCACCATGTAGGGTCCCTGGATCGTGTTCTCGAACTTGAAACCCGTAGCTACCACCGACGGGTTCCATAGCTTCGACTCTAGCTGCTGCGAGTAGCTCTGATTGTAGTAACCCTCGACCAGTTGATTGAATTGCCAAGGTGAGACGTTGGGTGTGTTGACGTAAGGAAAGCCTATGAAGGGCTCTCCCCCAATGTAGTAGATCGACGAACCGTTGGTGTAGATGTCTGCAATTATCCCCTGGTTGGGGATGTAGCCCAAGTTGAGGGGGTCCTTGTACTGTGGGTGGTGGTAGTAGGGAACTGGTTTTTGATTGAAGTAAGTCGGCCCTGGATAGCCGAAGTCCTGGGTGTTGTTGGCCCTGGGGTTGTCGTTGAGGGTCCACACTTCTGCCTCCCCAGCCGATAGCGCACCCGTAGTTCCTGGCATCATGTGGGGCGTGTATGCCACCTGAGTCCAAGTACTGGCTGGAACTCCGCCTAGGAGCCACATTATCGCGAACCTCTCTGGGTACATGAAGGTCTGGTTGTAGAACAACGTGTCGAAACCAGCGGTGTCCTCGGGGTAGAAGAGGTTGTACGCGTTTTGGGCCCAGTACGTGCCGTTAAGCCCCATGCTCAGGAACTGCTGGGGCGATGTTATTTCTGTCCCGTTGTAGTCCAACCTCATCGAGGTTATAGTTACTGGATTTCCGTTGTTCATGGGTTGGCCGTTGGGGAGAGTGGCTCCCAACACCTCCGCCGTTAGCACACCGTTCTGGTTGAGCACTATTATCTGAACCGGGTTGGCCTCCGCCACTCCTGGCGGATACTCCATCTGTTTCCCTATCGGGAGACTGTACACAGATGCAGTCGATTGGTTGGGTGAGTAGGAAACGTTCACCACCCACCATCCCGCTGGGTCGTCCATGAATGGTTGCCACACCTGTCCGCTTGGGAGGGTCTCAGGACAGGCCTGCCAAGACTCATATCCCACCACTTGCGCTCTCATTAGTATGAATATGTACGGGACGCCATCGACGTAGGTCCAAGCGGCTTTGACGTCGACTTCCTTTGTGTGTCCAGATATCCCACCCGGCACCGGAACAGTGGGCTCCAACGGAACTACAGTCCACGGGATGGATTGCCAGAAGGTCTCGCCTCCAGGGTTACCCTCGTTTATCGTAGCGTTGGGGACGTAGTAAGCTGTAACCGTGTTGGCTGTAGTGGATGCCATGTTGAGGAGGTAGTCCGCTCCGTAGGCCACCCCCACCAAGGCCAACATGATGACGACGCCCAAGATCAGGAGAGTCGTGTAGCCCTTACCGTCCATTTGTTCCCACCCCTCTCTTCTTCATTTCAACGTAAGACAAGAGGGCCCCCACACCGAAGAGGAGCACTGCTAGCCCAACGAAATTAACGAAGTAGTTGTCCACGACGTTGTAGGGTACCTCGTACATTCCGTTCACCCCAGAGAATACCTCCCGTGGGAAGACGTACTTTGTAGTTCCGAGGCCCATCATGATAACTCCTATGACAACAAGGGCTATTCCCAGGTAGGCGAACTTACTCGCCGACTTATCCACTTGAACCACCTCCCACAGAGTAAGGGGCCCACGTGCCCTGAGGCATTACACCTCCAGTGATCTGGGCAGCGTAAGTGGCGTTGGCTGTGGCGACGATGGTCCCTGTCAACCACGAATGACCAAGTCCGACAGCAGCGGTTCCACAGTACTCGGCGCAGGCGACGTGGTAGAGGCCGGGCTTAGGGAAGACGTAGACGATGTAGGAGTAGTAGCCTGGTACCGCCTCTGCTCCGAAGTTCAGTATGCTGTTGTTAGATATGGCGCTCTGGATGAAGAATTCGTGGAAAACGTCTATGCTGTGAATGACGAAAACCACAGGTTCTCCCACCGGAACAACGGTGAGGTTAGTGTATACCTTGTCGTGTGGATAGAAGTCCCAGTGCCACTGCTGTCCAGTCACGTAGATTATCACGTACGGTCCCTTGTAGGCTCCCAAGGCATTAGAGAAGGCTGCGTGAACCACTCCCTCCCCCGCGTCGTTGGTTGGATTGAACCCTATGTAATCGTACGAGCTGTACTGAACCTCCAAGGAGAGCGCGGCGACTATGACCAGAACGAAAAATAGGGCAATCACCGTTCCTCTCTTCATGATATCCCAGCAATTTCCACGTTACTGTGGGTTATAAGTGTTCTTTATCTACATTTCGTTGATGACTCTAAAGCAAACTAGTCAAAGTTTTAACAAAGGAAAAATGGAAATACTATTAAATCTACAAACAAGTGAATATTAGAAGGCGAGGACCTTCTTGAAAGGGGAGAGATTCTCACGAGAGGCTGTATTAAGGATAACTAAATCTCAGAGTCTCCATCTAGATAAAAATTTGATCTCGTGAAGTATCTCTAAGTGGTCCACTCGAACCCGAGGTCCCAGGGCAGGGTTTTTGGATGAAAATTAATATAGGTTTAGGTCGATTTCCTAAGTTGAGGTTGAGAGTTTGAACGCCAAAATGTGGGGTCTAATACTGGCAGGAGCAGTGGTCGAGGCGGTAGCTATCGTAATTCTTGTGTCTTACGGCTTCGGCTTACTCAAACCTGCACCAGCTTCCTTCATTTTCGTACCTGGTGTCACGGACTACCTAGGGATTGTTCTGTCCATTATAGGATTGGGCCTCATAATGGGTGGAGGATACCTGAAGCAGTGAAAGCGATGCGGGCAAGGTCGCTCAGCAAAAGTAACGTTGTTTTGATAGTTTTGGTAGTTGCCTCTGTGGTGGGGACGGGCTACTTCGTAGCAACAGGCCTAGCGCCATCAAATTCTTCATTGGGAGTGCTGAACGCCACTGAGGGTTACTTCTACGTTCCCTTGTTCAACTACAACGACGGTTCCCTGACCTATCAACGACTTTTTGGAGTCAAAATGACGGTTAACAACATAGATGAGAAAAGTCTGACAATTGTTTCTATTTCCAACTCCACGTTCTCTGTGAATTACCCCTCATATTACGAATACCAACAGGTCATGGCCCCCAACGGGTCTCTAGTCTATGCCTACGCCAGAACTTACGAGATATACTTGGGCGTCAATACGGTAATTATACCCTTGAAGCTCTCGCCGGGAACCTACACCGTCCTCTTCAACGACGGAAACTCGATTCAAATTCAAGTGAGCCCAACTTAACGTCCGTTGTGTAATTAAGCAGGTAAGGAAAGGTTTTTTAAAGCAAATTGCACTCTTACTTTTCGAGCTGAATGGCTACTAGGGAAGAAGTTCGCAGGAGGGAACTCGAGACCTTCGCCCAGTGGGCACAACAGTACAGAGAAGTGAAAGGGAGAGAGGAGAGAAGGAACGTTCTCCTAAGGGTGCTTTACAGCGACGACTACAAGATGCTCACCATAAAGTTGATTCTGACTGCTGTAATGTGGTTGTTCGTGGGTGGAGCGTTCGCGTTGATGTTAAGGACCCAGGCTGGATTGACTTCTACGGGTTATC
Organism: Sulfodiicoccus acidiphilus; assembly: GCF_003967175.1. Taxonomy (NCBI): domain Archaea; kingdom Thermoproteati; phylum Thermoproteota; class Thermoprotei; order Sulfolobales; family Sulfolobaceae; genus Sulfodiicoccus; species Sulfodiicoccus acidiphilus. The sequence goes on along the minus strand of NZ_AP018553.1, from coordinate 578,510 downwards.
CAGTCATCTTAGACCCAAGCTACTACTTCCAAGTAATGACGAACCACGTGATGGACATGATATTTGGTTCCGTGTTCAACACGGTTTTCGCAGTGGCCTTCTACATGATCCCTGCAATGAATGGCTCCAGGTTATTGAAGTGGCCCAAGGTCGCTAACGCGGGTTTCTGGCTCTCTAACCTGGCTCTCTTCATGATGAACCTCGGTGGGGTGGAGAACCAATACCTTTTCACCTTCCTCAATCCTTTGAGGGCGTCCCCGACCTGGTACATAGGCTACGCCCTAATGGTGATAGGGGAGTGGATGGAAATGGCCTCGGTCCTCGGGACCTCTTTCGAGGGTAGGATGAAAGGGAAACTAGTCCCCACCGCCGCTGGCTTCATAATAATGGACATGATAATGATGGCCTTAGCTAACATCTCCGTCTTCATAGCCGACATGTGGAGCCTTCTTTCACCCATAGGTGGACTTAACCTCTACGTCTTCGGAATACCCAACGCCGAGGTCTGGAAGGGCCTGTTCTGGTTCGCAGATCACCCCTTGGTTTACTTCGCCCCCTACACTCTCACGGGTGCCATAGTTGCAATTACACCTCTCTACGCTAGGAGACCCCTCTATAGCGTCAGGTTCACTAGATGGATGATCCCGGTCCTCTTCGTACTGGGCTCTAGCGTCTACGTGCACCACATCGTCGACGACCCGTGGCCCCTAATATTAAGGGACATATTCGCTCAGACTTCCACCGCCCTCATAGCAATACCTTTCGCCGCCCTTTGGTTGGTGTTCTTCATAACAGTGGGAGACCCTAGGAAGATAAAGTGGGACGCCGGATTCGCCTTCATATTCGCTGCAGCCGTATGGAACATAATAGGAGGCATACAGGCCGAGCCTACCCAGCCCACACCTTCCGTCGACCCGACAGTCCACAATACGTTGTGGTTACCGTCTCACTTCCACATCATGCTCGCCATATATTCGGTAGGTGGGCTATTGGGAGCACTCTACGTTATAGGGCCCGACCTTTTCGGTAGAAAGTGGTACAGCCAGAAGTTGACTTGGCTTCACTTTTGGGGTTGGCAGGCGGGAATGGGACTGTTCGTTACGGCCTTCGCCATAGCGGGATTTTACGGAGGGATCAGGAGGGAGGTGGCGTGGCCCGCCTTCTACGAGGTTTACTATCAGTTGGCGATGATTGGAGGTTGGCTGGCTGGGCTGGCGACCGTCTTCTTCCTATATAACCTAGTGATGACTTTACTCTATGGAGAGAAAGTGAAGGAAACTGACCTACCCCTGTGGGCGGTTCAGACGGTTGCCATGGAGAGGTACGCAATGAGAAGGGAAGGGTATAAAGAGGAGGAACTTCCTCCTGCATTGCCTGCTGACGGAATGATACAGGTGGTGACCAACGAAGGTGGGAGTGGTGCATTGGCGGTTGGAACGAGGATGGCCCAACCCAGCACGGAAGTCGATATAGCGAAAAGGTTGGGAACAGTTAAGATGATGGAAGAACCCAATAAGTAGGATTTACGACATACTATATTTGGGTTTTTTTATTCCCTAGTTCTTTTAAATCTAGACCGAAAAAGTCGATCTCGGACCATAGAAATTGAGGCCCTCCTTCAGAGCAGACTATAGTAGGACTCTCTCCATCGAGACGTTCTTTATATAGGAGCTTGAATGATACTCCACCTGAAAATCGCTTAATGGTTTGAGGAAACGGTGAGGAAAGATCGTAATCCAGTATCCACTGAAGGTAAAACTTTTAACACATAGTTAGGCAAGTAGAGTGTGATACTGTGGCTGGCGTAAATTTCAGTAGGAGGGTTTTAGGGGCGGTGGTCGCAGCGATCGGAGTAGCTACGTGGATATCCGACCTGTTTCTAATATCAACCCTTCCGTACAGCCTCTACGAGAACCTGACCTACGTAGCCATGGTCCCCATAGCCGGTGCAGTGCTAGTGGCCGGAGGAGTGTTGATGGGGCTCTGGAGTTGAGGGAAAAGACCCCCTATTTGATCTTGGGAGCTGTAATGGTAGCAGCCTCAGTCAACCCGCTTTCTGTATCGTTAGACAGGACTTCGGAGATCGCCAAGACTTCGTTCGACATGGTGTTAGTGTGGGGGGCAGGGCTAGTGGGTATCTGGCTGGCCGAGCTGTTGTTCAGGAAAGGGGGAAGGATCACGGCGTGGTTCCTAAGCTTCAACTTCTCCACTAGAGGCCTCTTCCTGAGTTGGGGAGTAGCGGGGGCACTTTTGACTTACTGGTACATACCTGGTCCCTTCGCGCTGAGTGTTCTCTACCTCAATTGGAAGGTGGTTCAGCTGGCCACTTTCACCTTGGCTGGAATAATAGCTGGTATAGGCTGGTACGGAATGACGAACGTGTGGAGGAGCGCCACCATATTCGCCATCTTCAGCATGATGGCGACAATGGCGGAGATCTTCCTCGAGCTAGGTGCCTATTACTCAGAGAACGTTTATTCCGTTTACCCGGTGTCCCAATTCATTGACACTGCATACCTCTGGTTCGCCATGGCATTTGTCCCGTCTACTTTCTACATGGTGAAGATACTTAAGGACATGGGGATCTTCTGAGCTTCGTTAAAACCAACTTTTTTAACCCTCTTTAGAGAGTGTAAGGTGCAATGCCTATCCTAGAGTCAGAGTACATGCTATGGGGCATAGGGTTCCTCCTTATGGCCCTGGTGTACCCGATATGGTTCGTCCTGTTGATAGTCAAGGCAGAGAAGGATCCTCAGGTCGACGTGGAGGAGCTGGCGAGGAAGGAGAGCGGTTCCTAGGGTGGACGGGTTGGAGGACGCACTGCACATTTTTTCGTCCTCCCGTGAGTTCAAGGGGATATTTGCTTTAGTGTTCGCTATATACTTCCTTTTCTTCCAGTGGGCGGATAGATTACTACTGTTCACCCACATTCGGTTCCCAGCTGGAGTAAGTCTAGTCGTGGACACCTCTCCTCCGGTTCCACCCTCGCAGATGCCTTTCCCGCTCTGGGGCCCCTTCCTTTCCCTCACCTCCCCCTACTTCGACTGGGCCATGACACCACTCTCAATAGGTATTTCGTTCCTCTTGTCTTTCCTAGTGGCCACGAACGTGACGCTCTACGTAATTTACTTCGCCATAATAAGGAAGGGAGCTAAGGTGGGACTGGCGGCGTCCTTGGGTGTACTCGCTACTTCCTTGTCTTGCTCGTGCGAGCTATTCACTGGGATAATTGGGTCCGTGGCCTCCAACCTACCCTTCTTGGGCTCTATCGCGTTCATGACTTCACTGGACGAGGGGCTAGTGGCTCTCGCTACGATGCTGCTTTCGGCGTCTACCGTAGTCCTTTACGAGGAGATAGGTGGAGGGAAGCCCCTCCACTTCCTTTCCCTACATAGGCATGCCTTCCAGCTGGGGGGACTGGTCGGGTTGTCCCTGGCCCTATTGGCCTTGCCAGAAGGCTTTCCACTCTCACTAGTGAGGTTAGCCACAAGCGTCGCTCTAGGAGGCACGATCGGGGCCTTATTGGGAAGGACTTGGAGGTGGGGGTTACTTGCGTCCATCTTGTTAGGGTCTCTCACGTTAGCCCTTTTCCCTCGACTCTACGTGGGGCCTCTCTTAGACCTCGCAGGAGTGTCAGTAGGTTTACTGGGCTACCTGGGTTACTCGTCCATGAGAAGGTGGGCCCAGCTAGGACTGCTTCACGTGATAGCTTGGTCCCTGATAATGCCTGGACCTATTTCGTTGGTGTTAGGCTCTCCCGTTGGTTTCTTCAGCTTTCCTACCGGAGAGCTAGTGGAGTTCTGGATATCGGCTTGGATAATAGGAACCCCTATCGCTTGGGGTGCGGGAATAGGGTTACTGCAGTACATAAGGGACAACATGGCAGAGGTCAGAACACTCAGACTACCACCCTCCTCTTCCACCGGGAGGGGAGGAGCCACTTGGATAGGTCTGGGTTTGGTGGCGGTAGTGAGCCAAGTGATCTTCTTCCTCACTCACAGTGAGTACTTCATTGACTACAATGGGTACGATTCAACTTTCCTCACAATCATGACTTTGACCTCCACCTCTACCGCTGCAGCTGGAGCTATTGCCATAGGTTACGGCATCCTAACTGAACTAAGGAAGAGACGTCTGAAGTTGAGACGAAAGGACCTGCTTCTAGCGCTTCCTCTCTCAATCCTCTATGCAGTACTAGGTGGTGCAATACACTTAGAGGCTTCCGGGTATCCCTACTCCTTTATCACTATAGGAACGTATGGAGCTCCTATGATGGCCCCTTGGGTGAATTTATATCTTCCTGGAGTAATCGGGGTTTTCCTTTACCCCCTCCAACTACTCCAACTAATAGGTGTTAGTCTGTTAAGCGCTGCCCTGCTTTCGACGGCTCTAAGAGCGGGAAGAAAGAGAGTGATTCCGTCTCTGGCGTTGGGTTCCCTCGCAGTGTGTCCGGCGTGTGTTCTATCGCCTTTCGTCCTCACTGTCCTATGGAGTTCCGTGTTAGGGTCCCTAGCAACAACCGCAGAAGGGCAGATAGGTATTTCTTTGGCTTCGGATGGGGTCTTACTCGCGGTCCTGATCTACGTATCAAGAAAAACCACCTGCTCCCCATCACAAGAACTAGGTGGCAATAAATAAAGGGAACTAACAATAAAAAGTGTCATAGAAGAACGAAATTTTTAAAAAATTATAACTTCAACTTCGAGAGTTTATAGTATACTTCTAAGAGTATACTTCAGTGAAAGTGATTCTGAACTGTGGCGTTTGACCAGGTGTAGTGCCGTATGTTAATAACGTGAGATATATTGGAACCTCACCCTCGCTAGGACTCAGAGTGAAAGTCATTGAAGTAGTTCCGTTGAGTAGGAGTTTTGCTGGAGTAGAGGTTACCTGCACCACGTTAACAGTAACAGTGACACTCTGGTTTAGGTTATCGTCAACATAGAAGGCTGGAGTAAGCTCCAACATCGCATTGCTTTGAACGTTTCTTAGGTTTATTGTTAGATCTCCACTACTGTTTAAGTATACATATGGTTGTCCTGGAACTGATGGGGGAGGTGGTGGAGGAGGTGGTGGAGGAGGAGGTGGTGGTGGAGGAGGGTCGCCGACGTATCCTAACATATTATGTACAGGTACTAAAGATAGTGGACCCGACGGGTCCGCCGTTATCGTCACGCTCGCTAACCTCGTGTCCTGGTACGTGAAGAAGGGTGTGGTGGAGAAGACGAGCCCCAAAAGGAGGGCGCCCACCACTATCGCGTATATTGCTGCTCTCATTTTCCCTAGAACTAGAATAACCCTCGTGGTTATAAGTTATTCTCGTTATCAGTGAAATAACATAGAATAATGATATGGCCATTTCTGAAAGACTTCTAAAAAGGCATTTATGAAGGGCTCCATAGATTTTCTATACGACGTGTATTCCATAATAGTAATTTGAAATTTCGTTGACGCCCTCCCCACGTTAAGGGATCCGGAAGGTTCATAGGTCACAGGTCAGGCTCTTAATTATAGCCTTGTTCCTTCGTTTGGTCCCTGTAGGTCAGAAGCTGAATATCTGTAGTTGGATGTTTCAAGAATCGATGAAGGAACTTCATCAGTGGAGTTCCCTCGGAAAGAGAGATTTGAAAGTTCCTCACTACATCCAATTATGGATTATAACTCCTTAACTTTACCGAAACTTTACAGAAAATGATCCTCCATAATTTAAACCACTGCTTCAACCGTAAGAGGACAGGCTTTTCACGTGTTATAAAGGCCCCTTACCTTATAAATCAGACTCCCGCTTTCTCCTATCCATTGAACCTGAGCAGGAGGTGGATGAAGGGAACTTTCGTTAGAGTAAGTATATCCATATTTTTAAATATATATCAGTTTGAAATTCTTTTCGGTTAGTGAAATCCAGCCAAAACCAATCCTTTCAGCTCGGTCTAAATGTATTCCGGCCTTCTCACCTTGAAGAGGAGAGTTGGTTGAGGACTCTGGAATTACACTCCTGTAGGAAGCTATTTGGTTGAGGTCTACGACGAACCACAGCAGTTTCTCTAACACGTTGTCCTCTCGCCTCCCTTAGCCTTCCTTGAGACGTTCAGAACACCTTTGAGGATGGGTGAGGAATTTACTCTTAAGGGAAGTTGAGGGGGCGGAAGACCATTCGTGAGGGTGGGGACGGAGTTACCCCTTATCTTTAAGTCCAACCTCAAGAAATTTACTGAGGTACTTGTCAGCGGGGGTATCGACCACCCTGCATCGCCGAGACGCCACGAAGCGGGAGCTCGTGGAGAACGCCTCCACACCATCCAAAGGCTCTTAGCGGTCACCATCAGATCGGACTTGGAGGATCTAGGCCGGGACGGCCTCTCCTGCGGATTCCTCTACCCTTGGTAAGGTGGGTCGTTAAGCAGAAAGCTCCATCCGTGGAGGTGGGGTAGGTTCATTAGCTAGTGGAAGGTTAGCGACAACCCAGGAGGACCTCCTGTCTCCAAGTTGTGGAAGGTGTAGTAGTTAGAGCAGCTGCATCTAATAACCTCATATCACTTTACGTCAAGTATTCCTATCCCTTCAACTCTAGGTTCTTCACCGACATACGCTAAGAGAACGGCTTCAAGGCGAACTCGTAGTTCTGTGGGACGTCGATGTGGTCTAGGTGGGTGGCGGAGACTCCCAGATCGCGGAAGGATCCTTTGCATTTTGGAGGAGAGGTGACTGTTAGAAGTGGGAAGCTTCTTCCTCATCCCTAATACCGACCTTCTCCCGATGGACATTGTGTCTGTTTAGGTTCTTGGCTTTGATTTGCCAGTTATTAATCTGCACCTTAAGACTTCTTAACTTGAATAGTTGTAAGACTAGACAACAGATATGGTCCCCCAAAGCACTAAGCCACGTAGAATAGTACAAGCGGGTTCTCATAGAGCACATCCACAGGATCTAGTGAAGTCTTGAATGGTTACTCTTAAGTTCCTCATATAAATTGAGGTACTCCTCCTTCAGTACCCTATATCTCTTTACCTTAGCCATTAAAATTTTCCCTCTTTCCGTAACGTAGTAGATGTCCTCCTTCTTTGTCAAGTAACCTCTCTCCAACATCTTGGACAAGTACTTCCTCACCAGTTGGTAACTTAAGTTAGCAGAATACATTATCCTCGTCTTCTTGCTACCTTCTTGGCAACAGAAGATTATATCTCCCATGATTTCGAATTCGTCTCGATTTCTTCTTCCCATGATTACTACTCATTGAGGTAGCATATAAATATAGAAAGAAGCTTTATGCAGATAACCCCTAATAATACATTAGGTGTTAGCTAAAAGTTTGAGTATTTTTACGTTCTTCGAGACCAATATTTCGTGTCTGGACAAGTCGAGGATTTGGCTTCATTCCCTCATAGCCTATTGTGAGGTTTAGTAAGGTTTATTTACAGTCTCAGAATCTTTAGAACTATGCTCGGAATCTTTAGTAATATGATAGATTTCTACTTCACTAGATGGATCAAAATACCTTATAGAGGAGCGGTCTATTCGGATTTTCTAAATAGTTCGGGGAAGCTAAACGAACGTAGTGGGGCCTCTAGATCTGAACCTCCTTTACCTCTTAAGATTCACCTTCCTCACCGAGGATTCTAGGGTGGTCTCAGTCGGCTTGTCTGGAGACGACCCGTCGGGGGCTCGAGAATCTCTGGGGTACATACAGTTGAACACTTAGAAATCCCATGTGAAACGACTATGTTTATGTCCTCCTTCAGTTCCTCATATAGAGTTAGAGTGGCAACGTAGCTGAAAAGACCTTTCAAGGACGTTTAACAAAAATTGGAGATTAAGGGGGGTCCCCGTCCATAAGGATGGGGACGGCTAGCCCCTTCATAGAAACGTTTTTGTAGTTACCAAAAACTTGGTCATGAGGGCTGGGCACCCTCGGGGCTGGGGGAACTCACGCCCGTGGAGAGGAAACCCTCCGTGACCCCCCTTCCGTACTGTTCACAGGACGGTTCCCCGGAACCTCCGCTACGGAAGGAGATCGATATCGCTCCGAGAAGCAGGACTCACCGCTAGGACGCCCCGTCCGCGAGGGCGTAGTAGTTTACACTCCTACAGAGGCCGTAAGTCCTAGAAAGTGGGACTGTGGGCCTTATCAAACCAGTTTTCTCGAACTTAAAATGTGAAGGTTTTAAGACGTATTTGAAGCGGGTATTGCTTGACCATCACCTTCCCGACCATTCCTGAACTTGTAGACGTAAGCCACGTCCTGATCTTTGAACCACAGTTCTACCCCTCCGTTCCTTCGCAGCATGACCATTGGTCTCCCAGTTAGCATAGCGTACTTCGCCAGATCCTCTGGGCTTCCTAGCTCAACGGCAGATTTGACGTCAGGTGGGCTCTTGGCGTCTACGATCAATTTCCTGTACTTCGAGCTAAATCTTTTTACCTCCCGAATGTCCAGAGGTTCCACTTTAGTGAACGTTCCGAGGGCTACGAAGCCTAGGGCAATGCCGAGGGCAGATTCGGCCCCTATACTTGGTACAGGGTTGGGCCTCGGGGTCGTCTGAGTGATGTAGATCGGTTCAGATATGGAGTTGTTAGATATTGTAGCTTGGACCAGACCGTTGGTGTAATTTACGTATATCACAGGATCTAATCTAGGTCCGTCGAAACTAACATCTATCCTTAAGTCTGGAGGGAAGTAGTAAGTTCCGACTTCCTTGTTGAGGGTCTCTGAGAAGTTGTTTATTTCAGTCATATTGAGAGGTATCGCAGTCCACTGGCCCAGGTTCTCACCCCTCTCTACGAGCTTAACGAACTGGGGGGTCACTATGAACACACTGTAGTTTACCATCTTGGCCTGGCCGAGCGACTCGCTGACGTTCAATAACAAAACCTTGAGGAGTGCCTCGAAGTACTGATTGTAGTCGTTGCTAGTTATGTACTCGTAGTTGGGTATCTTGATTTGCCGGAAGGCGGTGGAATTGGCGAGGTAGACTGTGGTGACGCTGTCCCCTATGTTCACCGTTACAACCGGTTCCAGAGTGTAGTTAAGTGCTGTAACGTTAGATGCGATCCGCACCTGTAGGGGAGGGGATATTCCAAGTTGTGAGTTTATTTTCTCTGAAACGTTTAGAATGTAACTGAGGTTTAACGGGACCACTACCGGGCTGTCTCTGACGGTGTAGAGGCTCTTCTGGTAGTAACCTGGCGCGACTAAGGATACTGTGTAATTACCGTTCACAGTTCGGTTTCCCAAAACTAAGCTCACGTAGAGTAAGTCAACGATCTTGGTGAAATACAAGGACGAGTTATAGAGGGTGAGTGAGGTGTAAAGTAAATTCGGTTTCAGAGTTGCCCACGTCTCGAGACCGAGACTGAAAGCAGGTGTCTCGTTCGCAGTGTAACCACTCACGAGTCTTGTGGTGTTATATATATGGTTGGGGTAAACTATCGCTTGGCTGCTGAGTTGAGCGTACGCTATGGTCCTATATCCATCTTCCACCTGATAAGTCCTCGGGGTGTAACTCAGCGACGGATAAATTACTAGTCCGCCTATCAAAAGAAGACCGAGTACCAGCAAGATCGTCGCTCCAACCCTAACTTCTCTCCTCACACCTAATTTCAAATTTCTCCTGTTCACGTTCTTCGAGGCGTCTCTCCTTTCCCGTTTCATGTGCTATGATTATGTGCCTAAATTATATAGTCTTATGGAAAAAAATTATATAAAATCTTGGTCGTTTAGGCCGAACTTCTCTAACTTCTCACTGCTGGTTCTATATTTCTTCTAGACGTTAATTCCATGACTCCCCAGACCACCAAGGTAATGAAGAAGGAAACCTCTGACGAGACTAATGCTAAGAGGAAAATAGGATTGACCTTAGCTACGTATAACGCTGCTCCAGCAGGCAATACATAGGGAACGGCCATCTCTGTCACCACAGAGCCCTGCTCCCCCACTCCCCCAGTGGTGACAGTGAAGTTCTCTGTCGCCTTACCCCCCATGTCTACTAACGGATCGTTGAGGAATCGTACATCTGGGTTAGAACTCAGGAAAACGAATAGCGCAGGCACCTTTGAACTCACGTTTCCGCCGAAGTAGTAAGTAGAGTTCGTCCTCAAAGTCCCCAGAGAGAAGGATAGTCCGACGTTAGTGTACCCTCTTAGACTTTGGAAGTGCACCACGTTCCATTCACCTTCGACCCGAATCACCCCGTGAGAGAGGGCCACCATACTCACCGCGAACGCAACCAGGAAGAAGCCCCCCAACAACTGCCTCTTAGATAACTGGCGTGGCCTCCTGATCTTTACCTCTCCTCCCAATAACCTAGACCTAACTTCCGAGAATACAGCGGCGCCTGCTACGAGTAGTATCAGTCCCTTCTCTCCCAGCGTCGTCTCGATTAACTTAACTGTGTAACCGACCTCGGGTATCTTAATTGGGTACCCAAATACGGTTGGAATGAAACCTCTGACCCACGACTCCTTTACGATCCACGGATCGGGATACGGGTTGTTTATCCCCTTAGTTATGTAACCTCCGTCTTTGTACCCTATCACCTCGTGAGCGTAGTAGATGCCCTCTTGAGGTTGGTAGTAGACCAGGATCTCTCCTATCGAAGCTCTCCCTATCTGAGGCAGTACCAGAACTACGTCTCCGGGGTAAATCAGTGGCTCCATTGAGTTAGTTGCGTCGATTTGCCAACCGTAAGGTAAGTGGAATAGTACGCTCCCTATTCCTGAAACGAGCAAAGAGACTCCAAATGCCAACATTACACAGTAAACTGTTTGACGGATCAACTTGAAACGAAGCTTACCGACACATAATATAAAAATAGATAGAGGAGGGAGAAATATGGTCTAGGATCTTTTGCAAAAGAATCTATAGCAACGAACGCACGATTTCGTGCCTTTGGTTATCTTATCTTATGTTAATAAGGGAGATATCAAAATTAGTTAAAATAATATAAAAATTTGCCTTAACGGATAGTAGGTCTCCATTGTCTTCAGCTGTAAGTCTCCGTGAAAGTGATGTGGAAGTCCAAGAAGGTTCCTGGAGAGGTACCGTAGGTAGTCAAGGTCAGATACACTGGGACCTCGTGCTCGCTTGGACTCAGAGTGAAAGTCAAGGTAGTGGAACCGTTAACCAACAGTTTCGCAGTGCTAGATACTGGCATACCATTAGCGTTATACGGGCCACTTACAGTTATGGTAACGGTCACGGTCTGGTTTAGGTTATCGTCAACATAGAAGGCTGGATCGAGTTTCAACATCGCATTAGTCTGTACGTCGTTTAGGTTTATGGCGAGGTCTCCGCTATTATTAAGTGTCACATAGGCGTCGTTTTGAGCACTGTACCCTAGATTATCGTTGTTAGGTACTAAAGATAGTGGACCCGCCGGGTCCGCCGTTATCGTCACGCTCGCTAACCTCGTGTCCTGGTACGTGAAGAAGGGTGTGGTGGAGAAGACGAGCCCCAAAAGGAGGGCGCCCACCACTATCGCGTATATTGCTGCTCTCATGTTCTCTAGCGGCACTTACGCCCCCACACATTTAAATAATTCTCATTATCCTGTAGATAATAGAGATAATTCGCTGACAAGTTATAGAACACATGTCCAAAATTACGCTAAAGGGTAAAGTCTTCCTTTTGTGAGTCAATCTTCCACTCTCTGAAGCACTATGTGTCTAGGCCTTCCCTCTATAACACTCTTTCCATATTCGACTGTTTCCTTATACTCTCTACTCGACGTGAACTTTCGGAAGGCATCCAGACTCTCCCACTCCGTGAAAATGAGAAATTCGCGTGGATTATCTACAGACCTGTAGAGCTTCGCGTCCAGCATTCCTGAGTTGGAGGTTTTAAGTAACTGCAACACTTCCCTAAACTTAAGGAGAAACTGTTCCTCTTTTCCCTCAGATACCAAGTAGTTGAAGCCTACGTTTATCATAAACTAGACTGATCTACTGTAGGATATTAGTATTGTCCCTTGGACCAACGTTGTAACAACCCATTGAAAGCGCCATATAGTGAGTTATGACAGCAGGGTAGATGTTTCTAATCCATTTCTTTGCGACAATAAGGATTAAATGGGTGAGTTTTTCAATTTCAACCCTCTTAGTCATTAAATCTAGAAGACTCCTTAGAATGGGGCGTTCAGACAGGAGGTCCTTATACAACTTCTTCCTGTCGAAGGTTTCGTTACGGTTTCAGCTGAGTTGAGAAGTTTGTATGCTTTGGAGTGTGAGATTAGTCGTACCAGAGGAGGTGTGGGCTGCCCGCCGATGGGTGGAGGAAGAACTGAATCCACGACTTCGGGGAAGTCCAAGGACCCTAAAGATCGGATAGGAATTCGTGAGAATTCGAAGTCTAAACCCCAAATTCCTGAACTCTCTATCTAGGCGATAAACCGCTCCGATGTCAAGAACCACTTAGATGGTAAACCCCTTACACGGTATGGAACGCTCCACTCTAAAACCAAGGGCTCTGCTCCGTCGGGAAGGACTACTACAGTTCAGTCGAATTGAAGTTTAAATACCATTGGTAGAGGTTGTAACCAACGTCAACACTACCGTTGGGAGCATTATTGAACTCCATACCGACCTGAATAGCATCTAGGTAGTATGCACTGAGACTGGCCCTCCATCCTTGGTTGTATAAGAACTGCGTGGACTCTTTCAGAACCCATCCTATAGGGATTCCCACCGATCCTTGAAGTTGTCTCGATGAAGTAAAAACCATCAATGTCCATCCGTCGGCGCTGTAGTTCAGAACGTAGACGCTCCAGGGGTAATTTTCGAGTGTTCCATTGAGAAACGTGGGGATATCTAGAGTACCCTCATATGCGTAATATCTTACGTGAGATAGGTTCTGTGTGTACCACATCCAAAACATGATCTCTAAGTCCCCAGCCCCGAGGTAAGTCACGTTAGGTTCAGGAGTGAGCCATATGTCGTAAGAGAAGTCCACTATTTCCCCGGTCTTATTAAATAGACTGTAGTTTAGAACGGAGTAGAAGTCGGGGAGTTGACCTACGAGCCGAGGAAGCTCGAGTTTTGGAACCTGTTGAGTGGAGGTGGCGAAAGGGAACCAAGGTTCTGAACCATACATGAGCCCAGGGTAACCTAGGACAGATATAGAGGGAGTTATCTTCTTTACCATGGAGAGGTTGGCAGTTACACGTAAGAAATGATAGTAAGTCATGTTGACGTTACCCAACGACGACTTGACGTTCCACATGAACGGGGAAACCATTAGAGTGGAAAAGTTACCATATATTTCAGACATCGCATACTCACTGTCGCTGAGGTAGCTCCCTATCACGCTAAAGTGGTCATTTCCAGTTGGAAAAAGGACATAGGAATCGATAGGTGAAGGGAAGTGTTCTGACAAGGGCATTGGATGTTGCAACGCCAAGGTCTCGTAACCTACCACAGATGAGATGATTACGGCCAATACGACACCTACTAAGAAGAACTTATTCACGACGCTACTTAGAAGGCAGATTAAATAAGGAGATCTGTACGAATCGTGCCAGATTGCTAGAATACAGAATTTTGACTGTCAGGTGAAGGTCTCCACAACGTTAAGCTGTTCGTTTGTACGAGAGTATTGAAGTATTAATATTCCATTATTTCTAAATTTTCGGTAAAGAGACTAAATTTTCTAGAAGAGTTTTCGATACGCATATGACTCTAAAGCTAGGGAGAATAGGGTGATCTCTGGAAATCGCTCTGGAGATTTGTAATAAGGAAAACCTATAACTCCTCCCTAGCCTACCTTTCATAGCGTGATTCTTACCGACTTCCTCCTCGCCGTCCAGGGCTCCCTTCTTAGGGTTCGTAGTTCCCACCTTCGGTTCGGGATCACATCTCTACTCCGGTGGGCTGTGGGGACGCCAGACCCTCAACAGAAGGGACTTTGGAAGTTGAGCCCTAGATCCTCAAAAGAGTAAGGAAGATGCCACTTTCCCCTCCCACAGTTGCATTGAACTCTCGATTGTGCTGGGAGAAGAAGGTCGTCAGTATCACTGAGAAAATTTAAGAAAAACAATATTTAAAGGAGGAGGGTTTCCCTCCCCGCTGGAGGCTTCTCTCCACCCACAATTTTGTAAAGTCCTTCTACTCGACCCTACACGGAGTACATCATCTCAGCCAGGGGGTAATCCCAAAGGGCAATGTAGTGAAGTTTCCTAATAACTAACAACTATCGCTTCTCCGTCTAATCTATATTGGTAATAGACTTAATCACTCTGCTCCCAATGAACCCGTTCTATAACTTGTCAGCGAATTATCTCTATTATCTACAGGATAATGAGAATTATTTAAATGTGTGGGGGCGTAAGTGCCGCTAGAGAACATGAGAGCAGCAATATACGCGATAGTGGTGGGCGCCCTCCTTTTGGGGCTCGTCTTCTCCACCACACCCTTCTTCACGTACCAGGACACGAGGTTAGCGAGCGTGACGATAACGGCGGACCCGGCGGGTCCACTATCTTTAGTACCTAACGACCATTACCTTGGGTACGGCAGTGGACCAAGTGCATCTGCTTACGTCTATCTAAATGCTAGTGGTGATCTGACAATAAACCTAAACAAAGTACAAACTAACGCAATGATGACTATATCTCCTGCCTTCTTCGTAGACGATAACTTAAACCAGACGGTTACCGTAACCATGACTGTGACTGAAGTCAGCGGACCGACTTCTATCCAACTCTTAGTCAATGGCACGGCTATTCCTCATACCTTCACATTCACCTTGAGTCCAAGTGAGGGTGAAGTCCCAGTATACCTGACCTTAGAGACATATGGAACGATGCCAGGACAGTCTGCTGTATTCCACATATCCTTTACCGAGACGTACGGATAAAGGGATAAGTATTGAATTAATTTAAATATTTTTCAGTTAAGGAGCTTCTATTTTTAGTTCGGCAGTTCAGTTTTATCTTTAGTGAAGTTGAGAGCAAAAGATACCCTTGAAGGTGAACAGCTTTATAAAGATAAGTGAACAGAAGTGCGCCTCCTCTTGGCAAACATCGAGTGGATGGCTCCGTCCCTAGTCGTGGAGAGCGCATTTGGCAAAGCTCTAACTAGCACGTAGGGTCTCCAGATTGCCTGGAGTCGAGCTCCGACCCCGACGCCTTTTAGGGGGCCTCACTCTTTACTTTTGGCCAGGGCGTGTGAGAAGCAAAGGAACCCATCAGTCGACGTGCTTCATGGAAGTTCCCCTTGGATAAGGTTACTGGTACCGTGAGTAGGTGACGTAAAAGAGAGGATGGATAGTGTTTATGGAGAAGGAACTGGGGTCAAACCCTATGAGCCCTAACTCCTTCCCTGCTACTGAGATTATCGTCGAGTGAGGATATCGTCTTTCAGAAGGGAGAATTCACTCTCGAGATCGATGTTCACTTTGGATGGAGGTTAACCGAGTTCAGGTCCTATCCATAGCTCCACGAGTCTCCTCATAGTATGAGGTCACCAACATTGTAGTCAACGCTAATCCTCCTGTTCCCACCGCCTCAACTAGGGCTAGGTTTCCCACTATTGAAGCAATGTAACTTAGCAACAGCGACGTGATTCCAGCAGTCATGAAACCCAAGTTCCAACTTATAGATACTCCCGTGGATCTCACCTCGGTTGGGAAGCTCTCGTTCACCAACACCATGACCGCTCCTCCTCCGAAGACTAGGACGAAGGACAGGGGAGCCACTATAGCAACCACCTCGTCCGGGGAACGTGCACCTGCTAGGGCTAGATAGAGAGGGACCCCAGCCAGGGCCAACAGGGCCCCTACCCCGGAGACGAACTTCCTTCCCTTAACTTCACTCAGGGCCCCACCGAGGAAACCTGAGGCCGCTGTGAATATGCTGTAAACTAGCAACGCTTCACTCACTTGAATGGAGGATAGATGGTCTACCTTCAAGAGAAAAGTGGGGAGGAGCCCCTCAGCTGTGAAGGCTAGAGACCCCCAAAGAGCAGTTAGCGAGGCAGCTAGGACAAACCTCCTCCTATAAGTCCTCACGACATACGACACAGTTCTCCTCGCCTTGCTTCCCCCGAACTTCTTCGACTCGGGTAACACGAAACCGAAAAGTAACATTAAGGAGCTTGTAAGAAACATGATTCGCCACCCCCATAGGGCATACTGATTCTGTCCCAAGGCAACGACCAAGACGGAGTACACGGCAGTGGCGACGAGGAAAGACGTCCCACTAACGGCCATGCCAGAACCACTGAACCAACCCCTGTCGCGTTCCTCTAGAGACTCCAGTCCGATGACGTTTATCCCTCCTGTTAGCCCTCCAGTGAAGAACCCTTGGACTCCTAAAAGTGAGAGGAATGTCACCGAGGCGGTGAGTCCTAGCGTCCTGTACCCAGGTAACATCGCCACTACTAGGAGGGGTACAACTGAGCCTACTGAGCCTATCCTAGTGAGGGCTCTCCTACCCAGCCTGTCCCCTAAGGGTCCCAACGTCCAACCACCGATCGGCCTCATCGCCAGCCCCAACGCCGCCGAGCCTATGGTGGCCGCCAAGGATAGGTAGGACGAACTACCGAAAAACACGGCAGAGAGGTAAGGAGAATTGAAGAAAGTCAGAGTAGAGTTGTTATAGACGAGGAAAGTATAGGCGATCAGGTTAAGGACGGCGAGCTTGGCAAGCTCTCTGTTCATGGGGGGAGTTGTGGGGATTGATCCTTTAAGCGCTCACATTAAGAGCGATGGGTCAACAGGTAATGCCCACACTCTCCTCCCCACAGCCCTCTCTATCGCACTCACCAGCGCGTCAAGAGTACCAATGGACGCCCCCTCCCCTATACCTTTGCTTGGGAGTGGTGCGTTGGATTTCCCCTCTTCGAAGTACTCCCACCTCACCCTGAAGGCCTGGTGTGCTCGAGGTATTCTGTAGGACCCGAAGTCTGTCATGATGGGGTTCCCGTTGCCATCGTACCTGATCTCCTCAGTGAACACCTCGCCGAAGCCCTGCATTACACCCCCCACCACTTGGCCCTCCGCCAACAGCGGATTCACCACTAGTCCCACATCGTCGATAGCCCTGTAGTCAAGGACGGATACAGAGCCGTCCTCCTCGACCTCCACTAGGGCAATGTGGGCGCCGTAGGGGAAAGTGTAGTTGTCGAGCCCGAAGTACTCTGTCACTTCCAGAGAAGGATCCCTCTTGAAGTTCCATGTTCCTCCCATAGAGGCCACCGTGGCCCTAGCTACCTCTGCCAAGGACATTCTCCTCCCGTCCTTTGGATTCTCCACGCCTCCGTCCCTGTAAACCAGTTCCTGAACGTCTGTTCCCATCAGCTCAGCCGCAAGTCCCCTCACCTTGTCCTTTAACTTCCTAGCCGCTAGGAGGGCCGCGTTTCCAGCCAAGGTCAGGCTCCTACTCCCGTACGTACCGAAGGCCTCCCCGATCAGGGAGGTGTCCCCCCAACTAACCTCTACCCGGTCCAAGTCCAAGCCCAACTCGTCGGCCACAACCTGGGCTATTCCAGTTCCAGCCCCCTGTCCGTGCGGGGCCGCGCCCACGATAACTTGCACCTTTCCGTCTCCCCTAACCCTGACGGATGCGCTCTCCCAAGGTCCGAAGTTGTTCTGCTCTAAATAGAAACAAAGCCCAGCCCCCACCCTCCTACCCTCGAGCTTCAACTTCCTCGCCCTTTCCTCCATTTCCCTGTAGATCAAACCCGCTCTCTCGAGAAGGTGAGAGTAGTTGCCTGAGTCATAGGTGAGTCCGAACGGGTTAGTATATGGGGTCTCAACAACTAAATTCCTTTTCCTCACCTCCACAGGATCTTCCTTGAGCTCTTCCGCTATGTAGTCCATGACTCTCTCTATAGCGAATGTCGCCTCTGGCCTTCCAGCACCTCTGTACTGGTCCAAGGGAGTGGTATTTGTGTAGACACCTAGCACTCTCACTTTGACGTCCCTGACCTTATACGGCCCTGGGAGCATTGTAGCAGCTATATCACCTAGGTAATAGCCGTGGGAGGCCGCACCCAAGTTTATCAGGGCGTCGTCCGTGAGCCCCCTGAGAACGCCCCTCTCGTCGAAGCCGAACCGTAGCTTGTGTATCTGATCCCTAGAGAGGTAAGTGCTGACGAAGTCCTCCCTCCTGGTGGCCACCCACTTCACTGGCCTCCTGAACCTGAGGCTGGCCTCAACCGTTATGTAGTCCTCAGGATAAGGAAACAGTTTAGCTCCGAAAGCTCCACCTACGTCGGCCTGTACCACTCTAACGTCTTCCACTCTGCCTCCGAAGGTCTCGACGAGGAACCTCCTCATGAAGTGAGGAGATTGTGTGGAAGCGTAAACAGTGAGCGAACCCCTCTCGTAAACTGAGAGAAGGCCCCTCGGTTCCATGGGAGAAGCGTAGACTCTCCCTATTTTCACTTTCAGTTCCCCCTTCTGGGGAGAAGACTCTATCGCCCTTAACGCGTCGCCGGACGCGTATTCCCTCTCGTATGCCAGCCCCTTTCCGCCTACAACCTCTTTGCTCCCAGTTGCGGCCTCCTCGGGATCTACGACGGCAGGGAGTTCATCGTAATCGAACTGTACTTTCTCGGCGGCGTCCACCGCAGCGTACCTGTCTGTAGCAACGACTGCAGCGACTGGCTGTCCGACGTAAAGTATCTCCTTTGAAGCCATGGGAAAGTCTTCGGGCCTGTTGTCCACCTTGAATTTGACCCCAGTGAGCACTCCTACAACCCCTTGCACTTTAAGAGCGTCTGAGTAGTCGACGCTCTTCAAAAGCGCGTGGGCTACCGTGCTCCTAACTACGACGAGGTGGAGAGTCCCCGGGAATTCAATATCGTCGATATACCTTCCTCTTCCGGTTATGAGCTTAGGATCCTCCTTCCTCCTGATAGGTCTACCGACGTAACGCATGAAGTTATTAGACAGGAGGTGGAAAATAACTGCAGATGGGAGCAACGGCGAGGTCTCAAATACACCTCAGTAAAGCCTCGAACTAGCCGAGGCTAGCCGGTTTACGAAAATGGGGGTTAAGCGATGGAAAACCTCAACGTAAGTACCTATACTCCACAGACATCAGCCTCGACTAGGAAGAGGTCGCGAAAGGCCGAAGTTCATTTCAGGAGATAAGTCTCACGGCAAACCTGAGGTCCTAGGATACCAGGACTCATCTCTAGGTCTGAGGAACAGGTCATAGGACTACCTGATCCTCTTCTACGTGGCCGTCAACACGGTCAGGGGACCTTATCCTCTACCTGAACCTGAGGAACGTGAGAGAGCTCCAGAAGTTCATTGAAACTGTTTAATAGGCGCAGGTGAGCTGATGAAAATGTTTAAGCTACTTAAAGGTACCATAACAGCTACTTCCTACTTCGTATGATTATACATGACTAGAGGAGGCTCTTCTACAAGGGCTAGACTCGACTTCTATCACTTTTAGCTTTCAACTTCTTGTCAAATGTAAGCAAAGGTAAATTTAACTTGACCGAAACTGATAAGATCAAAAAGTCGTTAAAGTCATCATAACCCTTTATCTCCCCATTATTACTTGAGGCACAGTAAACGTCATCTATAGTCTCAGGTACTATCTCGATTTTGGGATCGTTGATGACTTCATCTATTAACTCAAAATTTAGCTTATTATTAATAATAAAATAGGCAAGTTCTGTAATGGAAATTAACGGTAAATAGGCCTTCTCGAGTTTACTCCATTCTATTAACGCTCTCTCGTGATACTCGTGATCTTTAAACATAACGGCTATTACAAAATTAGTATCAACTACCGCCTCTAGCAATTTCCCTACCAGCCACGTTTATTACATCATTGATCTCCTCGTCAGTTATCTTCCTCCCCAAAGTGAGGTTAAGAGAAGATATATCGCCCCTCTTCTTCTGTATTATTATCTTATCGCCTTCCACTTTCACGATAAGCTTGTCCCCCATTTTTATACTCAACTTTTGCCTAACCTCGTAAGGTATCGTTATCTGATAGTTCCTAGTTACCTTTACTTCCACGGACACGAACTAGCCCTAGTAACATATATAATTAACTGTAGCAGTCATTAGATTTTGACCGACTTTGACTCTACGGGGTTGAGGAGGTGAAAGACCGTAGTGGGGATGGACGGCTCCGACAGAAATTTCTTTCATAGATAAAAGACTACGGCAATTTGGACCTCGGCCGTGAAAGCCGGTCATACCGTCGAGACCGTGGGTACTTACGTCTGTGGACAACTACCTTCCATATCTCCTTATTTCATACGGGGAGTCACGCAACTGTCCGTCTAAACCTCCGCTATGGTTAAGGAGTATAGAGGTCGCTCCCGGAAGCAGGAGACCTTCGAGGCGAGGACGCCCCTTCGCGTGGACGGTAGAGGGTTAAGATCCACGGGCATAGAGTCCAGTTCCCATTCAAGGGACTTTGGAGAATCTAGTACGTAGATTGAAGCGAAGACGAACTTCCCGAAACTTCACTTCGACTAGGACCTCACGGAGACCGTTCAGTCGGTGACTGTCGTTGGGTATAGTCTCTAGCAAATTAGTATTTGAATTGTAAGCGGCTGTCCATCCTTACCACAAATGGCGATCCCCTCCGAACCCTCCTACGTAAGCCTACAGCCTATCGGTTCCGGTGGGTCGTAACTACGCCTCACAAAATAGCACAGAATCTAGAACGACGGTTTTCTGTGTGGAAGCCTTGTTTTTCTTTAGTTCCGACGAACTTAGAGTAAGAAAAAATAGAGCGATGTTAGAGGCTCACTTATCAAGTCCCACATCTAGGTCTAACTTGTGAAGTTCATCATAGCATTGACCTTGATCGGATTGGTTTCACTCGCAGTCGTGTTCTCCCTCCTTCCCTTCTTGACATTCTCCACCACAGCCCAAGTTCAAGCAAGCTTGGGCCCAAATATGTTTGAACTGTTTAATGTGAGTAACTCAACCTACCTAAAGGTAACTAACATTTACTCTGTTCCGATCGACGTCATCTATAACGGCGACTCTCAGTGGCTCATGCCTTCTCAGTACTATGTCTTTGTCTACAATCCAAACGCGACTCAGTTTAAGGTGGTCTTCTCTGGAGGTTACGTGGTTGAGGTAGTGAATCTACAATCTAACTAGTAATGGTGAACTTCACTTAGCTTTTCTTTGTCATGTAAGTGAGGCTCCAGCTCTTTATCGTAAGCAAAGAAACAAGGTTTGTTGCCGGAGTTATCTGCCTTCCTCTCCACCCTGGGAGGGGTTCCCTTCAAGGGCTTGTAGTTCTCGTCGATTAAGGTTTACACCCCTCGGCGGGGAGTGGAGTAGGTTGGAGATCCACTTCGCATGGAAAGACCTTCGTTCACGATGTCTACCCCCTTATGGGAGAAATTGGGGTGTGTAGCTGGTTTCTATATCTCAGTCGAACTAGGGAGGAGCATCGTTGGTGTCAACGATTGACGTTCCGAAATACAGTATGTGAACTACCCCTCCCTCACGGAGGGAGCGTGTCCACCTCGCGATGGGGATTTCCTGTTTCTCAGAGAAACCTCGATCCCCTTCCGTAGCGGAGGTTCGGTGGAACCGTCCTGTGAACAGTACGGGAGGGAGGTCACGGAGGGTTTCCTATCGACAGGCGTGAGTTCCCCCAGCCCCTAGGGTGCGACCCAGCTCTTTCAGTTAGATCTGGGAAACACTGGGGTTTTTATCACAAAACGTTTCTACGAGGGGGCTGTCCACCATCACGGAAGGGGACTTCCGCCCCCTTAATCCCCGTAAAGTTAAAGCTCGTATAAGGAGGCCGTATCCACTGGAGGCCTTCCCCGCCCTCAATTTCCTCACTCGCAATCCGAAATGCTTATTCTTATATCACGAGCTTAGTGAAAAACTGTTGAAGCGGGTAGCTTTGGTTCGAGTGCAGTTACTTTCACGACGCTAGCTGTGATGTGGTAGGAGTTGGGAGGTTAAATGATGATCTCTGACCTTCTCCATTTCTCACCAAATGATGAGGTACGATCCAAAATCGGTAGGGGAGCTCTAGCCCTGACGGGCCAAGAGGAAGTCAACCCAACAAAACTAAGCTAAGAATGTGAGATCTGATAATTGAATTTTTCTTGTAATATTTATTATTGAAAGTCAAAATCTAGTAATCTAGATAAATTGGCTCTCCCTTTAATATTTATTTACCTGACGTATATAGAACATTCGTAATTACATATTTTTGGGACTATGCTATATGGCTCTTATGAAGTATAGGAGAAGAACTAGGTTGGAAATAGTGAAGGCGATTCTATCTACCTGTAAGGAAGGAAAGAGTAAGACCAGAATAATGAGGGAGACCAACCTCAACTTCAGGCTCACTAGGCGGTGGGTGAGAAGGTTAGTTGAACTTAAGGCACTGAACGAGTTTCAGGGCAAATACTACACCACCGACATAGGCCTCGAAATGTTAAATAAAATAAACGAGTACGAGCTAGTTAGGAAGGCGTATCGCCAAATAGAGATGGAAATTTACGACGAAATCGGCTCCTCCAAGAAGGTTAAAAGGAAGTTGCAACAAAAAAATTAACTCTTATTCAAGTTCCTCCTTAGATCGTCGTTTAGTCTCATGTACTCTTCTCTCAATGAGCGGTATTTCCGTAATTTGTCTAACAGGTTCCTTCCCCTCTCCGTGAGGAAGAACATCTCGCCATCTTCCTCCCTTTTTATTATGAGTCCCATCTTCTCCATTTCGGAAATGTACTTCTTAGTCAGTTCGTAGCTGAGGTTGGCAGTGTACATTATTCTCGTCTTTCTACTACCCTCTCTACAAGCCTCCATTATGTCCATCATTATTTCAAGCTTGTTTCTGTTTCTTCTAGGCATGTTTATCTATTCCTTTTTCTACTATTTGTGCAAGCGGACAACAATTTCTCTATTTTGAAAGAAATATGGTTCCGCGGTAGATGAAACAAATGATACCTACCTCTTTGGCCCTTTCAAGTCGATCTACGGTCTCTGGAGGTAAGTGACCGTCTAGCTTTAGAAGTTGAAGTAGCCTGATATTCTCCTCAAGAGGAAGTAGAGTAGTAGGGCCACAAGGCCTACATCAGCTACTAGGACGCCGTAAAACATAGGCCCGTTCTTTACTACTAATAAATCGAACAGGAACACGAAGAAGAACAGGAACACCAATTGAACGAGGTACACTGCGGTCCTAATATCTTCAGTAGGCGTAACTCGTCCCTCTCTTTCTTCTAAGAACGAGGTTATAAGGGTAGTCCACATCTGAAAGCTATCCATATGCTTCCTGCTCTGACTGGATACCCTAACTTGCGTACTCGATTCTAATAACCGTTTTTAACACCTGAACCTAGGAAACGGAGTTAGTGAAGGTGGAGAAGTGAACTGTCGGCAACTCCGCTTCTAGGAACGGGTACGTAGAACCTCCTCTAGGACGGGCCACCTTAGGAGAACGGTAGGACCTCCATCCTAAAAGGGTAGATGCATCACTTATCCTCAGGACGTCAATGAGACCCCTAACTGTCAACCTCCCCTCCTCCTTAAGGGGGTGGTCACCCGCTTTAGAAACAGGCGGAACGGGCGTATTCTTGAGTAAGACTGTATTGTTGGCCTTCCTACTCAAACGCCTGGTCGTCTAGTCCTAACATGCATTTAGTTAAAATACTCTAAGGTAAAGCCTATTTCCAACAACTGAGAGATCTCCTCGTGTCTGGCAACTTCGTCCTAGCTAGGGTGTGGAGTTCCTCTAAGGTTAGGAGCGACGTAGTTCTCGTATCGGGCTCCTTAATGAGGAGCGCAAGGATCTCCCCTGGGGACGTAGTTGCCATAATTGGTGTGAGGATGGTTCCGCTCACTGTGATGGAAAATAGGGACGAGAAGGATGGGGTTGTCATAAATCCGGAGCAACTGCGGTGGATCGGCGTGCGAGAGGGTGAGAGAATTGCAATTAGGAGGGTGAGTCCAGAGCCCCTGAAGTCACTGACAGTTTCTCCCTCGTCTCAAAGGAAAGTTGACGAGAGGAAGCTCAGTCTCGAGCTCAGAGGGCGTGCTGTCATGAGAGGCTGCCCTCTTTACGTCAAGGACGGAGAGTTAGTCGCTGTCTCCCTCACTCCACAGGTTGAGGTGGGGGTGATCACTGGGGAAACTCAACTGATCGTCTCCTCGGACGTGATAAGGCTGACTCAAAAGGGAGTTCCTCCAGTGACCTTCAACGATGTCGGTGGACTGGGAAAGCAGATCTCTACCATGAGGAAGATCATCGAACTGGCCTTGGTCAGGCCGGAAGTCCTTAGGCTGCTCGGACTAAGGCCTCCCAAGGGAGTGCTTCTCTACGGCCCCCCAGGAACTGGCAAGACTCTCATAGCGAAGGCGGTAGCGAATTCGCTAATGGCCAACTTCTACTACATAAGTGGGCCCGAGATAGGGTCGAAGTACTACGGGGAGAGCGAAAAGCGGTTGAGGGAAATATTCGAACAGGCAGAGAAGAGCGCCCCCTCAGTCGTATTCATCGACGAGATAGACGCCATAGCACCTAACAGGGACGTGACAACTACTGAAGCGGACAGGAGAATAGTGGCCCAACTCCTCACTCTCATGGACGGAGTGTCGTCTGGGGGAGGTGTGTTGGTGATAGGGGCAACCAACAGGCCCAACGCGGTCGATCCAGCCCTCAGGAGGCCTGGGAGGTTCGACAGGGAAATCGAGGTCCCCGTCCCAGATAGGGACGCTAGATTGGAAATACTTAAGATACACACCAGAAGGATACCCCTATCTGAGGACGTCGACGTCGAGAAAATAGCTGACATGACGAATGGGTTCGTGGGAGCGGACTTAGAAGCCTTGGTTAGAGAGGCGACGATGAGGGCCCTAGAGAGGCAGCCTGAAGTAGAGAAGCTTAGGGTGACTTCCGAGGATTTCCTGGATGCCATGAAGGGAATTGAACCATCGGCCCTGAGGGAGTTCAGGGTCGAGGTTCCGTCTACTAGGTGGGACGACATAGTTGGACTGGACGAGGTGAAGCAGGAACTCAGAGAGGTGGTGGAGTGGCCCCTCAAGTACCCAGAGACGTTCAGAGAAGCGGGAGTGGAACCTCCAACTGGCGTCCTCCTCTACGGTCCGCCTGGCACTGGAAAGACCATGCTAGCGAGGGCAGTAGCCCACGAAGGTGGGGCTAACTTCATTGCCATAAACGGCCCAGAGCTCATGAACATGTACGTTGGGGAGACCGAGAAGGCCCTCAGGGAAGTGTTCAAGAGGGCCAGGCAAGCTTCGCCAACTGTCATATTCTTCGACGAGATAGACGCGATCACGGTGACACGGGGCTACGACCCAAACAGAGTGTCTGACAGACTAGTGAGCCAACTCCTTACTGAGATGGACGGCGTGTCGAGACGCAGGGAGAGGGTGGTCGTGCTCGCCGCGACTAACAGGCCGGACATAGTTGACCCGG
Organism: Sulfodiicoccus acidiphilus; assembly: GCF_003967175.1. Classification (NCBI taxonomy): domain Archaea; kingdom Thermoproteati; phylum Thermoproteota; class Thermoprotei; order Sulfolobales; family Sulfolobaceae; genus Sulfodiicoccus; species Sulfodiicoccus acidiphilus. The sequence continues at coordinate 553,125 of NZ_AP018553.1, read as the reverse complement.
CTTTGTTGAGGCCGGGAAGGTTCGAGAGACTAGTTTACGTCCCTCCACCGGACTTCAACACGAGGGTGGCCCTCTTCAAGACCTTCCTAGACAGACACCCTCATGGAGAAGTAGACGTGGGAAAGCTGGCGAGACAGACGGAGTTCTTCTCAGTGGCTGACGTTAAGGGTGTGGTCGATAGGGCGGCCTTGCTCGCCATAAGGAGAGCCCTCTCCTCCGGCTCGAGACCCAAGGTAGAGGAAGGAGACTTAGTCGAGGCCATGAAGTCAATTAGACCCACCATAACGCAGGCCATGCTCAACTTCTACAACAGTTTCAGGGAGAGGTCGAGGGGAGGTGTACAAGTTATTTGAAGTGTTCTCGATTTTCGGCTTGATGGTGTTTGCGGGGGTCCTTGCGGGAGTGATGACTATGGTACTTCTCGGTGTTGCGGAGAGCGAGATCGTGGAAGCCCTCCGACTGGACAGGATTTCGAGGGAGGAGCTTAGGGTAGTCTTCATTTTAATTCTATTCACGATTTTCACCGGAGTGCTGGAGGGCTCCTTGGTGTCAACTAGAGGGCTCCTCATGTGCATTGAGGCTGTGCCTTACGTCCTGGCCATAACGTGGAGGAGATTAATAGCGAGGTGAATACGGTTTACCTACTCGAATATCGTAACGTCTTTGGGGAGTTTTTGAATGTGTATAGTTATGTGTGATTCTAGAGAAAAACTAGAGGATCGGGTGTCGGAAACCAATCAGACCGTGGATTTACGTATTTGTCCTTCCTTCATAGACTCTCTGTTCCTCAGTGAGAGAAGAACTAATTTATCATACAATATAAGATTAATTTTAGACTATGAGTTTAACCACACTTGGACAGATCAAAATGCCACTTCTAGTAGTTTCCGATAAGTAAACTACCCCTCCCTCACGGACGGGGCATCTCCCGGTGGGGATTTCCTGCTTCCCGGAGGAACCTCGATCTCCTTACGTAGCGGAGGTTCAGTGGAACCTTTCTGTGAAAAGTACGGAAGGGGGATCGCGGAGGGTTTCCTCTCCACGGGCGTGAGTTCCCCCAGCCCCTAGGGTGCGACCCAGCTCTCACAGTAGAGGTCGTAGAAATAGTATTTTGACAACCGTAAAGAGGTTTACATAAGGGGGCTGTCCGTCCCCACGGAAGGGGACTTCCGTCCCCTCAACCCCCGTTAAGTTAAAAATTACCTTACCGTTTATCGTAACGAATCGGAAGTTGTCGAGTGCTTCACCAGACGCTATTAGTTTACTCCTCATCTGGTAAGACAGGAATCGCGATCACCTCTCTGTCTAACATTCCCTTAACTTTTTCGTGAACACTTTTGGGAACGTATATTGCATATTTTGGGTCTCCGTACTTGTCACACCCTGTTGAAGATATTTTGAGTGAAATGTAATTTAGATGTTCTATTATTAATTATTATAAATTTTTAAATTTTCATATTAACACTTAATAAGAGAGTATCACAATAAAGTCTATGAGCAGTGTGAGGTGCAGGAAGGCACCCAATGAAACTCCCAATGTTCTCGAAGGGAGTCAATACCGTAGACGGCAAGGGGAGGGAAATAAGGGGGTGTGAGGACGAGAGGTTGAATACAAAATCATGAAACCTCAATGAAAGTTCGACCCACGTCGAACATTCCCCGTTAGTAAAAGAGAGACTCTTCGATGTTGATAAATCTTCGATGTTAATAAATTTGTATTGAATTCCCTAGTATCTAGACTTCGAAGGAGTTGATGTGAGTGTTCCTTCTCCAATTTTTAGGGCTCAGGGAGGATAAGGGCGGATGCACATAGGTGAGGTCGTAGCCGAGGAGCATAAGGTAAGCCAAGTTAGGATCGCCTACTGAGTTCGTGAAGGTCTTTTCAGGAAATCGTGAATCGGCAAGAGTTAAAGGTGCACAGGTGGGTGGTAGAGGTAAAGCAGACGGGGTCTCAGCTGAAATAGGGGAACTAGATTTCGAAGTTCTTTAGTTTAGTTAGGGCATCCTCGAAGTCCTTTTTCTTCTCCTTGTACCTCTGAAGTACCTGCAGTATATCACTTCCCTTCTTCGTTATGTAGTACATTTCGTCTTGCTTCATTAGCAACCCCTTCTTGATCAAGAGTTCCGTATATCGCTTCTGGAGCTCGAAACTGAGGTTCGCCCCGTACATGAGCTTGGTTTTCTTCGCACCACCCTTACAAACCTGTAAAATGTCGTAAACTATTTCATATTTATCTCTCTTCCCATTCACACCGGGTGCCATGCGCTCCTTTCTACCTAAGAAATTTAACTGGCTATGGACAGCAACGAGGTTTTTTATAAAAACTGAAGGGAAATTAAGACGTGTTATCTGTGTACAAATATCTAGAAGAAGAGACTTCCCCTCCTAGTTAGTGTAGATGCATTGAAACTGATCTTCATTAGGCTAAGGATAGTGTAAGAAAAGTAGTTTGATAACCCTCCACTACATTTTCATCTCGTCAACCACTGCGTCACGTTCTTGTAAGTCAGCATAGAGTAAATGAACAACGGATAAATCACGAACAAACCCAGTAGACCCATCGCTATGTACTCCAGAAGGTTGATGTGTAGGGATCTCGTGCTCACTCCCATTCCTCTAAGGCTAAACTGAGTAGTAAGAACAATACCGAAAACGAATACCACCACAGAAACGGCGGTTACTGGCAGGTTGTATGTGAGGGCCGCCTCTAGGAAGGATCCCACTTCTCCAACCACATGGACGTTAGCTATGACCGTCTGCATCCATGCCGCTGTGAACGAAATAGGAGCTAGCAGATACATCAACATTTGGAACCTGTATTTCCTTGTCGACCTAAAGAAGAGGCCGGATTTCAAGTCCTTGATGAGGTATAAGTAACCGCTCCTGGCCCATCTGAGCTGTTGGTAAATGAACTTGACTAGAGTGGGTTGGGCCGCAGACATGGCCTCGGCCGTTGATTGATAGACGGTCCTATGACCCTCGATGTTAGCTAAGAAGGTCAGTGCTCTGTCGTCAGCAAGGGCAATCTTCCTTCCGTCCCACGCTTCCGTCAGAAAGTCGTTCGCATGCTTCACTAAGAATTCCCTCCTATAAGCCGCTATCTTGCCATCAATAACGATCATTTCTCCATTCAAGAACCGAGAAACCACGTCTCTAGACAGCTCTATTATTTGGCCGAAGAGATAAGGAATACGCTCACCAGTCCTAAAGAGCTGCGGATGTCCCTGAACCCCTACTACCTTGGGATCTGAGAACGGCTTTACTAGTTCCTCGATTGTGTGTGGCTTCATTACCGTATCGCTATCCAGTTGGACAACTATGTCACCCTTAGCCATCAACCAACCTAGGGCAAGTGAAGCCCTCTTTCCGAGCTTCTCGGTCGAACTGAACACGAGTGTATTAACAGTCTTAGCTCCATACTTCCTCGCTATCTGTTCTATTTCTTTCCTTCCATCATCATATATAACTATAATTTCGTCGGGTCGATTAGCGACTGCACTCTTTATGCATCGCTCGAAGATCTCTATTTCCTCGTTGAACTCGGGAATGAGAACTGTGACTTTAACGTTCTTTCTATCTAAACCAGTCGAGTATGGCTTATATCTCCTGCTTAAGGCCCCCCTTATTATGGTGGCCGCGACTAGGAAGAAGAGGAAATGGATCGGCCAATACACAAACACGTTGTTTTCTATCATGTAAAACAGTTCCAGTATCTCAAATATCATTAGCGTGCCACTACCACCACAGTTTAAATACTTCAATAGAAATTTAATGAAGGCGGTATGGCTTTTTCTACTTCGCCTTTCTGAAAAGAGTACAAAAATTTTCAACCTTAATTTGCATTGAGGGACTCAGTGATTTGTGATGCCCGCGTAAGTTGAGTTACATAAGTCTTCTACAACTTTCCCTATAAGTTGTAGAAAGTGTGTTACCTATCATCTGAAGAACAGAATTCTAATCAGGATTTTCGGCGGAGTTGAATCTATCTATAATATTTTTCAATAATGTTGAGGGAACGGATGACCGTAGTGAGGTGGTTCCTCATTTAAATTTCCCCTCAGGGAGTCCACCGTGAAGGTCGTAGACAGGGTGAGTGGCAGAGATGTCCAGGCGAGGGTCAGCAAGGTGCGCCTCCATTGTGGCCGACGGCCCTCCATGGGCACCAATGGGTTCCGTATCAGAATTGGGACTGTCCTCAGAGCGCATGTAGTTCCCTACCTATTGGGCAAGGTAGGGCCGTGAAGTGAAAGACCCGTCCGTGGGAGTAGTTCACAGAAGTCTTGTCCAAGGAATTAGGTTCAATTCTCACTCTTGTGGAGAGTTGAGTCTAGACCTCAAAATGAGACCATCCGCCAATAGAATAATAGAGCCTAACACGAAAGAGGAGTAGTCAACAACTGTACCCCCAAAGGTGAACGAGGCGGCGAGTAAGAGGGATCCAATTGAAATTAAGAACGCGTCACCTAACCTGACTTTTCTAATTGTCGTTTTTCCAATAGGTCTCCCTGCCTGTGGCTTCAACTTTTCTGACTCCTCAGGGAGGAGTCCCATTATTCGTACTCTCTTAAGCTCGTAAGTTAATTTTTCCCTAAGTCGCTCTTCTATTTTGAAACCCAAAATTAAAACGATGTCGATCTTTTGATCATGGTAACTAAGAGTACTCGCTCTGCTTACGACATCTTCAAGATCCTCTGGCTCTACTGCGACGAAGTAAGCGTAAGTCCCCCTCTCAGTTCGAAGGACGTAGTCCACAGGTATTCCATACATTACGACTTCCCTTCTCCCATCATGTATCTTGGGATATTCTTCAATGTTCTTAATCAATCCTACAAAATATCTCAGTAGGAGCAGCTCCTTAGCGGGCTTCTTCGCTCTGAGGAGTGGTGCTCCGCAAGAGCTACAGAATTTCGCCTCTTTGAAGTTTATTGCTCCACATTCCTTGCATCGGCGCAAATACTTGCTCGCCACGGCTTTAAGCGCGTCGTTCCCTAGAACGTCTCCTTCCACCGGTTAGCATGAATGAGAGACCATATAAGGAGCTATGATTTTCTTGTTCACTTTTTCTATACAGGATAATCAAAATGTTTGAGGCACCGCAACTTCAACATATAAGAGGGGTAGCTGTATTAACAACCGAATGTTGGAAGATTAAAGAGTAAAAAAGATCAATTGGACCGGAATGAACTAGCGATTGCGATGACTCGTCGATGGAGGTGATAGACGTGGAGGCTGGGGAGGTCAAACCTCTCTGAGGGAGTACCTTCATCTGATATTCGCCTTCCGTGAATATAGAGGGAGAGCATAAGTGCGTCTGTCGAGATATCCGAAGAAAGTCGACGGATTCCCTATTGTCAACGGGTCCTAACCCACCAGTAGGAACATTCGGAGGTATATCCAACTGCCAGGCAGGGACGTCAACTCGAAAAAATGACGGGAACTCCTTGGGAGGTACTTCAATGGCAAAAGAGAGCGTCAGAAAGTACAGAAGCACTGAATTTTACACTCAGCTTAGAACCCTCTTATGTGAACTAAAGATCGAGCTGATATAGAGAACCGAATACGTCCCGTTTATGGGATCCATTTGTCGGGAATAGTTATTGAGTAGAAAAACATGCTATTTCAGACGTAGGATCTTTTAATTCCTGTATAGAAATCCCCCATCATTAGTATCCAATTACTTAAATATGGAAGAGTGGGGCTGACATTGTGTTAAAAATTAAGGTCGTTAGAATTATACTTCTGTTAGCCTTAGTACTAGCAGTCTCCGGAGGACTATCTAACAGTTACGTTAGTAGGACATTTATATCCTTTAGTCCTTCTATCTCTTGGGCATCGGTTCCGAGGGAGACAGGAACTACTCAGATTCAATTTTCCCTCGTTTACGCCGAGAGTGTTGACAGTTTTGCCGTTGAAGTCCAGATTCTACTACCTCAGGGTGTATCAAACGTGAGTGGTGGAAATGTGGTTTACACTGTCTTCCCTGTTAGTTCTGGGAACGGTGTCCTGAAGTTCAACTTCTCAGTTGTATTAACAGACAACGTCAAAGGGCCCCTCTCATTCCCAGTGAGCTTGTCCTGGCTAACCGCCGAGAACGGGACCTTCTACAATCGTACTGTAGTGACACTGCCATTCTACGGTTTCCCAGAGGTGAAGGCCAAAGTTCTGAACGACGTTGTGGATCCAGGATTTCATAACCTGACTGTGGAGGTAAGTAACGTCGGAAGCTCAAACGTTTCAGATATAACGCTTAATGTGGAGAGGTATGAACTCTCTCCGCTAGTTCTCCAATTCCTGCGGCCTGGACAGACATATGAAGCTCGGGTGGAAGTATTCGTACCTCCTCAGCTCACCTCGTTAGACTCGGTACTGGCTCTAAGTTACGATACCCCCTATGGTCTCTTCGCTAATTACTCTGCACCTTTCGACCTGGGAATTACCCCACAACTGCTGGACTTCCTCAACGGCCTAAACGTCCTCACCTCCCCCAACTACGCAGTTTACTCTACTGTAAACGTGCTGGACCTAACGCTCACTAACGTCTTACCCTTCACGACTAATCAAACATATTTGTTGTTCTCGAGTTCGGTTGGAAAAGTATATCCTTTCACTGTCTACGTAGGACAATGGGAGAGTGGAGACGTCCTGGACCTAAATGAGACTCTGAACCTTTCGGCTGTTCCGACCCTCGTGCTAGGCTCTCACGTACTACTATCAATAAGAGAAGTGTACACTTCACCATTGGGTGTAGAGAACTTGACTCTGGCAGACCTCTCCATTCCAATAACTACACCTTCCTCGGATCCCGCCGTTATCGTAGAACCAGGGAGCGTACAAACCTCTGCCACCACTGTAAACGTCACCATAATTGATTCCTTGAACGTCTCCGTTAAGAACGTTTCGATAGAACTGGCTGCTACCAATGGAACGTCTAAACTGTCCACCCAGGATATCGAATTGAATCAGGTCTCCTCCAACAAACCAGTGGAGTGGAACGTATCCCTCGATCCTTTAACGGGTAGAATCAGACTTTCAATGAACATAAGCTACGACGTTTTTAACGTCACCTATACGGAGAACCTCAACGAGAGCATCGAAAGATCGCCTGCTGTAGTGTCACCCATCTTTATACCTCGTCTAACTATAGCTTACAACTTCACTGACCTGGTGGAGCAGCAGGGTAGAGTAACTGGAGACCTTGTCCTCACTGTCACCAACGTGGGCAACGGAAGTGCACAGGACGTCTACGTCACTCTCTATCCACTCAACGAACTCTACGTTTTCCCAGTATCGGTGAACTTGGGAACCCTTCAGCCAGGCTCATACATACAAGAGGTCTTCATAGTTTCCGGAGGTGTGGCAAATTACACTCTTCCAGTAACCTTAACTTACTCGGGAGGGGGAAATAACTTCAGGTTGTCCCAGAACCTCAGCTTCGATAACTACCGCGTACCCAACACCATTCTATATCAGCTTGGCCTGAGGCTGTACCATTGGTTCTCTTACAAGTTTTACAGAGTTCCTGTGGCCCTATTGGCGCTCCTAATGTCTTTCGTCCTTATAATCACCTTACCCCCATCTAAGAGGAGTTCATGATCCCACATTTCTTATTAACTTTGGACGGAAGTGGGCACTATGCAGTTCCAAGGTAGTTTCAAGGTCAACTCCCCGAAAGAGAAGGTGTGGGAGTTCCTAACTTCCCCGAGAAGGTGGCCTCCTGTTTTCCAGGACTGAACTCCATTAATAAGGAGGGAGACGGATACAAGATCTCTTTGAGACTGGGAGTCGGACCGATCAAGGGCGACTTCAAGGCGACCATGAAGTACTCGGAGGTGATCGAGGGAAAGTCGGTGACCATAAATGCTAGGGGAACAGGGATGTCAAGCAACGCGGACCTGACGGCTCGCGTAGAGCTGAACGACGGAACTCCACTGGAGCTCAAGTGGGCGGCCGACGTGAAGGTTGGAGGGGTACTGGCTTCTGTCGGGTCCAGAATGATGGAGGGGGTTGCAAATAAGATAGTGGACGAGCTCTTTCAATGTCTGAAGGGAAAGCTGGAGAGCTAGCGACCAGGAGGTCCCTAGCTCCGTCTATATGAAGGAACGAGGAGTGGACTACTCTTACCCATGGGATGAAAAAATTTTCAGTTAAATGAGGAGAATTGATGAAAACTCGTCAACTAGGCAACGGTATTTGTTCAAAATCCTCCAACACTACAGATATCCCGATTATACTAGGGAACTTCCATTCTCCCTCGGTGGGGAGACACTGACGAAACCAATCAAGTAACATTGAGGGACCTCGTCCAATCCTGCTTCCCAACATCCCCATTGAGGGTTGCCGTCCTCTTCCATGTTATCCACACTGGTTCCGTCCTCCCTCACCTGGTATCTCTTGGATGTGGACGCACAATCTGGGAATGTTTTGGTATTGTGATAACCGAGGAGCTAGGGATAATCGGTTTGATTTTCGAAATCCTCGTTCTCGATCTCTTCGCTCGGCCGTGGAACTTGGTGAGAGCTGCTCTCAACGACGAGTTGGGAAGAAGGGTGTTACTGGCTTTGGGCTCCGCCTAGATTGTTACCCTCATACTGTTCTTTGCCCTACTTCTGAGAAAGACGGAAGTCATCCTGTTCCTGCTGCCTTAACGGCGCACGGCATTCAGTCAACTGAGTTCTGGAGTACCGGAGGGTTTCTGGAGGGTTAGCATCGATTCCGTGGAAAGATTAGGGCCTTCACTCAGGGATCCACGGTGATGGCCGACAGACTCGGTGCGATGTCCATGACTTTCCTTTTTCCATTGATAATATCCAGGGCCTGGATGATCCCTACCGTGGTGGGCCTCGCGGTCCTCTCCTTCGCGGTGGTCCTAGTGACTACGAGGTTACCAGAGCCAAACCAGGTAAGCCTGGGGTTTGGGCTTCATAGGATTTCATAATATTTAATATCAATCCTCAACCCTTGGGCTTCACCGGAGTCCCGGGATAACCCGTTCACACCCCTCCGCCCCTTTAGCGGGGTAACCCCGACCCACACCCGCGGTATTTCACGGACGTGGGGAAACCCGCACATCTTGAGGTAGATATTAAGAGACGCGTTCAACTGCCTATCTAGTGTGAACCCACACCTCCCACACCTGAAAGTCCCGCCGACCTTTCGGGAAACCCGTCCACATCTGGGGCAGGACTTAGACGTGAGGTACGGGTTAACCTCCTTTTCAAGGGAACCTTAAGGTGGTGCCCTTAAGGTGGTGCTTTGTACTTGAGAATTTTGTGGATAGCCCTTCAAACGTTCCTAGGTATTCCTTAGGTAGCTCATCGTCGGCGTCTTCGAACGTTTTTGCTTGCTCAACTTCTCAACGGTAAATATCGTCACGGGATACATGTCTAGGAGTTAGTTAACGAGCTTGTAAACGTAATCCTGTATGCGGTTCTTTTCGCGGTGATAGTACTTCCTCACCAACTCCTTTCCCTTCCCTACCGTGGCTGGAAGCGAAGGAGTGTACCCTACTCCTCTTCAACTGAGTTCCACACTTTAAGCTGTACAACTCCTTCAGCTAGACGGTAACGAACTTCTCTGCGTCGTAAGCGTCGAGAGTGTGTAAGTTGCTATCAATAGCTAGAAAATATAGGGGAGCGCTCCATGGTAGCTTACGACGGAAGGGTAGGTAAACCTCGTCTCCCCGTTCAAGGGGTCACCAAGTTCCAGCCCTATAACCTTCTTCGAGAGCCACGCTTTATGCATAGAAGGAGACCCTACAGTGATCACGAGTAGCAATGTGAGGAGAATTGGGTTCGATTAGACTCCTATGTTCTGGCCGGGAGTCCACACTCCCTAACCCAGGGGGGCTACCGGGTACAGTTGTGTATTTTACCTGAAAATGACGTTTCTTACACATCTATACATGGAAGCCTCTAACCCAGGTGCGGGAAGGCGGGAAAGAGGAATGAGGACGAGAGGTGGAATAAGACGTGGTGAAACCTCAAGAAAATCAGACCGTTAAGCAGGCCCTCGAAGAAATCAACTTTCAGTTAACCCTTTAACTCACTTCGTCCACATCGTTCTTCTGACTTCCATTGGACAAGAAGGTAATCTACCTCGCGCTGGTCCTGTTCACTATAACCTTCTCCCTAAGGGCAAGCAACAACATGTTAATGACCACAGTCCCACTCGTGGCTAGGTACGACTTCCACTTCTCAAGTGCTGTCGTGGGAGTTGTAGCCTCCGTTTCCTCGGTCTTCGCATTTCTTGGGAGTATCATAAACTCCAGATTGAGGGGGGAATCCCGGAGGAAGACCTTCGTCTACGCCTCCTTAGCCTATGCGGTGCTGTTCCCTTTGTTCTACCTCTCCAACTCGGTGACCGTCTGGCTACTCTCCGCGGCTATAGGTCTGGCCATGGGCCTGGTCACTCCAAACTTAATAAATGTGGCCGGGTCGTACGAGGACAGGAAAGTGAGGGAGAGGATGCTCTCCTTCTACACCGTGATCCTAAGCTTGTCCCTCATAGTCGGTCCCTCAATAGAGTCTGTGGTCCTCATCCGGTTCTCCCTCCTCCAAGCTTTCCTGTTCTTCTCCGTATTCGCCGCAACTGTGGCCGGCACTTCCTTCACTGTCAAGTTCAAACCATATGGAGGACGAGTGACTACAAACAGGGAGGTCTGGAAGTCGTCAGGCTTCAGGGCTGCAGTGTTCAACAACCTCATGTACTCGTTACCTTTCGGTATGCTCACCACCTTCGGTGGGATATATGCGGTCGAGCAGTTCCACCAATCCTACGCCGTCGCCACCCTCCTCTTCACTGCCTTCTTCGGAACATCACTATTAAGTAGGTTCGCCTTTACTGTGAGACCTCCCAAAAACCTGTGGGCCATGATAGGACTCTCCTCGGTTCTCACGGCTGGAGGGCTATTAGCGGTAGCGTTCTCTCCGAACGTCACGGCCTACGCTATGGCCCTGCTGGCATTGGGTGTCCCCCACGGCCTAACTTTCCCTACGTCACTGGTGTTACTGTCAAGGGCCTTCCCATCGGAGGAGGAGAGGAACGTAGCCAACAGCTTCTACTCGGCGTTGATGAGTGGTGTGGGGTCTTTCATCCCTATAGTACTGGGGGGGATAGTCGAACTGGCCGGCCTACGATTCGCCTTCGCTCTCCTCGTACCCGTGTCAGTGGCGTTCTCCATCCTTTTAGTTAGGGAGTACCTATCCCAGCCTAGGGAGGAGAGGCCACAACCCCTAGCTGCTGGTCAGAGGCGCTAACTGACCAATCTTGATCGGCTCTGGCCTCTCAGGTGCGAGGGATCTCTCTCAGAGTCCACAGTGAGGTGGGCACCGTTCCTCGGTGGATTCGAACAGTAACAGCGAACCGGAGGGAAAGTGAAGACATCGACGGCCCTAGCACCTACGACACCTCAGGCCTGCCACCAAACAATATCACCGTCTTGACGATGGAGCTATACTAAACTCGATTAAGAGGGACCGTTCTACTCCCTTGGCCTTCCCTCCGCAATCTCACCAGGCAAATTAAATCTACCACTGATAAAAAAGGAAAATCCTTTTTAAGGGGGGCGCGCAATGGAACTGGTGGATCGATACGCGATCGTCGCTGGAGCGAGGATACACTACGTAGAGGAAGGTTCAGGAAAACCAGTGATCCTCCTTCATGGCGCCAGGTTCAACGCCCACACTTGGGTCGAGGTGGGCACGTTGAGAGCATTGGCGGAAGCTGGCTTCAGAGCAGTGGCGTTGGACATGCCTGGCTACGGCCAGTCTCAGCAATCTCCACTCGACCCCGCTGAGTTCGTCCTCAGGTTCGTCGACTTCGTCGATGGAAGGGCAGCCCTCCTCGGAGCGTCGTTGGGAGGAAACGTAGCACTGAGGGCTTCTCTGAAGGATCTGACCAAGGTGTGGGCCCTCGTACTCGTTGGAGCGGTAGGGGTGGTTGACCAAGGAGAGAAGCTCGACTTCCTTAACCTCCCCATCCTACTCGTGTGGGGAAAGAGGGACGAGGTGTCACCTAAAGAGAACTACGAGGCCCTACAGAGGAGGGGAGCAGAACTGAAGCTGGTCGGGGTGAGACATGCTTGTTACCTAGACGCACCGGACGAATTCAACGAGACGGTGACGGAGTTCCTGAGGAAGGTAAGACCATAGAGGTGCTCGGGAACGAGCTCTTGATTAAAGTGATGAGGCACCTCAGAAAGGCCAACATAGACTACGGAAAGTCGGTGGCCTTAAACGTTGGGGTACCGCTGGAGGAGGCAGTCGCTGCTCTAGAGGAGCTCGAGAGGAGGGGATTGATTGAGAGGGTCCACGGTTCTGCCGTTAAGAACACCGAGGCTAAGTTCAAGCTTTCCTCCGAGGTGAGGAAACATCATACCTACTACAGGCTCACAAGGTGTGGCGAACACCTTCTGAGAGAACTCGAGAGGGATCCGGTGCAGGCCTACCTTGAATCTCTGGGAGAGACTGACTTGAAGGTGCTGGAAGTTGCGGAGAAGGTCAACGTTGACCACGCGTTGACGTTCGCTAAGCTCACCGGAATGAGTCTGGAGGAAGTGAATAGGGAGCTGGAGAGATTGGTTAAGCTGGGTCTGATGGAGGAGGACAAATCCAAGGTGATAAAGTTCGGGGAAAGAAAGGCCAAACCCAAGAGGGAGACGAGGACTCATCACAAGTACTACAGGTTGAGTAGGCTGGGGGAACTTGTGGTTAGGAGGAGCAGGAAATGACTTCCCTCTCGCTCTACCTCGAGTCCGTCGAGTCCAGCTATAACGTGTTTCTTTTCCAATCAGACTTCAGAATTACTTGGGGTCGCCGAACTTTCCATCACCTCGGTCCCCTTCTACCTCTGACTCCGCCTTTTCCACCAGAGACATTGCACGGGAAGTAATTGACCCATCTATGACTAGGTCGTCCAGGAAGACTCCGACCCCACCTTGCCCCCACTATGGTGCTTGCTCCCCCTCAACCACCCTGGCCCACCCCAATGACCTCTTCACCGCCTCCTTCCATCCTCTGTAGAGCTTCTCCCTTCGTTCTTCTAACATGGTCGGGTAAAAGGTCGCTTCTGGTTTCCACTTTCCCACAATGTCCTCCAACGACCACAAGTCCACAGCCAACCCCGCTAGGAAGGCCGATCCTAGGGCAGTAGTCTCCAACACCTTGGGTCTGACCACCGGCACTCCGAGGACGTCGGCCTGGAACTGCATGAGCAGTCTATCCCTAGTAGCGCCACCGTCCACCTTCAGTCTGGAGATCTTAGCCCCTGAATCCTTCTCCATCACCTCGATCACGTCCCTAGTCTGGTAGGCAATGGACTCCAGCGTAGCCCGGGCTATGGTGGACCTCGAAGTGCCCCTGGTAATTCCAACTATCACACCTCTAGCGTATGGGTCCCAGTAAGGGGTACCTAGTCCAACGAAAGCGGGGACGAAGTACACCCCCTCGTTATCTCTCGAGGTGGAGGCGAGAGACTCGACCTCGTCCGAGCGGTCCAAGATCTTCAGACCGTCCCTAAGCCACTGAACTGCGGCCCCAGTGGCGAAGACGCTTCCTTCCAGTGCGTAAGAGACCCTTCTCTTATCGAGTCCCCACGCGATGGTGGTGAGTAAGTCCTTGGATTTCACAGGGTCAAAGCCCAGGTTCATGAGAACGAAGTTCCCAGTGCCGTAAGTGGACTTCACTTCGCCTGGTGACATGGCCGCCTGTCCGAAGAGGGCCGCCTGTTGATCGCCGGCGTCTCCAGACACTGGCACCGGAGCCCCTACTCCCTCCACCGCGTCCCCGTAGTTCCAGCTAGATGGCAGGGGCTCTGGGAGAATAGATTGAGGAACCTTAAGCAATTCAACAATGTCGTCGTCCCACTCCAACCTCCTCAGGTTGAACAGCATAGTCCTAGACGCGTTGCTGTAGTCGGTTACGTGAGCCTTTCCTCCAGTCAACTTCCATATGAGGTATGTGTCTATCGTTCCGAACTTCACGTCTCCCTTCTCCGCTTTCTCCCTGAGGCCAGGAACGTTATCCAACAACCAGATCAACTTAGAGGCGCTGAAGTAGGGGTCGGGGATCAGGCCTGTCCTCTCCTTAAAGAACTCGGCGTAGTTGTTCCTCAGCTCGTCCGTGAACTTGGCCGTCCTCCTGTCCTGCCAGACTATGGCGTTGTACACTGGCCTCCCAGTCCTCGCGTCCCAAACGACGGTGGTCTCCCTCTGGTTCGTCACCCCCACGGCCGAGATCTGGGAAGGTTCGACCTTAGCAGTTCGCAGGGCGTCCCTGATGGCCTTGAGCTGGGCCTCCCATATGGCCTCGGGGTCCTGCTCCACCCACCCAGGACGTGGAAAGAACTGGGGGAACTCGTACTGACCGAAGCCGACGAGTTCCGCTTCCTCGCTGAACACCGCGGCCCTCGCACTGGTAGTGCCCTCGTCCAAGGAAAGAACGAAACGAGTCACATGTGGTCACAGTATTAAGAGCTAATATGTCTCGACTAGAAGACAGGCATTCTCAATAATCATATACATGAACAAGTGTTCAGTTATAGAAATATTTATAATAGTCCTCTCAGCAGTGGAACTGGGTGAGAAATTGAAGTTGAACATGAGATTGAACCGCAAGGAAGAAATGAAGTGCGAGAACTGCGGAGCCCCCCTAAATGAGGGCGAGGTCTACGCTAGGGACCTCAACGGGGCAACCCATTACTTCTGTTGCTCCCACTGCGCCGACGACTTCGAGAGGAAATCGGCAGGGGCGACGTGTTGTTGAGTGAGTTCAGGGCCGAGCTCACCGTAACTGACGTGACTTGTGACAGGTGTGCCAGGAGAGTCGAGGAAGCCCTGAAGTCTTTGGAGGGCGTCAGGGAAGTGAAGGTGGAGCTGCTACCTTCGGGGAGGGCCCTCGTCAGTCTGAGCCTAACAAGGGAACTCGGGGAAGACTTGATAAGGGAGGCACTCAGGAATGCCTCGGCTGGTACGCGTCACAACTACACTATCCTTCACTACACGGTGGTAGGGTGAGAGAGCTAGCCATAGTAGGTTACGGGGCCGCGGGGTTCGCCGCGCTAATAAAGGCCAACGAGTTAGGTGTGAAACCCGCGCTGGTAGGCACTGGCCCCATAGGGGGGACGTGTGTGAACGTTGGATGCGTCCCTTCCAAGAAGGTCCTGAGAGCCGGGGAGGTTTACAGGTACGCTAGGGAAGTTTGCGATACAGAATGCTTTCCTCCCTTCAGGAAGACGTTCGAGGAGAAGGAGCAGTTGGTCTCCTCCCTGAGGAGAGAGAAGTACGAGGACGTCCTCTCTACCTACGACGCCGAGGTATTTGAGGGTAAGGCCCACTTCACATCACCTCACTCGCTTAAGGTTGGCCCCGCGACTGTGGAGGCTAAGAAGTTCGTCGTGGCCACAGGTTCGTCGCCGGCTGTCCCTGACGTCCCAGGACTAAGGGAGGTTGGTTACTGGACAAACGTGGAGGCCCTCTCCCCTGACAAGAAAGTGGATTCGCTGGTCATCTTAGGCGGGAGGGCACTGGCCCTAGAGTTCGCCCAGATGTACAGGAGGCTCGGAGTGGAGGTGGCTGTGTTGCAGAGGAGTCAAGTCCTTCTCCCCAACTGGGAACCTGAGATCTCCGTTGAGGCCAAAAAGATCT
Source organism: Sulfodiicoccus acidiphilus (assembly GCF_003967175.1). Classification (NCBI taxonomy): domain Archaea; kingdom Thermoproteati; phylum Thermoproteota; class Thermoprotei; order Sulfolobales; family Sulfolobaceae; genus Sulfodiicoccus; species Sulfodiicoccus acidiphilus. The sequence continues at coordinate 537,484 of NZ_AP018553.1, read as the reverse complement.
TGGAGGAAGAGGGTGTCGTGGTGGCCACGGGAGTATCCGTGAAGGAAGTGAGGAAGTCAAGGGGAAAGGTCGTGGTGACTAACTTAGGGGAAGTGGAGGCCGACGAGGTTCTACTGGCCACTGGAAGGAAGCCCAACGTCGACCTCAATCTGGAAGCAGCGGGAGTAGAATTGAACGAGGCCGGTGGAATAAGAGTAGACGACGAGCTCAGGACGACCAACCCTAACATCTTCGCGGCCGGAGACGTGATAGGTGGGAAAATGCTCGAGGCTTTGGCGGGGAGACAGGGGACCGTGGCAGCGGAGAACGCCCTGAAGGAGTCCCACAGGAGGATCGATCTCCTCAGCGTTCCCCAAGCTGTCTTCACCCAGCCCAACATAGCGAGCGTAGGATTGGTGGAGAGAGAGGTCCCGAAAGCCCAGAGCAGGAAGGTGTACATGAGGGACGTAGCCAAGGCCAGGATACTGGGGGAGAGCCGAGGCCTCGTCAAGTTGGTGACAGTAGGGAGAAGGATAGTGGGGGTACACATGGTGGGCGAGAACGCGGCAGAGGTAATCAATGAGGCAGCGTTGGCAGTCAAACTAGGCGCCACAGTGGACGACCTAGTGGATACCATTCACGTGTTTCCCACCATGTCCGAGGCCCTTAGGTTGGCTGCCCTCGCCTTCAGTTCGGACGTAAGTAAGATGAGTTGCTGCGTTTAGTTAAGTTTTTCAGACTCCGTCTCATCTTAGCGAAGTTCCACACTTTTAACCTAGACTGAAATACTGGCTATATCGATCTTGTGGAAGAGAGTTATGGAAAGAACGAAACTGGTTTCTGGGGTCAACCTCGTCGTCACTCTAGCTGCCCTAGTGGCCTTGACTGTTGAAACTAGAACGACGTTCATTCTTCCTCCCTTCATCGCCACAGCGGCGACCAAGTTCGAGGATCCTCAGTGGAGGTTCAATAGGACGATCTCAGTGGTGTCGAGCTACGTCCTGTCAGGAGTTTTGGCCGTAGTCACGGTTGCCATAGGAGGAAGGGGGATTCTGTGGGCATCGGTCGTGACTGCTGTAGCTTGGATCCTCATGATCTTGGCCGACTTAGAACATTCTCCAGCTCTCCTCGCCGCCTTCCTCGGAGTGTTGGAACGGGTCGGGCCGCTCTACGTACTTCATCCAGTCCTCGTAGGATGTCTCTTAGAGGAATCGATACACTTCGTCACCACGAAAGGGTTGAGCCGAGGAACGTAACACCTAGTGAGTACTCTAGACGTCTGGAGCAACGAACCCCTCTAAAGTTGAAGTACAGTCCTTGCCCATTGTCAGATCTCTTACAGAATAGGGGGTTGAGGGGGCGGAAAGCCTCGCCTTTCACGGGGGTGAACAGCCTCCTTGTATTTAAATACTTCTTTTCCTAAAAATCCGCAGTGATGCTAACGACGCTCCTCCCCAGCTCGATCGAGTGCTTGACGAAACTGAGGGGGCAAGCAAGATCTTCTTTAAGGGACTAGACGTAATGGATGAAAGTTCCCATCCCTTCAAATGGGAGGGGTTCTCCGACCCCTCGACTGCCCCTCAGAGGTGTAAACCCGAACCGATGGTGGGAAGGATGAGTCGTCTGGAATGGAACCCTTCCAGGGCGGAGGTCAGAATAAGGGACCATCTACTCAGGATACCACGTCCATCGTTGATCTTTCTGACTTCTCCCCCACCTTGGGGATTCCCGAGGTCCGTAGTTCCTACGTCGGTGCGACCTCGTTCGGACTATTGGATCGGAGGACCCTTCGAGAGATGGGAACTTTCACAGCGTTGAGCTCCAGTCCGTTATGGGGAAAGGACGACGTTCAACCCTCAGTCCTTCGATCGGACTGCAGGAGTGTCGTTGAAAACGGTCGTATATCCGATATTCAAACGGGAAACGTTCCCCCGGCGAGGCCCCTCTTTTGTAGGAGAGTTAAACTCTACTTCCCCTTAATTGTGACCTCAACAAGTCAGCTTCCCTGAAAGCGAAGCTAGCAGGGAGTGGTTTCGATCCCTACGGAGAGAGCTGACCTTCGTAAACTCACCCAGTCCCCCTAAGGCGTCCTCCTCACCATGGCGACGGCCAGGGCCGCTCCATACGGGATGGTCAGTAGATCTAAAATAGGAATTAGTGAAAGAAGAGAGACTACGAGCAAGATCAGGGCACTCACACCGTCTAAGGAGAAGTAGTCTGCGTACCAACTCAGAGTCCTCCCTATCCCAGGTACTGTGCCGTTGGCGAGGAACCCCGCCGCGATGAACGCCACAACGTTGGCGAGACCAACTAATAGGAAAGTGCCTGGAAAGTGAGCGAAGGCGAGGAGGGCATCGAAGAGTCCCAAAACCAAGGCGACTGGAGCTACCGAGGAAGCGTTAGAGGTGGTTAACTGCCAGGCCCTCCTCAGGTCAGCCATCCCGCCCGAGATGACAGAACTTACCTCGAAGGCCGTCACGTAAACTACGAGTACCTGAACCGCCTCCCCCAACAGATCGAAGAACGCAGCGACTGCAGTAGCTCCCAGGGGTCCGACTATGGGAGTGACTGCGGCCGCTATAGCACCTCCTACCAATCCCAAAATTATGAGCGCCAACAACCCAATCAATGCCGGGAGGATTAGCCCCAGGCTCCTAGCCAGGACGTCCAATGCCGCCAAATAGGGAGGTCTAGGGCCAGTGTAGTACGGACCTCCTCCCCAACCCATTACGAACTTATGGTCCACGGTCGTGGTGGTAGGACCATCGTTATAAACGTTTCTAGCTAGGAGACGAAACCTTAGCCTGCACGCAAGAGGTGAGTTGCCTGACGTTGTCGTCGGTGACCCTTCTAAGGAGCTCGTCCCCGAAGAACCTAGCCAGAAGTCCCACGTCAAGGGACGCATCCCACTCGACAGTCGTCACACTGCCCGTTCCGAGAGTTCTCACGTTCAATTCTAGCCTCACCTTCGCTCCAACAGCTTTACCTTCTCCCCTTATCGAAACACCTTCAGCGGACCTGACCACCTTGAATGTCATGGTTGACGAGACGGTGCTGAGCTGGGATATGCCTGCCCCGCTCACGTCGAGTTTGAAGGAGGCCCTGAAGCCCTCTGTCTCCACCTTCATCTCCCTGAGGCCTGGCAGACATTGGGAGAACTGGTTAGGATCGGAGAGGAAGGAATCGACCCTGTCCTTAGGTGCCTCCACTTCGAACTTCCCCTCAACCTTCAAGGGACATCCTCCTCAGGGCGATCGATGTCGCCCAGCAGGCCACCACTTCGTACCTTTCCTGGTCAACTCCTCCTTCCCTGGAATTCACGTGGACGAAGCCTAACCCCTTCTCGATAAGCCTAACCCCCTTCTCCGACCTCGGGGAGAGGAGTTCCGTAAACGCTGTCCTAGACCTTTCCCTTACACCTAGGGTCTCCCCCACTCGATCCGCTGTCTTCTCCCCTACTAGTCTGGAGGTGGTGAGTTTGCCACCTATCACGGAGGTGACGAGGCCGGAGTGGTGTTCGTGGATCACGAAGTCCCTCGTGGCGCTCCTCCCTGAGGCGCCAGGTTGCTTCACCAACGGCCTCACCGAAGCGTAAGTTCGAACGGGTTTCCTCCCCTCTAGCCAAGGCACCATGGCTGAGGACTCCCTACGAAGTAGCTCCACCTCCTCATCATCCGCCTCCACCTGGTTTGGGTCGTCCACCACCTTGGCCGTGGTTCCAGCGATCACGTTTCCGCCGTAGGGGAGGAGAATGTCCCCATCTGAAGGGGGCCTCATTCTGTTCAGGACAGAGTTGACCGGCCTTCCCGAGAACACCGCCATGGTTCCAGCCGTGGGCATCACCTCCACTCCCGTCTCACCCTCCAACTCGGCCAACCTGAACGTCCACGGCCCGGCCGCATTCACGACGTGATCTGACCTGATTTCGTAGGTCCTTCCCGACGGGACGTCCCTCACTTTAACTCCCCCTCCTTTTAGGAAGTCAACTACCTCTGTGAACGTAAGTACCTTGGCTCCGTTCTCGAAGGCCGTCAGGGCCACACTGCTCAACAGATCGTATCCGTGAACTACCCTGTCGTGTACCCAGATGGCCCTCCTGAGGGCGTGCGACAGGGCCGGCTCCTGTTTCAATGCTTCCTCCCTCTCCACTTCCCTATGCTCTGCCCCCACTGACTTGAGAGCTGACGACAACTTGTCCCCGAAATTGGCCTCCTCTTCGTTGAGGGCAACGAAGAGCCCCCCAGTATCCTCAACGGCGTGAGGAGCTATCTTAGACATCACCTCGCTCTCTTGAACGCACTCCCTCGCAGCCTGAGGATCGTTGACGGCATACCTAGCTCCGCTGTGGAGCATACCGTGGAACTTCCCCGACGTTCCAGACCCTATGTCTCCCCTCTCTACCACAACGACTTCGACGCCTCTGAGGGAGAGGTCGAGGGCAACGAAGAGCCCCGTGGCCCCACCCCCTATCACAACCACGCGAGTCATTCGCTTCCTATCTATGGAGGGGAATTTAACTTGAACTGAAACGTCTAGGTCTTCGGCTAGAAGGGTCAGTTTTCAAACGGAAAAGTCGGAGGAAGTTTGTTAGTTAGGAAACGTTGAAAAGGCCCATCCCTCAAAACTTCGTGACCTTAGAGCGGGAAAGTACGTTGTCCCTTCCCCTACGTCTGGCTCCTCGTTGTCCTTTCCACATCCGTGAAGGACTTTAGTGCAGAAGTCCTTTAGCCTCAGCTGGTCGCGCCAAGAGGCGGCGAACTCGAGAACACCTCAGCGAGGAGCGGAGTCGCCCACTGCGTAAGATTAATTTAAGCCTCCTGGAACGTTCTCTCATGGAAGCTCATAAGCCCCTAGTTGGAGTCATAATGGGGAGCAAGTCAGACTGGGAGTACATGAGGGAGGCGTCTACTACACTGCACGAGTTCGGAGTGCCCCACGAGGTGAAGATCGTTTCAGCTCACAGAACACCTGAGCTCATGTACTCCTACGCAAAGGAAGCAGCGTCGAGGGGACTTGAAGTGATAATAGCAGGAGCCGGCGGTGCCGCCCATCTACCGGGAATGACGGCTTCTCTCACTACGTTGCCAGTGATAGGGGTCCCCATACCCACTAAACACGTGGGAGGGCTGGACTCGTTGCTCTCAATTGTGCAAATGCCACGAGGGGTACCAGTCGCAACAGTAGCTGTGGGTAACGCGAAGAACGCTGCCCTCCTAGCGGTGAGGATCATGGCAATTAAGAGGCCGGACCTACAGGAGAAGCTAAGACAATTCGCGGAGGACCAGGCGAAGGATGTCATCCAGTCCAAGCTGGAATAACGTGCTCATACTTGGGGGAGGTCAGCTTGGAAGAATGATGGTGTTGGAAGGCAGGGGTCTCCCCATGAAGTTCGGCGTCCTGGAAGGTCCGGGATCGCCGGGATGCCAGGTGAGCGACTACTGCTTCACCCTGTCTGAGGCGAAGGAGGCCGTGGAGTGGGCGGACGTTGTGACGTTTGAGTTCGAGCATGTGGATGACGGAGTCCTTCAAGAGGCTCAGCAGCTAAGTAAGTTAACCCCAAATCTAAAGGCGATCTTGCCCAAGAGGGACAGAAGGGAAGAGAGGAAACTCCTCTCCTCCTTGGGGCTTCCTGTACCAAGGTGGTACCCGGCGGAGGATGGGAGGGAGGCCCTAAGACTTCTGAAAGACCAGTTCAACAACGTAGGCGTGGTGAAGTCGGCCAAGGGAGGATACGACGGGAAGGGCCAATACTTCGTGAGGGGAGATCCCTCAACGGCCCCCATAAGGGAGTCAAAGGAGCCCTTCGTGGTGGAGGACCTAGTAGACTTCGATTACGAAGCGTCGGTGGTAGCGGTGAGGGGTAAAGACGGAGAGTTCAGGACCTACCAACCTTCATTCAACGTAAACAAGGCTGGGATCCTCATCTACAGCTTCGGTCCAACTGGCGATGAAGCAATGACGTCCTACGCGAGACGGCTAGCGGAGGCCCTAGACTACGTAGGTACAATGGCGGTAGAGTTCTTTGTGAAGGAAAGTAGTGTGATCGTGAACGAGTATGCGCCCCGGGTTCATAACACTGGACACCACACACTCGACGCGGCGAGGACGTCTCAGTTCGAGAACCACCTCAGAGCTATCGCCGGCCTGCCCCTAGGGGAGACTCAGGTTCACTCGGCCTACGGAACTGTCAACATCTTAGGACTCTCTGACGTACCTAAGGAGGTACTCAGGTACGGTAGGCTCCACTGGTACGGTAAGATGGAGGCTAGGAAGAGGAGGAAGATGGGCCACGTAAACGTACTTGGGGAGGATATCAGAGAGGTGAGGGAGAAAATCGATCGAGTTCTGTCTCTCCTCTACCCCAACGGCCTCGATTTATAGAGAACCTTACTTAATTGGATGCCATGACGAAGAGGGTGAGACACGGTGATATCGATGGAAGGCACAACGCTGAACTGGAGTCTCCACTGAATTACCTCAAGGATGCTGATGAGCACACACCCGATAGCAAGACGAAACTCTAATACTAAGTCTAAATCAAACTCTAGAACCCATCTAGATCCATTGTGGACACGAATGTATTACCCTTAGCACGGACAATTGCCTATATTGTCCTTCGCCGGATCATAGCTTACAACGGTGTCTTAACAGGGAGAGTTCGGCCTTTACTTAATCCTGAAGTACGTGTGAAGGTTAACCTGCGAGACTTTCAGTCGTTTGAACGATCTTGTGGGTTGACACCCGTGTCTCTTAACAGATGGAAGGCCACCCATTTCTCCGAGAGTCAGAGCCTTAGGTGTGAACTAACCCCGCCCTCCTGGACTGGCGTCCTCACGTTGGGGATTTCCTGCTTCTCACAGGAAACTCACTATACACTCCCTCTCGGAAAAGGGAGTGTATAGCAGAGGTCTCTTGTCTGCGGGCCCTAAGGGCGGTGCAGACCTCGCACGGCCGTTTAGAGAAGTGTTATAGTCGCGGCTCGTAGTCTAACCGCATTTAGGACAGGAAAAGATACGATCGGCTAAAGTCGTATCCTTTGTTCACCTGACTTCCTCCTCGCCCTGAAGGGTTCCCCCATCGGTTCGGGTTTACACCTCTGAGGGGCAGTCGAGGAGATCGGAGAACCCCTCCCGTTCAAGTTCGTGACTGCGACGTCGCGGTCGCTCTCGTGACCGCAAGTACACTTAAACCAACGATAACCAACTTCACTCGTGTTCTGCCCGCACTTAGAACGAACGGATCCCCCGCAGAACTCCACGCACGAGTAAGGAAGATCTCGGAGGATGGCCAGCAAAGGGGAAGTGGATCGTCGAGGACGGTGCAAAAGTCGAGCTGGAGTTACCTCGAGGACCTCATTGAGATTGTGGACAAACTGTCGAGAGGGTTTCGCGATGAACTCTAACTTGAAGCAGTATCGTCGTTTGCAGTATTGGACTGTATGGTAGGCGAGAAAGCACGGTTGTTGAGTTCGTTAGTCCCAAGTACTCTTCAGTCTCGCGTCCTGGTGGGGTACTCCCTCGCAAACCCTCAGCTAGCTACTTCAAACAGTGGGCGTCGCGGAGGGGTGGGTATCCAGACGTGTTGGGTGTCGTACCGACCACTCCGGCCGCGTCTAGGGCGACGCTGGACTCAGGTTACCTTCTCCCATCAAAGGACTTCCTACTAGGACTAGGAGTATGGCCTATCTCGTCCTCCAACTCGAGTACTGCTCGAGTTCCTCGGGCCAGAGATTTGGAGGTCGCCGGCTCCCGCCACCCCAGGTTTCGGCTCTCTGCGTCGACCGCGCCGTTTACCCTCGCTGGGGAAGCGACCCTAGGGTCGTCGTGCAGGTTGTACGCTGATTGGACGTCACGGTGGCAGTGTTCAGCTACCTTAGAAGGTAGGCCGAACTCCTCCCTCAACGTGGTGTAGAACTCCTAGTGGATTTTACCTAACACTCCCTTCTGGATCTGGACGTTCTCCTTCTACCGGAAAAGGGTGGAACGCATCGCTTCGACGTAGTCGTTCACGAGGACTAGGAGGGGCGACCTTCGTCGAGATCGCGGCTCCGATCCTTCGACCCTCCTGGCCATCGAAAGTTGCTTGGGAAAAGTAGTATTTAGATAGAAGGGGGGTGTCCGTCCCCGCCGTGAAAGGCGAGGCTTTCCTCCACCTCAACCCCCTACTCTGTAACTGTTTCCCACGATGCACCTCAGATGGAGGATACCTCAGCAGATCCCTGCCCATAGGAGTTATGTCTCCTGACATTTTACCCTCTTGACTAACTCTGGTCGGTGGATGACCTCCAATCAAACCGCCGGCCTTTTCTACGGAAGAGACTTCCACCTGTGAGCTCCCTACCTTAAATCATGTGTCCATGTAGATAGCATGGAATTTTTATCCCCGACAGGTCAGCTCATACGGAGGAGCTATGATTAGGACCACAGTTCACGACGAGAGTGGCATAGGAGAGGTGGTGATAGAGAGGCCTGAGAAGATGAACGCAATCACCCTACAAGGGAGGAGGGAAGTGGGAGAGGCGATGAGATTCATGGACTCTAACCCTCAAGTGAGGGTAGTGGTAGTAAAGGGCGCCGGAAACAAGTCCTTCAGTTCTGGAGGAGATGTGGGAGAATTTCTCAACACGAACGTTGATGACCTCCTCAAGTGGGGGGAGGACCTCTCCACAGCTGAGAAGATATCTAAGCCCGTAGTAGCTAGTATAAACGGCTACACCTTCGGCGCTGGCCTTGAGTTGGCACTCTCCTGCGACATAAGGATAGCCACATCCAAATCGTTGTTCGCCCTCCCTGAGGTGAAGTTGGGGATGGTGCCGGCCAGCGGAGGAATAACTAGGCTAGTCAAGATGGTTGGCCTTTCAAGAGCGACCTACCTCCTCATGTTAGGAAAGAGGATCGACGCTGGCAAAGCGTTAGAGTATGGACTAATTCATGAAGTAGTGGAAGAGGACGAACTAGAACCTAGAACACTTGAGGTCGCCAAGGAACTCGCGACCCTATCTCCACTGGCCCTGAAGGCGCTGAAGGGAGTCCTCAGGACGATAGCTGATGCACCTTTCGACGCGGCATTGGACATAGAAAGGAAAACGTTCGGATTACTGAGGTACTCGGAGGACTTCAAGGAGGGCGTGAATTCGTTCCTCAACAGGAGAGAACCCAGGTTCAGTGGCAAATAAGCTGTACGGAAGGACCTACAAATGACATCAGTCATGTAAACATCGACAGCAACAACATTGTCAGCTTCAACCCCATTCTGAGATTTCTTAAACACACCTTTCAGGAACGCTTTACCTTCTCACGTAGACCTTTTTCCCTTTATTTTCCGCCTCAAGTGCTCCATGATATTTCTAGAACAATCCAAGATTGAAGCCTCTCCTACAGTCGCTGTCTTAACTACCATCTTCTCTAGGTCTATCACATAAGCACTTTAAGTGGCTAAACCGTGAGCGCGTATACTTTAGGAACCTACCGGGATTGATGTGGTCGCACTAACCTTGTAGAGTGATAACTCGCTTCCTTAGGGGTCCTGTGCTCCCTGGAAGACAGTTTTATACTCCTCATCAGGGGTCCTGTGAAAAGCTGAGGGGATTGTTTGAGTAACGTTGTCCTGGTTCGGATTAGGAATATTTTCCTTAACGTCCAAAAGAGTGACGAAGAGCCCTAACGCAGCTGCTTATGAGAGGTGGGAGTGGTTCGGTTAAAACGACCTTCATCGAAGTTATAGCTTTGATCGCTTTTATCTTAATTATAAACTAAGAGTCAAGAAAACGAAACATTTGAATCATTGTCCCTGTCCCCAGAAGATGCGAGGTTTCCGTTGCTTTGTAACTCGAAGTCCCTAAGCTTTCTTGAGGTCCTTAACCAGATCCTGGTTATCCAAGGTGCTGGTGTCTCCAACTGGGGATTTGGTCTCTATAGACCTGAGTAGCCTCCTGAGAATCTTTCCGCTAAGCGTGTGAGGTAACTCTTTCACTATTTCTACCTCAGCGGGAGCCATATGAGAGGCCAGGTTGAGTTTGACGTATTCTCTTAGCTTCACAGGTAAATCCGCCTCACTCGAGTAGTCCTCCCTAAGGACGACGTAGGCTTTTATCCTGTTCCCCCTTTCAGGGTCAGGAACTCCAATCACGGCAGCCTCTGCCACAGCCGGGTGGGTCATGAGTACCGATTCAATTTCGACCGGGGAGACCCTGTAACCTGACACCTTTATCACGTCATCTTCCCTTCCCAGGTACCAGAAGTAACCATCCTCATCAACCAACGCCCTATCACCAGTGACGTAATATCCACCCTTGAAGTACGCCTTCCACCTTTCGTCGTCGTTCCACACTCCTTTAGCCAAAGCAGGAAAATCTGGAACGAAGGCGAGGAGTCCCGGCGTGTTGGCTGGGAGAGGCCGCCCCTTTTCGTCCACAACTAGCGCCTTAACTCCAGGCAGCGGCCTTCCCATAGATCCCACCTTTATGGGTAAGGAAATGAAGTTAGCTATGACGTATGTGGCGGTCTCCGTTTGTCCATATGCGTCATGGACTGGGAGACCTAGCTTCTTATGGCTCCACCTGACTAGGTCAGGGTCTACGTATTCTCCACCGGCGTGAATGAACCTAAGGGAACTCAGGTCATGCCTTACTACAGTTTGTTCGGCCTTCTTGAGCATTCTCATCGCTGTGGGAGCTGTGGACAATACAGTCACCTTGTTCTCCTCAACTATTGTCGCCCACCTCTCTGGGTCGAACCTTCCTTCGTAGGAGAGTAAGGTAACTCCATTCACCCAAGCCGTCCACACCCCCGCGAATCCGGCTATCCAAGCTGGATCTCCAGTATGCCAAAAGACGTCTTGTCCTTCATGTAGGTCGAAATGATACTTCCCAGATACGTAGTAGAAGGTCATCATGTCGTGAGAGTGCCAGATCCCCTTCGGCTTACCAGTTGAACCCGAGGTGTAGACGATGACGAACGGGCGATTCGTGGGTATACTATAGCTCCCGTTACCTTTCGTGGAATTAGGGAATGATTGATCGGAGGTGACAACTACCTTTAAACCTTCTACGTCGGGGACTTTTTCCTTCAACGACTCGTGTACTACGATCATTTTTGCTCCGGAGTTCTCGATTCTGTACCTGATCGCTTCACGACCGAAGGACGTGAAGACCGGAACCAAGGTCCCACCAGCTAGGGGGACGCCAATCATAGCGAAGTACAGTGAAGGGACGCGTTTTGAGAGAAGAACAACCCTGTCTCCCATAGACAGGCCAAGTTCCCTGAGAGCATTTGCTACCCCAAGCCCCTGCTGCAACAACGTGGAGAACGGGTAGTCCTTCCTCTCCCCTGACTCAGAGATCCACCTTAGGGCCACATATTCGCCCAACCCCCTGCTCACGGGCCTCCTCAAGGCCAACCCAGCTCCGTTGCCCATTCCCATCATCCCAAGCTCCTCCCTTACCTTGACCCACGAGAAGTCCTTGCACACCGAGTCATAGTCCTCAAGGTTGGGCCTCAACAACACTCTCTTCTCCCTTATTATATCCACCAAGAGGCTCCACCAGCTCAACCTACACCGAAGTCGAGAAGCGGCTCCCTCCCCTTCAGGTAGCTCGTGAATAGTTTCCTCTGTGCGTTCCTCACGTGATAGACGAAGGTGGACTCTCTTATCCCGAGTACTTTGGCCACCTCCTTAGCCCTTACCTTCTTAGGGTACTCGAAGTAACCCATCGCTAGGGCTGCGTAGAGAGTCCTATATTCCTGTCTAGTGAGCGTCAGGAACGGTGCATAGTCTATCTCTCTATAGCTCTCTACGTGAGCCACTGAGTCTAGTTCTTTCATGGCGTGCGGTATGTGGTGCTCGTATATGAGGACGTTCCATTCCTCCATTCCGTTGTACTTGGAGGAACTAAGGACGACGGCTCCATTCCTAGACAATATGGAGGTGACTGAGTCGGAGTACTCCCTTGCCATATCGACGACGAACGCGGAGCCCGTCCTATACGTGTTATAGAAGCTCTTTATTATTCCACGTTCTTTGAGCTGACTCAGGGACTTATATCCCTTTTCTCCGGCTAAAGCCACTACCCTAAGAACGTTCTTTTCTTGGTCTGGGACTAGCCCCACGATCTTAACTACCGAGTCCTCATTATAGTACATGCTCCAACATTTCTCGTGAATCAAGTTCACAGTCAGGAGTTTAAGTTGGTACTTGGGGGTTCTAATGGGAGGACACCTACACCTTTTCCACTTAGATATCTTTAATCTTTTTTGGTGGTCGAAGATCCGAATTGAGGTCTTCAACTTGAACTAAGGACCGATTCCGTTTGTGGATAGCTGGACCTATAGTAGTCTAAAAACTCATCCAATGTGGGTTCTGGCGAAACAGTAATGAAAGCTCTTTAGAGAACTTTATTTTCTGGTAGAAGTGAAGTCGAAGTGTGGGACGTACACTGTCACATTTTTCCTAGGAGATACATAAAGGAACTTTCTTCCTTACACGAGATAGGGATCTCGCCACCCGACTCCCTAGGCCGCAACATACTCTACGATAAGGAGACCAAACAGACGTTGACCTACTTCATTGAAGGGACTCCCCACGTGGACGTGAATAAACACTTAGAGGACATGAGAGAATTCGGGATAGAGAAGCAATTCTTAAGCGTAAGTCCACCTCACCTAGACAAAATTAAGGAACCTAGGAGGGCCTTGCAGTTAAGTCAAGCAATCAACGACGGGCTGTCTGAGATCGTTGACGTAGACCGGGAACACCTCAGTGCCTTGGCTACCCTTCCAACGACAGATCTCTCTCTGGCGATGGACGAGTTGAGGCGAATTATCAAGTTAGGTCTACCAGGAGTAGCTCTTCCCTCTAATACGGCGAAGAGATTCTACGATGAGGGATACGACGACCTGTTTAAGGAGATAAGCAGTAAAGGTTTGTTGTTGTTCATTCATCCGACAGAGCCGGTCGTGTGGGATAGGTTAGGTGAAGACTACAATTTGGCATTATTGTATGGCTGGCCTTTTGACACCACACTCTCTGTGGCTAGGCTGGTGTTCTCCGGTACGATCGCCCGTTACCCAGGGCTAAAGGTGGTGGTTTCTCACGGAGGGGGATGATACCTTTCTTCGCTGGAAGGGTTAAGTTGTTGGGCAAGGACATGAGGGGGAAGGGGAAGGTCATAGCGGTGGAAGATCCTTTAGCTGACTTTAAACGCCTGTATTACGATACCGCATTCTTCAACGTACCGTCCCTGAAGCTCCTGTTGGAGTTCGTGGGGGAGGATCACGTGGTAATGGGGACGGATTACCCTTTCGGACAGAGAGCGGGCAGAGCGTGTTACGAGGAAACTCTACAGATGATAAATAGAGCATTAACTTGTGAGCAAAGAGAGAAGGTGTGCAAGCTGAATATGACCAAACTTCTCCATAGATAATTAGTCTAATACCTAATAAGGGAAATATAGACTTGACGAATGTCCCAAAAAGTATCAATCTTTTTTCGATCCAGGATTGAAAAGTTTTCTCACTTCAGCGCTCATATATCCCTGTTTTAGGTCGCCGATGAGGAAAACCTGGTACTTGGGGATGACCCACAACACCATTAGAACTACGTAGAGCACCCCTGTTATTAGGAAGGCGGATATCCACGAGTTCACATAGAGGAACTGAGTCGTTGGAGTCCTCAACCACCCCCAATACCACAGATACGTGACTGTCGTACCAAAGGCGAACGCTATAAATGCGGCTGGATTGAATCCTTTTAAATACCTAAACCTACCTCGGCTCAGGTAGACGTCGACGGCCTCGAACTTAAAACGCCTTATCACAGCGTAGTCGAAAATTAACACTCCTTCCACACCTCCCAGTAGGGCCCCGTATACAAGGAGCCAGTTGTAGATAAACCCGTAGGCTCCTGAGGCGTAGAAAGTCCACGCCCCTAGTGCAGCACTTATGACCACACCGATCACTATTCCCCTAAACCACGTGAGATATTTAGAGTAGGTGTTTGCGATGTCATATCCTGGAGCTATGGAGTTAGCGAAGACGTTCACTACAAACATCGCAAGCATGAATGCTGCCAACACAAAGAACTTCAGGAGACCAGGCAATTCGAGAGCAGCCAATATTATGGGGTCTGATATACCCTTCCCTCCACCTAGACCCAACGCTATCGTAGCACCAGTGGTCATTAATGCTATGGCAGCTACCATGGTCATAAGGAATGGCATTGGCACCTGTCCCCACGTCTGGGCGCGTTGAGATCGGGCGAACCTAGTGAAATCTGGCATGCTCACCGCCATGGTGGCCCAGTCGGCTATGACGGCGTTCAAGTAAGCTAGGTTGTTGATCCAAAACTCGCCTCCCCTAACGCTCTGTGGAATTGAGGTGATTGGAGAGAAGTCCCAGTGTGCCATAGTCATGGTGTAGACGAAAAGTACGGCAAAACCTAGAGCAACTATCGGGGCAGCCGCCCTGGCCAACATCTTGAGGGGAGGTTGGGCCTTAACTGGAGGTGAGACGTAGAAGAGGAGGACTTGCACGAGGATCACGGCCACGAACACTGGCCAGAAAATGTCTGGGAAGCTCTTCGCGAGAGAATAAGGTGAGGCACCTTGAAGTAACGATAACTTGCCGCTGGCGCTAACATACATCGCGACCGCGGCTTCAGTTATGATGTAGGACACAATCCCCCACCAACCCATGGAGATCACCGCCCTTATCCAAGAGGGCAACTGGGCACCGTAGATCCCCCACCTGCTTCTCGTTAGCTGAGGCTCGGACATGCCATACCTTGCTCCACCGTGGGACTGTATTATAGTAGGGACTATAATGATCAGACTCCCGAGGAAGAAGTCTATTAATATTTCGTACCAGTTAAGGCCGAAGGAAAATCCAGCTCCTGCCAGAAACCAAGTAGGCACAACGAAAACCATCCCGAACCATATTGCCATGTAAGTCCACGGGCCCCAGTTCCTTTTCTCCACAGGGGTCGGGTGGAAGTCCTTGTTCCACAAATAGGTCTCCTCGGGAAACTCCCTTGTAACTTCGATTTGGCCGCTCGTTGGGTAAAACCTCATGACGGCTAATCTATCTAACTCGGATACTTCGTTTGGCACGACCTACATTTAAACAAGCTTATATTTGAAACTTACGGGACGAAACTTATGGAACTATTGCTACTGGCCTTAGGGGTGTTCCTGTAGCTCCCTTGAACTTGAGTGGGAATCCAATGAGGAGGAACTGGTACACCTTGTCCTTCGCTAGTTCCTCCAACCTAACATTCTCTATTATAGGAATCCCTCTCTCAGCTATGAGCAGGAGATGCCCTGGAAGGGAAGAGTGTGTCTCAGGGTCCTTGAATGAAGGTAGGTCCCACGCTAGGTTGTCTGACCCTACGGCTACGGGCCCAGTCCTGGCTAGCCAAGAGCTTACCTCCTTGGAGACTCCTGCTGCCCTCCTGTACTTCTCCTCATCGTTCCAGTACTTGCCGTAACCAGTCCTCACTAAGACGACATCGCCTCTTTCCACTGTGGTCCCTTGAACCTCTAACGTCTTCTTGACCTGTTCCAACGATATCATAGAGTTCTCGGGTAGAGGATCCTGATAAACCGAGGCCACATCTATTAGGACTCCCCTAGCTACAATAAGCGGCAGTTCCTCCGCCCCACCCTTCGTGAACCCCCACGGAGTCTCGATCTCTGGAGTCACCTTGACCCCTACGCTCAATTTTAGGTCGGACGCTTGGTGACATAGAGCGTCTATATGGGTCCCAGTCTGATCCGACATAATTATGAGCCCAGACGCGCTGGTTCTCGGGCCGTCGTGATCTGGGTTGTAGTAGCTCTCGTGGTGTCTGTATAGGAAGTAGAGCAAGCCAGGTTTGACGGGATCGAATGCAGGCATGTTAGGGTACCTGATCTGCTCCAAGTCGTACTTCTTCGAGGACCTCATAACATTTAAGAGCTCGTCCAACCTCACTTGCCTCACCTCTGGACTAGCGCGAGGGGAACCTTAGACTTGACCTCTATGGCAACGTAGTTGGAGTCCTCGCTGGAGGAGGCTGTGTGAGCTATCCCCCTCGGGATGAGCAGCATCTCTCCCGCCTTCAACTTGAACTCACCGTCCTCGGTAATCCACGTCGCTTCCCCAGATATGCATATTATCACCTCGTCGTAGTCCATGTTTCTATGCCAATAGGGCATGGTGGACCTCCTTTTCGAGAGCTCTATGCTAAAGCCGTCTCCCCTTATTAACTTGAGGGTCTCCCCGTCAGGTCTTTTCATGTTATCTGGAACTAGATCGCCGTAACGTATGAGTTCCGTCTTCCTGCCGTCAACTTTCTCCGGTTTCCTAGATCTCTTAAAGAGGACCTCAACACCCTGTCCAGTTACTTTCTCGAGGACTTCCTCTGACATTTCCCTATCAATTTAATTAGATATTGTCCGCCGTAATAAGTGTTGTCTTCCGACTGCTGTGTACACATTACTTACAAGATTTCCACAGCGTCTCTCAGCTAAACGTCAAAGACACGGATATAGTGTAATGGTCACAGAATTTAGGTTGAGGAGACGAAAACTCTTGCTGAAGTTTCCCGTGAAAACTTTAACCTACTTGTCTCCTTCCCAATATTCTTCTTGCTGCTCTCAGTATGAGAGGGTAGCCGTTGCAACGGCATATGTTCCCGACAAGTGCGTCCTTGATATCGTCGTCTGACATTCCTACTCCCCTGAGCTTCAACGAATGAAGCAACATTATGAAACCTGGCGTACAGTAACCGCATTGTACTGCGAACTCGTCTCTGAAAGCTTCTTGGATCTCGTCGAGCTTACCCTCCTTAGAAAGGCCTTCGATCGTCATCACGTTTGAGCCATCAGCCTGGACTGCTAGAATGAGGCAGGACTTCACTGCAACCCCGTCCATTATAACTGTGCATGCCCCGCAGTGGCCAGTGTCGCAACCAATGTGAGTTCCCTTCAGTCCAACCACATCCCTTATGAATTGGACGAGGAGCATTCTATCTGGAACGGTCGCGGTGTGAAGTGTGCCGTTTATATTGAGACTTATCTCGCGCCTCACGACCTGACACCCTTAGCCCTAGCGTAGGCCTCTTCCAGAGCCCTCCTTAAGTATATCTTACTTAAATATTCTCTGTAACCTGAACTGGCCCTGACGTCCGAAATGGGCTTCCCAGAGTACTCAACCGAGCTAAGGGCTGAGGGTATTGCTTCCTTTCCCTTCCCGATCAGGGCCTCCTCTACTCCGTCCAATCTCTCAGGTCTCGCAGTTACTCCCCAACGGCCACCCTCACGTCCTTGATCTCGTCGCCCTCTAGCCAAAGGAGCGCTGCGACGTTCACTATGGCGAACTCCTGCTCTCTCCTCGCCGCCTTCTTAAAAGAGTAGCCCACTTCGCTCAACTCCCTCACCTTTACTTCGGTTAGTACCTCGCCCTTATTAATGGCTGTAGTATACGCGTCAACGAAGAACTCCCGAGCACCCACTTCCCTTCTCCCCTGAGGTCCGATCAACGTAAAGCGGGCATCTAGAGCAAGGAGGACAGGCTCGTAGTTGGCCGACGGATCGGCGTTAGCCACGCTCCCACCTATTGTACCCCTATTCCTCACTTGTTCGTCCCCAATCCTTCCAGCAGCTGCGGAGAGGAGACCACACCTAGATGCGATAAGTTGGGATCTGGCCACTTCGTTATGGACGGTGATGGCGCCGATACGTATCTCTCCGTTTTCTTCCTTTATATATCTCAAGGAACTAACTTTACTCAGATCGATGACGTTCTTAGGCCTCAATATCCTTAATTTCAATAGAGTAAGTAGAGTCTGTCCTCCCGCTATGATCACGCTGTCCTCCTTCTCGCTGAGCAACGTTACGGCCTCATCTACGTTTCGTGGCGCGTAGTAATCGAAGTCTACAGGGGTGTAGAAAGGCATGATGAAGAGGGTACTCTAGAGTTTATAAATCTTCCATGGCTAATGAGTCTAATCATCGTTACATGGGTTGTAGGGCACACCATTCAAGTTCACAGAGAATCAGGATCGTGGGGATGAAAAATGAGAGCATTTTCCCTCATGGGATCTCGGCCTCTTTAACACCAACTGCTCAACTCCGGTTGGTTGGCGCCCCCACCTTACCCCTACCACTGTGGTCCCTATAGAGCCACCTATATGTCCTATAAGAGGTTCAATTCATTAGTCCTGCGAATTGCGCTAACGAGTTGCTGAAGGTCGTCCACCTATTAGTTCCTCTTGGGAGGAGGGTGGGGGCTTCCATCAAACTGCCAAAGTTTGAGTGTTCGTCCCCTCAACCCCGAGTTCCACTTTACCCTGTTTCCCTTTCACTGGCCAGTCTTTCCAAATCACTATTCACATCCTCTTCTAGCGGAAGAAGTATGTAGATCTCCCGCCTAGGGTTAGGGCTCGATCTCATCGATCATTTCCTTTTAGTCCAGTTAGACACTCAGTTCCTGCTAGCCTTTCTCAGGGCAGTTCAACGTCCTCTAGTGCTGGGGATCATTGGTGTATGAGAACTGTCTGTGACCGCCTGAATTCCCAAGGAGCGTCAGTCTCGGCAGGGGAGGTTTAGTGTCCCTTGACAACTACCTCCCAACACCCATTCTACGAAGTTACTGGAGCCGTTTTCAAGAGAGGGAACTCTCCTCAACCTTATAAGTTAAATTAAAAAAGGAGAGCATTAAGGGAGTAACGGGAGCTTGCTAAACGAATGGGAGGATCTTTTAACTAAAGACGAAAGGGCGGTGGCGGAGAGCCTAGGTCTGAGCAAAAGGATCGGTTTAGGGAGAAAGCCTTCGCTCCTAATAGTGGACTTGCAGTACTCCTTTGTGGGTCTTAGGGCGCCTCTTGCTGAATCGGTTAAGGTCTACCCGAGAAGCGCTGGAGAGAGCGCGTGGAGAGCTGTCGAGAAAATAGGCGAACTGAGAGAGGAATTTCACAAACGGGGGAATCCTGTGATCTACACCAAGGCCAGTGGTGTGCAACTGAGTGGAATGGAAGTGAGGGCTACCAAGTCTTCCCTTAAAGACGGTCCAAACGCAGAGGAAATAGTTAGTGAGGTAAAGCCCCAGAAAGAAGACGTGGTGATCGAGAAGGTAGCGGCAAGCGCCTTTCAAGGAACTCCGTTGGTAAGATACCTCAACTCGCTGAGCGTGGACACCGTAATCGTGACTGGAGGGGTAACCAGCGGCTGTGTTAGGGCGTCAGCCGTAGATGCGTTTAGTTTGGGCTACAGAGTAGCGGTAGTGAAAGACGCCGTGTTTGACAGGTTCTCGATCTCACACAGGGTGTCCTTAATGGACCTCTCACTCAAGTACGCTGACATCGTGACGACGGAGGAAGTGAAGAGCTACCTAAGGGAATTAGAGAAATGAAAGCTATGACCCTGTTTCCTTCCCTTCACTTCCCTTGGCCCTCCTGAAGGCGTCCTCTATAGCGTTTATAATTTGAACGTATCCAGTGCACATGCAGTAGTTCCCGTGGATCTTTTCCCTGATCTCTTCTCTGGACAACTTCTCGTATTTACCGAGCAGGTAACGAGTCATCACCAACATCCCTGGAGTGCAGTAGCCGCACTGGATAGCGAAGTTGTCAACGAAGGCCTGCTGCTCCACACTCAACTTCCCGTCCCTCTCTAACCCCTCCACGGTTATTATCTCCGTCCCATCGGCCTGAACAGCGAAAACCTGGCACGACTTTATGGGTTTTCCGTCCATTAATACGGTGCAGGCCCCGCAGTGTCCCGTCTCGCAACCGACGTGTGTTCCTTTGAGCTTTAGGACGTCTCTTATAAAGTGAACGAGTAGCAGCCTAGGCTCCACATCGGCCTCCCTTTCCTCCCCATTGATCCTCAACTTGACCTTCATTGTCCCTCCCCCTAGCTAACCCTTCTAGCATTCGCTTAACTAACGTGAATATCACCCTTCTCCTGTACTCCGCTCCACCGTGAATGTCGTCCACAGGTTGAAGTAACGCGACCTCTTCCTTTAGCACGTCCTCCGCCGCCTTCGGGTTCAACTCCCCTCCTCTTAACTTTTCCTCCACCTTCCTGAGTCTCACCGGCCCCGTTGCCAAGGCACCTACGGCGAGCCTTAGATCATCTAACTTACCTTCAATTACCTTGTATAACATAGTAACGAGACCTATGGCGAAGTCTGCTTTCCTTATGGCAAACTTCTCTACTATTCCCCTTCCACGGTACCGTGGGATCATCACGGCCTCCAGAAGTTCACCTTGCCTGAGGTCTGTCGTATACGGCCCTTTCACGAAATCGGCCATGGGCACCACCCTCCTAGCCAAGGGGCTAACCACCACGACCTCTGCCTCCAAGGCCAGGAGAGTTGGGAGGTAATTGGCCGACGGATCGGCGTGAGCTAAGCTGCCTCCTATAGTGCCCCTGTTCCTCACTTGGAGATCCCCTATACTCTCGGCGGTCAGAGCCAATACGGGGGAGAACTCTTCGATGATCTGGGACTCCACTATCTCCTCGTGTGTAACCATGGCGCCTACCTTCAGGACGTCCCCTTCTATAGCTATCGTCCTCAGGGATTCGATCCTCCCTAGGTCTACCAGGCACTTAGGAGCCACTATTCGAAGCTTCATCAACGGCACTAGGCTCTGTCCTCCCGCTATTGGCCTGCACTCGCCGTTCGCCAGTAACTCCAACGCTTCGTTAAGATTTGAGGGTCTATAATACTCGAAGTTAGACGGATACATCTACATCACCTCCTGTTAACTAGTTCCCATACCTTCTGAGGCTTCAGGGGAAGGGATGTAACCACCACACCGTAGTCGGAGAGAGCGTCCTCAACCGCGTTAGCCACTGCTGCGAGCGAAGTTATGGCCCCTCCTTCACCAACTGCCTTAGTGCCGAAAGGGGTGTTAGGGGCGGGAGTCTCCATCTGCTCTACCTGTATGTCGGGTACCTCCATAGCAGTTGGCTTGAGGTAGTCCCCGAAGGTGAGAGTGAGGTTGACCATGTTCTCGTCGAACACGAATTCCTCATAGAGTGCACCCCCTATGCCACTTGCTGTTGAGCCTATGACCAGTCCCTCAACTATTCCGGGGTTTATGACTCTCCCAGCGTCGTGCACTATGACATACTTCAGAATTCTCACGTTCCCCAGCTCAGGATCTACTTCCACCACGGCGACGTGGGCAGAGTTGGAGTGAGTGAGTTGTACGTTGAAGTTAGATCTATTGAAGGGTTTGGCGGTGGGGTTTGAGTAAGATGCGACGATCTTGAGTCCTGGAGGTTCACCTGGAGGAAGGAAAGTCAGCCTGTTGTAGGCTAACTTGGCCACCTCTGCCAAAGAGACGCACTTTGACGTTCCTTTTTGACAGACGCTACCATCATCTAGGACCAATTCTCCAGGTTCTACGCCCAGCTCGTGTGAGGCCAGCTCGAGCACCTTTTCCCTGAGCTCCGTCAGTGCCTTTACTGCCGCCCCTACGTAAACGTCGTTGAAGGCGTTGGAGTAGGTACCACTGTACCCGAGGTGGCCGTCGTTTGAGTCGTAAAGGTTTGAGACATTTACCTTGTCCGGGCTGACGTTGAAGAGTTCGCAGGCCACCTGAGTCAGGGTGGTGACGTGCCCAGTACCTATCTCTGGGCCGTTCATGTTGAGCTTGATATACCCATCTGGGGTGATCTCGGCCGTCGACATCTCACCCGCCCCAGTGAAGTCGGGGACTCCGGGTTTCGTTAGGTAGTAGTAACCTAAGTTAGAGGTTCCAGGCTCGATCCCGCAAGATATCCCTATCCCTATCCTCCTCCTTCCCTTGATTTCTCTCTGTTTCCTCCTCCACTCTTGATACTCCGAAACCTCCAAGGCCCTTCTCAAGACGGCAGGGAAGTTGCCGCTCTCATAGATCTCCCCTGAGGGAGTTGTATAGGGCATCTTATCGGGGGGCACCATGTTCCTAAGTCTGAACTCGGCTGGGTCGACGCCTAACTTCTTTGATGCTAGGTCCATGGCCCTTTCAAGGACGAAGGTCATGAAAGGTTTACCCACTCCCCTGTCCTGCACTACTGGGGGTTGGTTGGTGGCGACAGAGTAGTACTCGAAGCTGTAGGCTGGGATCTCGTAGGGTCCGCTCATGTTGGCGAACTTTATGAGAGAGTAAAGTCCTGCTACATACGGCCAGTTACCGTCCAGCTCCCAGTCTGTGAGCTTCATCCCTAAGATCCTCCCCCAGAAGAGAGGGCCAGCTCCACGTCCATGTACCCTTTGGGTCTGTGAGGACCGTAAAGGCTCTCGCTCCTAGTCTGGACCCACTTAACCGGCTTGCCTGTCGACATGGCGAGGAGGGACACAATAACAACGTACTGCCAAACGGCCAGCTTGTATCCGAAACCTCCACCCATTGGTGGAACTAGCAACCTGACTCTAGACGACGGTAGTCCGAGAAGCCCAGAGACCGCTTGAACTGTACGGCCAGGCTGCTGATCTGTCGCTATCACGTTTAACACGTCCCTAGTGTTGTCGTAACTGGCGTTCACCACATACCCCTCTAGGGGAGTTGAAGAGTACCTGTGAATTCCAATCCTCTGTTTGGCTGTGACGTCAGCCTTAGCAAAGGCCTCGTCTACGTCACCAAACTCGAACTTGTCGTGGATGACAACGTTGGTACCTAGCTCCTCATATATGAGGGGTGCTCCCTCTCGAAGGGCGTCGTCGAGATCGCGCACTACTGGGAGCGGTTCATAAGTGACCTCAATGAGGTCCAAGGCATCCCTCGCGACGTACTTGTTGTCGGCCACCACCGCGGCAACTGGCTCCCCCATGTATCTCACCTTCTTGTACGCCATGACGTATTGGGTATTAGGGGACACAGGGGCTGCCCTGGCAGTTATTGGTTTGGTTCGCTTGGCGACTTCCTCTCCAGTTAACACGTACTTGACACCAGGTAGCTTTAACGCCTTAGAGTAATCGATGCCCTTCACGAGGGCGTGAGCGTAAGGACTGTGAAGTATTGCTGCGTAATGCTGATCTGGAAACTCCATGTCGTCGGCATAGCCCATCCTCCCCTCACCGCGTACTGGTCCTCGACTCTCCTCAAGGGCTTCCCTATGTACCTGAACTTAGGGGTCTCCATGGCAACGTTCTGTACTTCTCCACTTTTTATCTCTTTTGGGACGAAAGGCTCAGTGGTCCCAGGACTTGCCTACACTGTTAGACGTCACCACCGACCTAAAGGGTGAAGGTTCTTCTATTGGATGTGCTCCTCCATAAGTCAGGAGGAAGCCTTACTCGGAGAACAGTGGGAGGGACCTGAACTTCTCCACATCCGATAATAAGGATCCTTATATTTGCGAGTCCCAGAGGGTAAAGGTGTTCCGATGTACCTTCCGTGGTCTCATCGAGCACCAGAGGTTCAAGTCTGAAACTGATATAATTAGGCGACTAAAAAGAAAACAAAATGTGTTTTAACTATTCCGTCTTTCTCTTCCCGAAGGCCGGGAGCCCAGGGCATTTGTATACCGAGAAGCTCTCTCCCCACGTCTGACGCTTTATCTCAACGAGGGTTCAGTCCGGCCTAGAGTACACCTTTAGAAGTCCGACGGAGGATAGTTACTACTAGTCCCAAAACGTCCTCACCTCGACGTAGGGCAATGTCGGTGAGTCCAAGAAAGCAGTTGGAGTTCAGACGGTGCGATATGTACTACCTCGAGAACTTCGCCACCGCTGTCACATCCTGCGCCAATTCTCTATCTCCTTACGGCCTAAAAACTCCGCAAGTCACGTACAACACCATATAGCACGTAGAGCTGTACCCGTCGCTTACTCGAGTGCGGGCAGCCTTTCGTCGAGCTCTCGGTTCCTACACCTTTTTATTCCGTTAAGGGCCCTTTTATATAGAGCCTCATGACTCAGGTAAAAGGCCCGATAGATGTCCACTCTCACCTGGTCCCAAAGGAGCTATTGACTGAGCTGGGGGCAAGCATCTCAGGTGAGGGAGATTTCACAATAAAGGTAGCTGGGAAGACGATAGGCCCAGTGACTAGGGGGTTCTTCGACGTAGAGGCCAGGATGAAGGAGAACGAGAGACTGGGGGTGGGAACGCAGGTCGTCTCAATGACCCACCACCTCTTCATGTACAACGAAAAGGTGGAGACCGCGACAAAGGTGGCTAAGAGGTACAACGAGCTGATGTCTAGGGTATGTGCAGAGCACGCCGACTTCGTCTGCAACGCCACAGTTCCACTACAGGATGGGAAAAAAGCAGCTGAAGAACTAGAGCACGCTTACGAGCTAGGACTTAGGGGTGTGGAGATAGGCACAAACGTTGGGGGAAGGAACCTCGACGATCAGTCGCTCTTCGATTTCTACGCTAAGGCGCAGGAACTGAACCTCCCGATCTTCGTTCATCCGGGGACATAATGGCACAGGAGAGACTCAAGAAGTACTACATGGAGATAGTGGTGGGCACGCTCGCTGAAACCATGGTGGCCGTGTCCAGCGTCCTCTTCGGTGGAGTCCTCAGACAGTTTCCGAGACTGAAGTTAGTCTTCTGCCACGGGGGAGGAGCGATCCCCTACCAACTCGGCAGACTGAGGAGGGCAACTGAAGTGAGACAGGAGCTCAAGGGGGTGGACGTTGGTGATGTCAAGAGGCTCTACTTCGACACCGTGCTTTTCGAGGCCTCCTCCCTCAAATTCCTCATCGAAGCTGTGGGGGCGGAAAGGGTCGTTCTAGGGACGGATTACCCCTTCAACATGGGGGACTGGGAAGCAGTGAAACTTGTCAACTCGCTGAATGTGTCAGAGAACGTGAAGCGGAGGATACTCTTTGACAACGCCTCTGAAATCTACAACGTAAAGTGAGTGACTCGCGTAAGCTCGGTCCCACCAAGCGACTCGTAGGTAGGCGAGTCCGTCCCTTCATCACATCCCCTCCACCCATCAACTGGTAGGGCCTTCCAATCCCTTCTGACCTCCCCCAACAGGTGGAGAATCGATCCCGTCTCAGAAAACTTCGGTGTGGCTGTGGTATGCCGTGGGGGTAGCGTATGGAGTCCTACCGACACCAGACAAGATAACTGGGTAGAGACGCCTAGAACTATAGCCTGGGGTTTATCTTATACGTCCTTCCTCAGTTTAACACTAACGTCCTCACAAACGTCGGCGATTAGAGGTTTAGGCACCAGTAAATCCTGTGAAAGAAGGTGAGACCTTTCTTCGGGTGAACTAAGCCGATCTTGGAGGGGGTAACGGCTTTCGCTCTCCACCTAGGCTAGGATTCGAACAGTGCGGTAATACACAGCCACCCCTCCACCCCTAAAATTAAAAACTCGCCCTCCACGCAAAATCGAGGGTGTAACTCTTGGGAAAAATATGGTTCAACGTGATTAGGAGAAACGGTATAGTAGAGGGAAGGTTGTTCGACATTGGGAAGGTGGTGTGCGCAGGATACGCTGGGAGGAACAGGGAGGCCGTGATGAGACACGTGAGGGAACTTCAGGAGATTGGGGTACCTCCACCTCCCTCAGTACCCACCAAGTACGTCGTTCCAACCACCAACTTGACCACAGCTACTAAAGTCAACGTAAGATCCTCCACCACTAGCGGCGAGGTGGAGTACGTCCTAATAATAGACGATGAATGGTACGTGGGGGTAGGGAGCGATCACACAGACAGGGAGCTAGAGAAGGTGGACGTTGAGCGAGCGAAGTCTTCGTGTCCCAAAGTCGTCTCCACCTCCCTATGGCCCTACGGGGACATCAGAGACCACTGGGACGAACTCGAACTGACATCCAAGGTAGGGATGAGAGGAACTACTGTGGAATACCAACGCGGAAAGTTGAGGGAGTTACTGACCCCAGAGGAACTGGTCAGTTCCCTAGGGGAGGGAGAGCGGGGAACGTGTATTTTTTCCGGCACGATCCCACTCCTGGGGAATACACTCTTCGCGGAAAGTTTCAACATGAAGCTGAGCGATCCTGTCCTACGTAGGGAACTCTCCCATGTCTACGAAGTCAGAGTGACGCACTGACCTAGAATTTAGGGGTTCACTCTAGGTTTAGCTTTATTCCTAACCACCATAATAGTCCTTATCACCCAGTGGGTTAGAACGAAGTTACTTACGTTTTCTGTTCTAAGTCATGGGGATTTCACAGAGGGTGGACTGGACGGGTAGGTCTACCCGAAAAGAGGGACCTTGCTCCTTTTCGGGGGTTTAGGTACCTTCAAGACTAGAAGTGAGGCCGCAGCACCTAGCACGGCCAAGACCATAGTTGAATTCAGTAGGCCGAGAGAGGAAGACATCAACCCAACTAACACCGGACCCAACGCTCCTCCCCCAGACACCCCCACTCCCCAGACGAGGGAGTTGGAAAGTCCTGTTGAATTGCGCGGGACTAGGTCTCCGACTAAGGATAGGGTGATGGGAAAGCCGCTGTAGGTGAAGACTCCGAAGAGGACGAGCCATATTAACGACGGATAGGCAACAAAGGCGAAGAACGACGCGAGGGAGCCCGCTCCAGCTAGGGCGAAGAGAAGCCTCCTTCCGAACCTGTCCGACATGAGTCCAAAGAGCGGTTGTCCTACGATTGCGGCTGCGAGAGTGGCCGAGAGTACACCCCCTAGTCCTACGTCGTACTTGAAGCCAAAGTAAGTGACCAGCAAGGTAGGAAGAAACTGGGTGACCCCCTGCTGAAAGGAGCTCCTGAGGAGGGAGATCGCGGTGAGGAGGGAGACGACGCCCATCGGGGTCCTTTCCTTAATGGAGTTGGATCCCTGTCCGACCATAGCTCCGAGGGTAGACGTCAACGAGGGTATTGATGACGCTATCGAGACCGCTCCCAACAGGTACAGGACAGTGGGCATGGCCTTGGTCAGGGAGAAGAGGAGAAGCGTAATTGTAGGGTAGAGGGCCCTCCCTACACTACCCATGGATCCGTTTACTCCCATGGCGGTCCCAGCCCTCCCCTCGAAAGTCAACGAGAGGATCGCCGCACCCAGCGGGTGGTAGAAGGCCGACGAGAACCCCGCTATTGCGACCGACGCCAAGACTAACGACGTTACGTGTGAGCTCACAGAGTAACCTAACGCGATCAGCCCCACTCCCCAACACAGTATGCCTAGGCCCATGAACCTACTTACGTCCCTGGAGGACATGGCAGCCACTCCAGGTGCTGCTACCGCAGATACGGCGGAGAAAACCCCTGCCGTCACCCCCACCATGAAGTTGCTGAAACCTAGTTCCTTCACGAGGAAGGTGTAGAGGACAGGGAGCACTATGGTATTACCGTCGTTTATGAAGTGTGAAACCGACGTAAGTGTGAGTGCTGCAGTGTTGCGACTCAAGGGGTGTCAACCCCACGTGTCGAGTTTGTCGAAGACACTGTAAAGAGACTGCCCCATCTCTTTTAGGTCTTGCTATCAATGTCGTGGAGGAACAGGAAAGGTTTGACACCAAGGAAAGACCGAGTTATGGATGTGGAACTCGGACGATTTGCGCAACTGCCAGGATAGGAAGGTTTGATAACTGGGGATCGGCCCAATAATAATTTATTCTAATTTCGAGACCTCTCTCAACATGGAGCTCAAGGTTCTGCTTGAGTACTTGTCCTCGAAGTTGGAGGAGGAGGTTCCATTCGAGAGTTCGTCGGTGGTGGCGTTTGGTAGAGAAGAGGAACGAATTTAACGCCTACGTAAAGTTCCTTGAAGGGGAGCAGGAAGGAGACGGACCTCTGAAGGATGTCACAGTTGCAGTGAAGGATAACATCTACATAAAGGGGGTAGAAACCACCGCCGCCTCGAGGATCCTAAGGGGTTTCGTTCCGACCTACGATGCGACAGTTGTGAGGAAACTCAGGGCAGCTGGGGCGAAGATAGTGGCGAAGACGAACATGCACGAGTTCGCCGTAGGGGGAACAAACACCTCCAGCATCTTCGGCCCCACTAGGAACCCACACGACGTGGAGAGGATCACGGGAGGATCAAGCGGAGGATCGGCAGCTGCAGTCGCTTCGGGTGACGTAGAAGTTGCCCTAGGTACAGACACCAGGGGGTCTGTAAGGATACCGGCTGCTCTGTGTGGCGTATTCGGGTTCAAACCAACGTTCGGTAGGATAAGTAGGTTCGGAGTGATTCCCTTGGCGTGGAGTATGGATCACGTGGGCGTATTGGGGAGAGACGTGGAGACCATAAGAAAGGTGTACAGGACCCTGAAGGGATTCGACTCAGCAGATCCCTCAACTTCAGTGAACGTGGGACTAGGAGAGTACAAGAAGGAAGTTGAGAGTATAGGGGTTATTAAGGAGCTCACCGAGGGAACTGAGGTTGAGGAGGAGTTCGAGCGATTCATGGATAAGCTCTCCAGAAGATACAAGGTGGAGAAGCTCGAGGTTCCAACGGTAATGGAAGCGGTCGGGATAGTGGACGTGTTCAGGGCCGAGACTGCGGCGTATCACTCAAGGTACCTCCCTGGAAGGGAAGGGGACTACTTTCCAGACGTTCTGAACGCCATAAAGATAGGTTTCAACGTCCCAGCTCACGCATACGTCAACGCCCTCAGGTACAGAACGAGGATCACTCAGGAGTTCTTAAAGGTGTTTTCGGAGGTGGACATCCTCACATGTCCTACGGTCACAATAAGGCCTCCTAAGATATCTGACGTGTTAGGAAGGGAAGGCGAGTTCAGGTTACCCCTAACTAGGAACACAGTCCCCTTCAACGTCTTCTCGACACCCGCTATCTCGGTTCCTATAGGGAAGTTCGTCGGGGCTCAGTTCATAGCCCCCATGGGACACGACGAGGAACTCCTCGACTTCGTTAAGGGACTAGGGGTTAGCGCGTTCTACACTAAATAAGACAGTAAAATCACGTTAATACTGTCCATTTTAAAGTCGCTCAAAAAGAAAGCTAAAATCTCATTGCCATGACAATTTGATAAAGCGTGTGTTCGGTCTTATAGGGAAAGCTCTAACGTCAAATGGCGGGGAACTTTAAAACCTGTACCTATAGTTTGATGCCGTTTAGAGATGTCCAGTATTAGAGACCTTCCATTGTGTGTAGAGGATACGAACAGTTTAGCTACAGTGAAGAGGCTATCGTTTCAGATGAAACTTCCCTATCAATAAAGATAGCAAAGACGTTTTCTCATGTTAATCATAATGGGTGTCGTAAGTAAGGCAGAGTGATCCGCTTTTAACTTAGCATGACCCTAATGCCGTATGGAAATAGATCACAAGATAATAGACGTGCACGTCCACATAACTCCTTTAGATATGGTTCGTGAAGATGTGAGAAAGGTATGGATGTCCGACAAATACTACAACGATGAACTCTATACATCTCTGGTGAAGAACCCAAGGAAGCTGGTGGAATTGCTAGACGAGTGGAACGTAGAATGGATCAACCTTATATCGTATGTTGCCAAGGAAGTGATGGGCTTCGGTTACGAGTTCGTCGAGTTCGTTGGGAATTACGCCAAGGAGTATCCAGATAAGCTAAGACCTATGATGTCAGCCGACCCACGAGATCAACAGGCGGTTGAGAAACTGGAAACCTTCAGATCTAAGTACGGCTGCAGTTGGATCAAACTTCACCCAGTCCACCAACTCTTCAAACCTAACGCATACCTTAAGGAGGAGGGGGAGCTCACGCCGTTGGCGAGGATCTACGAATGGGCTGAGGGAAACAGGATTCCCGTTACACTGCACACTGGAACCAGCATTTTTCCACGGGCTAGAATAAAGTACGGTGACCCACTCTACTTGGATGACGTAGCCACAGACTTCCCGAGGCTGAAGCTAGTGATCGCGCACGGGGGAAGGCCAATTAACAGTTGGGCGAACACGTGCTTCTTCTTACTAAGGAGGCACAGAAACACATACCTAGATATATCTGGAATTCCACCAAAGTCCCTCCTCACACTATTTCCTAGGCTAAACGAAATTACTGAGAGGGTGATGTTTGGTTCAGACTGGTATACATTAGGAGTTGAGAGCATAAGGAAAAACGCAGAGGATCTCTACTCTATAGGACTAGAGAGGGCCGCTGTGAGGAAGATACTCCACGACAACGCCGTAGCAATAGTTTCACCGAACTAGTTCGAGAAACTCTCAGGTAATTACCTCCATTAGCCTCATAACGTTTAAAAACTGAGGTACGCGCAGAACGTCGAACGAGCTTTAGCAGATAAGAAAGACAGGAAGGTAAAGCCAATACACTCACGTGGCTTACATTAACATTATTTACTACCAAACCACACGAATAGATGAGGAGGATTGATAAAGACGAGAAGGTTCGAATACACAGTTAGAATACCAAGTACTCTAAACATGACAGAGATAGCACTTGACAGGTGGAACAGTAAAGAGAGTTCATCTACAACACCGGCTCTAATTCACGGAGAAAGGACGTTCACTTACAAGGAGCTGAGTTCCTACGTTAACAGGGTGGGGAACGCTATGAAGAGACTTGGTGTAACCCCTGGGCAGAGAGTGCTCATAAAGCAGGGTAACCACTACATGTATATAGTATTGAATTTAGCTGTTATCAAAATCGGGGCCGTTAGTGTTCCCATAAGTACTTTGTTCAGGGAAAGAGAAGTAGAACACGTACTTAGGGATGCCCAACCTTCTCTGGTAATAGCACCTCCTGATCAATTGGAGCAACTGATCACTGCTGCCAAAAGGTTGGAAACTCCCCTTCTTTTTATCCTGTAACTGGGACATATGACGATCTACCCTCCATTGAAGACCTATCCAAGGACGAAGGGGAGGTGCTTGATGCATACCCTAGCAATGCCGAGGACACAGCGTTCATCTTGTACACCTCTGGTACTACCGCCTTTCCTAAGGGGGTAGAGCACGCTCACAGATGGCTCGTGGCCCTAGGTGACCCTAACACGGAGTTCGTCATGAACTTGAGAAGAGGGCACAGGGTTACCACGCCCAGTGAAATGACATGGATGTGGCCGTGGGGCTACTGCCTCTGGTTTCCCCTCTACAGAGGTGCCACCATTGTGATATACGAAGGTAGGTTCGACCCTCAGAGGACCTTCTCTCATCTAGAGAAGTATGAGGTTACTCACTTCGTTGGAAATCCAACTATCTATAGACGAATGCTTGCAGTGGACAAGGCCGAGGAGAAGTTCAAGTTAAGACTGGAGGCGGCCTTCAGTTCTGGAGAGACGTTAGCTCCAGAAGTGTTCAGAGAGTGGAAGAGGAGGTTCGGTTGCGAGATCTATGACTGCATGGGACAGACGGAGATGCATGTGTTCTGTGCCACGAGACCGGGGTCAGTGAAGTTGGGCTCCATGGGCAAACCACTTCCATCGATCCCAGTTGAGGTAGTTAGGGAAGACGGAACGCCATGCGATGAAGGAGAGGTGGGTTACTTGGCAGTGAGAGGGGACTTCAAGGGTCTTACAAAAGGGTACGTCAACTTGCCCGAGGAATGGGCCTCGAAGTTCAAGGAGAAGTGGTACCTTACGGGGGACTACGCTTACCTAGATGAAGATGGCTTCCTATGGTACGTCTCTAGGGTAGACGACCTTATAAAAAGCAGAGGATACCTCATCAGCCCTAAGGAAGTTGAGGACGTTCTCCAGGAACATCCAGCAGTCTTGGAGAGCGCAGTAGTAGGAGTAAAGGACCCCGAACTCAGGGAAAAGGTTAAGGCCTACGTGGTACTTAAGGAAGGCTACTCGCCATCAGAGGAACTGGCTAGGGAAATAAGGGAATTCACCGTACGTAAGATTGCCCCTTTTAAGGCACCTAAAGAAATTGCGTTTATTGATTCACTCCCTAAGACTGTCACGGGAAAGGTAATGAGGAGGGTGCTTAAGACCCAGGCAGAGACGGGAGTAGAACAGGCATCTACATTCAGTTTCTGAGATCGACCATTAAACACTCCAAGATTCTCGCCAAGTTCTTAGGACCTTCAACGATTTACTATAACTAAATAAATCTAGATTATGGCGTTGAAGATGGGAGTTCCAACGTAATGTATGACCTACCCTCAATTTATCCTAACACGTAGCAGACTAACAGCTGGGTGGCCTACGGTATAAAGAGTACTCCTTATACCCTTTAAAACGAGACTAATATGACATAGGAGTCTTAAAGGTACATTCATCCTAAAAGGTTCTCGCAGACAAAGCGATGCTGAGGCCTAGCGTTAGTTCAGGTCGTCCTTGCGTAAATAGCATTACACTCTACGACGAATAAATAAGTGCTGATTTAGCTACTACTAAGCCTAAAACTCTCTATGTAATCAGTCAAGTTCTGCAATGGTGCCGATATAAACTTAATCTATTGCAGAAAGCTTTTATGCCGACTCGAGAGTAGAAGTGAAGGTGCTTTCGTGGATCCTGAACGAGAATACCCCAACTCGGTAGTAGCAAAGATCAGCGTTGCTGCCCTTTTTGGGACCCTAATTGACTACTACGATTTTTTTATAAGTGGGACGGCAGCGTCGGCCGTATGGCCCAAAGTGTTCTTCCCCGTATCGTCCGCAGCCATAGGACTTCTCCTCTCTCTCAGTGTCTACGGCATAGGATTCTTCTCTAGACCCATTGGATCTTTCATCTTCGGTCAAGTGGGGGACAAAAAGGGAAGGAAAGACACGTTAGTCTGGACTCTAGTAGCCTCAGGTCTATGCACGTTAGGAATGGGATTAGTGCCTTCCTACTACTCCATTGGATTAGCCGCTCCCGCTATTCTCACAACTCTGAGGTTTGGACAGGGATTGGGATTAGGTGGAGAGTGGGGAGGTGCTACAGCGTGGGTCACAGAAGTTGCTGCTAGGAAAAGACGCGGATTCTGGACAGGCTTCGTATCCACGTCGGTGTTCATGGGGCTCATCTTGGGAAATGTCACTTTCCTAGTTCTAGAGAGAGCTTTCCCCTCATCCTCGTTCCTTTCAATAGGCTGGAGGATCGCGTTCATTGTTGGAGCCATAGTAGTGCTAATAGGCGCCGCCATTAGGTACAGCTTGATGGATAGTCCATTATTCAGGAAGATCTTAGAAGGGGGTATGATCGAAAGAAGTCCGGCTACAACCTTACTAAAAAGAGAATGGAAGAAGGTACTACTTCTCACAGGGACTGTCCTCTATATAACTGCCGTGGGCTACCTGAGCCAAGTCTTCACAATAGGGTTCCTAGCTGCCCGAAAGATTCCTCCTCCATATACAATTACTTCGGTTATCTTCGCAGGACTAGGGGGATCATCTTCAGCGTAGTTGGCATGTATTTAAGTGACGTTATAGGGAGAAAGAAACTAATCATCTTGTCACAGATCCTAGTTGTGGCCTTGGGAGTGCCTTTGTTCTTCCTCATAGAGGTAGGATCTCCTATTCTCACCAGGCTCGCGATAATTCTCTTGACCTCCATTGAAGGATTGGGATTCGGGCCTTTCGGGGCGTTCCTAGCGGAGCAGTTCGATACAAAATACAGGTTCTCAGGGGGTGGCCTGAGTTACCAGCTTGCCACTCCGTTCGCTGGGGGTCTAGGCCCCATAATAGCATCGTCCTTTCTAGCATTGTATGGGACTTCGGCAGGACTCTATGTGGGCTTAGAGTTAGTAGTCTACGCCCTAATAGGGGTCATATGTATCATACCAACGAGGGAGACAAAAGATATAATATTAAAATAAATATTTTTAACTGTATTTTTTAAATAACAATGCTCTCCATATCTTTTCAGGGCTAACTGGAAGTTCGTTGAACTCCACGCCGTAAGCTGAAAGCGCGTCCTCCACTGCCAAGGTGAGGGCCACCGGGGCTGTCTCAGTGTTGGACTCCCCTATCCCCTTAGAACCCAGTAGCGTGAATGGGGACCTTGTCGGCGCATGCTCCATCTCGACGTCCACAGCCTCCCTGATGGAGTTCACGTAATAATCGCCGAAGTTAGTGGTGAGAGGTTGTCCTTCCTCGTCGTAGATCAATTCTTGGTAGAGGGCCTCCTCGAGCCCCTGGTTCACCGCGCCGATGGTCTGCTGCAGGACTATCCCCGGGTTTATCACTGTCCCAGCGTCGTGAACTGTGACGTACCTCAATACTTTCACGTCGAAGGTCTCCCTGTCCACCTCGACCAGGGCGGCGTCAGCCAAGAAGCCGTAGGTTCCGGAGGAGTTAGTCCTGTCAAGCGAGTCGGGAGAGACGAGGGTCTTCACGTGGTATGTGCTCGATGCATATAGGCCAACGTCGTCTTCGATCACGGAGGCGGGGTTCCAGTGGTAAGTCCCAGCGAGGCGCCTAAGGCTCACACCCCTCCCCTCTCCCCTTACCTTCACCTCTCCGTTCTCTAGGACCAAGTTATCTTCAGATACGCCCAGTAACTTTGAGGCGATCCTCAGCAACTTCGTCCTCAACTTCATCGCCGCCGAGTAGACGGCGCTCACCCCGACCGAGGCGAACCTGGAGGAGTAGGTTCCGGAGGAGACAGACCAGACTGTCTGATGGGTATCTATGGCAGCTACTACCCTGACATCCTCGGGTCTCACACCCAAGACGCTCGCCACGACCTGTGCAGCGACGGTCTCGTGTCCCTGTCCCTGTGGAGCGCTGTCGAGCTGACATATCACCTTCCCCGACGGCTCCAACTTGACCGTGGCGGTGTGTTGCCCACCGCTCTTAGGGAGGAAGTCCTTTCCCCTCTCGCCGGGAGGAGTTGTGCTGTCCAAGTAGCCCATGTTGGAAACCGAAGGGTCTATTCCCACAGCTATCCCTAAGCCCACTAGCCTACCCCTCTTCCTCTCCTCCTCCAGTCTCTCCCTCACCTTGGGGTAGTCTATTAATTCCATCAATCTCCTCACTGCAGCAATGTAGTCACCACTGTCGTAGACTCCTCCCGTGGGAGTAGTGTAGGGGAACTCCTCCTTCCCTATGAAGTTGTGCATTCGGAGGGCCACGGGGTCTATCCCCAGTTCCTTTGCCGCCTTAGTTACGCCCTTCTCTAGGGCGAAGTAGAGGTGTTGTCCTCCGAACCCCCTGATGGGGCTAGTTGGGACAGTGTTAGTGACGACGACTCTGGCGTTTATTCTGACGTTCCTTATCTTGTAGGGACCAACGAAGTTCCCCAGCTGTCTCAAGACGTGCCCAGGTTCAGGAGACCTAGGGTAGGCCCCGACGTCGTCCAGCAGGTCAGCATGGAGGGAAGTAATGAGGCCGTCGCTAGTGAGACCGAGCCTGAAGGTGGCCACCCTAGAGGCTGCCCTGGTGCTACCTATGAAGTGCTCTGTCCTAGTCTCGATCCACTTCACGGGAACCCCGGCAACAATTGACGTGGCCCCTAGGAGGGTCATGTAGTGGAAAAGTGCTGTCTTGTCGCCGAACCCTCCCCCTATATCTGGGGACACGATCAGCCTGAACCTCTCCTCGGTTAGCCTCAACGCCCTCATGGCGATATAGTAGAAAGTGAATGGACCCTGGAAGTTGGTCCACTCAGTGAGTATCCCTGAAGCCGAGTCGTAGGCTGCAGTAATTCCGTAGGGTTCCATGGGAGGCGTTGTGAACCTGGGGACCCTGACGTGCACACTCACCACCTTGTACGCCGAGTCTATCTCCTTCGGGTCTCCAAATACGTACTCCCTGGACCAGACGACATTGGAGCCGACTTCCTCGTGAATGGGTGGTGAATCTAAGGCCTTCGCGGGGTCCAGCACCGGGGGTAGGGGCTCGTACTCTACGTCTACCAGGTCCGCCCCGTCCTCTGCTGTGAATCTGTCCCTGGCCACCACCACCGCAACGGGCTCCCCAACATATCTCACCCTGTCTATGGCCAGGGAATAATACTTAACTGGAGAGTGTATCGCCATAGGGAATGGGTCGGTGATGTACTTGACATCCTTTCCTGTGACCACGGTCCTCACGCCAGGTAACCTGGTAGCCCTAGAGACGTCTATTGACTTTATTCTCGCATGTGGATAGGGACTTCTGACTATCGCTGCGTAGTGAAGGTTAGGGGGAGTGGGGAGGTCGTCTACGAACTTACCCTGTCCCGTGACCAACCTGAGGTCTTCTACTCTTCTAACTGCGACCCCAATGAAGGGCAACTGAACTTCCTTCTCAAGTTCTACGAGGGCCCTTGCTTCCATGGTAAACTCTACGCTTAGCTTCGTTATAAAGGAAGCGGTAAACGGCGACTAAGAAGAAGGTGAACGCGTAGCAACATTCTCTCGGCCCTTAATAATGAACGGTGTTAGGAATAGTTCCTCCAACTGTTGGTATCCCTGTCAGTGGTGAGACAGTCTTTACTTTCTTGCCCCTGGAGCCTCCTTAGGAGACTCTTAGTCAAGATAAGAGGCTCAAATTACAACTACTTCCTCCCACTATGTCACTCCACTGTGTCACGAGATGAAGCGGTGACTCCCTTAAATTAAAAGGAGACCACCACATATCCCTGATTGACGTAATAGGCTAACCTAACACTAAATGGCTCCAGCCTAAGCCCCAGCGAAGTAAGTTTTGACTCAATTCCGTTCCTCCTTGCGACTCCAACGCACGCGAAGTCCACAGCGTTCTTCGAGATCAGCTCCTTGAGCGTTTGGAGAAGTTCTCCCTCGATTTTGGTCAAGTAAAGTTGACTTAGTCCGTAGAAGATTACCTTGGGGTCCTCGTAGGTTCCATTCACGACGCTTCTATAGGCCGTCTTGATCCCCATCTCCATCCTCTCCCCTTCCGACGTGATAAGGAAAAGAACCTTTACCGCAGCTAGTAACGCCGGAGAAAGAATAAAAACTAGCTTCATAGCTAAACCTTTTAAAGGTCCCTAACAACTTCCTTTCCTTCACAGTCAACGCCGTTGCTGACCAAGGCCCTAGCTGCCCTCATGCTCTCCTCTAGGTCCACAGTGAATCTAGCATTCGGACTATCGCTTCCTTCTAGGGCAGGGGTTGGCATGATAACGTAAACTCCCCTTGTTTTTCAAACGAAATCTTAGGTTCTTTTATAGATGGATTTGCCGTAGTTACCTATTTAACTTTTGTGGAAAATCAATCATCCTTCAACATCAATGGCCGTAGAAAAGTATAGTGAAGCTGTTTCTGAGTTGGAGAGGGCGCACGTCAACTCACAAAACGTTGATGAAAGAACTTATAGAGCCAGTCTCGTCAACACTCTCCATGACAAGGAGGCTGGTGGTCGGAGTTACTGGGGGCAGCGGGCCTATTTACGCAGTTAGGCTCCTGGAGGAACTCAAGAAGAGGGACGTAGAAACGCACCTAATCCTTTCACCGTCGGCGGCCCTCACCATAAAGTTAGAGACTGATTACACAGTCGACTACGTGGAGTCGTTGGCCTCCCGGAAGTACAACTTCAGGGACGTGTCGGCCGCCATCTCTAGCGGCTCGTTCAGGACGGACGGCATGGTGATTATACCCTGCAGTATGAAGACGTTGGCCGGGGTGGCGTCTGGGTACTCTGACAACCTAGTCCTCAGAGCAGCCGACGTTACACTGAAGGAAAGGAGGCCGCTGGTGCTTGTGGTGAGGGAGACTCCCTACAACCTCATACACATTAGGAACATGTACATAGCTGCCAGAGCGGGTGCCATAATAATGCCCGCATCTCCAGCGTTCTATCACAGGCCCACAACAATGCAACAATTGGTCGACCAGGTTGTGGGTAGGGTCCTAGATATGTTTGGGGTGGAGCACAACCTGTACAGGAAATGGTCAGGTCCGCAAGCCGGGGATAAGGACGTGGGCGAATGAAGGCAAAATCCACTGGTCTAACATTTTTCCCTTAATTCAGTAAAGGAGTTGCTGAGTTACAAATCCAGCACCGTCAGGCGGTAGACGACGTGAAGCCGAGTTTATACTGAAGAGTGTTTAAGATTTTCGGGTCAGTGGGACTACCTAGATGTTCGTCTCTAACGTTTAAAGCAAGGAACAACGCCCCTATCGGAGAGAAGAAACGATACCCCCTGGGTGTTGGAGATACCCTAGCTAATTAAGGCTCACCTGGGTCAACATTTTGAGGTAACGCCTAGAGTAGTCCTCGCTAACCCGCGTGGGATCGAAGGTGGGCTCTGAGGTTATAGGTGAGAGCTCTGAGTAGTCACGTCTAACGTCCCGTACCTTACAGTA
The DNA here is from genome assembly GCF_003967175.1 of Sulfodiicoccus acidiphilus. NCBI lineage: Archaea > Thermoproteati > Thermoproteota > Thermoprotei > Sulfolobales > Sulfolobaceae > Sulfodiicoccus > Sulfodiicoccus acidiphilus. The sequence goes on along the minus strand of NZ_AP018553.1, from coordinate 499,450 downwards.
GTAAATGTCCTCCTCCTCACTTTCCATAGCGCTAACACTCAATACGTCCACCTTTACCGTGTAGGCGCTGGGGGGTAAGAAGAGGAGCAGGGAGGCCTTCCCCGTGCGAGAGAGGTTGCCGGCGGTCCTTGTACCCCTGTGAACGTGAAAGGCCATTTTCTCTCGGGAAAGAGCGAGAACTTGATATGGAGACAGGAGGGCCGAGTGAGGGTACTGATCCTGATCCACGGTGAGGAGGACGATGATCGAGTTCCTCCTCGGCGCCGCAGCCCTCAACAAAGAAAGAACCTCCTCAGGTAGTACCATCATGGACGCCACTCATCTCCGTGGGAAGGGATCGGGACAACGTCTCGTAACTCCTCAAGCCCCTAAGACGTCCCCCCACTTCCTCATCACTTCCCTCTTGGTCTCCTCCTTCGGCTCAACCACTGGGGGAAAGTCCCCTCTCAACATCCTCCCATAGGGCCTCACCGCCACCACGATCGCCCTGGAGCTCGTGTACTCCCTGATGTCCTTTCCTTCCTCGTGTTGGACCATTGGATCTATGTGGGTTCCCACAGTGTCCCTTATGATATCTAAGGTTGTGGCTGGGTCACTCCTAGAACACATGGCCCAGATCACCTCGTTCAGGTTGCTTGGGTCTATGTCGTCGTCAACCACCACCACGTACCTGCCTCCCAGCGCCCCCGGCCTCGCCTGTGCGGCCACGTACCCTGCCTGCCTTGCATGACCTCCGTAGGATTGCTTCAAGGAGACGACAGTGAAGGCCCTAGAGTAGCCTGCCTCGTGACACCAGACTCCCCTGACGTTGGGTATCCCGGCCTTCTCCAGCGCATCCCACACAAGGGCCGCCCTGACCGGGCACCTGAAGTAGGAGTAGTCGTAAGGGGGCCTGCCCGCAGTGGTCCCAAGCATAATGGGTTGATCCCTGAAGTAGACCGCCTCGACCCTTATTATGGGGCTCATTGTCGCGCCCCCAGAGTAGTAACCCATGTACTCCCCGAAAGGTCCCTCCCGCCTCAACTCGTTGACTACGTGGCCTTCCACTACTATCTCACCCGTAGCGGGAAGAGGCAGTCCAGTTATGGGTCCCTCAACCACAGGGAACCTCTCTCCCACCACCGCCCCCAAGAAGTTGTACTCCGACACTCCCTGAGGCACCTCGATGCCGGCGAAGATTGAAAGGGAGGGATGGTGGCCGAAGGATATGGCTATAGGGCATTCCTTCCCCCTTTCGAACCATTTCTGGAGGTGGAGCCTGCCATGTCTTGGCCCCTCTATGAGGATGCCGAGGGTACGCTCGTCGTGCACCATCACCCTGTAAGTGCCTACGTTCACCCAATCCGTGTCGGGGTCCCTAGTTATGACCGCGTCCGCTGTACCTATGTACCTCCCACCGTCTAGGTCGAACCACTTGGGAACTGGGAACGACAGCACGTCGACGTCCTCCCCCCTTCTCACGTTCTCGAACAGGGGGCCGCTTTCCTTTACCAGTGGGGAGTATTGATCAGCGTGTCTAGAGGCGAACTCGATTCTCTCCTTGAGAACCTTGACGAGTTCCATGTCCCTCCCCACCTGCTTAAAGCCTAGGGAAAGGCCCACCCTGGAGGCATCCAGGAGAGCTCCTGTAAGTATCCTGTAACCAGGAGGATACCCCCTTATCTCGTCGAACAGGAGCGTGTACCTCTTGGCCTTCGCGTTCATGTCAGTTAGGCAGCCTACCTCCAGGTTCCAGTCAGCCCCCCTTACTTCGCGGAGGAGTCCTCTCTCCCTTACGTTATCTACCCAAGTTCTTAGGTCGAAGCTCAACGCCATGTAAATTGGTTACGGCGGATCCCTTTAAAGACGACGGTCAGTAACAGGACGTCTAGCGTCAATAGTGGGAGCTCAAGTCAGTCTTTTACGCACCAATCAAATTGTGCGGTGTCGTTAGCTAAGTTAACGTAGGGTTGAGCTGGAGCCCCCAACTTCGTAGATCTGAGTACTTCTAAGTTTGGAATGCTAGGAACTCATCAGAGTAAAATTAGCCGTGAGGATCGGAAGGGTGAGTGAATCGAATGTGAGTGCAGTCGTGGACTCTAAACCGTTACGGCTTCTTGAGTATGACGTTAAGCAGAGCCTGATTCTCGCCTCTCTTCACGATTCCGAACGCCTTCTCCAGAGCCTCTGGTAAGAGCTCAGGATCCTCGACGGCCTCCGCGAAGGCGTCGCTAGCCATTGCTGTGAGCTCGAACTTCGGAGGGGGAGATAAATCCACCCCAGGGAAGTTAGAAGTCCTCACGGCGTAGCCCTCAGGGTAGAACTTCTGAACCGGCCTCTTGGAGGCGTACCACGACTGGTTGTTGTAAACTATGGTAAGGAAGGGTAAGCTATATTTCCTAGAAACGAAGTGACATGCTGTTGGAGCCGAGTAAATGTAAGTACCGTCCCCCACTAGAGCCACTACCGTCTTATCTGGAGAGGCGAGTTTAGCACCCAAGGCAGCACCCATTGCCCAACCCAAGCAGCCGAAGCCGGTCTTGTTGAATACTGTACCTGGCTTGGAGAACTCCATGTATTCGACAACTGGGGAGGTGACGGCTTCGCCGAAGACTATCGTGGAATCGTCCTTCACCTTTCCGAAAGAGTAGGAGAGCCACCTGGGGTCTATCGGCCTGTCGCTGCGGTGACTTAAGGCCTCTTCCTTGAACTTCTCCTTCATCCTTACGTGGGCCTCCTTGGCCCTAGCGTATCTATCCCTTAACACATCCTTACTGACGCGTCCTTCATCGATGCGTCTCAGCGCTAAACTGTGGAGCGGTGGTAGAGCTACCGAGCAGTTGCCCCTGAGGGCAACGTCGACCTTGAATCCCCACATAGGTATGGATTCCTTGAGAGGATCTACGTCCAGTTGGAGAACCTTTGCGTCTTCCCTGACTTTCACCTCACTCGGAATGTACGGCACGTCGGTATCCAGTAAGAGAATTACGTCAGATCTCCTCATATACTCCTTCCCATACTGGGACTCCAAGGATCCGACGTAGAGGGGATTATTAGTGGGGAAATTGAGGAAGTAGAAGTCCTGCACTACTGGAATGGACAATGCCTCGGCAAATTTGACCAGCTCACCAACTGCTCCTGCGTCCCTTCCCAGATAGCTGGTGACTATAAGGGGGTTCTCCGCTCCTATCAGCTGGTCCACTAGTTTCTCGAGTTCTGAAATGGGCGGGATGGTGGGGGCCGCGGGAACCGGCCTCACGGATCTCACCTCTCGCGACGGCACCTCCTGCATTAGGACTTCCCTAGGGAAGGTAATGTAAACTGGTCCCTTAGGATCACTGAGTGCTAACTCAAACGCTCTCTCCAACACGTGTGGAACTTGGCTCGGTAGACGGCACTCGAAGTCCCACTTCGTGAATTGTCTTACCAGTTCCCCTTGGTCTCTGAGTTCCTGGTACCAATGTATCTGTTGATCCCTGCTTCCTCTCAGGCCGCTCTCGGTCACCGGTGTCCTTCCAGCTATGAGTAGAATTGGGATCCTCATGGACTGCGCATTGAGGAGTCCACATATCGAGTTAGCGGTACCGGGGATCGTATGGACCATAACCGGAGAGACTCGTGAGGACGAGAGATAGTAACCATAAGCCATGGAAACAGCAGTCATCTCGTGGGGTACAACTAGGGCCTTCAACTTTCCGGGGTTAGTGTGTTCCACCTTGGCTATCGCTTCTATTATGGAGGGGTAGTCCGTGCCAGTATTCATCAATACGTGCTCGATTCCATAGTCCAGAAGAGAGTAAATCAATAGGTCTGCCGCCGATGATGGAAATAAACCTTCTCTCTCCTTCGCCTGATCCATGATAACTTTATTTATTCTTTTGTTTAAAAGGGTTATCGAAGCGAATTCCATGAAACTCGTGTCAAACGAATAAACCCAGACGGTCAATTGGTGATCTAACATCCTTTTCTTGCTCCATTATGAACAGACTTCCTCCCCGTTCTGCTAGAGTTCCCTTCAGGAAAGTATTTAGGGTTGTCCTTCCTTCAGTTCGGTTGAGTTCCTCGACGGAGCTAAGGGAAAGGAGTCGTCAGAGTTACCAACGAAGGTGAAGAACAATTAAATTGCTCTTCGCTCAGAGGGCACTATCGATGTATAGATGGCGTCTTCGCCTCCCGAATTTGCGTTAGGTCCTGTCACACCTGGGAGGGATTTCGTTACTGTTCTTCGCTACAACTTTACAAGTTTTAAGGAGTAGGCACTTTTAAGCTCCGAGTCACTTCCGTGGTGACTTGAGCTCCCCACTCCCTAAGCCGCGAGCGGGGAACAAGCAGAGACCAGCGAGAGAGGTGGGGTCCCTAAAGAGGAAGCCATCTGGGCCACGCACGCCATTTCCTAGAGCTTCCCCTCTGACGTGGAGGACCGATGTCGATTGATAAGACGTATCGCGTCTACGATTAAGCGGTGCGTCCGATCGTCCTTCTTGATAAGCCCGTTTACTTTGTGACGTTGAGGCCACCTCGCCGTTTTCAACACGCTCCTGAGTTCAAGGTGGCCTATCGTGTCTCCCCGTCGGTGAATAGCCCAGAACTAGGGCGTTAAGTGCACACTGACAATCGGGCCATCCGATTGCTGCGCATGTTCGAAGTTGACTCCACGACCTGTCAAGTGCAGTGAATGACGTCCCAGGGGCCTTCTCTGTTCTGGCAAACGTTTCTACTGCTTGCGGAACTCCCAAATTCATACTATAACCGTAGTCGGGAACTCCCACCTTTACGTTATGGACTTCTTGTCATTGATAGCGCTCGCCAAACTAGTATTTTTAATAAAAAAGATTTAAGAGATTTTTATTTTATAATTCTCACTACGGACTTTATGCGTCTTACAATGGACAGCTCGATGGCCGTTTTGTTTCAGTGGTGAGAGTTGAGTTCCTCTTTGAGACAGTACGATAAGCGTAGAACCATCACCTAAAGTTTTACATCCTTAGTCTCAGTTGTCATAAGCACGGCCACAAGCGAGAACACCGTTAAGATCATAGCTAAGGCTCCGACGTATACCCACCTAGTGGTAACTGTGGGACTGAGGAGTACTATTGCAGGTACAACGAATCCCCCAGCCACTCCACTTATGAGCGATCCCAGCTGGTAACTCAGTCCTGAACCGGAGTACCTGTACTTTGTTTGAAAGGACTCGGTGAGGAAGGCAGGGACTCCTCCGTACCCCAACCCGAAGGCACTCTGCAACAATACGGACGCCACCAAAATAAGGGCAGGATTCAGGGTGATCACCATGAGGAAATATGGGTAGATCGCTACAACGCTCAGCGCTATGGAAACGAGGAGAGTACTTTTCCTTCCTATCACACTGCTGACTACGCCCCCCACGGCCTGGAATATCAAATCTGAAAGAGCACCTAAGCTTATGGCTAGACTCGTAAAAGTGGAAAGTCTGTAGAGCTCTAGGGTCGTGAGGTGGTGCTGTCTGCCTAGAGCTTCTACAAGGGTGATCGTGAATGGAAGTACAGCTATGGTACTTATACTGACGTTATAGTTTACGGCAAGGGCCAGTTTGAGGACCTTTCCCCAACTGTCCTTAAGTACCTTAGAGGCCGGGAACCTTTCTACTCCCCTCTCCTTCCTTAGTTCATTAAAGAGTGGACTCTCGGACAGGAGGTACCTCATCACAATCGCCACCACAAGAACTATTGCTCCTACAACGAACAGGACTCTCCATCCAATGGACTCAAGCTCTGGCCGGGGGAGAAGCGTTGACGTGTAAGCGAAGGCCAGTCCGGCAACTAACCTCCCAGCAGGTGCTCCTCCCTGTACCCAGCTCGCCCAGAACGCCCTCCATTTCGAGTCGTACGCGTGTTCTATTACCCAAGAAGAGGCCCCTCCCCACTCCCCCCCGATCCCCAGGCCGAACAGCAACCTGAATAACACCACTAACGTTGGTGCCAAGAGTCCTATGGATGCGTAAGGGGGAACTAAGGCAATCCCCACCATTGCAACTCCAGCAGTCAGGAGGGTCCAAATGAGCGTGGATTTCCTACCGCTCCTGTCCCCATAGTTACCGAACAGGAACGCCCCGATCGGTCTAGTCAAATACGACACCCCATAGGCGGCTATGGAAGACGCAACGGCCACGGCGGCCACTTTGGAGGGAAAGAACAGAGTAGGCCATATCGCCCCAGCTACAAATCCAGCCAGAAAGAAGTCGTAGTAGTCTACGAGGGACCCTAAGGAGGCCGCTACAGCAACTGGAAGAACTACCTTTCTTGAGACTGGGCCAGTCTTCTCCCTCCCTCCTGCCATATCTAACCAATTAAAAATTATATCTTTTCTCTAATATAGTTTTCTATGAAAAGGGGTTCTGGGGAACGCTTTAACAGAGTTCGTTGCGATAAAATGTCTCGAGATGTGGATTTGAAAAAGCATTGGTCGTTATAGGCGAGCTTCTTGTTTATCGAACAGACTTTCCAAGGAATAAAAATTTCAAGGTAACGTTCACTAGCTACTAAATTACCACTTCTGCCTATCCGAAGTCCGCCTCCGGTACAAGGTGACTCATAGAGGAAGAGGCTTCTAAATTTACGCGCAAGTTACAGCCAGAAACCTAATTGCAGTTTTAGCCACAGGTTAGGACTTTGCTAGTCTCTATTAAGAGCACCATTAACTTAGCGCCTTATGGCACCTCGTGGGATCGCTTAATCTATAGCTTAACTCTTTTGAAGAGTCTCTCCGATATCTGAGGACGATTCCTGGGGATACTGACGAAAGACTTAACTAATTGCACACATGAGGTCGATCCATGGTTAATAACTCTAAGTACTCCTCAGACCTCCTTGTTGACGCATTAAAGGGAATGGGGATAGAATACGTTTCCGCGAACATAGGCTCGACGTTTAGGGCTCTTTGGGAGTCGTTAGTTAACTATGGAGATGTCGAGCTAGTTCCAGTGCCACACGAGGAGATCGCGGTCGGTATAGCCCACGGTTACGCCAAGGCCTCGGGGAAACCCATGGTCGTCTTGCTCCATGACGTGGTAGGCCTACTTCACGGGTCTATGGCCATATATAACGCCTTCTTCGATCACGTTCCGATATTGTTAATAGGTGCAGAGGGACCGATGGATTACGAGAGGAGGAGGGCCTGGATAGACTACTTACACACCGCCACCATCCCGAACGAGGTAGTTAGGGGATACGTAAAGTGGGACGACTTCCCCGCATCGCTGGAGAGTGCCCTTCGCTCGCTTATCCAAGGATATAGACTCTCACTAACTCCTCCCCAGGGTCCGGTCTACGTCTGCTTAGACGCCGGCTACTTAGAGAGAGACGCCACCAACGTCGAGATGCCAAAGGTCAAACCGCCCATGAATGTGGGAATCGATGACGATAAACTCCGAGAAGTGAGAGATGAGCTAAGGAGGGCGGAGAGGCCCGTGATCGTAGCTGGAAACACTGGTAGGAGACAGGGAGGAGTGGCAGATCTGGTCAGACTGGCCGAGAGGATAGGGGCCGGGGTGATAGATGCAGGGGAGTATTTCAGTTTCCCAAACTCCCATCCTCTTGATGCCACAGGCGTAGAACAGGTATTGAGGGAAGCCGATCTAGTCCTAGCCTTAGATGTGAGTAACCTCCACAACGTATTGTCCAGGACGGATAAACTGGAAAGGAAGTCGCAGGTACTCACTAAGGCTAAGGTAGTGAGGATCGGGGTACCTAGTTTGAGCTCTTGGGTCAACGAGGAGTCCATCGCATTAGAGGACGTCTACATCGTGGGGGAGGGAAGTGCTGCGGTGAGGAGATTACTCTCACTCACGGAGGACGTAAGACCAAAGGAGGAGTGGGCCCATAGGGTAGCGAAGTTGAGGGATGAGGAGAGGAGGAGGTGGAGAGAAGAATTGGAGAGAAGGTTCAACGACGTTCCTGTCTCAGTACCTAGACTGGCCCAGGAGGCGTGGGAAGTCCTGAAAAACGAAGACTGGGTAATCGCCAACGGAGACCTAGGTGGGTGGCTGAGAAAGACTTGGGTTTTAGAGAGGGAGAGGTGTTACCTGGGGAAGGTTAGAGCGGGGGGATTGGGGTACGGACTACCAATCTCGATAGGTGCTGCCCTCGCACTTAGGGATAAGCTCGTGCTGGACTTCCAGCCGGACGGCGACCTCCTCTTCACTCCTAGTGCACTATGGACAGCGAGGAACAGGAGCGTGAAGTTGTTGATCATAATGATGAACAATAGGGCGTACTTCAACGACGCCGACCACAACTACTTGATCGCCAAACAGAGAGGAAGGGACCCAGAGAGGGCCTTCAGAGTGGGGGGTTCCATATCAGATCCCGTGGTGGACTTCTCAACGATGGCAAAATCCATGGGGGTTCACGGTGTTGGACCAGTTGAGTCTCCAGGCCAGTTGAGATCCTCAATAGAGGAGGCGCTCGAATACGTCAAAAAACACAATTCTCCAGCCCTAGTTGACGTAGTTACGAGCTACAGGTAGCGAGGTTATAATGTGGACCGCTTACTTTGATCTTCTCCGCACTAATCCGAGCTAATACTTGTGAATTTGATTGTTAGAGGTCTATTAGATAAAAACTATCAATAAAGAGATAAGCCAATATCATAAAAACAGTCGTTATAAAACAGTTAAAAAGTCTACTCCTAAGCTACGCTGTGCCAGCGGTTAGGGTCTGTCTTTCCCTGTATATGTTTCCCCGCGGTTCCCTGGTGAATATTGCGCATAGAAGTCCCAATACGCTTAGGGACGCCACCATCACCGTCTCCACCAACGGATACACCCTCACCCCAGACGTCGCGATGAACGCGCTGATCAGGACTGGCCAGACCGATGCTATACCGTACCCTATGTTCCATATGAGCCCTAGAGCCGTTCCCCTCATGACTGTGGGGAAGGTCTCGTTGAGGTATAGACTGAGCGAAGCCTTAGCGTTAGAGTCCACGAAGTACATGGGGAACACTATGGCCATGACAATCGGTGCTAGGGCCGCCGTCTGCCTTCCCATGATTATGAAGAGGTAGCTCATTACAGCCATAATTGCCGTGGCTACTAACGCGACTGGTTTCCTTCCGGTTCCCTGGGAGACGGCTCCCCCTACCCAAGAGCCTAGCACGCCTCCTATCGAGGCCACGAGGGCCACCTGGGCTATGAGAGACGGAGGGAACTTGTTGACGACCCTTAGGAAGGTGGGCAACTGGTTTATGAGCAAGTTGTCTGCACCTAGCATTCCTATGGCCATGAACGTGAGAAGGAGGAACGCTGTCCTGGTCGATGGCTGCCTGAATATGTCTCTTATGGGAGAACTGGACGACTTCTTAGAGGACTTCTTAGAGAGGGCGAATATCTCCGACTCCGGCGTGAAGTAGAGCACCGGGAGGACCATCACCAAAGGGATGATACTCACCAAGAACATGAGTCTCCAGCCGAAGAGGAAGTACGCGCTGCCCGCGACTAATACAGCTGTCAACAACAGCCAGAGCGAACCTATGGTGTGGGCTAGACTACCACCAGACTCAGATACTCCTGTGAGGAAACCCCTGAGTCTCTCTGGGAAGTTTTCAGGGCCGTAGACTAACCCCACTGACACAACCGCACCTATGAAGAACCCAGATATCATGACGAGGACGGTGTAGACAACTGGGGCTAGGACGCCTACCTGTTTGTACGTGGGCGTGGCAGCTAATAGGGCTGTCGCGATCGCGGCTCCCGTTAGAGCAATGTAGAGGGTTCTCTTCCTTCCAATGGTATCTACCCTAGGTCCAATGATGGCTGCTCCCACGGGCCTGAAGAGGGCACCTGCAGCGAATCCGCCCCACGTGACCAGAAGTGAGATACCAACGTTCACTGATGGGTATATCTCCCTAGAGAGGTACGGTATAACGAAGCTTGGAGCAATGAAGAAGAGGATGTCGAACGTGTAGGTGAGGAAAGAAATGTAGAGCATCTTCCCGTGAGAACTTGTGAACTTCTCACCTTCTGGGGGTTTGCTCATACTTAATCTCGTAGACTAATGGATCCTTATGTTAATAACCTTTTTCACTAGTAGGTGAGAGACAGCTGTTTACTCAGACTGAGGTTAGGGAAGAACTAAGGACGGGCTTTTGCCCTTTTTCAATGAGGTAATTCAAGGATTTTCGGAGATCCTATCTATGGCCTACCCCTCGTACGTTTCACCTTCACAACTTTCTCCGAATCCTCTATAGAACGACGTAGTGGGGTTAGAAGAGAACGTGTGTCCGCTAGCTCCTCACTTCCATAGACGTCTCAAAATGGAAGGAGGAATAGTGTTGTTGCCTTGTTCCGTAAGGGTAATGTCCTCATGCACTTGTAAGAACAGCTAGCAATGAAGTTGACGATCCTCTACCCCGTCACTTAAGTTCAATCACGTGTATACGCTAACAACGGCTAAGAAAGGGAACCTAACATCCGATGACTCCCAAACCCTTAGACGCCTAACTGAGATCGTGGAGGGCCGATGGTGGGAAGTTCTCCTCGACAAACATGTCGAAGATAGTTACCTAATCTTGCTGGCCAACTCTATCCGTGGCCAGGGTCGAGGGGAGTCAAGCTCACAGCATAGATTAGCGACCACAACTTTGAAGAAGGCACCAAGGGAGTATTCAGCCTCTACAGGTTCTATATGGTAGATGGAAAAACTCCTTAGTTGATACGTTTAGATTCCTTTGGTGTTCTTGGTCCTCTCAATCAGTCTCCTCCCTATGGACTCGAAGTCGCCCCTCAACACGAACTCGGCGTCTTCCCTGTACTCCTTGGGCCAGTAACCTAATTCGTAACCGTACCAAGGTTCCTTTAGCTTCAGTTCGGGCAAGTTGAGTTTCTTCCATAACTGTAGGGCCCTCTCCATGTATTCCCTCTTGGGTAGGGAAACAGGAGGGTATGGCCATTTCCTTGTGGCATCTATTAATATCGCTGAGGAACCTATGACGTTGGGGGACTCCTTCTCGCTGTGCGGTGCATCTGGCCTGTACGCCGATACGTCTAGTCCCGCAAACCTTCCCTTTATTATCTCCACGTCCCTGTCTGGTTGCATCCTCCATCCCAGAGCCCACATCACAGAGTCCAAGTCACGCGCGTCTATGTCGTCGTCGACGGTGATGAAGATCTTGCCCCACCTAGGCTCGTATCCAGCTGCCAGGTGAAGCACCTGCCACGGGTGAGAATTGTTGATCTTCTTCATCCTTATGACACAGAGTTGAGCCTGACTTAACTCGTGCCACGCCACGTCTATTATGCCTGGAACCTTGCAGTCGTACTTGAGGAACTTGTAGTAAATGTTCTCCGAGGAGATCTGCCTAACCTTGGAACTCTCGCTGGGGGGCATCTGACTCATTATGTGAACGAAGATGGGATCTCTCCTCATCGTTATCGCGGTGATCTCCATCCTGGGCCTCATGAAGACGTCGGTGGCCATGTAGCCGGTGTACTCCCCGAACGCGTTTCCCACTAGGAACTCCTTGGTGGAGACCCTTCCCTCTACTATTATCTCGGCGTGGGCGGGAACCTCAAGGTTCACAGTCTTTGCCTTAACCACCTCCAGAGGCTCACCAGCGAGACCGCCCGCGACCTCCAGCTCGTTGACTCCGTGGGGCACTTTGGCCGAGGCAACATAGAAGAGAACGGGGGGACCACCGATAACTACGGCGAACTCCAAGTAATCCATCCCCATCTCCCTCGCGTTCAGGAGGTGAACCCACCCGTGGTTACCCCTATTTATCTCCCAGAGCGCCCAAGTCTTCCCCATCAGGTGCATGGAGTAGTTGCCCATGTTAACCCAGTCGCTTTTAGGGTCCTTCGTGATTATGTGGGTGGTCGTCCTCAACTGACCACTGAACCCTGGGACCTCTAGAGGCACTGGGAGTATGTTAAGTCCCCTCCCTTTCTCCATCTCCTCCTTTGTGATCACTACCTCCTGCACCGGTGCGCTCGACACTGTCTTAGTCTTGAGGGGGTGGAGGAGCGCTTCCTCCCACTTCTTACGTATGGACTCGTTAGTGGGTTCCGTGGCTAGACCTAGGGCATAGATCTGCGTTGAGGAGGCGTATATGCCGGTGGCGACCTTGGAGATCTCCTTCATTTCCTCGCCGTTGTTCGTGACACTAGTGAAGAGGAAACCCCTCCTTGCCTCTTCTGAAAGACCACGGTATTGGAGCCTCACTAGCGGTGTGAGCTCGGTGTTCTTGTCAACTGGAAAGTCCACCACAGTTAGCTTGCCCACTTCCTCTAATTTCTTGAGATATTCCCTCACGTCCTTGTAGTAGGACATGTGTTCTCCTTGAGGTGCAACATTTAGTGTTTTTTAAAGGTTTGGGGGGTTGTGGCGGTGGAGTCTGTGCTCTCGTCGAACGAAGAAGACCTTGGAGGAGGGGACAAACTACGCTGAACAAGTAATCGAGGCTAAGTTAAAGGTCTAAGTGCGTGGCTGGATCATCTACCGGAGGAAAGGTATCTAGGAGGGACGTATGCGCGACGATAAGGAATCAAGTGTCGAAATTAACGAGAATTCTCAACAAATTGTTGGAACAATCTCTACTTATAATTTCTCAGGATCTACAGAAATTCAAGAGATCCACAAAACACTGTAATCGGAAAATAAGGCATACGACGAATCTCAGCGAACGAACAGATATCTATCCGATTTCATCTTTCATCTAATTGGAAACATTAAAACATATGGCAGGATAGTGGAAAGTGTGAATCTCAAGACTTCCTCTGTGGGTAGTATCTGAACTCTATTGTGAGACACCCCGACTCGCTAACGTAGGGGCCGTGCCTCATCCCTGGATTTCTGAAGGCGTACATTCCCTCCATGAAAGTCTTGTTCAACGAGAGATCAGTGAGCGAACCCTTAATTATGTATACTTCCTCATAGAAAGGATGCTCTTGTGCCTGTTCTATTTTCCCTCCAGGTTCTATTCTAAGGAGTCTCGTGTAAGAGCCGGTTTCTTCGTCCTTACTTAATATCTTCTCATATACCTTTTCTGTGACCTTCCTCCATTCAAGCGTACTTGTATCGAAGAACTCCTTATTCTCCCTCATTCTAGGTCATTATGGCCTTCTTTTACTCCTATATATTTATAACTCCAGAGTTCGTAACGTATCTTAGTTGCAAGGAAGGGGGTTAAGGTGTAGGAAGACTCTTTGGCATAAACGTCTTCAAATTTACACTACTTCCGTAACTTACTGTTGGTGACACTAACGAAGCCCTTTCCTAGCTCGATCGAGAATATAATATAAGTGAGTATTTAGGAAGATCCACTTTCTCGTTTCCCTTTGAGGAACCAGATAATCAATTGAGGGTACGTCACTGTCGGACGGAGGAGTTCCAGGGCCCCACCACTTACTGACTGAGAGATGTGAATTTGAACCAACGGTGAGAACGAGGAACCCTTTCAGCACATTTTAATCCGTGAGGAGTTAATGTATCAAAGAGATAAATTTTCGTTATCTTATAAATAAATACCATATTAACGTTAGTTCAAGGAATCCTAGTCCCTATAGGCCTCATACCTTACTAACCACGAAAGAAAACGCCTCTATTATAAGGTCTACTTAGAGGGTTACCCCACTCTCACTTTTATCGTCTCCTCGGTGAAGGCTAGTGCTATCAACGATGCTACACAGATGCCGACTATTAGGGCGGAGATGTAGAGCCAAGCTTCCTTTCCATATAAGGTGAGAAACACTGGAGGGACTACGCTGGCTACCGCAGACATAGGAGTAGCGAGCTGGTAACTTAGGCTGGCTCCAGAGTTCCTGTACTTAGGAGGGAAGTTCTCAGGCATGAGGGCCCCGATCACACCGAAACCGAACATGACAACAGCTAAAAAGACGCTCTGGGCTAGAATGACGCTCCACGCCGCGGCATAGTTGATCAAGAGGTAGTAAGGGAACGCCATAACGGCGCTCAAGACCGCACCTATGAGTAGGACTTTTTTCCTTCCTATACGGTCACCTAATATCGCCCCCAGAGTTTGGAACACTATTATGGCGAGGGCAGCTAGTGTAGTGGATAGAAAAGCGAGATAAGGTGATATTCCTACACTTAACATGTATCCAATGTTAAAGGCAGCTGCTATGTAGAAGAGTGATATCTGGTAATTGAAGAGAAGTGCTAACCTCAGGACCCTAGGCCACTGCTCTTTCAGCACAGTTACTCCTGGCTGTTTTGCCACTTGGCCCTTAGTTAAAAGCTCGTTGAACACGGGACTCTCCGCTAGCGTCAGACGAACTAGGATACCCACTAGTGCAACCAACGCACCTATGCCGAAGAGGAGTCTCCATCCCCAGCTGAGGAGCTCTGCGTGCGAGAGGAGTGTAATGGCTAAAAGGAAGGAGCCGGCGGAGCCCAAGAGGCCTACCCCGACGCCCAGACTAGTAAAGTTGGTCCAGAATGCCCTCCACCTGGAATCCTTGGCGTGTTCTATGACCCAGACCGCGAATCCTCCCCAGGTTCCACCTATCGCGACTCCTTGGGCTATCCTCCACACGAACAGAAGTCCTCCACCCACTAGACCTACTGAGGAATAGCCTGGAGTGAGTGCAACAGCGATGGAACCAAGGCCCATAATTATTAAGGACCAGACAGTAGCGGTCTTCCTGCCCAGCCTGTCCCCAATGGCCCCGAACACGTACCCTCCTATCGGCCTAACTGCTATCCCTAGGGCGAAAGTCAGGATAGAGAAGAGTAGACCTAAGGCAGGACTGACTTCAGGGTAGTAAACAGAGGGCCATATGAGGGCTGCGGCCAAACCCGCTAGAATGAAATCGTAGTACTCTATTGTGCTTCCACTTATGGAAGCTACAGCGTATCTCACTAGATCCTTGGAAGAGCTTCCAGACGGTAAATCCTTCATATTATGTTAATCTCTTGTTATGACTATATAAATTTTTCCATATAAATAAGAACCTCCAATCTGTAGAATTGGAGAATGTCTACCACGCAACAAGCGAAGGACTCTCACTGTCTTCGCTACCTTTGAACTGAGAACCCTAGTAATGATTTGAGTTAACGTTAAAATTAATCTACTACCGAGAATATCGTCATTAGGTGTTACTATCGTTACCAAATTTGTGAGAGTCTGCTTTACTCCTCTTGAAGGACCGAACCAATTGAGGTTACTGCGATTCTTGCCTCGAGGGACGTCTCCCTTCGATAAAATTATGGAGAAAACGCTCCAGTACTCTAATCCTGCAGCATGGTAGTGAGTGTCAGTCTGCCTTGTATAAGGCCAATCGAAGGAGCGCCTTTCGGGGTCGTCAGCTCTGGGGAAGTTCAGCTTCTCCCTCACTATAGAACTTATAGAACGAATTGACGGAGAGTGAAAAACTGTGAGAGAAATCGACGGGTTCCGGTTCCACGTACTAAAATCCACGTACTAAAAAGCTTACAAGGGAAAGATACATTACATCCTAAACGAATTCATCTGCCCCGTCGCACTCATAAACACACTTCAGACGAGCTTTACTTAGAAGACGTTGATGTCGTCCAGAAGTAGTGTATTAATGGAATTTTTATCATATGTTTGAAGTTTCTCTATCACCTAACACGAGTACTAGATAGCCCCTAAGGTGGGAGTGAATGAAAATTAAGCAAGTCTATAACATTACCGATTCGGTTTTCCTAGGATAATGTAAGCTTAAAGTCTACGTTCCCCAGCTTTTCACATGGCTTATAAGGATTTGAGGGAATACCTTAGTGTACTTAAGCAGAGGGGACTCCTCTGGGAGATAGATAAACCTGTGGTAAAGGAGACTGAGTTGTTCCCTCTCGTGAGACTCCAGTTCAGGGGCCTTCCAGAAAGTCAGAGAAAGGCGTTCCTCTTCACTCATGTCGTTAATGTGAATGGAAGGAGCTACGAAGGGTCGGTTACAGTGGGCTCGTTAGCTGCATCCAGGGATATATACGCCACGGGGATGGAGTGCAAGCCAAACGAGATCTCTGAGAAGTTCATCCATGCGATAAGGAATCCGATTCCTCCGAAACAAGTCTCCTACGGCCCAGTTCAGGAGAACGTCATAACTGGAGATGAACTGGAGAGACGAGGCCTCTCGGATATACCGATCCCAGTAGAACTCCCAGGCTACAGCGGACAGGTGAGGACGACTACAGCGTTCTTGACTAAGGATCCTGACACGGGTGTCCAGAACGCGGGAACATACTCGGGACAGATTTTTGGACCTAGAAAGATTCTATGGGAGATACACAGAGGGAGCGATGGCTACACTCACCTCAGGAACGCGGCGAGAAAGGGAGTCAAACTCGACGCAGCAATAGTGGTGGGAGGTCCCCCCGCCGTCCAGTACGCCGCTGCAGCCAAAGTCCCCTACGGCCTCGATGAGTTAGCGGTGGCTGGTGCAATAAATGGGGAGCCCATAGAGGTGGTGAAGGGAAAGACTGTAGACCTACTCGTCCCAGCCACGGCAGAGTATGTAATAGAAGGAAAGATCTCGTTCGAGGAGGCGGAGCCCCAACCTCCATTTGGAGAGTACACTGGGTATATGGCCGTAGGGATAGAAAGTCAGTACTGCCCAATAATGGAGGTCACGGCGATCACACACAGGAACAAGCCTGTTTTCCAAACGATAATAAGCCAAATGCCTCCCAGCGAGAGCAGTAAGCTCAGACAAGTGGCCTTCGAGAGCGCCTTCACTAGGCACCTCAGGGACAACTGCAACCTACCTAACGTGTTAAGGGTGACCTTTTACGAGACTAGTGGCAGTTGGCAGTTCTGCATCATCCAACTGCGGAAGGTGAAGCCAACTGACGCACAGCAGGCCCTCATGGCCGCTGCCAGTTACGCAGCGGACGTGGGCAAGATCTTCGTCGCAGTGGACGAGGACATAGACCCAGATGACCCAGAGTCGGTAATATGGGCAATGAGCTTCAGAATGCAGCCGGCTAGGGACGTGACAGTGATCAGGGGCAAGGCCGCTCATCTTGATCCGTCCGTAGTACCACCTGGAGAGGAGGGGGTGGAGACTGGTTTCAGGGAATCTTCCGCCATGCTTATAGACGCGACTAGGAAGTGGGACTATCCTCCCGTGGCCCTCCCGAAGAGGGAGTACATGGAAAGAGCCCTAGAACTGTGGAAATCCCTGGGCCTACCTGAATTGAAGTTGAAGTCACCTTGGTACGGCTATAATCTAGGCTACTGGAACGAGGATCTTGAGAGGATAGCTAAGATGATCGTAGAGGGAAGACATTACGATGTGGGGAAGGAACTCGAAAGGAAGAGGACCAGATTGAGGATCTGACAATAGTGTTAAGGTCTAGGAGGGAAGAAGGGACCTAACGTGCTGTGGTGGATAGAACCGCCAGAGAAGGATGCGGTTCTAACCTGCGTTGTTTTCTAACAACTTCTACATTTTCTGATTAACTGAAGAGGTCACTTAAGTTAGTTACATCGATTGCATAGCTGTTGTCCTCTTAACCACAATGTGCTATGGGATCGCTAACGACTTCGTTCAACCACAGAGCACGTTAATTATATTCTCCCTACGATGCCCTAAACAGCTCACAATAGTTTAGTTCAAAATATATAATTGAACTTTTCAAAACAGATAAACTCTACTGACACCAAGATTGGCGTCTAGGATTGATCCCAGACTCAGTGCGACACGTTAAGGGGTGAGGTACTGCGTACGCAATCCTCAATAGCAGGACAACGTTATTCTGCGAAGGAGAGATAGCCGTTACCAGACTTGTTTGAGATGAAACGTACCTCAAAGGTTCAGTGAACTACCCTGCCCTCACGGACGGGGCGTCCTAGCGGTGAGTCCCGCACCTCGGAGGGACCTCGATCTCCTTACGTAGCGGAGGTTCCGTGGAACCTTTCTGTGAATAGTACGGAAGGGGGATCACGGAGGGTTTCCTCTCCACGGGCGTGAGTTCCCCCAGTCCCGAGGGTGCGACCCAGCTCTCACAGTAGAGGTCGTAGAAATAGTATTTTGATGACCGTAAAGAGGTTTACATAAGGGGGCTGTCCGTCCCCACGGAAGGGGACTTTCGCCCCCTTAACCTCCGTAAGGTTAAACTATATAGGGAACAATCCCATCTGCTCTCGAAGCCCATACCACCGCCGCAGTAAGTTAGGGCTAATACAGCAAGGTGTCCTCGAAAGACAGAGACTCCCCCACAAGCTTAGAAGGGAACATAAGCCGCTGTACTTATTAGGCACTATTGTTGCAACACTATTGACAGTTCTTTGGGTGACGTCGAGTACTCTCTGGGGGAAAAAGTGGGAGCCTTCGGAGGAATAATGATAGGTCACTTCCTGGACGGATACAACCTAGTGTTGATCAGTTATCTACTGGTCCCCATGGCTAGATACTTTCACACTGGAATAGGCAACATTTCCTTGGCTGCAACCCTCTCCCTAATTTTTTCAGCACTTGGTGGGGTTATGTTGGGTTGGTTAGCCGACAGGTACGGAAGGAGAAACGCCCTAGTTCTGTCCGTTGTGATCTTTGGAGTGTTCACGTTGCTCTCCGGGGCGGTCACTGCCCTGTGGCAGCTCTACGTTCTCAGGGCTCTCGTAGGACTGGGGGTGGGGGCGAGTGGGGAATAGGCTTCTCGTTACTTACAGAAATATGGTCTCCCAAGTGGAGGGCCACGGGCGGAGGTGTACTCCAGAGCGTATTCATAGCGGGCTCGTTAGTCGGCGCGATCACCGCAGGGTTCGTCCTCCCAACTTACGGTATCCTCGTAGGCTGGAGGTACGCCTTCTACATAGCTGGAACGGCGGCTATTGTCGGAGGTTTAATAAGGGTGTTCATGCCAGAGTCCAAGTACTGGATACAGTACAATGATTTAAGGAGGGGCGGGGAGCTTCAACGAGAGTACGTGAGGACTCCGTTAGTTCAAATATTCTCCAAAGAGGTAAGGAGGTGGACCCTTTTCTCTCTCCTTATCGGATCCGCTAACCTATTCATTTACTTCTCGTATGCTACCTATATGCCCACACTCCTTGGGGCCACGTTCAAGATCCCCATACCAGACTATACCACCATCTTGATAGTGGGACAGGCCGTAGCAATTCCATTCTATTGGATAGACGGACTACTAGCTGACAGGTACGGAAGGAAGATCACGGCAGTAGGATACGGCGTAGGATACTTTTTAGCAGCCCTAGTCTTCTTAGGGACCCTCCTCGAAGCCCCAAAATTCATCGCTCCCTACCTTTTTCCCGTCTTCTACTCCTACACCTTCGTATCGATGATGCAGGGCGTCTCTGGGGAGTACGGAGTGTGGTACGGGGAACACTTCCCAACAAGGATGAGATCGACGGCCACGAACTTCGGTTACATGGTTGGTAGGGGAGTTGCAGGGGCCACGGCCGTGCTCTTCGTTCCCGCTGTTGCGGGGGCCCTTGGAGGGATCCCTGCCTACGGATTGGCCATGTCCGTGGCTATGCTTATAGGAACAGTGCTTCAACTGATTGGGATTCTGGGGCTAAGGGAGACCAAAGGAACAGTAGTCACTTCAGTCTAGGAATGTGCATACAGCCCCTAGATTTTAATATTCGTTAGTTATCACTATCCTAGAATCGAGATGCCTTACTCTCGTGACTGGCACGACTACAAGGCACCGGAAGTGCCCTTGAAGTTCAACCCCACTTTCATCCTCGACCAGTCGGTTCAAAGTCATCGGGAAAAGATCGCCCTGGTGTTCGACGAGAAGAGCTTCACATATGAAGAAGTTCTTAAGGAAGTTTCTAGGGCGGCTAACGTCGTATCTAAGCTGGGAGTCGAGAAAAGGAACATAGTTATGATTCTTTCCTTTGACTCCATGCAAGCCCTAAGCGTGTGGTTGGGAACGTTAAGGGCTGGTGCCATTCCCGCCTGGGTATCGCCGCTTTACAATAAGGAAACGATATCTTATTTCTTGGAGCTCCTTGAGCCTAAAGTGATCTTCTCCGACGTCTCGTTACTAGATAGGCTCGGCCTCAACGGACAGAGGGTGGTGACGCTTGGCGGACGTGTCGAAGGACTTCAGGATTACGCTTCGTTATCTGCTGAAGTCCCAGACCAATTTGAACCTATAAAGGTTCATAGGGACGATCCAACTTACTTACTCTTCTCGGGTGGAACTACGGGTAGACCTAAAGCAGTTGTGCACACTGCGAGGGACTTCGTTCACGTCCCTCACAGGCACTCGAAGTTCATGGGCTGGAGGGAAAGCGACGTGCATTACGCCACATCACAGAAGTACTTCACCCACGGCATGTGGCCCGGAGTCCTTATACCAATAGCCAACGGGGCCTCTGCCATCCTCACAACTAAGAAACTCACTCCTCAAGTCGTCGCGGATATCTTACGTAACCACAAACCCACTGTTTTCATCACTGTTCCCACCGTATTGAAGTGGCTGGTTAACCTAGAAGAAAGGCCGGATTTGAGCAGCGTAAGAATGGTGGTATCGGCCTCGGAGAAGCTTCCAATCCCTTTGCTTGAGAAGTTTAGAGAGCTCTACGGGATCGAAGTGCTGGACTCCATAGGAAGCTCCGAAGTCACTTACGAGTGGATATCTAACAGACCTGGAGATAATAAGCCTGGGACTTGTGGAAGGCCCATTTTCGGCGTCGAGGTGAAGTTGGTGGACTTAGTCACGGGCACGGAAATAAGAGAACCCAACAAACTGGGAGAAGTGTGGGTGAAGAGCGACACGAACGCTTACTATTACCTTAGGGACTTAGAAAAAACTAGAAGGACGATGGTAGGTGAGTGGATTAGAACAGGGGACGTGATGTATTTTGATGACGACGGTTATTACGTTCACGTGGGAAGAAATGATGACCTCTTCAAGGTGAAGGGGATGTGGGTTTCTCCATTGGAAATCGAAGAGGTGCTCTTAAGGCATCCGGCCGTGTTAGAGGCTGCAGTGGTCCAGGCGAAGGACGCGGACGGGCTCACAGTGCCGGCGGCGTTCTTGGCACTCAGGCCAGGATACACCATGAACGCCGAGCTAGAGTCTGAACTAAGGGAGATGGTCAGGAGGGAGTTGGGAGAATACAAGGTACCTAAACTGTTCAGGCAGGTGGAGGAGATCCCGAGGACGCCCCTCATGAAGCTGGATCGGCGAAGACTGAGAGAACAACTAGGCGAACGTCTGTAAGAGTGAAATTAATGAAGTGGAGACTTATTGCCTCAGCATGTCCCCCAGATCAATGTTTATCGTTAGCCGACATGTCTCAAGCCTTCTATATCGTCGCATAAGCTGGCCGCGAAGTCCGTTAACTTTACGACGGGAATGGGAGAAAGTCCTTCTTTGGGGGATGAACAACCTCTTCTCATAGTTCAAATACTAACTTGACTAGGACCTAATTTATGTTTGTGGACGAAACAAGCACCGTCAAGAGACATCCGTTGAAGGGAGAGTCTGTGAAGTACGCCTCTCTGTGGATCGACGGCCTTAGCAAATGATAATGGAGACCCACAGTCGAGACGGGAATAACCCTTTTCCCCATTTAATCTCAGCCCTCTGCCGATAGGGCAAGGCTAGGAGACAGAAAACTTCGTCCGTGAGGATGTAGCAGTTCACAACCATAGTGACTCTATTGTCTCGAGCGAGTCCCTAATCGCATGGATGGAAATTGTCCCTCAGAAAAAGCCTTGATATCTCCTTGTGTGAAAGATCAAAACGTTATTGAAAGGAACCAGGACTGACGAGGGAAGACTGCAGGTTGACGGATCTTAGGTAGACGGACAGATTTACGTAAATTACGCAAATAAGGTAGAAACCCATTATTCACTATAGACCGCGAGATAAGGGGACTATCTTCAAGGGAACCTCGTAGCTTCGATGTCAAAGTTTATAACTATTAGTTAGTATTAATAGTTGCAGGTGATAAAGTGGGCGAGGGACGATATGGTGCTCGTCAAATTCTCACAAGAATGAGAAAGAAATTCCTGGAGGAGGAGAACGGAGAGATCCCGTTGAAGGTATTCAACAGCGAGGAGATATATGAGATGGAATTAAGAAAAATATTCTCTAAGAATTGGGTGTTTCTAGGGCTGGAGAGCGAGATCCCAGAGCCTGGAGATTACGTTGTAAGGTACATAGGAAACGACCCGTTCATAGTGATCAGGGGATCGGATGGGAAGCTTAGAGCCCTTTTCAATAGCTGCAGACACAGAGGAACTATGCTATGCATAAACGATAGGGGAAACGCTTCAACCTTCATGTGCCCATATCATGGTTGGACTTATAACAACAAGGGGGAGTTGGTTGGAGTACCGTTCAAGGAGAAGGTCTTCGAAAGACTGGACGTGAGGGAATGGGGACTTCTCCAAATAAGGGTAGACTCCTACGATGGCCTCGTATTCGGGAACATGGATGAGAACGCACCAGACCTGCAGGACTATCTGGGAGATTTCAAGTGGTACTTGGACCTGCTATTCAGGGCCCCTGGCCAGATGGAGCCCGTGGGTCCACCTCAAAGGTGGACAGCGGACTTCGACTGGAAGTTAGGAGCAGAGAACTTCGCGGAGGACAGGCTCCACATAGCTGTGGTACACAGGACGCTTCAGAGTTACGGATTCGTGGGGAAGTCCAGGTTCGGCAGTGGTATAGAGACCCCCGACGACGTCACTGTGAATTACGTGAGGGGTAAGGACGGCCTCCCAGTGGGGTGCATTGGTATAAGGAGGAGCGAGAGGGAGACCTCGTCATTCTTGGGTTATCCGAGGGAGGAGTGGAAGTCCTTCAAGGAGGGCTCTGTCTCGAGGGGACAGTGGGAGGTACTCAGGAGGGCCATAAATGCGGTGTTCACTCTCTTTCCCAACTTCTCCGGACTAGTCTCGGCCGACTCCACAGACTCACCGTTCTCCGAGAAGCCTAGAGTCCCGTTCCACACATTCAGGGTCTGGAACCCTGTAGGCCCTGGGGTGACTGAGGTCTGGATGTGGACTCTGGTACCTAGTGACTCTTCCCCAGAGTTCAAGAAAAGGGTAGCAGAGGTAACTAGGGCCACCTTTGGAGCCGCAGGGAACGCTGAAATGGATGATCTCCCAATATGGAGGAGGGTAACTAGGGCGGCGAAGGGAGTGTTCGCTGAAAGGGCAAATACCGCGCTTAAGGGAGGATTGAGGGGAGTAAAGGACTTGGGTACTTGTCAAGAGTGGGAGGGTCCAGGCCTTTGCAGGCCGACCCAGTTCCAGGAAGAGAGCCAGAGGACATTCTGGACGAGGTGGGCCCTGGAGATGACCAAGGATGAGTGAAGTAGAAGCCCACTTCAAGGCGTCAAACTTCCTCTACGCCGAGGCCTCTCTCCTAGACGAGGGAAGGCTGGAGGAGTGGCTCGACCTGTTGAGTGAAGACTTAGAGTATGTGATCCCTGTTAGGGTGGGCCACGCTTCGGGAGAGCAGTTCTCTGGACAGGCGTTCCTAGTCAACGCAGACAAGGCTTACTTTAAGGCCACGGTAAGCAGGCTCAGGGACGAATATGGTTGGGCATCGAAGCAGAGGAGCAAGACGAGGAGGTTCGTCACTAACGTCGTGATACTCAAGTCGGGGAAAGAGATGGAAGTGTCGAGCAACCTCCTCCTAGTCAGGACAGAGAAGGATGAGGCACAGACTTACATCGTCTCCGCAACTAGGAGAGACGTCCTGAAGGAGGTGGATGGTAAGTTGAAGTTAAAGAAGAGGACAGTATTACTCGATCATGAGAATCTTCCTATGTACAATCTCTATTTTCCGCTCTAATTGATGGGATTGTATAACGAGATACGAAGTAGTAGAAACTTCACTTTAAATCCCGAAACCGTTTCTGTGAAGGAGGAGGTCCCTTTGCCTTAGGAAACTGAGTAGCAAAGATTTTTTCCTCAAAAGAGTTAACATAGTCATGCGTGCCGCATTGTTAAGAAACTACGGTACACCATTGGATATACAGGAAGTGGACATTGAAGAGCCTAAGCGGGGAGAGGTGTTGATTAGAGTTTCTGCCACTGGACTCTGCCACTCAGACGTTAACGTATTTCAGGGTCACACCCCAGCAGAACTCCCAGTAGTTGCTGGACACGAGATCGCTGGGGTAGTGGAGCAGGTAGGGGAAGGGGTGAGCAACTTCCAAGTGGGGGACAAGGTAGTGGCGTCCTTTATACAACCCTGTGGAAAGTGCAGGAACTGTGTCGCAGGAAGGGAGAACCTCTGTGAGACTTTTATAGCCAACAGGCTCAAGGGAACAGCCTTAGACGGCTCGTACAGGTTGAGGTCGAAAGACGGAACACCGCTCAGGGCCTACATGGGGGGAGGATTCGCGGAGTACGCAATTCTACCTGAGACCTCACTGGCCAAGGTTCCAGATAACCTCGATTTGAAGAAGGCGGCTGTACTGGGTTGCGCTGGCCTCACCGCTTACGGGGCGGTGGTGCTGAGTGGACACGTGGAACCCGGAGAGAACGTGGTAGTGATAGGGGCAGGTGGAGTCGGTTTATCAATTATTCAATTACTTAGATCTATAGGAGCAGGAGAGGTAATTCTAGTCGACGTTATAGATTGGAAACTGGAAAAAGGTAAGGAAATGGGAGCTACGGTTATACTAAATAGTTTAAAGATCAATGTTAAGGATTACGTGGCTAGTAAGGGAGGGGTCGACGTCGTAGTGGAGTGTGCGGGGAGGCCTGAGACGGTGGAATTGGCGCTGGAGTTGGTAAGGGTGGGAGGAAGAGTTGTCCTAGTTGGGATACCACCCGCCAACTCCTCCGTAAGCGTCAGACCAGCGTCGTTAGTCCGACGAGGTGTGACGATCTTGACAAACCACGGGGGGAGGCCCAGAACGGACCTCCCAAGACTCATAGAGATGAGTAGGACGGGAAAGTACAGTCCAGAGGCATTAATCACGGGAGAGTATAGACTGGAGGAGATAAACGAGGCTGTTTCAGCCCTACTAGAGGGTAGAGTACTTAGGACGTTGATAGTTCCCTGAGATTGTCTCCTCCCTGGCCCCGATGAAGCTCTCGTCCTAGATGTCGTAGTTCTCGATGGGATGGCTCCTCGTATCGACCCTCATCTCCACTAATCCGAACTCCCTTAGATCAAGTTCGGGTGGAAACACTTATGGAACTCTCTTAGAGGACTGGTTGGTATCAAGAAGACGTGGCGAAACGTACTCAAAACGACGACCTACCCTTTGAGTTGCCTGCGGATAGCCTCAATAGTCTCCAGTTTAAGGTTCCCTATACACACAACACGTTAAACTCGTGAAGGGTCCCCACTTCGGTTTCGGACTCCACAACAGGAAGTAGGGAGAGCAAGCTCCTCAATGTAGGATGAACCGTAGTAGTGGACGCACTGGCCACGCGGAAGACGCTGGTTCGTTCCTAACTCCAGTCGTGTCCCTGTTCCGGCTAGAACACCGGTAGTTCATCGAATTCCTAACGAAACGACTTCAAATACTATCTGTAGTCTTCGATCCTTTACAGCGTCTTGACTAAGTTCTCCACATCCTTTTTCAGAACTCCGACCTCCTCCGGGGTAAGTCTGATCTCGTGAAAGCCCTCCATGTGTAATACCCAAGCGGACATCCACTTTGCCCTAACGCCTGGATAGATGTCCTCCAATTCCTCTATGGCGTCGAAATAGAGTTTAGAGTTTCCAGTCCACGATATAGTCCACCGTGGAAATCGCCTTCACGGAGTTTCCGAAAGAGAGGATCTTGATGGCCTCCTCGGCCGCTTTGTAGTACTTCTCGCTCGCCTGCAGTACGTCCCCTCTAGAGAGTAGGGCCTCAGCTTCCTCCAAATATATGTCGGCTGAACACCTCAGGAGTTGGATTGTGAAATGTCACCTCATCGCTAGTTAAATAGGTTGATCGAGAGATGAGAATTACGTGAATTAGCGAAGTAGCTACAAGAACTTGCTGAGGGGAGAGGAGGGCTACTCCCCGTGAGGGGTAACGGGTTAGGGCGCGCCTATGGCTGGACGAGCGGGGTGGCTCAAGTGAAACTGGGCTTAGCTCCCCTTAGATCCTTCCCTCAGAACTACAGCGTCTGTGACGTTTAACCATCTTAGTCTGTAGCCCAGTCTCTCGAGGAGGAACGGAAGGATCGGAGCTATCTCTTCATAAAGCTTACTAAGCTCGCTCAGCTTTCTTCCTTCCAGTTCACTCCCCTTTAACCTGTCGAGGACCCTCTCACTAACGTAGTAGTCCCCGGCCTTGAAGTAGCCTTCGACTTGCCTAGATGACCTCCTCAACGCCTCAACAGTCGATCCGACCCTCTTGGCTATGTCCTCAAGCGGCACGACGTCTCCAGTCAAGGTGAACTCCACCTCCCTCACAGGAGAGGACGCTTCCACCTCCCTCAACCACTTGTAGACGATCCCTACGTCTACTTTCTTCTTGAACTGAATCACGTTTATGTCGGAGAAGTCCTCGTAGGAGAGCTCCCTGTCCACCAGGACCAGGAACTTCTCTTTTACTCCCCTCAACTTCTCCAGTTTCCTCCTGAGGTACTCCCTAGTCCAAAACCCTACTATCTCCACGTAAACTTTAAGCTCCCCCTTCGTTAGCAAGAAGTCTGGAACGTACAATCTCCCACTCACGCTTAGAGGTTCTGGTTCCCTAGTTATCTTCCAATCCTTCACTGCCGAGGAAAACTCCTTGAAGAACCTCTCCTCCACGCTCGAATCGAACTTCTCCTCGTCTACTCCGTAAGTGAGCAGGTTGGGGTAGTTCGCCAGCTCTAGCCTGTACACCCTCCTGTTTACCCTCCCCAACGACACGTCAGCCTCTATCTTCCACTTGGGGCTGGAGATTACGTAAGGTACTACCAAGGCCATTCCCCTCCCATACCTGTCGGTGAACTTGAGCAAACTCATGGGACCCTCGAATTCCACCCTTAGGGGATCGTTGTATGCCGTATACATCAAGCCCACCCTCTTCGCCCTCCATATCAGGGTCTTCCAACCGCTCTCGACCCACACGCTCATCCTAACGCTTCTCAACAGCATGGACTGTAGCAATGAGAGGTTGTACCACCTCATAAGCTGCGAGGGAGTGATCTTCGGTGTCCTCACTATGACCTTCTCTTCGTCTAAGTCGCTGAACATGGCGCTCTCGGGATCCACCCCCAGTGCCTCCCTCACTTGGGCCACTGCCCTCGCTCTACCCTCTTGTGTCAGCTGTGGCCCCCTCATGAACAGTTCCCTCCTCACTTGCCTCGGGTTCACTTGGGACTCCCTCTGAAGTTCACAGGCCCTGACCATTAGCTTCACTAGTCCCCTGACCAGCTTGTAATCGTACACCTTCTCTAGGTGAGAGACCTCCTCGATCACCTCACCTAACTTCCTCCCTGGAGTGAAGTACGACAGTACCTCGTCCACCAACTCCACGCTCTCCTCTGCGAGGAACTTCGGCACCACCTTCTCTCCAAAGGTCCTATACCTCATCAGTTCAGATGGAAGCACTTCCCCTCCTCCTGCTCAGGCTGTAGTCCACCGTACCCCTAGCGACGATCTCTATCAACTTGGCCCTCTTCCCGTCCTTCTTCCTGAGGATCCTACCTAGTCTTTGCACCAGCTGCCTCCTGCTCCCGTACCCTCCGAGCACAACCGCCAGCGAGGCGTCAGGGACGTCTATTCCCTCATCGAGTACGTTAGAGGTAACCACTACCTTGTACCTTCCCTCTTTAAAGAACCTTAGTATTTCCTCCCTTTCGTCCTTAGGAGTACGATAGGTTATGACGGGTATAAGGAAGAGTCTAGATATCTCGTAGGCCAACTCAACGTTCCTTGTGAAGACTATGGCCTTCTCCCCGTCGTGGGTGGCCAAGATCTCCCTTAGCTTGTCCAGCTTGGCCCTCGAGTTTACCGCCACCTCCATCGACTCGTGCCACGCCAAGAGGGCCTCCCTGGCCTCCCTGGACCTTGAGGCCATTCTCACCAGCTTACTGAAGTCCTGAGGCGAGGTGAGCCTGATTCCCCTAGATGCTAGGAACTTCCTGAACTTCTCCCTCAGAGCCCCATACCTCTTATCCTCCTCCTGTGTGAGGTTCACGTAGATCTTCTCGACCTCGAACTCCGAAAGGTACTTCCCGGAGAGCTGTGAAGGAGAGGCCCTGAAGACCACAGGACCTACTAGCTCGTCCAAGAGGACGTGCCTACCGTCCTGCCTCTCAGGCGTGGCGGTCAGCCCCAGCCTGTAAGGGGCGGCCGACATCTGGGCAACGTTCATGTAGCCCTCGGACGGAAGGTGGTGAACCTCGTCGAAGACCACGAATAGGAACCTGTTCCCTATCTCCTCTGCCCTTATGTAGGCCGAGTCATACGTACTCACCGTTATTCCCTTGATGTCGTCGTATCCTCCACCTAGTCTACCGGCCTCCACGCCTAACCTCGTCCTTATCTCCCCGTGCCACTGGTTCATTAGGTCTATGGTGGGAACTAGAACTACGGTAGAGACTCGAAGAGTCGCCACGGCCTTAAGTGCCAGCACCGTCTTCCCTGCCCCAGTAGGAAGGACCACTACACCTCTCCTCTCCTTGTTCCAAACTTCCAGGGCCTTCCTCTGGTATTCCCTGAGTTCGATGGTGTCGACCACTCGAGGGAAGGGAAGCGGATCCATCACTGAGTCACTCACCTCAAGCCTAGAGCCTTTGAAGTACTCCTTGACGTCCCTGTATTTGTAGGCCAGGGCCACGAACTTCCTCAGCCTCTCATCCCATCTCAGTCCGGGGGCGTTGACGTCTGAGCACACCAGTCCTCTGTAATATGTTAGTAACATTCGTATTGTAGTAGGAGTCGACGGATATAACTTTAAGGATAGGAGGCCGAAAACTTGACTCTCAGGGGAATTTTTTACCCATATTTCGTAAGTTCCGTGATGGGACTCCTGTTAAAGATCAGCGACGTGTGGAAGTCCTTCGGAAACGTGGTGGCCAATGAGGGGGTGAGTATGGAAGTGAGAAGTGGAGAGATAGTTTCCCTCCTAGGTCCCAACGGCGCTGGGAAGACTACGTTGGTCATGCAAATATACGGTGAACTCAAGCCAGACAAGGGGAAGATAAGTCTCCTAGGAAAGTCGCCCACCGATTCGCTGGTCAAACGGAGGATGGGGGTGATACCACAGGAATGTTCCCCGTACAGTGACCTCTCGGTGTGGGACAACGTCTACTACGCTGGGAGGCTCAAGGGTGTGAAGGGGCACGTCCTGAGGACCACTGCTGAGACGCTCCTGCAGAGGCTCGGTCTCTGGGAGAAGCGGAACTCGCTCGCAGACGAGCTTTCTGGCGGCATGAGGAGGAAGCTCCTCATAGGCATGGCACTGATCAATCAGCCCGACTTCGTAGTGCTTGACGAACCCACGGTCGGCCTCGACCCCTCCTCTAGGAGGGAGGTGTGGGACCTACTTCAGGAGCTCCGGAAGGAGGGGAAGGGTATACTTCTCACCACCCACTACTTGGATGAGGCCGAGAAACTCTCCGACAGGATCTACTTTCTCAACAGGAAGGTGATATACGCCGGCACTCCCGCCGAAATAAAGGAGAAGTTCTCCGACTGGTACGAGGTAGTGGACTACTCGACTGGTAAGAGTATTAGGGTAAGGGGGACAAGGTGAAGGAGGTCATAGCTGCACTGGACGGCAAGTTCGAAGTGAGACTCCCATCTCTAGAGGAGATATATATGGAGGTGGTGGCCAGTGAGGAGGGAAGTTGAGTCCCATATAGAGCAGTTCGGACAGCTCCTCAAGATGCAGCTGAAGATGGTTAAGAGCTACCTCCCCTCGGTGGTGTTCTTTTCCCTCTTCTTCCCTCTGGGACTCCTCTTGCTCTTCAAGTTCGTCTCCGCCGCTTCCGCGTCCTTCTACGTCATATCGGGCACCGCCACCTTCTACGTCTTCG
The DNA here is from genome assembly GCF_003967175.1 of Sulfodiicoccus acidiphilus. Taxonomy (NCBI): domain Archaea; kingdom Thermoproteati; phylum Thermoproteota; class Thermoprotei; order Sulfolobales; family Sulfolobaceae; genus Sulfodiicoccus; species Sulfodiicoccus acidiphilus. The sequence continues at coordinate 469,593 of NZ_AP018553.1, read as the reverse complement.
TCAGCGTGGTGAGTGGCGTGGCACAGATATTGGCAGGGGAGAGGAACAGGGGAAGGTTCTCCCTCATGCTGGCGGCGGGGGTGCCGAGGGAACTTTACTCCTTCACCATAGCAGTCTCTAACGGCATATCGACTCTAGTGGTCCTTCCCGTCGTTATAGTGTTAGGGGAGCTCTTACTGGGAGTCGTAGTCCCACTGGAGGCCGTTCCCCTTTTGACGGTGTCGGCAGTACTTTCCTTGTTCTCAAGCTCGATGCTCGGGATGCTTCTGGGACTCGGAATAAGGAGTCAGAGGGCCGTTAACCAATACTCCAATGTGATAGCCTTTGTGCTCTCCTTCTTTGCGCCAGTCTACTTCCCTCCCTCGATCGTGCCCATTCCCTTCAGGTACCTCACTTACCTCGAACCAACGACCTATGTCTCCCAGTCCCTCTACTACTCCCTTCACGGTTCATTGTTGGCACTTCCTTGGGACGTTGGCGTGTTCTTAACGGGACTCATATTCGCCGTGGCCTCCTCCTTCGTGGGAAGGAGGTGAATAACCAGATTTGCTACAGGAAACAAGATCTCCGCCTGAAGGAAAACTATCCACACCCCTTACAGAGTTTAAATACCTACTCGTCGAAGTTCCTCTAGTGAAGTGGAAGATTTTCCTTACTAGCTCAATTGAAGGTTCTGCGATACCTAAGGGAGGGCATGAACATCGCTCCCTTCTCTATAAGGTACGAAACCGTTCGACGACGGATCTACTTTTAAGTTGGGGTTGTCCCCAACGCCCTCCCCCGCGGAGCGAATCAAGTATCTCCGAACCGAAGTTTGTACGGATTAACTACCCAGAAGGGAACTCTTCATGACGAAGGAGAATTCGGGAGAGGAGCCGTCTCTAGAAATAGAAGATCCCTTCACAGAGGGGGCAGCGTACGCTTCCTGGTACAGGAAGCATGAGGCAGTCTACAGGAGCGAGGCCTCTGCGGTGGCGAAGTTGAGGCTCAGAGACTGTCTGGACGTAGGAGCTGGAACTGGTGCCTTCCACGAGGTCATAGAGGGCTTGGTAGTTTCCCTAGACATCTCACCCTACATGCTTCAGGAAGCCAAGGGAGAGAGGGTGTTGGGGGACGCACTCGCCCTCCCATTTCGTGACAGATCCTTCAGGACTTCCTTCGTGGCCTCGACCTTGTGTTTCGTGGAGGACGTTGAGGGCCTACTGCGGGAGATGAGGAGAGTGAGCCGCGAGGCCATAGGACTTTGCTTCATTCCCTTGGACTCGCCCTTGGGAGAGCGATACTTTAGAATGGGTAAAGGGGGACACAAGTACTATTCTAGAGCCAGGTTTCTAACTAGGGCGGAGGTGTACTCGCTTCTTCGGGACTTTCGCGTGGAGCTGACATACTCGACCCTCACAAAGGGAGAGCTGACTGAGGAGGTGGAGCCTGCCGTGGAGGGAGATGCAGGCTCGTTCGTCTGCATAAGGGCCTGTCCCAGGTGATGAGAACGAACAGTACTGAGCTGTGAGGAGGGATCCGAACCCTGAATGTGGGACTAGCCCCACTCTAGATGCCCCGCAGTTAATGTGGTCAGAGGGGTAACTCATTTATCTCTCCTTCACCTGCCCCACTATGGTGGTAGTCAGAATACTCTACTCGTCCAAGGATCCGGTCGGACAGACGATTAAGCAACTAGGGTATGGGTTCGAGGACGTCGAAACGGAAGTAGTGGACTTCACTTATCGAGGCACTGACCCGGCAGTAATGATCTGTAGACACTACAGTAAATCCGGTATACCGACTTTTACAGTCCATCATCCAGGCAACCCCACTGCCGTTAGTAGCGGGGGTGAGCCGCTCAAGCTGGGAGTAGCTTATCCGAGACTGGCCTTCACCGTCCTCGCAAACCTGAGGGGAGCAGATCTGCCCGCGAGTTACGAGGCAACCCATCACGGGCCCACCCTAGACTCTCCACTGGTGTTCGTCGAGCTAGGGAGTAGGGAGGAGGTTTGGCGGAACGCTAAATACGTCAAGTTCTTGGTGGACGCCGTAGAGAGTGCGGTGGACTCGTACACCGAGATCCAGTGCACGAAGGCTGCTGGAATAGGGGGTGGCCACTACGCCCCCTCATTCACGAGGATGGAGACCCACTGCTTCGGTCACATAATATCTAGGCACCAACTTCCCGAGGTTTCAGACGTCATATTGAGGGAGGCCATGACTAAGAGCGCTGAACCGCTCGATGAGGTCGTACTAGACGACTTGAACTTCGCGACTAAGAGAAGGGTGAGTTCACTCGCCTCTGAGCTCGGGTTGAGGGTTAAGCTGAGACAGCACGCTTGGAAGTAGGACGGGAGCTCCTATCGTCAGGAGCTTCACCCTTCCTTCTCCATATAGGGCGATGGTCATACTGGCGTTTGGAATAGACACTCCCCAGAGTGACACGTCCTCCTCCACGCCAGTTGCGATGGACACGAAGGCCCTGATGGGGTCGTAGTGGCTCACCGCCACCACCACTTCTTCCCCGGCTACGGCTTCGACGAAGTTCGCTATCCTTCTCTTCAGGGAGTCCCAGTTCTCCAGACCTCTCGCCTCTATCTCCTTCCTCATCAACCTCAACTTCCAGTGATCTGCCTCCATGTAAGTGTTGTTAAGTTCGCCTAAGTCCCTCTCCCTCAGTCTACCATCAACCACCGGGATCAACCCCAACGCCTCCCCTATCACAGTAGCGGTCTGGTACGCCCTCAATATGGGGCTTGTGTAGAGCTTGCTTACCATCAACTTTCTCAACTCCCTTGCGGTGAAGCTAGCCTGCTGAAGACCCTCCTCTGTGAGAGGGTACTTATCTGGGTCGTTAGAGAGAACCTTATTCACGTTGGCCACGCTTTTTCCGTGTCTCACGAGGATCAGGATCATGGGGGCATCTCAACATTTCCGACTAAAAACCGTTCGACAGGTGAGACTCCATAATTTATGTTATTATCAATCAAATTAAAAGTCGAGTGTCGACTCTCGCGCGTTGAAGTTCGCGGTGAACAAGATCGGGGGAGTTAAGTAAACCACCCCGTCCTCACGGGCGGGGCTTCGGGGTTTCCAGTACCCTTCGCGGTGCACCTTCATCCCCCCTTCGGGGTGTTTACCTACCCCCGACCTGTACCTCTCGTTGAGGCACGGGCTACGTTGATCGACGCGTTCAAGTCGCGGTTACGTACCACACCGCACTTACGTCTGTATTCCCTTCCGTCCGTGCGGGCAACGTGCCCGCGTCTGTGACAAGTTCTTGATGTTCTAGGACTACGTTTAGTTCGTGCCTCTTCTCTTCATTAGGGTTCAGGATTTTTCCTCGTATTGCTATCTTTACTTCAGCTTTCAGGGAACGTCCCAGATCTTTTCATGTCTGTTTTGATATTTACACTTATACTCCCCGCCCGTAAGGGCGGGGTCTCTGGTGAGTTAAATGAATGGATCTCCGTGGCTCATTATAGCCTCCGCGACCTCTGGTCTCACTAGCTCCCTAGGTGGCGCTTTTCCGCTGGACAGGAGTTCCCTGACTTTCGTACCGCTGAACCTAACTACGTCATCGTGGGGACACACTTTGGAGTTTGTCACACCACCGCACTTCACACAATACCAAGCCTCTGGGAGGAGGATGGGAGTTATCCCAAGATCTGGGAACTGGGAGAACACTTCGTGGGCAGCGTAGGGATGGTAGAAGTTCCCTACTCCGGCGTGGTCCCTGCCCACGATTATGTGGGAACACCCGAAGTTCTTTCTCACTATGGCGTGGTGTACTGCCTCCAGGGGTCCAGCGTACCTCATTTCCGTCCTGAGGACTCCGAACAACACCTTTCCCTGGGGGAAGTAGTTGTCTATCAGCACCCTGTAGGCCGACACCACCACTTCGTCCTTGAAATCTCCCTTTTTCTTCCAACCTACCAACGGGTTCACGAAGAGCCCGTCGTAGAGGGTAAGGGCCACTTTCTGGACGTACTCGTGCCCAGTGTGTGGGGCGTTCCTAGTCTGGAATCCGACCATAGTTTTCCATCCCCTCTCTCTTATAACCTTCCTTACTTGAAAGGGAGGGAGGTAGTGATCTAGGAACTTGTCCCTAGTTCTGTCCAATAGTTCCACTTTCCCCCCAAGGAACTTGTCCCCTAGAACCCTGACCCTGGCCACGCCTGGGTGGGAGGGATCGTCAGTACCGAAGACCCTTTTGTTAAGCTCGTGCAGATCGAAAGAGAACGTGTCCTCGACCTCAATAAGCCCTAAGATCCTTCCTCTATAGGTCAAGGCCACCTCCTCTCCTTCCTCGGACTTCCCAGGTAGTAAAATTGGGATAGTCCAGGGGAGTCCGTCGGGAGTCCTCCTCTCTTTGACGACACTCTCTAACTCCTCCCTTGTCATGAACCCCTCCAAAGGACTGAAGGCGCCGTCCGCAATTGCCTCCAGATCTAGGGCTCTGCCAACGTCCACCTCCACTTTTGGCATCTCCTTTGCCTCCTCTAGGAGTCTCTCCCTTCGTTTCTCCAACGGTATCCTGTTAACTAACTTCCCGCCGTGAGGTAGAGGGATCAACTTCGTCACCTAGAAGTGCATTCCGCACTCCTTCTTCTCTTGCTCCCACCACCACCTGCCTGCCCTCAGAGGTTCTCCCGGTTTCACTGCGCGGGTGCATGGAGCGCAGCCTATGCTAGGATACCCTATGTCGTGGAGTCTGTTGTAGGGAACGCTCTTTGCCCTTATGTAGCTCCACACCATGTCCCACGTCCAGTCTGCCAGGGGGTTGACCTTCGTTATTCCACCGTGGGTGTTGTCTACTTCCACCTTCCCTATGGACTCCCTGGTCTCCGACTGATCCCTCCTTAATCCCGTAATCCACGCCTTAAGTCCCTTGAGGGCCCTCCCAAGGGGCTCGACCTTCCTTACCCTGCAGCAGAACCTCCTAAGCTCGACTCCCCTGTAAAACAGGTTAGGGCCGAATCTCCTCACCATTTCCTCTACCCTCTCTCTGTCGGGGAAGTAGACCTCCACGTTGATCCCGTACTTGTTCCTCACCTCTTCCATAACGTCGTAAGTCTCCTGGGGTAGTCTTCCTGTGTCGATTGTGAACACCCTGAACTTAACGCCCAGTCTATAGGCCATGTCAATTATCACGACGTCTTCGGCACCGAAGCTCGAGGCGATGGCCGCCTCCTCCCCGAACTCCTGGAACGTCCATCTAACTAGTTGTTCAGCGCTCATGGATTCGAAGTCCACGACCTGTTCAACAGCATCAATGTTTTAAGCGTTTCTTCCACAAAGTGCGTTCTTTTTAATGAAGACATTCTTTGTGGGACTAGCTATAGTTATTTTTCCCTCTCCTCTTACTAGTGGGCATAGCAAACGGGAAATTACGGAAGATTATTACGCATGATACCTTCATACTAGTGGCGATGGAAACAGAAAGATCACTAGTTTATATTCTGTATTTATCGAGACTTACGTAATGGAAGGTGTAAATCCTAAATTCAAGACAGATCCTTCGGAGTACAGCGAGGTGGAGAGGGTAAAGATCTCCACCCGTGGGATGAGGATCGACGGGGTTGACGCCTACTCAAAGTTAAGAGACCAAGGCAGGGACGACGTAGAGTCGGAGGCGGTGGACGTGCTTAAGTCCTGCGGGATCTACCTGGAGTTCAACAGGGACAAGGTGAAGAGGGGTGCAGACAGGGACTACATCTACATGGTGAGGGTCGCTATACCTGGAGGAGGTCCCATAACGCCCACCCAGTGGAGAGTTATAGATTCCCTGGCGGACAGGTACACCGTTAGTGACGCCTACACGGGAGAACCCAGGCCGTCGATAAAACTCACCACGAGGCAGGACGTTCAGTTCCACCACGTTAGGAAGACGGATCTAGTTCCGCTTGTCAGGGAACTGGCCTCAGCCGGGGTTTTCCCTCTCAACGGTTGCGGTGACAACGTTAGGAACACCTCCGCATGCCCGTTCTCTAGGTATTCCAAGGTGTTCGACGCTAACTCCCTAGCCAGGGACATAGCTAACTACTTCAAGCTACCTACCACAGCCTTCGTTCAGATATTCGAGCTCCCCCAGACTTCTCGATTGGAGGAGAGGCCCCCTGAGGGGAGCTTCTCCTACCCCGACAACCTCTTACCTAGGAAGTTCAAGATAGGAGTGAGCGCCCTTCTAAACGATGGGGAGAGATTGGTAGGCGACGACTGTGTAGAAGTGCTCACCAACGATGTGGGAGTGGTGCCTGTCACTGAGGATGGGAAAGTGAAGGGCTTCAACGTTTACGTGGGAGGATCGCAAGGAGAGAGCAACGCATTTCCCACGTTCTCAGCCATGGCGGTTCCCTTAGCTTACGCAGGCTCTAGAGATGAGCTCTTCTCTGTATTGGATGCTGTGGTGACTGTGCAGTCCGAATGGGGGGACAGGAAGAACAGACACTGGGCTAGGCTCAAGTACTTGGTCTACTTAATGGGGATTCGATGGTTGAGGCAGAGGGTTGGCGAGGTTATGGGTCATGAGCTAACTAGCCCCGTAGAGATCGAGTTGGGCGAGAGAGTCAACCACCTGGGCTGGGCCAAGCAGGAGAGCAACGGGAGGTTTTGCTTCGGTATATTCGTAGAGAACGGCAGGGTTATAGACGGTCCAAACGGTAGGATCAAGACCATGATAAGGTACATCATGGACAAGTACGAGGAGGATGGCATTGAGGCGCTAATAACTTCCCAACAACACCTACTAATCTGCAACATACCCAAGGATAGGATGGCTGAGTTCGAGGGGACCTGAGGACCTTCGGCTACGGATACAGATGCGGGAGGCCGTATAGTAGGCTCAGGGTTAACTCCATAGCATGTGTGGGATTCCCAACTTGCAAGCTGTCCTTCACAGACTCCGAGCGCTTCGAGCCTAAACTCATCGACGTCCTAGAGGAGAAGTGGGGGGACTTGGCAGAGTCGATCGGAGTGTCGGGTTGTGTGGCCCAATGTTCCAGGCCAGCCACCCGGGCCATTGGCTGGGTAGGCTCTGGGTACGAGCTCTACATGCTCAAGCTAGGTGGAACGACGGACGGAAGGCACCAGGGTGAGCCCCTCATCGACTACGAAACGGGGGAGGTCTACCTCTACCAAGTCCCCGCGGGGGAGGTGTGGAAAGTGTGCGACGCATTGATAGAGTTCTACGTGAAGTACAGGGGGCCGGAGGAAGTGGATGGTTCCATGGGATACTTCTTCAGGAGGGTAGGGACGAGAAAGGTGATCGAGTGGCTCAAGTCCCACCCAAAAACTAGGCACCTGATGGCACCTAAGAAAGTCCAATCGAAGTTGCTTGGCTACGCTGAACTGAGGAGGGCTAGGGAATCACTTCAGTCGAGTCCTCAGTCGGGTCGTACTTCAGTTGCTCCCTCGACACTATCCCACGCCTGATCAGCTCCTCGATCTCCCACATTCTGGAGAGCACGATCCTGAGATACTCCTTGGTCACCTCGTCTACTACCTTGAAGCCCTCCTCCCCCCAGTACCGCTCCTGAGAGGCGTAAAGGCATCTACCCCCACAGTACCTCCTATACTCACACTCCTTGCAGACAGCAGGAAGGGGGTCCTCAAGGACCTTGAACCCTCCTACGGTACCCAGCTCTGCCCACTTTTCCCTCACAGCTATGGGACAGGAGAGAACCCTACCGTCGGTGGTGATGGAGAACGAACGGTACCCAGCTCCACACGGTGATCCCACGTACCCTCCATTGAAGTGCGCACTCACCACACCCAAGATGGGAACTATCCCGAGCACTTTCCCTTCCCTCAGCCTCTCTACGAAGAGGTCCACCAAGGCCCTCACCCCAGGCAGGTAGGAGCGTTCGGCCCATTCCTTTACATCCCACCTATCTGTCCACACTACGTTTAACTGCCAGTGAACTTTGTCGAACCCGAGGTCCAGTAGGTGTTTCACGTCCTCGAATATTTCCGTGTCCTGAGTCACAGTCATCCTAGCCACGGTGGGAACGCCCAAGGACTTTAGGTATCTGAAATTCCTGACCACGACGTCGTAGACGTTCTTTCCTCTGTGTTTGTCCGTCAACTCCCTCCTACCGTCTATGGAGAGGAGGGCGACGTTCATTCTCCTCCAATACCTCTCCGGCAGGAGTCTAACCAGCGTGCCGTTAGTTTGCACTCCCCACCTCTTAGCTCTCACACCATCCATGGTCCTCATTATGAAGGAGGGGTTGGAAAGCGGCTCTCCCCCATAGAACACCACGGTGGCGTTCTCGTCCCTCTCTATGATCGACCTTAGGGCCTCTACGTTGTATTTGACCTCCCACGGAACCACCTCCTTCTCGAAGGAACCGCCGCAGTAATTGCAGGTGAGGTTGCACTTCCCAGTTGTGAAGACCAGCCAGAGCATAAGATGTCTCCAGCGCTTTCCTTTAAAAGGACGGCTGGACAAAGAGTGTGGTGCTATGGGAGGTCGTCGCTCGTCGAGATCCCCCGATCGAGAAAGTGAAGTGCATACCTTAGATACTCCTTCGTCGTCGAGCCGCAGAGCCCCCTCCCTTATAAGTTCTTCAGCACAATGTTCCAAAACGTGAAGGTGCTGTCCCCCACCGACGAAGAAGAGCTGGTTCGAGTCTTCAGGTCTAGCTACGGTAGGAAGATTGCTGTTTACGGAACAGGGGCCCACTCCAAGTTGAAGGAGGCGGAAGTGGCCATAACCACAAGGGCTATGAAGTCCTTCGAGGTGAGGGGGGACGAGGTGGAGGCCGAGGCGGGGGTCCTGGTCCCCGACATTAGAGAAGTGGCGGCGCAGGAGGATTTGCTCTTTCCCTCAGTTTATGACGGCTCCTTGGGGGACTGTTGGCCTCTAACGAACCCGGTCCGCTCTCCACCAAGTACGGTAGGCCTTCTCAGTCCTTGATATGGGTGAGAGGAGTGACGGGGATTGGGCTGGTGAAGTGGAGAGGACTTGCTGGATCCAAGGGCCTGATCGGTGCCATATCCAGAGCTAGACTCAAGCTTTACCGAAGGCCTTCTCACGTCTACTCACTCACAGTGGAAGTTGACGGGGAGGCACAGTACTTGGAGACTCTCAAGAAACTCTCCTCCAACGGTCCACTCTCAGTTCTAGTAGTGTACGATGGAGTAGTAACAGTGCACGCTTCGTACGATAGGAAGGTGAGTCCTCGAGCCGAGGAAGGTCTGGACGTAGTTAGGGAGAACGACTCCGACTCCTACCTGGTGGAGTCTAAATTCATCGAGCCGATGTTCTATAGGCTCGCCGTTGAACTCAAACCCACATACGCTTACACCGTCCTCGGGACTCACGTGGCCAAGGTGTACTCCTCCAATAGGGAGGAGCTCTCCAAGTTCGGGAGTGTGCTAGGGAAAGGTGAACTGCCAGCTGCATGGAGGCTGTTAAAGGCATTCCTCGACTTCAGGAGGAGCCTCGTTTAGCCGAACGGCTGAACCCTTTAACTGGCAACCACTTACTCTGAATACAATGAGAGTGAGCATGGTCACTCCCCTCTTTATACCCGTGAGGGGGGAACTGAGGTTCACGTCTACAACCTCTCTAAATGGCTGGTGAGGATGGGGGATCAAGTCACAGTTCACACTACGAGAGACACCTACGAGAGTAGGAGGAGCCTCCCTCGAGTTGACGAGATCGAGGGAATAAAGGTGATAAGGAGGAACAGGATCTGGCGGACCTCCGACCCAATAGTTCACCTTCACAACCTCGGGAAGTTGAGAAGTACTTGGAACCTCTACACTACGTTCGTCCTTACTCTCGGGCTGAGGAAGGTGGTCTTTACACCTCACCATTCACTGACAATAGATCGCGGAAGGGGAGCTACACTGGCCGCTCGACTCATGATGAGGGGCGTTAAGGTTGTGATAGCTGTGAGCGATTGGGAAAAGGAAGAAATGGTGAGACGAGGTGTCCCTTCCTACAAGATAAGAGTGATCCCCAACGGCGTAGAGGACGAGGCCTTCACCTTCCCCAGGGAGAGAACATCCACTTCTAGGCCGTACCTTCTCTTCTTGGCGAGAATATACAGAGCCAAGAGACAGGACGTGGCGATCGAGGCGCTCCAGCACTTACCAGAGGTCGAGCTCGTAGTGGCGGGGCAGGTGCAAGATCGGGAGTACCTGCAGTCCTTGAAGAGGAGGGCCAGTGAGCTAGGTCTTGCGGAGAGGGTGAAGTTCGTTATAGACGTGGATCAGAGAACAAAGTACACCCTAATAGATTCGTCGTTAGCGGTTGTCCTAACCTCGGAGGTGGAGGCAGACGGCCTTGCGATAAAAGAGGCCATGGCCAGAGGAAAACCAGTCATAGTTAGCAACAAGGCCGCCCTGCCTTACTTAGTAGGCCCTGAGAACGGTTTCGTGGTCTCGGACCCGACTGAACTTGCCGAAGCCGCTAGCAAACTCCTTCACAACGAGAGGCTGGTAGCTGAGATGGGTGAGAACAACGCTAAGAAGGCGTTGGAGTGGAAGTGGGAGGCCGTCGCTAAAAGGGTCAGGGCTCTCTACGGCGAGTTGGAGAGCTAATGTAGTGGCGAGATCGGTCTTTGAGGGTTACAGAGGAAAGATGGGAGTCGAGAGTGAGGACGGATGGTTATCTTGTACTAGATTTACATCTATCAGCGACGCCGACTACGCCGTCGCTAACAGTTACCAATAAATCGTGAAATTTATATACCTTATGCCCAAAGTATTTTGAAAGCTTGCTACCACATGTGGATGAATTTTCCCGAAAGGTAGCAAGATGTTACACGAGATGTGCGGGTTTCCCCACATCCATGAACGGGTGTGGGTTGGGGTTACCCCGCTAAAGGGACGGAGAGGGATGAACGGGGCAATGCCCCGCGACTCCGGTGAAGCCCAAGGGCTGAGAATTGGATACAATTTCATGAAAATTCAATGAAGCCCGAACCCCTCTCCCCAGCTCTACTGAGGGGTTAATGGGACTGAGGGGGGAGTAACTAGCTTCTCCCTCTCTGCCGGGACTAGAGCTCAACGACTAACGTCCCGCTCTATTCGAATGGAGGTGATTTCCTGAGCCACACTACCACTCACCAATAGACGTAAACCCAAACGAGGAAAGAAAGACGATCCCTTGAAAGGGAACCCTCTATGGCGGGAAGGAAGGTAGATAGAAGGTCTTCAGCGAGAAGACCTCCTACACCTTTAGCAGGAGAGCTTCCCTTTACTAGGGCCGTTTCTCCAAATTCACCTTATCCTGCCGTTGACTAGGAGGGGAATTTGGAGAGTCTTGATAAAAGACACACTCTCAACGACTGATATCAGTTCCGGTAACTCTCCACTTCAAGGATCCTCGTGGGACACGTGAAACTGAGTCATGAGAATAACATGTAGACCTTGTTACCGTCTAACATTTGAGAGGCCCATTAGGTAGATAGCTAAAGGGAGGTTGTAGTATTTTATGTGACTTTTATCTTAACGGGGTGTCGAGGGGCGAAAGTTCCCTTCAGCGAGGGGTACATCACTCGCGAAAAGTCCTTCATAGCCGAAGACGAGAGCAACCTAACCCTCCACAGACAGTGTATGGCCGTACTCTCTGGACTAGAGTTAGCGCCACTGGAGGGCTAGCCCTGGAACTTCCTATAGAGGCATCACAGGACGGTTCGACGGAACCTCCTCCAAAGGTTAAGAGGGATCAGTTTCTCTCCGAGAGACGGACCTCGAGATTCCCTCCAGTGAGGGCGGGGGTAATTCGATTGAGCTGGTTCTCGAGATCGTTGAGTATTCCTTAACGTCCAGCCAAATTAGGTGCCTAACTCCTTCAGGAAGTCCCCAACCACCCACACTCCTTTTAAGAGTCAGAAACTGACTCTCTATCGTGGCGCGTAAGTTCATTATTGATTGCGATACCGCGGAGGACGACATCACAAGCTTTCTCCTACTGCTCAGGTACGGGGCGGAAGTAGTTGGGCTAACAGTGGTGGAGGGTAACATATCTTTCCATCAAGAGATCAACAATGCCCTCTGGGCCGTGGAGTTCGCTGGAGTCGATACTCCAGTCTTCGTGGGGACGGAGCGGCCGCTGATTAAGTCCTTCGTGACTGTGGAGGACGTCCACGGGAAGGGCGGGATAGGCCAGGAGAGATTGGCACCGAGCAAGGCCAAGCCTAGTCCCAAGCACGCTGTAGACGCCATGATCGAACTTTCGGAGAGATATGCGGGGGAACTCGAGGTCATGGCCATTTCCCCCCTCACCAACCTGGCCATGGCGATCCTCAAGGACAAGAGGTTAGTTGAGAGACTCAAGGCGATTTACATTATGGGAGGGACAATCTACGGTAGAGGGAACATAACTCCTGTGGCCGAGTACAACTTCTGGGTTGACCCAGATGCGGCGAAGGTGGTGCTCAACAGCGGGGCGAAGTTGATCATGTTACCGTGGGAGGTCGCAGTTAGTAACGCTATCGACGAGTCCACTTGGGCCAGGATCCAGTCCATGAACACCAGGATGGCCAGGTACTACGTGGAGTCCTACAAGCACTACAGGGAATTCGCCACCAAGAGGCAAGGAATGAGAGGACACCCTCATCCGGACGTCCTAACTACAGCAGTTGCGATAGATAGGTCAGTTGCAACTGACGTCAGGAGAGAGAGAGTAGATGTGGAGAACTGTGACTGCCTTACGCGGGGAGCCACAGTTATCGACTACTCCAGTCCGGGCCACGTGAGAGGGTACTTCATGGGTGAAGTAAAGCAAATCGGGGAGAGGTGGAAGTGGTTTACAGTGTAGATTACGAGAGGTTCGTGGAGATGTTGATGGGACTCCTCAAGTGGCGCTAGATGGAAGAGGACGTCGCCCCCCTCCTGCGTGAGGGTTTCGCGACTCCGAAAGCGCTCCAGTTCTTCCTAACCTTCGGCTCCGATAGCCGAGCTGAGTACATTTTAGATCTATCGTCCTTATTCGTATAGCCTATACGTGTCCATTTCTCGACGCTTTTCCACGGAAACCGACAAATGGTGCCTGGAGTAAAGCCTAGTGAATTGAATTCGAGTGGCTTAGTGGAGCTGACCTCCTTCTCACCCTTTAGGGGTGAGGCTAGCTGTTAGTCTTGTCAAGAGGGAGGTTCTCTTTCCAAGTTCCCCGGGCTCTTCTCGGTGAGAAACGTGGAGGGGAACGTCTTAGACTTAGCCAAAGAGATAGGCGATTCCGTAAAGTCCTTGTCAGTAGAGGGAGATGAGGTCGGTGCTAGGGCGAAAACTTCTTGGATTCGCTCTCCAGTCTGGCTCGAAGTTGGCTCTAGGACGGGAATTAAGGACATTTGTCGTAACGTCCTGAGGAGATCGGGAGGTGGGAGCAATTATCGGTGTGGAGTTCAGCGCTCCACCATGACAACAGGACAGAGCTGGGAAGCAGGAAACTCCGCCCTTTTGGGGCTCGCGACCTCGACAATGTTAAATAACCTGTTAGGTAAACTACCCCGCCCTCACGGACGGGGCTTCGGGGTTTCCGGTACCCTTCGCGGTTCACCTTCATCCCCCTTCGGGTTGTTTACCTACCCCCGACCCGTACCTCTCGTTGAGGCACGGGCTACGTTGATCGACGCGTTCAAGTCGCGGTTACGTACCACACCGCACTTACGTCTGTATTCCCTTCCGTCCGTGCGGGCAACGTGCCCACATCTGTGACAAGTTCTTGAAGTATTTCTAGGGTTAATGTATACCACTTTTATACCGTTGATCTTCGCTTTGTACTCTATCATGCTCTGTAGCCTTCTAAACGGCAACGAGTGAAATCTCCTATCGAGTTTCTTGCTCTCCTTGAATTTCTCCCTAATTCCTGTGAGCTTCTCCACGACTATCACTGGGGAAGGGAACTTTTTAGCGTAATCGACGACCTTCTTGGAGATAACGTGAAGCTCATGATTTACCATTCTTCTTTCCTTCCCTCTTAGCCTCTTCACTACGTCAAGCCTCTTCTTTTCCTGGAGCTTCTTCCTTATGTTGAAGTACTCGTGCCTAATTTCCTTAATCCTTGACCCTTCGAAGAAAGTGCCTTTTGTAGGTTTTTCATTAACTAACGCAACTACTGTAGCTAAGTTTCTTTCACCTAGGTCAATACCTATAGGCGTTACTGGCTCATATTTAACGAACGGTTTTTCTAGAATAAGCGTACCATTCTCCATCTCCCTTTACGAGTTCAACTTGTTGTGTAGACCACTCGCTGTTATCGTTGAGTGCGTCGTTCATTAACTTGCCTTGTCTCTCTCCTAACTGTATTGGGTACCAAACCCCTTCACCGTCCAATTGTAGGTACAACCAGTAAGGTGTTAATTTAGTGTCCCTCTTCACGAGCTTGAACGCACGGTAGTTCACCCGTATGGATGTACGGTTTATGTGAAACTCTCTTCCTTTGCTAGCCTTAACATTTTCTACTGCCTTATCTCTCGCTGTTAGTGTAAGTGTGGAAGATAGACCAAACCTCCTTCTAGCCTCTTTGTATGCTTTCTGTTGAAGGAGTTCCTTATCCCTTATCTTAAAGGAGACGAAGAATTTAACAGCCTTCAAGTATCTCTCTAGGGCTACGTTTAGCTTACGCCTCTTCTCTTTATTAGGATTCAAAATTTTTCCTTTTATAGATATCTTAACTTCGGATTTCAAGGAACATCCCAAATCTTTTTATGTCTGTTTTGGTATTTATATTTACACTCCCCGCCCTCACGGACGGGGTCTCTGGCGAGAAAGATGAAGTGTCTTGTGGAACAATCACTGGAAGAGTACAATTAGATTCTTTTGGAAGAATACGCTCACTTCCTGATGAAGAACAGGCCAGTGATTGACATCCCTTTAACCCCTGAGGAGTTGTTAGAGGAAGCTTCGAGGATAAGGGCTAAGGCGAGGGTCAAGGCGGAGCACGGCGTAATCGCAGTAGAGTTGGCTGAACGTGTGGGCGGGCACTGGGCCCACTTCGAAGGTGAGGTGATAGGAGTGTCCAGAACGGTTTAGGTATGGTATCCTACCTTCCTCCTCTACCTCTACTGACATGGACTTTACGGAATCACCAACATACGGCTATTCCATTTCAACGTAAGGAAGTTTAACGGTTGAGGCAGAAGGAAATATACGGATTTCCTTAAACCGCTACATCACAGTCTCGAGGGGGAACTGAACCTATACCCCAGTACGGGAGTATCTGAAGCCTTAACTCCAAGGAGGGGGAACCTAGTACTGACAAGATTCGAGACCCTCGACTCCATTATCCTCCACACACTTCAACTCTGGACGTTTCCTACACGGCCCGAGGTCGTCTCTCAATACCACCGCCCTCCCCTCAACGTCCCAGACGATTGGGTTGTTCTTCTCCGTGATCCTGAGGAACTCCCCTTCGGACAAGGGGATCACCTCGAATGCTGGCGGAAAATTCGTACATTTGCCCCTACACTCTCCTTTCGCTCGTTTCACGTTCGATCGCGAAGAAGGTGGGGGACTTAGCCCTCAACCACTTACCGAACTTAATGGTAGCTGGGTCATGGGGCCCCTTAGAGTTCAACGGCTTGGGCTAGCATCTCCCCTTCTCTCACCCTTTCCGGCACAACCCATATCGCTGTGGAAGTTCATCGTCTATGAAGGGTATTCTACACCCTCTCAGCCCCTAATCAGTTCCTACTGTCCTGAAACCGACTTGGAGAACGACTGATAGAGAGATTTTGTTTTCTTATTCAGAGCGAGAGAATTAAATCAAAAATTTATTTTCAATATACTATTAGTAATAAGTTCGTTAGTCCTCAACTTTTATTTTAATATGGACTAAGGGGTAGAAGATCCCTTTCGGGAGGAAGGACAGCTCCGTGAACCCTCGACCTAGAATATATCCTAGAATATATAATGTAGTTCACCTAGTCTCGTCCATGGCACTTTTCTTCCGTAGGGGGGAACAAAAGATATATCACGTTAATTCCCTCCCAGAGGAAATGAGAGCGGTCCTGAGGTCAGTCATGGACGGGACGCTCTCAGACCTGGCCACAGGGTATGGACTCTCCTACCTCAGTCCTAAAGTGGGAGAACCCATTTTTGTTCACTTTGGGAGACTAACCGGTAAGTTCAAGGACCCCGAGAAGGCCTACCAACTGTTGCTGGACAGGATAAGCGAAGCTGCCCAGCACGGTGAGCCAATTTACTCTCAGTGGTTCCCTAAGGACCTAATCCTCAAGCACTACTGGATAACCTACTACTCATACGTCGACCCCGAAGAGGGGATCCTGCCCGGTATCGCCGCACACCCCATGGCCGCCACCGCTGGAGACAGATTCAGGTTGTCTGAAAGACTGCAGGAACTCTCTCAACTCATCAAAGGAAAGAGCGTCCTGATAGCCACGCCGGCCCTCACTGGACAAGTATACAACAGAAACAGTGCCCTCTGGGGCGCCGAGCCCAGTAAGGTAACGGTTTACGACAAAATGTGGAGTAGAACGGAGGAGGTGGTACAGGCCTTCGCTGACGAGTACGAGGAGTTCCACAGGAAGGTGGACAACGACAAACTCTTCGACAGGGAGAGCTCCGTAAGGCACATGAGGACGATGCTGAGGGTCACTGACCAGGTCAGGTCCGCGATAAATGCGACCGACTCTCTTCCAGAAAGAGCAGACGTGATCATTTTCCCTTACTTCGTTATAGCTCCTCAATTCAGGGTCGAGGCAGAAACTAAAGTAAAGGAAGCGTGGAACAATGTGGAAGGTTTCAGGAAACTTAAGGAAGATGGCAGGTTCTACGAGCTCAACTCTGTGTACGTACTGCTCAATTACCAGACTCTGAACTCGACGCTAGCGGAGTTGGTGTCCAGGTACGGAGGTAGCAAGTTTGTGGCAGTGACCGACAGGAAGGCTCCTCCGTTGGACAAGTGTGCCTCAGGAGAGTGCCCAAAGATACTAGCAGAGATGAAGGTTGAACTAGAGAGGGACTCATTTAAGGTCCTAAGTCCCTGAGGGGAGAACATTTCAATCTCAACTCGGACGGCGAACCCCCCTAGTCGATTTAAAGTTCCCTTGGGAATTACAAAAAATGGGGACGGAAAGCCTCGTAGGCTATATGAATACACCCTCACGGACGAAGTTTGAGTCTTTCTTTTCATAACGTCTATCACTTAAGCTAACTACGCTCCTTCAGAGCTCTACTGTGGGCTCAACGGGATCGAGGGAGAAACTAGCATCAATCTCTTTCCTCTCCTCAAAGGGACTAAAACTCAGGGAGGAAAGTCCCCTCTATTCAGACGAGGGTGACCTTCTGAGCCACCCGACTGCCCCCTCGATAAATATGACCCAGAACCGACTGTGGAACAAACATCCCTTAGGAGGAACCCTTTCAGGACAAGGAGGCGTCGGTCACGTGAAGGCCAGTACAAGTCTCCCTTGCTGAGAGGACGTGAGCTCTTGCATGGAAATCACGAATCTGATAAAACTTGTAGGCTGTGAATTGCCTCACCCCGAAGAGGGACCTTTAGTGTCCGGGGTGAAAGTTCACTAGTTATGCTCTCCCTAAAAGCGAAGCTCACGGTCTTTTGTAAACGCTCAACTTGCCTCAGCTATCACCTGCAAGATCTGTTGCTCTGCCTGCTGTAAGACTGGAGGGAGTTCCCCTTGCTGGAGGTCCTGATACAGTTCCTGTGGGGTCATCTTGGAGAGCTGAGGGAAGTAGGCATTGACAGAAGTGAGCCCTCCTAAAAGCATCCACGTTCCATTGGGTCCGGTGATTATTACTACAGTGGTGAGGTGGTCACCGTAGTCTGCCAAGGACTCCACCTTCCCGCTCAAGTTGAAGGTCGTATTGACGTCGTACTTGACTACAAGGTCGTAAACCCACGGAGGGACTTGTTGCCTCAAAACGTTAAGCCCGAAGTCGATCCTGTTCCCTGTTACTGGCTGACCTGAGGGCGAAGCGTTAAGGTACTCGTTGTAGACGTAGATCGGGTAGAAGGTGACGTTAGAATTGTTACCCGATAGGAAGATCAGCCCAGGTATTTGTATATCAGATGGATCGGAGTAGTGCAACGAGACGAACAAATGTCCTCCTAATGCCTCGTCTAATGGCCAACTTAACGAGGCTCCTATTGGGCACCCTATCCAAGAAACAAAGTAAACCTCTACCTTAGAAGAGTGGCCCTTGCCCACCTTGAAGAACTGTCCAGTTACAGCTTGAAGTGGAGCGTGAGGAACGGAGCCCAGCACGACGAAGGCCACTATCACTGCGGCGAGAACCCCGAACGGAACGTAGATCGCCTTTGAGGGAGAGTCCCTCTTCTTCCTGGCCATGAGCGAACCTATTCGTCTACACTAAATAATTTTTCCAGATCAGATCTTAACCTTCCGCACTTTTCCTCCGCACCTTTCACAGTTGGCCCTCCAACTCCTGTGAGGTGCTCCACAGTCCTCGCACACATACACGAACTTTCTAGTCTCTGTTATCCCAGTGGTTCTAATCGACCTGAACGGCAGTCCCATCGCCTTGAGTAAATTCTGGAGAGAGTAGTCGTCGGTGAAGGTCACCGTCGGTTTCAACTCGACAGCCAAGGCAGCTACAGATACGTCGGTCTCGGAAAGAGTGAACTCGCCGAGCGACTTCGACTTCACCCTCACGGTGGAGAGGCTGCGTTCTGAGGGTGAAGTGATCACCACCTTTCCTGACGCTACCGCGAGCTCCAACAAGTGAACAGATGTGGCGTCCCTCACTTCCCTCAACACGAGGGGAGTAGTGTACACCCGAGGAAAGAGGTTAGCTAACCCCGCGATGAAAGGTGAAGTGTCGAAAACCACTCTTTCTGTCAAGGATCCTTCCTCAGTATTAGCTTAACTGGATCGAAATCGAAGAAACGGTATATTGTGACAGGTCGACCGTTAGTCTTTACCTCGATCTCTCCCTCGAGCTTCCCTACCTTGTTGCCGTCTATTACAACGTTAATGTGAGGCTCCTCTCCGGAGGGAAGTACCGAGACTCTCACTGTGGGGTAATTCACTACTAGGGACCTCATTGGTGTGAGAACTGGGTTTATGAGGGTCACTACGGTTCCCATGACCGACCTATCCACATACGGTCCTGCAGCCGATAGCGACCACCCTGTACTTCCCTGTGGGGTAGCTACAATGAGTCCGTCTCCATCGAACGAGAACTCGGTCCCACAGCTAACCTTGAAGGTAGCTGTTCCAACTCCGTCGGTCAGTAGAGCAACGTCGTTGAAGGCCCTGTAAGTTTTCCCAAACAGGTCGAGCTCGAGGGTTCTATAGTTTTCCTCCCTGAAGTCCCCCTTCTTCAACCTCTCCACCACCTCTTCGAATCTCTCAGGGGGGACGTCCATGAGTAGCCCCCTCTTTCCAGCCCTCACGGCTATGATTGGCCTCCCCAGGGCAACTGCCCTCAACAGCGTCCCGTCTCCCCCCACGGCCACCACCGCGTCGAAGTCCCTTTCCTCCACATCTACCCCGTGTGCCCTTAACGAGGCCTCGACTTTGGCCAACAGAGGCTTCAACTCAGTTGATGGCTTAGATACTACCCTGACCCTCATTCAGTCCCACCTTCCTCCCGAAAGATTTAAGCTTCAACTCCCTTTCCCGACATCGTGAAAGGTTGGCTGGTACTGCTATCTCGTGTGTTCTACGCCATGTCCTGGTTTTACCTCTCCCCAGTACTTCCACTCCTCTCCCAAGAGCTAGGGTTTCCACTCTCCCTCTCCGGACTGGTACCCACATCTTTCTTCCTAGGAGCAGGAAGCATGCAGCTCCCATCGGCTTTCCTCTCAACCAAATTGGGCATGAAGAGGACCATGGGGTTGGGCTTGGTGATTATGGGGCTGGGCAACGTAGTGGTCTCTAGAGCAGGGAACTTCCCTCAGCTCCTGGTGGCATACGCTATAGTGGGAATAGGGGCCTCCATGTTCTTTTCCTCTGGAGGAGGAATGCTAGCCTTCCTTAACTCGAGGGCCTCCACAGTTCTGGGGGTGTACAACGCCCTCTTCTCCGTGGGAGGTATATTAGCGTTCGCTTACGGCGAAGTTGAGCTCCGACTGGGTTGGAGGTTTCCCGTCGCTGTACTTGGTTTGGTGACATTGGCCCTGGGTTTGGTCACCCTCACCTCTTCTCTCCCAAACCCAATGGGAAAGTGGAGTACGATCAGGGACGCGAGAGTGTTACTGCTGGGACTGGCAACCTCGGGAGTTTGGGGAGCCTACTTCGCAGTAGGAAACCTCTTTCCCACCTTCGCGTTCCACTTCGACGACGTGTCCCTGGAGTACGCCTCCTCCCTGTCCAGTCTACTGCTGGTGTCGGCGGCCTTGGGCGGAGCTATAGCTTTCGTAGGGGACAGGGTCAGAGGACTCTTAGCTTTGATAGTACCGTCGGTGCTCTCCCTGGCCTCCCTGGCCTTGCTTTACCTCAACCTGGCCGTAGGACTCTTTTTAGTTGGCATGTTCAACGAGCTTGCCATAACTGTAATGTACGCTAGGGCAGCCACTGTGGTAGGCTACACTAACGCCTCCATTAGCCTCGCCGAGGTCAACTCTCTCAACATGTTATGCGGCATTTACTTGTCCGCCGTGGCACCGCTCTTCGGGTTCGAAATGTGGATAGCGATGGCCTTACTAGGACTCATTCCCCTCTCCTTATTGGCCCTGTACTCCTTAGTCTCAAGGAACACGGCAGGGCGAAACTTTCGTTGATCAATTCGAGCTCCCCAGTGAAATTGAGTAACCTGAGCTTGAAAACCTTCTCCCTCGGACCTCCGTTTAGCCTTATGGTGACCCAGCTGTTTGCACCCTCCACCACTATGGCACACCTACCCTCCACTCCCACTTTGACTGACTTCCTCGGGGCTATAGTGAGGAGGACCTCGTTGAAGTTTTCTCCCACGTACTCCATCGCGCCGCGTGTAAGCTTCCTGTAAGTGGCACCCCAAGCGTAGCTCAGGATCGGTAGGGGCAGGAGAGCCAAGAGGAACAACAGGGAGCCCACGGGCTTCCTAGCTCTAAGCGAATAAAAGATTATTGAAGAGCAAAGATTTAAATGTCTTTAAACAAGCTGAGCCCGGTTGAGCTCATGTCAGAGTACGACATGGTAGTCATAGGCGGAGGACCAGTTGGTATGTTCACTACCTTCTACGCGGGGCTGAGGGACATGAGGGTCCTTACGGTGGACGCCCAAGACGAACTCGGAGGACAGTTAGTGTCTCTTTACCCTGAAAAGATAATCTACGACGTAGGAGGCTACCCCGCCATATCAGCGTACGAGCTCGCTCAAAAGTTAGCTGAACAGATGAAAACCTTCGGTCCAGACGTCAGGATGAAGGAATACGTGGACTGGATAAGACAGAACGAAGATAAGACGTGGTCGGTGGAGACCAACACGGGGTATAAGGCTAAGACGAAGACAGTGGCGATAGCGGTGGGACTGGGTAGGCTGGCTCCCAGTAGACTTGGAGCTAAGGGAGAAGAACAGTACGAGAATAGGGGTGTGTATTACGCTGTGAGGCGAAAGAGCGACTTCACTGGTAAGCGTGTGATGGTGGTGGGCGGAGGTGACGCGGCCGTGGATTGGGCGCTTATGTTGGCTCCAGTGGCGAAGTCGGTCACCTTGATACATAGGAGGGACCAGTTCAGGGCCTTGGAGAGCAACGTCAAACAGCTCTACAGGGTGGCCCAGGTGAAGACTTGGCACGAGCTCAAGGAGGTTCGGGGAGATGGAAATAAGGTAACTCAAGCGATCATCTTCGACAACAGGACTAAGGAAGAGGAGGTGTTGGACTTAGACGCGGTGGTCATAAGCATAGGATACAAGGGAGATCTGGGAAACATGCCGAAGTGGGGGATAGCAATGAGGGGTAGGGAGGTACTGGTCAACTCCAGGATGGAAACTAACTTGCCTGGAGTATACGCCGTAGGGGACATCGTATCACAGCCAGACACTCCGAAATTAGCCATAATAGCGGTAGGCTTTGGACAGGCGGTAATAGCGACTAGCGTAGCTAAAAAATACATAGATCCCAGCGCATCTACTTTCGGCGGACACAGCTCCGAGATGGATAAGTTCAAGAAGTGAGCGGTGCCGGATAGGTGACGCTCTGCGCCAAGGTTAGCAGAAGAGACTACGAGAATGTGAAGGGGAGGCTCAAAAGGGAGGCGAAGTTCCTCCCATTCGTTGAGGGGGACTACATTTACGTTCCGGTGAGTGAGCCTTTCGGACAGGTAGTGGAGTGCAGTCCGCCTCAAAGGGAGAACAGGAGACTCAGTTCGCTGTTCCCCGGTGTGAGGGGGTACTACGTAGTAGGGCACGCGGCAGTGATAAAACACAGAGAGGGAATCGACCTCGAGAATGTGGCTAAGTTCATAGCCGCTACCAACAGGAGGGTGAAGAGCGTCTTTCTCAAGGAGAAAGTGGAGGGTGAGTACAGGGTGAACAAATTGAGACTGGTGTGGGGTGAGGACAACTCCGTGGTCAAGTTTAGGGAGAACGGTCTCACCTTCCAAGTCGATCTGAGGGAGGTGTTCGTGGACCCCTCTATGGCTCAGGTTCGAGCGGAGATGGGAAGGAACCTGAAGGGAGGGAGGGTTTTAGACGTCTTCGCCGGTTACGGAGCCACCTCCCTCCACCTTGCAAGAGAGGGAACACAGGTCGTAGCGGGCGACCTCAACCCAGAGGCGGTGAAGTGGGCCCTGTGGAACGCGAAACTCAACAAACTATTACACAAGGTGGACGTGATCAGGTACGACGGCCACAGTTTACCCTTCAGAGACGGGGCGTTCGAGAAGTGTGTAGCCGACAATCCCACCTCCCTATGGGAGTTCGAGGAAGAGATTTGCAGGGTCTGCAAGTCTGTGATTGGCTTGGCCTTAGCCGAGAGTCCCCCCAAGGGGTGGAAAGTGATCAACGAGTACTCCAAGGAACTCTCGATATTCCAAGGCCCTCTGGGATGCAGCAAGGAGGGCCACCAGTCTCTTTCCGCCCCTTAACTCCTGAACGAATGACCTGTCGAGGTCGGCGGCGGCCTTGTCGGCCGAGACCCCCACAGTGGCGGGCTCAATGAAGGTGGACCTCCTCACTATCAACTTCACCTTGTTCGAGGAGGTGATGTCGATACTCCCCCTGGCTTTCACCACTTCCACCCTCGATCCCACCACCAAACCGATCCAGATCCAACCGCCCCTTAACTCCTGAACGAATGACCTGTCGAGGTCGGCGGCGGCCTTGTCGGCCGAGACCGCGATAATGCAGTCCCCGCGGGGGGTTAGGTGAGATTCCCTCGTGAGCTCGAAGGTGGTCCTGTGAGTTGCCCTGACGTTAGGATGACCCCTTCCCTCTACCAGTTGAAGCTTCATCCCTCACCACTATGAACGTGTTCCCCCTCACCTCCAATAACTTAGCCCCGAGTCTCCTAGACGCATCGACTGCGAACCGCTCTCTATCCTCCACTGCCACCCTCATCCTCACCTTGAGTATTCCTTCCCTCTTCAACCTCTTGGAGATCTCGTTGAGGCTTCCTTCCGTCAGCCCCCTCTTTCCGACGCTCACCTTCGCTCCTTCTTTCCTAACTCTCTTCAGTTTGTCCTCGAAGTCTATACCTCCTCACCCACCCACAGAGGAGACACCTACGTATTAAGGTCTTCCTCTTTACCCTCCTAGACTCAGTCAGTCCAAGAACGAGAGGTGAGAAGCACCTTCTACAGTAGCTCCTTCTCATTTCTCTAGGTAAACGAACTCTCCCCTTCGCGACGTAGGTTAGGGCCAGCCTCACATACTTTCTCGAGAGCTCGACTTCTCCAGAGCGGGCAAGCTTGACGGCCTCTACCATTAGTTCCTCGGCCCTCTCCCTGAGCTCGCTCATGCCTTACATGCTCCTCAGAAGCTTTTAATCGTTGAAGTCGAAAGGCCAGCGTGGAGTCGTCCGTCAACACGGTGAGGGAGATGTCGAAGGTATTGTCCTCTCAGTTCCCTTTCGAGACGACCCTCTTGGTGGTGTTAGCAGTTGGAGCTGAGGAAGAGGCTTGAGGAAAATCGCTTCAACCAATACGTCCAGGTATTGGAGTGGGAAGGAGGACTACCCATAGCTGTGAAGGACGTAATTGACGTCAAGGGAGCGAGGACCACTGCCGGTTCGAGGGTGATGGAATACGTGGCAGAGGAGGACTCCTCAGTGGTGAGAAGACTGAAGAGGGCCGGGTTCACTCCCATAGCCAAGGCAAATACCCACGAGTTCGCCATAGGCGCTACAAACACTAGCAGCAGGTTCGGGCCCACGAGAAATCCCCGAGATCCGTCAAGGATCACCGGCGGTTCTAGCGGTGGCTCGGCTGCTGCCGTGGCGGCTGGGGACGTGGAGCTAGCTCTTGGAACTGACACTGGAGGCTCGATTAGGATACCGGCTGCACTATGCGGAGTCTACGGCTTCAAACCTACCTTCGGGAGAGTAAGTAGGAACGGTGTTGTGCCGATGGCGTGGAGCCTAGACCACGTCGGATTCATAGGAAGGGACCTGAAATTGATCGTGGAGGCCTACAAAGCCTCAAAGGGTTACGACAGTAAGGACCCAAGTACCACTCTCAACCTATCGGTACCAGAGAAGGATAGGAAGTATAGGAGGGTCGGCTTGATCAGGGAAATGACTGAGGGCACGGAGGTAGAGAAGGAGTTCATGAAATTCGTGGACAAGCTCAGTTCGACCTTAGAAGTAGAGTATGTCTCGCTCCAAGACAAGGGCTGGTCCGAGGCTCGATTCGTCATAGCTGCGGTCGAGGCAGCTGCCTACCACTCAAAGTTCCTGCCAGAACGGGAGACGCTTTACTTTCCAGATGTAATTTCCTTCCTAAGGATGGGGATGGGACTTAGAGGAGTAGACTACGTTAACGCCCAAAGGATCAGGAGCGAGGCAGTGTCGTACCTTTCAAGGATTTTCAAGTCGTTCGATTTACTCATTTGTCCGACGGTGAAGGTGAGGCCTCCTCTACTCGAGGAGGTCTTGGGAAAGGAAGTAGAGTGGAGAGTGAGATTGGTCTCCAACACGGCGCCCTTCAACCTAACCGGTAACCCAGCTCTCTCTGTCCCGATCAACGAGATGGTGGGGGCCCAAATGGTGGCAGACTTGGGAGAGGACCTCTCCCTGCTCGAGTTCGTCATCAATACCTTAGGGGCTCGCTCAATTTGACTAACGCAGAGGTGAGAGCCTTCCCACCGACCATACTAGCGGCCATGGCGTCGGCCTCCTTCTCCATTTCGTTTATGGCCATCCTATACAGCCTCACCTGTAACGGGTTCAGGAACGCAACCACTAGAGTGGCATAATAGATCACCTTTAGGCTCATGTGACCCAGTTTTACGTGAGATAACTCGTGATAGAGCACTGCTGCCAGTTCTTCCTCTCCTAGGCCCTCCAAGGCCCCCACGGAGATTACCACCCTGGGGGTGAACGAGATCGTCGTGTAAACAACGGGATCTCCCCTGTCAAGCACCGACAACTTCGCCCTCACCCCGACCTTACGAGTTGCTTCGGTGAAGGTCCTCAACAACTCTGGATGGGGTTCTAGGTAGTTCCTTGAGGCCAATCCGACATAAAATGTCCTCAACACGACTAGGAAGGTCAGAGAGCTTACGAAGAGCGTCGCAGGCTCCGCTAATAGGTGAAGAGGTATCCTCCCGAACCTAGTCCAAACGTCTAGCAAGAAATGTGCGTATCCTGAAACGTAAGCCACCATGGGGGCGGCTCCAAGTACAGGGCCCACCTTCCAGAGTCTTTTCAACGAAATCCCCAGTAGGGAAAGAAACACTGAGAGCGCAACCGCCTCCCCGAGGCGGATGAGTCTAACCTCTATCGGACTCGGAGGAAGCAAGTCTCCTCAGTCTCTCCTTGAGCTCCTTCAAGTTCGTGTCTCCCAATATAGAGGCGAAGGCTGGATCCTCTAGGGAGTCCAAGATAGTGGTTGCCATTCTCCTTATCTTGGACCTCTGGAATTCTTCCCTAGTGACCTTTGGGTAGTAAATATACCTGAGCCCACCCTCCTTTACTAACTCCCTCCGCAGGAAGCCCTTCCTGTAGAGCCTGTCAAGCACAGTCGAAACCGTGGTGGGGGCAAGCGATCTTGTGCGACTGAGCTCCTCGTGAACGTCCTTAACGAACGCTCTACCTCTGGACCAAACCACCTCCATGACTAGTCTCTCCAGTTCTCCCAGCTCATCCACAATTGTCAAGGGAACTCTAAGCTTATATGCTTGAGCCCAACTACAGTAATAGTTGCCTCCATGAGGGTAAAACTGATCGCCACCCGCAACAGAGTCGACGGCAAGTTCAGGACTGCTATTTCGTTGAGATTGCAACACCCACCAGGAGATGTTGAGTACGAAGTCTTTGAGGGATACCCCAGGCTTCCTCCGACTTTTAACGGTTACGAGAGAAGCTGGAGGACAGCGATTAACTGGACGCTGAGATTCGCAACACAACCGCTCATCCCTGTGAGGGGAGAAGTGGTGCATTCGTTCTTCCTAGACAATCTCTACATACCTCGAGGAAAGTGGGTCACAGAACTGGACCAACCCATATCCACATTTTTCACAGAGTACGCTAAGCTCAGCGGACTATCCAAGAGGGTCGGGGAACTGTTGTTTAGAACTTTGAATAGGAGAGCCGTAGTGGTGACGTGGACGGAGTGGAGTGCGGACGGACTTAAGGCAGATGGATTAGAGGACGTCAGGATCATACCACCTCCAATGGAAACGGGCTTCAGGAGACCTCACAGTAAATCGACCATCCTGTTCGTAGGATTGGACTACGACAGGAAGGGAGGGGAGGTGGCTGAACACGTCTTCCTTTCTATTGGTAAGGAACACAGGAAAATATGGATAGGCCAACCGAGGAGAAGACTGAAGGACGTAGAGTATGTGAATCCTTTGCCCCGGGAGAGACTGAGAGAACTTTTGATGGAGACCGATGTGCTCCTTTTCCCGAGCCAAGTTGAGGCTTACGGGTTCACAATGCTCGAGGCCATGAGCGTGGGAGTGCCAGTAGTGTCCTCTGACTACGGCTCGCTGCCGGAAACGCTTCAAGGAGGGG
This sequence comes from Sulfodiicoccus acidiphilus, assembly GCF_003967175.1. NCBI lineage: Archaea > Thermoproteati > Thermoproteota > Thermoprotei > Sulfolobales > Sulfolobaceae > Sulfodiicoccus > Sulfodiicoccus acidiphilus. The sequence continues at coordinate 442,551 of NZ_AP018553.1, read as the reverse complement.
GGGAGTTATGCGAAAGGAGGGACGTAAGGTGTTTCTTGGAGTCCTCTAAGGAGCTACTTGACTCCCCTGAGCTGAACAGGAAGTTAGGTTCTGCAGGCAGGCGGGTCGTGGAGAGTAGACATTCACCGGGGGAAGTAGGACGTAAACTAGCCGAACTTTACACATCCTTGGCAGAGTGAAGCAGTACTTAGACGTGATCTCACATTAAATACCTTCCTAAGCTTATCTGACTTCCTCCCCGCCCTGGAAGGGACGAGGGTTCCCTCCCAGGGGGCTCGTCGTTCCCACCATCGGTTCGGGATTACATGTCTCGTTTGGTGGGCAGTCGAGTGGATCAGAGATCCACTCCCATTTGAAGAGGAGGGGACTTTCACCCATTACGTCTAGTCCCTTAAAGGAAATTGAAGCCGCTGCTCGCTCCTCCCTCAGTCCCATTAAACCTTAGATCGAGCTGGGGAGGAGCGTCGTTAGTACCACTAAGAGAAATTTCACAAAGAAGTATAAATATGAGGGGGCTGTCCGTCCCCGCCGTGAAAGGCGAGACTTTCCGCCCCCTCAACCCCCGACTTTGTAAGATATCTCTCTACACACATTTAGCCGCTCTGATAGAGTGACCTTGAGTTTTCTGTTTACCACACTTGTGAACCACTACCACTTACGGAGGTGCTTCCTACTTCGCGACCCCACGAGGGTGGGGCGCCCCACGGGCACCGAGCGTCGTCCAGCGTATTTGGACGTGTGCGCGATCCCTTTCACCCGCCTCTGGCCAACGGTTGGGACGGAGGCGTGACTTAGCTGACCCTCCCCTTTCGGGCGTCTAGGTGAAGGTCGCTGCGTTTAACTGTCTCGACACGTAGTCTGGGAACTGGTGTTGGAGTGGAAGGGGGCCATTCGTCCTCGCGGGTGGTCTACCTCCACTCACGTTTCAAGACAACATTATGGATGAGGAGACGGGCAGACTCCTTATAGAAATGTTTTTATATAATAAAAACAAAGAATCCTCTGATCTCGGCTGTAAAAGCTAGATCTCATTCTCGGGACTGGGGGAAACTTACGCCTGTGGAAAGCTATCTTCCGTAACTCCTCTTCCGTACTGTTCACGGAACTGTCCCTCTGAACCTCCGCTATGGTTAAGGGGAATCAAGATTGCTCTGTGAAGCAGGAGACCTTCGAGGCGATGACGCCCCGTTAGTAAGGGGTTGTTCACCCACATAAGTCCTCATTTATTTATTTTTCCTCATCCATCGGGACTCGGCAAATTAATCATAGGACGTTTAAGGAGCCAGTCTTTGGGGAATTTAGGCTTTCTTAGTGGCTAAGAGATGGACTCTAAGCTTCAAGAGCTACAAGTTAGCGGAGATCTAAGGAGGATTCCCATCTGTTGAAGGAACGTCTCCTAGGAAGACCCAAAAATAGAAACGAAGCTCGAAGTGAAACTTCTCCATAAGGTCCTTTCCTTGCATTTAGGAGGAGTTGACGTCCACATTAACAATCTGAACTTGAATCCTCACGTAGTACATGTAGTAACAACACTACTTCCCCTCGTTAGACTAGTTAGTTTGTAGATTCCTTAACCTTATCTATTGAAACCTAAGAACCTTCTCGTCAACCTATCTGTCCTTCCTGGTGAAGTTTTCCACACCACCATCGGGAGAAAGTCCTTCGGAGGGGATGACATCGAATACCTCACAACGTTTTAGTCGAGTTTAGGGGATGTGGTTCCTAAACCCCCATTTTTATAACTGTTAGTAGGGATAGTTTATAACATGGCCGAGATTTCAGCGGCAATAATAGACGCCGTTCTGAAGCAGTTCTCGGAGAAAATTGTCAAGAAAGTCCAAGAAGGCAAGAAATTGACCGACTCTGAAGTGATGATGCTCATTTTCTCCCAGGCGATGCAAGCTGTTAGAGCGGAGATTTCAGGTCTGAGGCAAGAGATGAACGGTAGGATGGATGGACTGAACAGTAGGATGGATGGACTAGAGAAGAGGATAGAGGCCGTAGACAGCAAGGTGGACTCCTTCAGGAACGAGATGAACGGTAGGATGGATGGACTGAACAGTAGGATGGATGGACTAGAGAAGAGGATAGAGGCCGTAGACAGCAAGGTGGACTCCTTCAGGAACGAGATGAACGGTAGGATGGATGGACTGAACAGTAGGATGGATGGACTAGAGAAGAGGATAGAGGCCGTAGACAGCAAGGTGGACTCCTTCAGGAACGAGATGAACGGTAGGATGGATGGACTGAACAGTAGGATGGATGGACTAGAGAAGAGGATAGAGGCCGTAGACAGCAAGGTGGACTCCTTCAGGAACGAGATGAACGGTAGGATGGATGGACTGAACAGTAGGATGGATGGACTAGAGAAGAGGATAGAGGCCGTAGACAGCAAGGTGGACTCCTTCAGGAACGAGATGAACGGTAGGATGGATGGACTGAACAGTAAAGTTGAAGTTCTTGACAGTAAGGTCAACGAAATTGATAAGAAGGTGGGATCGCTAAGGAAGCGGCTCGCCACCCTTCTACGCAAAATGGAGAACAAAGAAGGTTGAAAAGGGTACACTAGAAAACGAGGGATCAGTACCGTCAGAGGAGAGGTGCGAAGAAATCCTTGTGTCGTAGAAGGAAAGTGTTAGCTGCGTTGTCCTTGGCCTCTGCAGTTTCAGTGGGGGCCGGTGGAGGTCTACTCTGGTTCTACAAGCTGGTACCGGAAATTCTCACCATATTCACAGCTCTTGCGGTGCTCTTGGTCCTCTTCGCTGCGCTCGAGATAAGGGCAGGAAAAGAGTGGGCCATACATCTAGGAGCCTCCCTAGCCACGGTAGCCATGATCACCTCGTCTTTATCCAGGGCCCATTTTAGGGCACTCCTACAATTCGGTAGAGCACCAGTAATAACGGTATTGGACGTCTTAATGGTGGCAGGATTTTACGTGTTCCCAGCGGCCTACTTAATAATGTGGGGTTACTTGACAGCAAAGATAATGAAAGAAATGAAAAATGAGAGAACAAACTCTCACCATCCGTGACTGCAAGGGGACTTGGTGGAGGACTAAAGTCGAATGTACTTTGACTGGCCCTTTAATCTCTAGGTAAGGAAAACAGTCTAAGAAATAGTCCTGAGGAGTTCCATTAAGGAAGAGGACCTTCCATTACCGCAGACTTTCAGGGTCAACTAGCAGAAAACTTAGCTCTTTCGAGATCCTCGGAGTCCTCCTTTTGTTCGCGATAAGCCGCGCTCAGGTCGGCTAGAAGCGAGGGGCCCTGTACGTTTTTGTAGATGAGGAAAGCTTTCTTAGTCAACTGCAACCTATCTATGTCATGGGCAGGGCGCAAGCCATCAGGAATATGATGGAGGACCTGGAGGCCGTTAACAAGACCTTCGAGGAACTCGAACCGTTCTTCAAGTTCCTCAAGTTAAGGATTGTGAAACTAGAGGAAGGGAGGGCTGTGCTTGAGATTCCGTTTCACAAGGAGATCACCAGAACGGGGGACATCCTACATGGAGGAGCCGTAATGACGGTGATGGATTACACGGGTGGTCTCACAGTGATGACTGTGAACGATGGAGAAGATCAGGTAACGCAGGAACTCAAGGTCAACTTTCTCGAACCAATGAGAAAAGGCCCCTTCACCTCGGAAGGGAAAATAGTGAGGAAAGGACGAACCACAGTGGTGGTAGACCTAGAGTTCAGGGACTCGTCGGGGACATTGGGAGCCAAGGCCCTTGGCACGTGGTACATCTTGAGAAGAATGTGAAGTGATGTGATACCTCACCTTTCCAGGTCTCATGGTGTACCTGGAACTTCAAGGATTCTCTGAGTCATCCTCGCGAGTGAATTGAAGGGGCAGTCGCACTAGATCCCGTTTGTCTCCACGCTTTCATTTCAGTTGTTTCAAGTTGATTTGCGATCGAGTGTAGGGACTCGTCCCTCAACCCCGCGGTCGTCCAGATCACGTTTAGGGGACTGGGCTCCTTGGGGGCCCAGCGACGAGGGGGCTCGCATCTCCATGATCACTCCCCCCAGGCGGAGCTCAAATCGGCGTTAGAGGTCGTCTACTATTAACGAAATTAACGTATAAACCAAAAACATTTCCGTCAACGTGGAAGAGGGTTTCAGCCCTAACATCCTATTAACCTTGGCGAGGTAAGAAGGAAACATGGGCCCTCATGAACAATTGGCCCTGAAGGACGATGTCATGAGAATGCTAGTCCAGAAGTACGGGAAGCTAAGACCCGAGATTAAAGACAAGTTCTTCGGCCTAATAGAGGCGGTGGTGTGGCAGCAACTTAGCTGGAAGGCAGCTTCCGCCGTGGTGGCGAGGCTCCGGTCTATTGGGACTACCCCCGAGTCGATCGTGGCTCACTCCTCCATTCTGACTGGGGTGGGTCTCTCGAGGAGAAAAGTTGAGTATATAATCTCCATAGCTAAGGCAGTGGAGCAAGGAACCTTAGACTTGGAGGCCCTCACTTGGAAGTCAGACGACGAGGTTTTAGCAACATTAACGACCATGAGGGGAATAGGGGAGTGGACTGCTCAGATGTACCTCATTTTTTGTCTAAGAAGGGAGGATGTTCTCCCGGCCGGGGACCTAGGTGTGAGGAAGGCGATAGGAAGACTCTACTTCAATGGATCCGTCCCCGACAGGAAGCAGGTGCTCCAGTTGGGCGAGAAGTGGAAGCCGGTGAGGACTTACGCCACCATCTACCTTTGGAAGAGCGGTACGAACGACTCTACCATTCCAGTGCTCACAGTTTAAAGTTTAAACACTTCTTTATCTAAATTTTCTTAGTGACGCTCACGACTTCCCTCTTCCAGCTCGATTGAGGACTCAGAAACTGCGGGAGGGGAAAGCAACGCCTTCCTTCCCCCTTAAGGGGCTGGACGTCAAGGAGGAAAGGTCCCTCTTTAAGTGGGGGTGGCTCTCTGATCCACTCGTCTGCCCACCAAATGAGAAATGCAGTTTCGAGTTGATGGTGGGAACGACGAGCCCTCTGGGAGTGAACCCTTCCGGGGGGAGGGGAGGAAGTCAGATCACGTGCCTCCTATAAACGGATCTTCCAACCTATGATGGGCACATTTCACTAGGTCTCGTGGACGATAAAGGTCGGCTGGGAGATGTAGAGAGGTAAACGTTGAAAGTTGAGTCGGGATGGTTTTATCACGTGCGAACTACCCCCACCCTGACGGACGTGGCGTCCTTGCGACCTGGGTTTCCCATTCCCTGAGCCAACCGGGTCCCCTCACCGCGAAGGAGGAACGGTGTGGAAGGGAGGTTACGAGTTTCGTCCTTCACCGAGTTCCCCGCGGTCACTAGGTATCCACCTTTACGGCAGAGGTGCGATCGCTTTCGTTTCGCGAGCGAAACGTTTCTACGAGTGGACCTTCCCTGGGGAGGGGACTTTAACCCCCTCAAACGTCAATAAAGTTAAGTAGAGGTGATGACGAACTAGGAGAAAAATGGAGAGAAAAACTAAAGTGAGGAAATTAAAGAGATGAAGGAGAAAAAGAGTAGGTATTGATAGAGAGAAAGGAGTTCTACGTTGTCATCTATGCGTGCCGGGAAATAGAACTTGTCTCATCGAGGATTGATCGAGGACATTTAGAAGCACCCGTATCAGTGGAGATCCGACCAGCGTAGCCGTTCAAACCCTCTCGAAGAACTCAATGTCAGTTATGGATCCCCTCCTCTCTACCTTGAACTTCGGTTTGACCTGGTCTCCCTCCTCGACTTCGTCTGACACGTAATGGAGCAGTCCCCCGAAGATCCCGTCAAAACGTATCAAGGCTAGCTTCACGGGTCTAGTCAGTTTCTTCCCCTCATCGTCCACTTTCACCTGCACCACGTTTACGGCCCTTCCCTTCCCAGTGGGAACGAGCTCCTTCGCCTCACCTCTGCACACAGGACAATACAACTTAGGAGGTAGAAAGACCGTCCCACACGAAGAGCACTTCGAGGCCGTGAGTCTTCCCTGCTTTAGCTCCTCAAGCCACTTATCCCCCATTGGACCTGGAGTGTACTCGTAGGCATCTATTTCCATTCTCACTTCCATTGTACCACCTCGAAACACTCTATGTCGTTTATTCCTCCCTGTTTCTCCTTTGCCCATCTAGCCCTCACCTTAGATCCTAGGAGCTTCATCGACTTAACGTCGTCGGGGTCGGCACAGATCCTGTGCATCAGCCCTGGAAAGCGGTACTCGTCCCCAGATCCCTCAAGCCGCACAACCCCAACCACTTCTGGCGTCTCCAACCTTTCCCTCTCCGCAGCTATGTAAACCACGACAGCGGTCTCCACGTATCCCTCATCTTTTACCTCCACCCACTCAGTAAGTGGGACGTAGCAGTACTGACAGTATACCTTAGGGGGAACGTGAACCAGACGACAGGAGGGGCACCTAGTTCCCAAGATCTTCCCTTCCTTCAATCCACGGAAGAACCTAGAGTATGCCTCTCCTGGGGCCACGTCGTAGACTGCTCTCGGCCTAGTGATCTCTTTCACGGCCCTCTTGAAGTCCTCCTCGCTGAGGGGCGTGCCCTTCGTCGAATTCACCTCCTCATCACCACCACTGTCCCAACTTGCATAAGGTCCCCCCAGGCCTGGGCCAGTCCAGTCACCGCGTCCTTTTTTACCTGTCTTGCCCCGGCCTCACCTCGCAGTTGCCAGAAGATCTCGGCCACCTTCATCAGTCCCGCTGCCGCTATAGGATTCCCTACTCCAAGTAATCCGCCGCTAGGGCTGGTGGGAAGCTCGCCGTCCCTCTGTGTCAGTCCTTCTCTCGTCAACTTGGCGGCCCCGCAAGGAGCACAGAGCCCAAGTCCCTCCATGTGGTGGAGCTCCTTGTAGTCAAAGGGGTCGTAGGGTTCAACCACGTCTATCTCTTTCGCTGGGTTAGTTACTCCGGCTAACCTATAGGCCATCTCCGCGGCCCTTCTCACGTAAACTGGGAAAGAGAGGTCCCTATTGGTCCAGTTGGTGGAATCCAAGTTGAACCCGATACCCTCGACCCAAACCGGGTTGTCTGTGAGCCTGTTGGCCCACTCTTCGGATACCATGACTAGGGCCGCCGCCCCATCTGACACAGGAGATACGTCGAGCCTGTTAACTGGGTACACTAACATTTCACTGTTAAGCACGTCCTCAACAGTGATCCTGCCCGCAGCCTGAGCCGAGGGGTGGTCTAGGGCATTTCTTTTGTTTTTCACGGACACTAGCGCTATGTCCTCTTTTTTGACGCCACACCTATACATGTACCTGTGCATCTCCATGGCGAAGATCCATATCAAGTTCGGGTTGAGTGGTTTCTCGATTAGAGGATCCCATATGTGTTTGAACACCGCTTGAGGGTGGGGCTGAGCGGCAGAGCTCATCTTCTCCTCCGCTAGGACCAGCACCCTCTTACACAGTCCAGACGCTACGTGCCACCAGGCTGCAACGGGAACGAACACACCAGTCCCCCCGCCCACGTAGACCCTGACGTGAGGCTTCCCGTCGGCCACACCCTCGACGTAGTATTCACCTTTCATGTGGACGCCGTCGAAGGCGTCTGGAGCGCTCCCGCTAACAACGCAGTCCACGTCCTTGAAGTCCAGACCAGCCTCCTGCAGGGCCTGCTTGGCGGCGATCCAAGCTAGTTCCTGTGGAGTTTCCAGGAGCCTCCTCCTGAATAGGGTGAGCCCAGCCCCTACGACAGCAACTCTATTCTTCACATTTACGTTTGGCCTCAAGGCGTCACCACCACTACTGCGGTCGTGTTCCCCGTGCCACTAACCACCACTCCTACACCATCTAAGAGGTCGCACGCCGCAGCGAGCCTCGCTAACCCATGGGCCTCCAGAGGAAGGCCCTCGCTGAGGGCACCTCCCCTCCTGTTCACGGGGAGACTGCCCTCTCTAGACAGATCTCCTCCATTCAACGCACTCCTAACGTCGTCTACCAGTCCCATTGAGACCAGATCCCGAAGGGCCACGAAGCTATACCTTTCGTCGACTTCCGCGAACCCTAGCTTCCTCTTGGGGTCCTCTATCCCAGCGAGCTTGAAGGCCATCCTCGCCGCGTTCCTAGCTGACATGTCGATCTCTAGGTTCCTGTACGATGGAGTGTGGTAGTCCGACGCCCACCCCACGCCCATTAACCAAACCGGCGAGCCAGAGAGTTCCCTGGCCTTGGCCTCAGAGGCTACCACGAACACCAACGAGGCATCTGTCCTGGGAGCGAGATCGCTCTCTGATAAGGGACCGAGCACCTGCTCTTCGTGCAGGTAAGCGTCTACGGAAAGGTCAGAGGCGTGAGGAGCCCTTGAGCTTAAGAGCCCGTTCCTCTTAGTCTGGGAGACGTACAGCCCCAAGTCCTCCCTCGTTAGTTTGGCCGATCGCATGAACGCCTTGGCCTCCACGGCCTTGACGCTGTGATAGTTTGGGAAGTTAAGGGGCCTGACATATATGGGGTCCTGGGACATACGCTCCACGTCCCCGTAGGACTTCACTTCCGAGGGCTTCCCGTGAGCCTCCACCACCACAACGTCGAAGGCGCCTGTCCTTATCATCATATATGCGTTTACGATGCCCAACAGACCGTCCCCGGTAACGGTGAAGACTGGTTTAAGTGCACCTCCCAGTTGGTCCGGGGCGAACTCGTCTGTTATTGATATTCCCTCCCAGAAGTCCTCCTTGCAGGACACGAAAGCATCGACGTCAGTCCTCGGATTGAGTCCGACCTTCGCGTAGGCCTTAGAGGCCGCCTCGAAGGTCATCTCCCTGAAGCTCTTGTCTGAGACAGAAGGAGCGAACCCTGAGAAGCCATAAGATACCAATCCGACCCTCATGGAATTCACCTCGGCAATGGCGTAGAAGGAAATGGTAAAAAGTTTAGTTTCCTAGTTTCTGTTAGTTGACTATTACAGGGAGGTTTGGGCTTCTCGGGATCCCGTATTATTTCATAATCGATCCTGAAATCCTCGCACTTCACAGGAGTCTCTGAAGAGGCTAACCCTCCTCCACCCCATCGGTGGAACGACCCTACATACTGGAGTATAGAAGTCCAATAAGGAGGTCGTTTGTCTTTAGTTTTATTAATAAGGAGAAATAAAGTAATGTCATAATTGTTCGCTCTCCACTGACAAGACCCGAACCAAGAGAGTGCAGAAGTAGGCCCAGCGGCCTAGTTCCGGCTTCGAGTTCACAGGTGGAGATAAGACGACTTCATCTCCTTACAAGGGACTTTCCCCTTAACTTCACCTTATCCGCGACGCCCCGTCGTTGAGTGTCGTTGGGGTAGTTTCTTGAAGACCGATATTTAAACGAGGGATCTATCCATCCTCACATGAGGGGTCTTCCGCCCCCTCAACCCCGCTAAGAGTAAATGTGAAAACTAAATTTTTCTCTTAATTCTCTCCAATGTTACCTGTTCATCAAATTCCTCTCCGAATTTTTTCAACCAGCCCCTGATTACAGTTCCCATTAACGGTGTGAATTTCCATCCTTCGTATTGGAACTCTACAGTAACTTGATTCTCATGAACTAGAAGGGTCACTTTACCACCTCCTTTACCCCTTCCCTCTAACTCGAAAGGGTAAACAACTCCATCCTCAGGAGAGTATACATGGCCTCTTATTGTGAAATTTGTTCCAAAATAAAAACCCCATCCGACATATCCTTCTTCCTTTATTGTGACGTCCTTCAGAGCTCTAATGACCTTAGGAAGTAGAAACTTTGGATCTGCGCATATAACCTTAATTGGGCTTGCCTCTTGTTTCGTAGGAAAGCTGTAGATCTCTCTCAATCTGCAGTAGTTTAGCCTAAACGCTCTCTATAAATTTTCATCAAAGTGGAAAACTAAAGAGGACAGGCACTTCAATACTGACCTCCTCCCCGCCCTAAAGGGCGAGGGTCCCCTTAGGGCGGATCATAGGTTCGTGGTTTACCGCCTTCATTTTCATCGCTTCATAGCTGGTGGGTGCTAATAGCACCCACCCCGCTCCGTTCGTCCAGAGGTGGACCACGGGCCGGGCCTTCGGTCCGTTACCCCTATCCCTCACTGGGAGTTGCCCTCCACTCCCAGATCCTAGAGACTCGGGGATGTGTAGAATATTTATCGCCCCATTCAAATCCGCATTTATAACTTTCCCCATGCGGGGACACCTGAACAAACCACGCTTAATACGCCCACTTTCGTGGGCTTCCCCGCACAGGGAACAAGACTTAGAAGTGTAAGACTCGTTCACCCTAACAATCTTAATCCCTAATTCCTCCCCAATCTCCTCAAAACGCTTAACGACATAACTATAGTTCCAGAAGTTTACAGTGAGTTTGTTGCCGTGGTTCCTACTAATCTCTCTAGGATAACCTATAACAACTTCACTTACCCCCTTTTGTCCTAACTCCTCCATTATCTTCCTAACCATGCTATTTAACGCGTGTTTTAAGAACCCCCTCCTCTTATCGTAAAGCAATTTAAGCTTCCTACCCCTCCTTTGCCCATGCCTAGCCAAAACTTTCTGAACCTCACTTGTCCTCTTACCATAATACTCGTATCGAGAGAGAACACCACCACCCTTGAAAATATACCACTTACCATCCTCAACATAAACGGTGGCTAAATTAACAATTCCCAAGTCCACTGAAGCCCTTAAGCTCCCCCTGCTCTCCACAGTGCTCTCCACCTCAACAGGTATATGTGCATACCGAGCTTTCCTGGCATCGTCGTAGTGAATCTCAAGCCTACCTAGCTTTCCACACCACTTAAGTTTCCCCTTAAACCTCAGAGAGAGTTTAAAGTCCTTCAAATAGATGGTCCTCTCGCTTTCGTTCACCTCGTAACGGTCGTTCCTAATGATGAAAATCAGCTTATATTTCCCATTTTCGTCCTTCCAATAGCCTGGAGGTCTTGGTCTGAACCACTTTGGTAGTTTACCCTCCTTCTTTTCCTCAATTAGCGAGAAGAAGCTCCTCCAGTCCTCAGCGTTCTTCCTAGCCACTTGCTGTGCATTAACCTTTAACACATGCTTATATTTCTCGTAAACCTCTTTTTAGTTTTAGCAAAATCTACTCTCTCCCCTTTCTTGAACTGTTGCATTCTTAACCAGTTTACCTCGTTCCAGCATTTGGCAGTCACTATAGCTAGTTCCTTGAGCTTCTCGTGGGTGTCCTTGTCTATAACGAGTTTAACCACGTTAGTCCTCTTCACCTTCTTTCACCCATCGTTCCTCAATGTACTTCCTTATTGTCTCGCTTGATACGTTTCCGGCTGTCGATACGAAGTAGCTTCTAGTCCAGAGTTTTCCTCCCGTGTATTTTCTCAAATCTGGGAACTTCTTCAAAACTAGTCTGGCTGACTTCCCCTTGAAGTAGTTTGCTAGGTATGATGGTGAGTATCTGGGTGGGCATTTTACGAAGAGGTGTACATGATCTGGCATTACTTCTAGGGCCATTATTTCACAACCTAACTCTTCAGCAATCGATTTCAAGACCTCTTTAGTGTATTCAGCTACTTCGTCGATTAATATGCCTCTACGATACTTAGGAACCCATACGAAATGATAGTTGCATAGGTATTTCACATGCCTCGTTGACTTATATTCCACAATACTTTAAAGTATTCGGATTTTAAAAACTTTACCCCGCCCCTAGAAGGGGCGAGGCTTGCCAATCTTTTGTCACTACGCCCTTAGATCTCAACCGCCTCCTCACTGTTACAAAGTCGGGGGTTGAGGGGGCGGAAAGCCTCGCCCTTCACGGCGGGACGGACAGCCCCCTCATATTTATACTTCTTTGTTAAAATTTCTCTTAGTGGTACTAACGACGCTCCTCCCCAGCTCGATCTAAGGTTTAATGGGACTGAGGGAGGAGCGAGCAGCGGCTTCGATTTCCTTTAAGGGACTAGACGTAATGGGTGAAAGTCCCCTCCTCTTCAAATGGGAGTGGATCTCTGATCCACTCGACTGCCCACCAAACGAGACATGTAATCCCGAACCGATGGTGGGAACGACGAGCCCCCTGGGAGGGAACCCTCGTCCCTTCCAGGGCGGTGAGAAAGTCAGTTAATACGCGGAGCTAGTCCTCAACTGCAGTAGAACGAAAGCCTCGGCCAACGAGAACGAGGAGAAGACCTTTCATTGGGGCAGGGGGTTCTTCCCTCCTTTTGAGCTCTCAAAGCTCCAACATCGGCGCCTCTACTCGATGATTACTTAGACACCCACGCTTTGATACCCTCGGGTATGGTAGATTTATTATTGTAAACCAAAGAAATTATGATATGACCTTACCGTTTTCTCCTCAGGACTTCAAGGTGGAGTTGAGGGAGGAGCACGAGTTACTCAGGCAGTCGGTCAGGGAACTGTGCGAGAGCAGGGTCAGGCCCTACGTGGAAAAGGGGGAGAGGGAGATGGCGATACCGCCGGAGGTGAGAGGTGAGTTGGCTCGGGCCGGGATATATGGAATGAACGTCCCTAGGGAATATGGAGGACAGGAGGCCGATCTATTGTCGCAGGCCATAACAATAGAGGAGATCTCCAGAGTATGGCCGTCGCTCTCGACCCACGTCTTCGGTTATTGGCTCTTCAACGTTCCCATGGTTAGGTTCGCCTCCGAGAGGCTTCGCTCCGAGCACTTGCCCGAGGTCGCCTCCGGGAGGGCGGTGGTGGCCTTCGCCAACACCGAGCCCTCCGGGGGCTCCGACGTCGCGGGGATGAGGACCACCGCCAGGAAGGTCGGGTCGCACTACGTGATAAACGGGAGGAAGACCTTCGTCACGAACGGGGGGATTGCGGACAGGCTCCTCGTCACAGCCAGGACCTCCCAGGGGGAGAGGAGGTGGATGGGGATATCCATGTTCCTCGCCTCGAGGGAGCACGGTTTCAAGGTGGAGGGGAGGATAGAGACTTCAGGCGTCAGGGCGTCAAACACGGCCCAGCTCCTCTTCGAGGACGTGCGGGTCCCGGAGGGGAACCTGGTGGGGGAGGAGGGGAACGGCTTCAAGCAGACCATGCTCGCGTTCGACTACAGCAGGGTCTCGGTGGCCGCCCAGGGGGTGGGCCTCGCCCAGGCGGCCCTGGAGGCCTCCCTCTCCTACTCCTCCCAGAGGGAGGCCTTCGGCCAGCCCGTGGCCTCCTTCCAGATGGTCCAGGAGAGGTTGGCCGACGCGATGGCGGAGGTGGCCGCGGCGAGGCTGCTCACCTACTTCGCCGCCTCCCTCCTCGACAGGGGGAACCTCCAGGACGGGGTGGTGGCGGCGTCCATGGCGAAGTTCTACGCCACGGAGGTCGCGGAGAGGGCGGCGAGCAGGGCGATCGAGGTGCACGGGGGTACGGGGTCTCCACGCCGGTGGAGAGGTTGCTGAGGGACGCCAAAACCACGACTATATACGAGGGTACTAACCTCATCCAGAGGATGATAGTGGTGAGGCAGGTCATGAGGAAGTTATACAACTTAAACATTAGGTGAAAGGATCTCGAGAGCTAACCTAACTAGTCCGTTTAGATAAGTAACAACAAGTTCAGACACCTAGTTGATCGGTATCGCCCTGAGGAGCTTAAGGGAGCTTTCCTCTTCACTTTCAGTCCAGATCCAATGGCTGCCATTACCAAACCATGTCCCCCGACTTACTCCCCAAGTATTTCACTCGGTAACTATTCGTTTTGTGTGTTTGATGAAACCATAGCGTAAAGGCGTTTTCCTCCTCCTCACTGTTAACCTCAATCCCCTGAGGTCTTCCTCTCTGCCCTCTAATTATTGCTACCCGATCATTAATAGATGACTTCTGGTTCCCACGGATTAAGATGCGTCGTTGATTTCTCCTCTCTCTCACTAGGGCTGAGGAGTAGCGTTGTCGAGTAAGTGTTTAAGCAAACTACATTTGAGCTATAGTCTCGAAGGGAGGCTTTAATTATTTTATAAATAGTCTATTTAAATTATTATTAGATAAAAGAGTATTAATAGGGAGAGGACATGGAGACTTTCTAATGCCAACCCTTTCTTATATGATCACAAAGAATGAAGTCTCTAGCGTATATTAGATATAATTAAAAGAATTGCTTTAAGATCTGGAAAGATTATCTACGAACCCCCAGGGTGAGAGGACAGCATGCCGTACAGCTCCGCTGAGTTTATGTGAGACCTCCTTAATCTCAGCCCGAGAGGAGTGAGGGCGTCTTCAACCGCGTTGACTATGGATCCTATCGGACCTCCTCCACCCTCTCCTATACCTCTTACACCCAACATAGAGCTTGTAGAGCGAGTGACAGAGTGAAGGAGCTCGACAGTGGGCATTTCCTTGGCCCCTATAGGCATGTAGTCGTAAAACGTAGAGGAAAGTAACACCCCTTCAGCGTCGTAGACCAGATCCTCATACAGGGCGGCACTTATTCCGTGCATTGTGGCCCCGAGCTCTTGTCCCTCCACCACTAACGGATTTATCATTACGCCAGGGTCCGACACGACAACGTGCTTAAGGATCTTTACGGTCATGGTTTCGGGGTCTACCTCCACAACCGTACCGTGCATTGTGTAAGAGTAAGTGAGGGTATTGTTGATCCTGTTCTTCTCGTCGGGTAGGTTGTAAATGAAGTCTGGCCTATAGACGTAATGACTAACTAATCCTGGTTCCATACCTTCTGGAAGGAACATCACGTCTGACCAAGCCACGGTAGCTATCCTGTCGAAGGACACCTCCTTTCCAGAGGACTTCGAGACTATTCTCTTACCCCTTACCTCGAGGTTGGAGGGACTTTCGTTCAAGAGATGGGAGGCTATCTTGATCATTTTGTCGCGCAATCTGACTGCGGCCATGTAGATTGCGCTCCCTGCTAGAACTGCGCTCCTGCTAGCGTAGGCTCCCGAGTGCTGTGCCCACACACCTGACAGAGTGTCAAATCCCATCTCTACCTGCACTTCTGACGGATCTACGTCGAACACTTCGGCAACTATCTGTGCCATGGTGGTGGCGTGAGACTGTCCAGTGTCGGTGGCCCCTATCCTGGCCACTATATTTCCTACCTGATCTACCATCACCATTGCGGCCTCAGAATTGCCTGAGACCGGGAAGTCCCTGTTAATTATTTTCACCTGACCGAAGTTATTAGCTCCGGAATCGATCACGGAACTAAACCCAATTCCGATGTACCTTCCAGTCTTTCTAGCCTCCTCCTGCTCCTTCCTCCACTTAGCGTAGTCGAGGGCGTCCAAGAGTTTGCGGAAGGCCCCAACGTAATCCCCTCCATCATAAATGGCGTAGGAAGGCCCCTTGTAAGGCATCTCTTCCTTTCGTATGAAGTTCCTTAACCTAACTTCAGCCGGATCTAGACCGAGCCTCCTCGCGAGCATATCCATAACCCTCTCCCACATGAAATTATGCTGCAGTCTAGAGTATCCCCTCACAGGCCCTGTCGGTCCCTTGTTCGTTGTCACCTGTACGAATCTCACCCTAACGTTCTTCACCCCGTATATTCCTGGGGTGACTTGGCTCCATATTACAGCGCCCGCGGGCTCATACCTGGGATATGCGCCGCAGTTGTCTATGGCCTTTACGTCTATTGCCTTTACTACACCCTCCTTGTTTGCTGCCACCTTGACGTAAAACACTCTCTCGTTGTTGTGGGTACCAGATGCTATATTCTCGGACCTAGTTTCCACGTACTTCACGGTGGCCTTGAGTTTCTTGGCTATGAAGGCGAGGAGGGTCATGTGAGTGTAGTTTATTATTTTCCCTCCGAACGAGCCGCCAACGTTGGGGGCACGACGAACCTTATCTTGGAAGGGGGAGTCTTCAAAGCGGTGGCCACTAAAGGCACGGTGAATACGGGCATTATGTTGTTGCTGTATATAACAAACGAATCGGTCGCCTCGTCGTACGTGGCCACTACTCCACTCGTCTCCAGGGGAACCGAGGCGTACCTGTGGAAGGTTATTTTCTCCTCAAATTTGACCTCGGCGTCCCGAAAGGCCTTATCTACCTCTCCTAGGTCCCAGAGGCCCTCCCACACCACGTTGGAGCCCACCTCCTCATGCACTAACACCTTTCCCTCAAGGGCCTCCTCTGGGTCCACTACTGCTGGGAGCTTCTCGTACTCCACGTCAACCAACTCGGCTGCATCCTCGGCCACATATTTGCTGCTGGCCACAACGGCCGCAACCGGCTCGCCATAATACCTTACCTTATCTACGGCGAGGGGGTAATCGAGGAGGTTTCCAGCAGGAGGTTTAGGGATCTGTGGGAACGGGTTAAGTTCCCTCCTGACGTCTTCTCCAGTAAATACGGCTACCACGCCCTCCTGCGCCATGGCGTTAGAAGCGTCGATCCTCTTTATCTTCGCGTGGCCGTAAGGAGATCTAACATAGGCTAAGTAGAGTGCCCCTGGAAAGTCCAAATCGTCTATGTACTTACCTTTTCCCGTCAGTGATAGGAGATCCTCCCTGATTCTCACCGGCTTTCCTATCCACTTAAACTCCTGTGTTTCGGAGGTAGCCTCGGTGCTCACTTCCTCCCCCCCTTCATCTCTACCGAAGCCTCCTTTATGGCCCTTATGATTGGAATGTAACCAGTGCACCTGCATATGTTCCCTGCTATCGCCTCCTTTATTTCCTCCTCAGTGGGGTCTGGATTCCTTGAGAGGAGGAAGTAGGCCGACATAAGCATTCCAGGAGTGCAGTAGCCGCACTGGAGAGCATGATTCCTCCAGAAGGCCTCCTGGAGTGGGTGGAGCTTCCCGTCCCTACTGAGACCCTCGACTGTGGTCACCTCCCTACCGTCTGCCTCCACCGCCAGCATTGTGCAGGACTTCACTGACACTCCGTCCACCAGCACGGTGCATGCGCCACAGCTGGTGGTGTCGCAGCCTATGTGAGTTCCCTTAAGTCCGGCCACGTCTCTTATGAAGTCCACCAGCAACATACGCGGCTCGACGAGTCCCTCGTAGGTTTTACCGTTTATTTTCACGGAGACCTTCACTTTCTCCACTATCCTCGCTTTCTCCAAGCTCAACTCACCTCACCTACCGTCGAAAGGGCCCTCCGCACTAGCACCCTCAAGAGTTGCCTCCTATACTCGGAAGAGGCGTGCAGGTCAGAGGGAGGAGTAAGTCCATCGGTAGCCACGTCTCCTGCCACTTTAACGACTTCCTCAGTCAACACCTTTCCGATAAGGTATTCCTCGGCCTTGGTGGCCCTAACGGGTGTGTTGGCGGCCACTCCCAGTGCTATCGAGACTCTCTCAACCTTCCTCTCGGGCGAGAGCTCTACACTCACTCCAACCATGGCCATGGGCCAAGACGTAGCGGTCTTGGAAATCTTCACGAACTTCTGCTTCGTGCCTGGCCTAGCTACAGGCACCTCTACATCCGTCACCACCTCGCCCTGTCTTAGAGAGGTAACTAGTGTATCGACGAAGAAGTCCCTTATTGGGATCGTCCTCTTACCCTCAGGCCCAGTTACGTGAACAGTGGCGTCGAGGGCGGTTAGGGCGGTCGCCATGTTGCAGGCTGGATCGCCGTGGGAAATGTTACCACCTATTGTACCACGGTTCCTTATTTGCTGGTCAGCTATGTGGCCGGCCGCTTCGCTCAATAACGGAGCATACCTCTTCAGGTCTGGGCTCCTGTTCACTGCGTCGTGTGTGGTCAGGGCTCCAATCTTAACGGTCTCTCCCGACACGGTTACGTGGGGTTTCAGCTCCGCCACCTTGGAGAGAGATACGATCGTGGACGGTCCTATGATTCTCAATTTCATCATGGGCAGTAGGCTTTGCCCTCCAGCCATCGCTTTTGAGTCCTCGTCCTTCGAAAGTATCTCCACTGCTTCTTTCAGGGTGGTTGGAGCACGATACGAGAAAGGTCTAGGTCTCATCTCGATTTGTATTATTGAAGCTCCTATAAATGTTTATTTTCGACCTAGGTATCTCACCCTGCTGGCTTTCCTTACTTCTAAACATTGATGTTAAGACCCCAATGAAGTTTGGGATATCCCTATTGGACCGTAGATCCCGTGAGTTTGAGAATGTCGGTTCTCGGCCTCTTTTAACCTTCAGGAGAGCTAGATAGTCACTAGGCTCACTGAGGGTGACTTGGTGAGGAATTATTTAGCTCGTCGTCCACGTGCTGCTCTTCTCATTTTCAGACTTCCTTTCCATCGTAAATGGGTTCCTCTCCGAATTCAGGTTAGCCTCTTGGCCATTCGTGTGGATCAGTGAGGGTCGGAGAACCTAATTCGAAGTGTGATCGTTCGTCTACGGACTCCGGATCCAAAGAGTTAAGAAGTGAATTCGATGACGCTCCTCTCTCTCGCTGAGTCCCGCGTGAAGTTTGGAGGGGAGACTCGCTACCTGGTGCCAACTGAAAAATTGATGTTTAAAGAGATATCTAAAAATTTTCTATGATTGACCATATTTGCCGCCCTAGAATGTTGAGGCCATCAATCTCTCTGGAGTTACGAGGTGCCTGAGATGTTGAGGTAGGGAGCTCGTCACGGATTACCTAGTGAGAGTTCATTACTTCCTTCACTAACTCAACGAACTCCCCGTCAGTCAGGGCCCTCTTCTTGAGTTGTGCCTCCTCTTTTACTTTAGTCAGCAATTTAGCGACACCCTCCTCTCCTAGTTTCGATGGATCATAGCCTAACTCCCTCAACTTGTACTCTATCGAATGTCTGCCGCTCTTCTTCCCCACGAGAACTCTGTGAACGTTACCCACGAACTCCGGGAGGACGGGTTCCGAGCCCAAGTAGTACTTTGCCCACCCCGCAACTGAAATTCCGCTCTCCCTACCAAAAGCGTTTTCCCCCACAAATGGCTTACCCGCTGGAATCCTCACCCCGGATCTCTCTTCAACTAGCTTAGAGAGCTTATGCAGGAGCTCAGGCCTCACCGAGGTCTTCACACCATAGAGGAGATTCAGACCCATCACAACTTCGTCCAATGGTGCGTTTCCAGTCCTCTCCCCGAGGCCATTAATCGCCACATGTGCTACAGTCGCCCCATTTGCCACGGCGGCCAAGGTAGTCGCGGTGGATAGTCCAAAGTCGTTGTGGGTGTGGACCTCAAGGGGTTTTGTCAACAAACTAGAGAGCGTCCTAACTAGGAATCCCATTGCTTCAACGGTTATGCATCCGAACGTGTCCACCACTGCAACAGCATCAGCCCTTGATCTGGAGATCTCCTTGATCATCTCAAAGTATGCCTCAGGCTCAGCGCGGGTCGTGTCCACTCCGAAGAAGGTCACGTAAAGCCCGTGGGACTTGGCGTAATCTATGTGCTCTAGAGCGCTGGCCTTCGACTGTTCTAGACTCCACCCGAACTGTTTAAGCTTGGGGACGCCCACTGGAGCCTCCAAGATGACTCCATCTACATCACAGTCCACAGACTCGTCCAAGTCCTTCCTCACCAGCCTAGCGAGAGTGAAAACCTTCGAGTTGAGGCCGGCTCTTGCGACGGTTTTGATAGCGTCTTTCTCCTCCTCCGATATGACAGGCATTCCCACCTCTATCCTGTCCACCCCCGCGTCATTGAGAGCTTGTGCAATAGAGACCTTGTCCTCCTTTCTAAATACTATCCCAGGCGTCTGTTCCCCATCGCGAAGGGTGACATCATGGATTACTACTCTCTCTGGTATCTTAAGTTTTCCTGTTACTTCTGGTATAAAATTGAATGGGCTGACCCACCACGTTTCCCCTCGGTACTTCTCGCTCAAGCGACTTCACCCACGTTCCAAGGGTCGAGTAAGTAATAAAGGATTGCGGTGAGAGCTGGTCTAGTTCTACCCCTGAAGGACTACGGTACGGCCCTAAAGAGTGGAACTCCTACGATCAGAGCGGCATCAGGTGCTCGTACTTAGTGAACCTCGGTTAGTAGGGACGGAGGACTATCTCAAGAACCCTCGCCTAGGTGTGAGCGCTGACTCCCAAACTAGCATAAAGATGCGGCCTACTAAGCTCGATTAAGTTGTGCAAAGGACCTTTACGTCTTCGTCAACAAAATCTTCAGCTCCTTTTGAATCTCCTTACTACATAAGTGGGTTACGAAGCTAGAAGGTTCCTCACGCGTTTTATCATATTGAACGAGTACTAATACCTTACCTTTAGTTCCAGACACGACTCTTCGACTTGTGGAGATACTTACTGGGAGCCTATTGTATATTAAGGAAAGATGAAAATCGGTAACCAGCTCACTTAAAGGACCGGGAGTTAACATTAATTAGGATACGACAATTAAATAGTTCGTGAAAACATGGCGTGGGGAAAGCCTCCTGGAAGTATAGACGTAGAGGAGGAAATAAACTGGGTCAGGAAACCTACTCCTCCTGGGAAGAGATTGAGCGGAGCCAGGGCCCTAGTTACGGGTGCCTCCAGAGGATTCGGAAGGGCCATAGCGTTAGCCCTCGCTAACGAAGGAGCCGACGTGATAGTCAACTACATAAAAAGTGAGGACGACGCAAAGAGGGTAGTAAAGGAGATCAAGGACATAGGCCAGGATGCGGTGGCCATACAGGCCGACGTTAGTAAATATCAGGAAGTAAAGAGGATGGCTGAAGAAATCTGGGAAACGTGGGGCAGGCTAGACGTCCTCATAAATAACGCGGGTACCACTGCCCCGAGACAGACGTCTTGGAGGGAGCTCTCGGACGAGGTAGTCAACGAGACCCTAGACTTGGACCTTAAGGGGACTTACTACTGTCTCTACGAGTTTGGGAGTAGGATGCTCGACCTCCAGAGGAGCGGCACTATAGTTAACATAGCCTCCAACGTGATCACAACTGGAAGTCCTAGATCGCCCATATATGCAGCCGCGAAATACGGCATCATAGGACTTACTAAGACGTTCGCACTTGCCTTAGCTCCTTTCGTGAGAGTCAACGCTGTGGCTCCGGGATATATGGACACTCCCTCCCTCAGGGCCAGGAAGGATTGGACTGAAGAGAGAAAGAAATGGATTATTCAACACACGCCCCTTCGTTCCCTGGGCAAACCAGAGAACATCGCCTACGTTGTAGTGTTCTTAGCCTCGCAAGACTCACTTCACATCACAGGAGAGACCATATTCTGTGACGGTGGATTTACCATGGCCGCTATTTGAACCGTAACAAAAATACTTTTTATTAAGAAATTCATTCTTCATTTTCTCTCCTTGTTTAGAAGGAAGTCAAGCTCTAAATCTGAAGTAAGGAAAAATACATTAAAAATAAAGAGTATTTCTCCCTATGAAAAGGCCACCACCCAAACTCGCATAAGGGATAAGATACCTGGATCCCTAAGGACTAAGGTAATTCAACATCCTCTAAACTATAGTACTTTAAGTTAAGGAAAACAATGTCGTCCAGAGTAAACGTCAACTCAGTTGATTGGGAAAGATCCGTTTCACTTAGCCTATACATTCAGGCGAGCGACTCAAAGGCTGGAATCACACCCCACGGTATGGAGTATGGTTTGAATTTCACCTCCTTGCCAACGCTAAGGGAACTGACCTCTCCGACGTAGAGTCCGTAAACCCGAATTCCCTCTTCTAGTTCGACAGAGACCACAGCGTAGGGAACCATCTTCTTGAAGTACTCAGAATTCGATATCACCCTGTGGATTATCACGTACGAGTAGACCTTTCCCTTCCCAGACACTTTTTTATATTCCAAATTTAAACTGCCACATCTAACACAAATGGGCCTAGGATAAAATTGGAAGTTTCCGCATTCGCCGCACCTTTGAACGAGCAAGGCACCATCTTTCAGCCCATCGAAGTACTTTTGATTTATAGGATCGAGTTCCGGATAGGGTAGTTCCTGGCTCGCCATACAGCTTTGACATCCTTCGGGTATAAAAGTTCATTTCTCGTTCGAGATAACGAGAACTCCCTTGTTTAGTAAGTTGTTATTGTAACCCAGGCCCCCCAATCCCGTGATCAACGCGTTCCTAGCCCCCTTCACTTGTCGTCCTTCCGCTTCCCCCCTTAACTGCTTCACAGCTTCCACTATCAACCCGAAGCCTCCAGCAGTTCCTGCCTGTCCTCCGGAGAGTTGGCCTCCCCCAGTGTTCACTGGAAGGTTCCCAGCGTACGTGAAGTCCGTGTTTTCCACGAACTTTCCTATGGAGCTTTCCCCTAAGAGACCTAGAGAATCCATCTGTAGTAACGGGACTACGGTGAAGTCGTCGTAAAGTTGAAAGAGGTCTATTTCCCTCATTCTCAGGCCAGCCCTCCTTAGCGCCTCTTCAGCGACGTCTCTCATTTTGAGGTCGGTGACCTCCCTTAGTTCGTTCTCCGGTTCGGCGTTAACCCTTATGGCGTGTCCTCTTACGTAGACTGGATTGGGCGTGTACCTCTTGGCCAGTTCCTCGGAAGTTACCGCGAGTGCGAAAGCTCCGTTTACCGGAATGACGGCATCCAATAGTCTGAGGGGGTAAGCTATGTATGGGCTCTTCATGTACTCGTCCAAACTCAACGGCTCCCTTAAATAGGCGAAGGGATTTTGTTGAGCGTTTCTCCTCAGGGCCACAGCGAATGTTCCCAAGTGCTCCTGTTTGAGGTCAGTGAGGCTCATGTACCTGGTTGCAAGGAGACCTCCTTCACTAATGGGGCCTATCATTCCCAGGGGTATTTCGTAGTTCAACTCGTACCTCCAAGTACGATCGAGTCTCCATTTACCCATGGGTGTGGCAGGTGTGAGGGGGGAGTCCGCACCTATTAGGACAGCTATCTCAACCTCTCCTAGAGACACGGCCAAACTGGCCTCCACTAATAGGTGGAGAGCCGACATTCCTCCGTGATCTGAGACTATCGAGAGAGACGGACTCAACCCCAAATTACTTGCGACCTCAGAGGAATATATCAAGGCGTGAGGCCAAAGAGGGTGGTTCAATCCTAGGAGAAATCTCATGGAGTTCAACTCTCTCTTAGCCAAACCTAGGCTCCCTAGAATTGACGTTAGGGCAAGGGCTTGGTACTGCTCGGTAGAGAGGACTTCCTCTCCCCTGTCCTTCCTCGCCCTAGAAGGTTTAATTATCGAGTACCCAACTATTGCTGCTCTACTCGCCGGCACGGGAAGTTAAGTCGGTTCCCCTCCTATAAAACGCTTCCGCGATTGTCTTTCTTTACAGGGAAGTTCGTTCGGCATTACTGACTTCCTCCCCTCAAGGGCGAGGGTCCCCTCCTCGGTTTGAGACTACATCACTCACCAGAGGGATGGTCGAGAGGGTCGGAGAACCCCTCCTGTTAAGATTCACGATATCAATAACATCCCTATAGTTCTCATAACCATACGAGCATTAAAACCACCTATAACTAACTTCCCTCATCCTTTTACAACAATAAGGACAATTTATGGAAGAATATTTGGCACTAGTGAACTCACCCCGCCCTAAAGGGCGGAGCTTCCTGCTTCCCAGCTCCACCTTGCCAGTACCGAAGTACTGGTAGAGGGCGGAACTCCACAGGCACTGAGGGTCGCACCGACCCCGATCTATCTTCCTGCTCTAATCCAGCTGGTGCCCATGAAGGGCCTTCGGGTGGAGCAGAGGCGTACCACACGGACCCTCGCTTTAACCAAGGCGTCTCGGTGACACTTACTCCGTCTATGACTGTCATCAATATATTGACTGCGAATAGATATTTAAACTTATACAAAGGGGGGCTATCCATCCCCGCCTCAGAGAGGCGAGGTTTTCCGCCCCCTTTGAACCCCCACTTTATAAAGTTAAACTTCCAAAGTAGCTATCCTCCTGAGGGTTCAAGGGAATGAAAATCTCCTCCAGGAGGACAGGATAAAAACTTTAAAATTAAGCTAATCCGTGAGTTCCTCTAATTTTCTCCTTGTAGACAGTATACCAGGCAGGACTACCGCTGCTGCCACCAAGGCAAACGCGCCGAGGATGTAGTAAGTCGGTGAAAAGCCAAGAGAGAGGAACAGTGAGAGGGCAAAGGGAAGCGAGAATATACCACCGATGTGCCCAAGCCCGTCAGTGAAGGCCACACCTGTGCTTCTCGCTCTGGTCGGGAAGTTCTCTACCGCATATATGTAAAGGGCCGTAGCCAGGAACGTGTTAGAGAACGCCGCGAGGAAGTAAGCTCCTACCTCCTCTGGGACTGGTCCCTTTATCCCTATGGCGAACATGGCTAATCCCTGAATGAAGAGGAGAAGCGAGATCAGGTATTTCCTTTCAATGTAATCCGAGAAAACGTAGGAGAGGAAAGCACCTAGCGCGAAGCCGAACCCCCCTATTCCAGGAATCAGGAGACTGCTCGCAATTGTGTAACCGGCGGCAGAGAGAAACGAGGTGGTAAGGACTAGGTAAGGGTAAGTGTAAATGTAGTAGAGAACGAAGACTGGAAGGAGTATGGCAAGCCTCGTCAAGTACCTCCTATCGGTCACCAACGACAACGTGGGAACTTTACCCCCCTTCACAATAGCCAATTTCGAGGCAGACTGTTCCACGGGTGGGAGAACACCATATTTCTTCTTGTAGAATTCTTCGGCTTTCGAGACAATCCGGCTGGCGTCCTCCACTCTGCCTTTAGAAATCAGCCAACGCGGACTCTCTGGCAATACCCTCCTTATGTAAAGGAGACTTAACGCCCCTAAGGAGCCTATCACGAAGAAAAGTCTCCACCCCCAAGAGAAGGCGGGTATTATGAGGAGGCCTATGAAGGGGGTTACTCCGGCTCCTACGAAACCTAGGAAAGTTCCGAAACTCTGAAATCTTCCTCGAACGCCGTGTGGGGAGAGTTCTCCCAGGTAGGCAGCCGCTATAGCCAGGTCTGCCCCTATTCCCACCCCCGTTAAGAGCCTAGACGCATAGACGTTAATAACGTTAGGGGAAAGGGCCGTCCACAGCGAGCCAACTGAGTAGGAAATGAGCGTGATCGTCAGGCCCGCTCTCCTCCCGTAGGCGTCGCTTATGTGGGAGAAGCCAAGTGCGCCAATGACGTAACCCACTAGACTGAGCGTACCACCTAGCGCCGCTAGGGGCGCTGCGCTCACGCCGAAAGTGGCAGCTATGGCTGGGGCGGCAATCCCTATAGTTAAGACGTCCATGAGCCCGAAAAAGTAAGCCAGACCGACCATGGCTAGGTAGGAAAACGGCCAAGGCCACGTCTTGAACCTTTCCATACGGAGTAGAACTTCTGTTTCTCCGCTTACATCTGACATGTAATTTTCTAACTTAGAAAGTGTTATATATCTTTTTCGTTCCTCACACTAATGCCAAGTAAATCGCAAATATATCATAGCCCTTCCCTACCGTCGCCGCTGAGGTGCTCATCTTAATTTCTGGTCGCTCCTAACTGTCTAAACACGTCGCCCGCGGGGAGAGTTCCTTACGTCAGCGCGCCACGTGAGGGGGGAAGGTGGTCCTCTTGAGTTCTCCAAGTCCACCAAAAACCAAACTGTTACCCAGTAGAGCAATTCACTGTTCCCAGATCCTAGATTGATGTAGGAAGTCGAATCCATAAAGAGCATAGTTAAGTCGGATCCCGAATTTCCCAGCGAAGTGGAGTTGTTATGTCCTCTATTAGTTAGTTCTCTTATTACAAAGTAGCAATTGAGGGAGAACTTAATTCAGGAGCTCAGTCTCTGGTGAATATAAAGCGATGCAGCGCAATCTAGCAAAGCGAAACCGACCGACTTGTAGACTGTTAAGGAGCCTGTTACTCTTTTCCTTTCTCTTAGTACTTCTTTTAGAGGGACTATCCTTTCCTTGCCGATAAGGCCGCTCTCGACTGCGTGGATCACGTCTCCCGCAGCACTCATCACTTCGTCTAAGTCGTCGACGACGATCATAGACGCCCTCCTCAACGTCTCTGGATCCAGTTCCCTCCTGTCGGGGAGGGTGTCGATGCTTATCACGTGAGCGTCAGACCTGAGCCAGTTCGCAGATATGACGGGTTGTTTTGAGTCGGTGGCCAGAACCACTAGATCGGCGTCTTTCACTGCGTTATCTGGACTGGGGGCGGCAGATACTGTGTATCCGTATTTACCCATTCTCTCTACGAAATTTCTGACGTTTTCTGGGTTCCTGCTGAAAACTCTGACCTCCTCTGGGCTGGTTAGGGAGAGGACGGCCCTGGCCAAGAAAGAGGCTTCAAGTCCCGAGCCTATCATTCCGACCTTCCTCCAAACCTTATCTGGCCTTAGCTCTAGGGAGAGGGCTGCTAAGGCAGCTGTCCTAAGCCCAGTTACGTAGTTTGAGTCCAATAGACAGAGCAGCTGTCCGTTTGAGGCCCTTGATACGAGAGTCAAGCCAGCTGATTTCGGAAGTCCACGTTCAGGATTATGTTTGTATTCATTGACAATTTTAGTAACGAACACATCGTTTTTCAGATCGGTTACTGGCATCACTAGCCACACCGCGTCGTTGGGGAGAGAGATCACTGTCCGCGGTGGGATTTTGACGCTAGATTCGTCTAGGGATAGAATGTATTCTCTTAGGAAATATATAAATTCTTTAAAATTAACTGTTTTGTCGATGTCCGCAAATTGGTAGATAGGAACTTCACCTAACACACCTCAACCTTCGTACCTCTGGCTATTAAATTATTCTAAGGGAAAACGTCTCCCGTTAAACTCGGGAATTAAGTGATTCAAGTCCTCTCAACCTTCTCTTTCACACATTGGAAAAGGTCCTCAATGATCCTTTGTGCAGCACCCTGGACTACTCTGGCGCCCACAGAAGCCAACGACCCGCCAACCTTGACTTCAGAACTCCACCTTAGGTTCACCGGTCCATCCCCTTCAAGGTTGACCTCAGCCTTAAGTTCCATGGTGCCTCCCATTCCACTTCCAGTAGCCAAGAGTGTCACTTTCGAAGGCTGCTGAACTTCGGAGTAACGGAAGTTAGCCTTGTAGTCTCCCTTTAGGAATCCTATGCCCGTCTTACCAGTGACCCTGTAGCTGTCCCCCTCTTTCCTCACGTCCTTAAATCCCGGCAAACAGCTTACGGCTTTCTCAGGTGTGTAGAGGAAATTCCAAACCTTGTCCCTAGTGGAATTTACGGATAGGTTACCTTCGAACAACATCTTTGATCAAACACAAGTGAAGGAAAGACTAGAAAATAAGTATTGAGGTGGAAGGACATGTCTCGTTTGAGGCTCAACAGGTAGAACTCCTAACCTCAACGGTCTCCTAACTGTCTTACGATCAGAACGGGAAAAGATTCTCTGCGCCTACACAACTCCTCTTTAAGTCGGACCCTGCAACTATCCGTCGAGGAGGTCAAGAAATAGTAAAATCTTCAAAAAATATATAGATGAATTCAGGATCTGATTAAGTCTCACTCCAATCCCAACTCTCTTTTCCTTCTCTCCTCCTCTTGCTTGAGTTCCTCTGGGCTGACCATGGACTTTATGGCCTTGAACTCTCGTTGAGGTAACCAGAGAGCAAACACGAGAAGGGTGTAAAGCGATATAATGAGCCAACTGTAGGTGGGACCTAAAGGCCCTAAAGTGAAGCCGAGGGTCAAGGGCATAACGAAGGTCCCCAAACCCGCTCCCAACGCTTCGAAGTAACTGAGGGCAGTTCCTACTATGTCTGTCCCATATACGTCGGCTAAGAGAGGAAACACTGAACCACCCAGGATGAACACTCCCCCTGTGAATATCGAGACTAAGAGTAGCACAATGAAGGGGAGAGGGTGGAAGACCGTAGTAGCCACAACTGCCAGCATGGAGAAGAAAGCTAGTCCCGCCCCCACTTTAGTTATAAGTACTCTCTTCAGCGTTCTATCCGTGAGAAACCCTCCGAGAAAGACGAACACTACCTGCGACAGACCGGCCGCCGTTCCTAGGAAACTTGCTGTACTCACTGAGATGTGGTCGAGCTGAGGCACCAACTGAGATACCCAGAAAGACGCCACAACACTGGCAGTACCAGGAGCTATGAAGGCACCGAGCGCGGTAAGAACTAGCCATCTGTACCTAAAGAGTGTTTTCACCGCGGTTAAGTAACTAATGTTCTTAGAAGGAGAAACGTCTCCCCAGTCTATGAGGGGTAGCCCCACTAAAGGTCCGTAGGGCCTGGCGATCCAGTAAGCTGCTACTCCAGACGCTAGGCTCATGGCTCCCAAGAAGTAGGTCCAGACGGGCCATCCTACTGTGAGTGCCACTGGAATTCCAATTAGGAAATTGAGAGATATCGCTAGGGAGTAAACTCCTATGAACAATCCCATATATCTCCCTCTCCTCTCTACGGGGAACCACAGTGCAACGAGCTTGAGAATCCCCGGCCAGGAGACTGCGTTTGCTATCCCAGTTAAAAGCCTGAGGGCTAGCGACGCTCCAAACGTAGTAGCGAAGGGAAAAAGGATAGTAAGTACGCCAGCGGCAATGAATCCAGCCGTGAGGGTTCTGTGAGGCCAGTAGAGGTCAGTGACGTTTCCCCACACGAGGTTGAAGAGTGCGTAGGTTATGGCGAAAGAGGAAATCAGAAGGCCGATTTCTGGTGTAGTTAACATGAACGACTTCGCTATGAACGGTACGAATGCTGTAGGGAAGTACCAGACCCCTGCGAACGCCCACCCCACGAAAACCAACCAGACGGCTATGAGAGTTTGCCTGCGCCTTAACTTCCTTCTCTCTTCGTCCGTTAGTTCTGCGTAGGCTTTAGGCTTCAGATTAGGCCATACACTCTTAGGGTCTCCTTTGAGAACCATCGGTTTTCTGTTCGAGAATCTATATTTTAAACCTTTCTAAGGCTAGTTAGGATATTGTTCTTTAAAGATTGCTGAGGCTACGTATAAGGGGAACCTTCTTCTACATCGCTGGGGAACTCACAAACCAGATTCTAAGTAATAGAGGAATTAAAATTTATAATCTCTAATATATTTAGGTATTAATGAAGACCGTTTCAGTGACGGAATATTAGCTCGCGTGCATTCGGACACTGTATTTAGAACGAAAGCGGGCCAAGAACCCTCGCTGCTCCAGACTTCCGATTAAAGGTAGCGACCTTCTAAACCTCCAAAGTAGTGATTTAAATATATAGATTAAAGGCTGTTGTTGTACATCTGATTTAAATCATTACAAATTGGATTAAGTTCATATAGAAAAGAGTGAAACTTCCATTACGTTCCCCAGTCGATGTTGCTGAAGATGAGAGAAGTAGGAGGTTAACTAGGCCAATTCATGGAGCAGGAGAAGCGTTCTATTCGTCGCTCCGAACTAACGGTCTCTCGAGTCCTCAGACCTCGAGGAGGCCGAAATCGAATGCGCTTTCAGATTGTCACTAGATGCTGAAGGACTCCGCCCTTCAGGGTGAGAAGGAGGTCGAAAGTGTTAAATCTTCCTCTCCCTATTGTCTATCACCCTTTTCGCTTTACCAGTCTCAAACCTGGGTAGAACGTGTGGTTCAGTAATTTCGACCTTAGCCTCGAACATGAACCTTCTTCTCAGCTCGTCTTCAATGAGATGGGAAAGTCTCCTCCTTTCTCCTTCTTGTAGGACGTTCTTTGCTTCTATCTTAATTACCATGTACTCACTCCCCCTCTCTGAGAAAAGCTCTACTTGGTAGTGTTCACTAAGTTCGTCGTACTTGAGTATGATTGATTCGATGAAGGAAGGCCAGAAGTTAACTCCTCTATACTTTATCATGTCATCTGTTCTACCCTCAATCCACCCTATTCTTCTGTGTGTTCTACCGCAATCGTGCTCCACAGCATCATAAATGAAAGTTATGTCTCTAGTCCTGTATCTAAGCAAGGGCATCGCGTCTTTTGTGAGCGTGGTCACGACCAATTCGCCCTTTTCCTCGTTCCCCACGGGCTCACCTGTCTTGGGATCCACGATCTCCACTAGGAAGTGATCCTCCCACACGTGGATGCCATCGTGAAGGTGACAATCCAGTCCCACGCTGGGTCCACCGTAGGTCTCAGTCTGTCCGTAAGCGTCAAAGACATCTGCGGACCAGGCTTCCATAAGCCTCCTTTTAAGTTGAGGAGTAGACATTTCAGAACCCATAAATATCCTCCTAACACCTAGATCTCTTGAAGGATCTATTCCCATCTCCCTAGCGACCTCAGTTAGCCTCACCGCGTAAGAAACTATTGAGGCGAAGGAGGTCGTACCTAGTTCTTTCATCAGCTCTATCTGTCTCTTAGAGTTACCCGGGCCGGTAGGCACTATGAAAGAACCTATCTTCCTCGCTCCATAGAAGAAAGAGAACCCTCCTGTAAAGAGACTGAAGCTCGGCGTGATCTGAAAGACGTCTCCTTTACGGAGCCCTCCCATATAAAGGGATCTGGCTATGAGTTCCCCCCACGTTTCCACGTCTTTCAGGGTCAGGAAGTTGGGAGTTGGAATCCCAGTCGTTCCAGATGTCATGTGCACTTCCACCAGCTCGCTCTTGGGAACGGCCAATAGGCCAAATGGGTAATTCTCCCTCAGCTCGTCTTTAGAGGTAAAAGGGAGCTTTCTAAGATCTGGGAGTCCTCTTACGTCGCTTGGATCTATGCCCGCGCCCTTCAATTTCCTACGATAGAAAGGGACACTCTCGTAAAGCCTCTTCACCAACTCTCTGAGTCTCTCCCCTTGAATCTCCTCCAGTTTCGATCTATTCATTCTCTCTATCGATTCGTTCCAAAACCTTGTGTCTTCCCGCGACATAACCTTCTCTGTTAGGTTGGTAATTTACTAATATAATCTTTACGACGACCACCATAAATTATGTGTGAGCTAATACAATATATTCGAGGAAGATCCTCGAGGAAGAGCGTCACTGTGCTAAGAAAATTACCGTACTAGCTACTGTAAATGAGGAACCATTACACTCCTTAGGCCTTCCGAGATAGTGAAGTTCTCCTTGATTAGTATTTAACCTTTGAAAGGTGATTGGAGACATTCGGCGCAACGCCTACGTATTACGAACTCCCAGCGTTATCAAATCTAGAACCTCCTGCCTGAAGCCGATCTGGTCGCCGTTAAATACCTTATGCTCGGAGCTCAAAGAAAATTCACAGTAGGAGACTATTTCCCTTTGAGTTCAAACTTAACTCTCGTTGACTCTCTCAGTGATTTTCCGAACGGCCCTCGAGGCTACACACAGGTTGTAGTTCGTTTGTGCGAACACTCTTCCCCACTGGCGAACGACGACCTAAACTCCGGCCTGAGGTCGGGTGGGATTCTTCTGTTCCAAGGGCAGGAAGTTGAGGTCGGCTGGATGTAAGGTTAAAGGCCAAGTTGAGATGAATGGAGCACGGTTAGGCCAACGTATTACGTACGGTACCCACTGATCGATCGCCTGACTCAAGACTTTCCGTTGTGGAGATTTGAGGGGAAGGCTTATAATAAGATAGTTAGGTTGTTATCGAAATGAGTTCCGGTGATACCATAAGGGGACGTTACATAGGTGAGAAGATCCCGAGGTTTGTGGACGGACCTGAG
This sequence comes from Sulfodiicoccus acidiphilus, assembly GCF_003967175.1. Classification (NCBI taxonomy): domain Archaea; kingdom Thermoproteati; phylum Thermoproteota; class Thermoprotei; order Sulfolobales; family Sulfolobaceae; genus Sulfodiicoccus; species Sulfodiicoccus acidiphilus. Next base: position 411,214 of record NZ_AP018553.1, on the reverse strand, counting down.
AAGACCAGTGGGAGAGCTAAGTATTTAATTGACGTTGAGCTTCCCGGGATGCTCTACGCGGCAATCGCAAGAAGTCCCATACCTCACGGGAAGATAAGGAGAATAGACTACGAGAAGATCCAACGACTAGATTCCGTTAAGGCCGTCGTCGACGGAAGGGAATCTAAGCTGGGTAACATAGGCATTCTAAGAGACAACCCTCCCCTTAAGTTCCCCAAGGTTAGGTCAGTTTGCGACGAGGTGGTGGCCATCGCCTCTACGGACGAGGATAAGGCCAAGAAGTACGTCCAAGAAGTGGACATGGAAATGGAGGAACTTCCTCCAGTCTTCGATCCAAAGGAGGCCTTGAAACCGGGAGCACCTCTAGTACACGAAGAGAACGGTTCAAATATCGTGAAACTGAACTTTAACGTCAGAGCTGGGAACGTAGAGGAGGCTCTCCGCAAGAGCCACCTAGTGAGGAAAGACGCCTTCTCGGTTCCTAGGGTCGCGTTCGCTCCCATGGGGACTTTGGGTGCCCTCGCTTTCTTGGACGAGAGAAATAACCTAACGCTAATTTCAAACACCCAAGAGCCGTACCAACTAAAGGCGGAGTTGTCGAAGATCTTGGGACTGACGATGGATAGAGTCAAAATCGTTCAACCTTACATAGGTGGAAACTTTGGACGGGGGATGGACGTCTATCCGTTCGAAGTTATCGTGTCTCTCCTGGCCCTAAAAACGAAGAGGCCTGTGAAGTTAGTCTACAGCAGAACGGAGGACTTCATGTGTTCTCCGACGCGCCAGGGAGCAGAGATCGAAGTCACGTCAGGCGTGGATAGAAATGGAAGGCTCACCGCGAGGAGAGTGGAGGTGTTGTTGGACAGCGGGGCCTACGTATCTTGGGGAGTTTTCGACGCAAGAGTGATGGCATCGACCACAACAGGGCTCTACGCTGTACCCAACGTCGAATTCGTAGCCACGGCAGTCTATACCAATAACCCGTACACAATCAACATGAGGGGTGCGGGGAACCCGCAGGTGACGTTCGCTATAGAGTCCCACATGGACATGTTAGCCGAGGAGCTCGAAATGGACAGGCTAGATTTCAGGCTACTTAACGCCTACGAGGGTCAGTACGTGACCCCGCAAGGTATGAGAGTGGACAACGCCAGGCTTAGGACGGTGCTAAGTAGAGTGGGGGAGTTGGCGAGGTGGAGGACGAGAGAGAGAAGGTCAGGAAGGTTTAGGAGGGGGATGGGGATCGCGGCGTTATTTCACGTAGGAGGCGGAGCTAGGGTCTACCGTACAGACGGTTGTGGAGCCGCAGTGAAGGTCGACGATGGTGGAAAGGTAACTGTCTTCACTGGTATGACGGAAATGGGCCAAGGGAGCGCGAACGGAATAGCGCAGATTGTAGCTTCTGTACTCGACCTCCCCCTCGAGAAGGTCGAAGTGATCTACAAAGACGACGCCGACATGAGGCCTTGGGACACCGCTACACACGCGAGCAGGGCCACCTTCGTGTGTGGGAGGGCTGCGTTTGAGGCCGCCAAGAGACTCAGGGAAAGGATGATAGTTGAGACAGCATCACTCTTTAACGTGACGCCGTCCGAGGTGACGTTGTCTGGAGGAAAGGTAGAGATCGTCGGTAAAAGTACAGAGGAGTTGGACCTGGGAAAGGTAGTGAGAAGATTGCACTTTCAGAGAGGAAGGTTGCTATACGAGTACTTCTACTACGATCCCCCTACGGAGATGGCTAACGAGGAGAACAAGGGGAATATATCTGCTGGATATGCCCAGGCCGCTCAGATCGCCGAAGTCGAGGTGGACACTTTAACTGGGGAGGTGAAGGTGCTCAAGGTGTTCAGCGTTCACAACGTGGGTCGCGTGATAAATCCCCTAGCGGCTGAGGGGCAGGTAATTGGCGGGATCGTCCAGGGATTAGGACACGCTCTTTTCGAGGAGTTGGAGCTGAAGGAGGGTAGAGTCATCAATGTCGGTTTCGGAGATTACGAAGTACCGAGCGCCACAGAGGCACCTGATGTGGTAGTAGAGTTCGTCGACAGCGAAAACGCGGAAGGGCCTTTCGGGGCGATGGGAATCGCAGAGAATGGAATAATACCCATAGCCGCGGCCATAGGCAACGCGATATACGACGCGGTGGGAGTCAGGTTGTATAAGATGCCCTTCAGAGCCGAAGACGTTCTGGTAGCGATTGAAAAGAAGTGAGAGACTTGTACGACAGTGAGACACTTGAACTGATGTTGGACGCCACGAGGGAATTGTCGAAATCTTTCCCAGAATCTTACTGGGTTAAACACGATAAACAAGCCCTCTTCCCCAGCGAGTTCATGGAGGCTGTTAGGAACGCCGGCCTCAACTACCTCCTGCTACCGAAGGAGTTGGGTGGTTTGGGACTGGAACTGAAGGACTATCTAAAAGTTCTCAGGACCCTGACAACTTCCACCAGCATGGATGCTGGAGACCTAGTTATGGCCTACAACGTCTTCGGCGTCTTACCCCTACGCCTACTGGGAAATAGTGAGCAATTGGAGAAGTTCTTACCGACGATCATGAATGGTTCGGCGAACCCGTGTGTAGCCATTACGGAACCAGGGGCGGGAGTGGACACTTTGAGCATAACGACTAGAGCTGAATACAAGGCGGGAGAGTACATAATTACGGGGAGAAAGGTCTGGACAACCATGGCGGGAGTTTCCAGGATGATGATACTCCTCGCGAGGACTGGAGAGAATAATCGTAGAGATCCCAACTCCCTTACACTTTTCCTCTTAGATCCTTCCTCTCACAGGGGGTTGAAATGTACTAGGATAGACGACATTGCTCTGAAGTCGTTGGGATCATATGAGGTAGTCTTCGATAATGTGAGTGTCCCAGAGGAAGCGGTTCTTGGAAAGCCCAACGAGGGGTGGAGGAATCTCGCACGCATTCTAAACGCTGAGAGGGTGTCTACTGCTACTTTGGGGGTCGGACTTGCGGAACTCGTTATAAATAAAACTGTAGAATATACGAAAGTGAGAAAGACGTTCGGGAAACCAATAGGGGCAAACCAGGCCATTCAGTTTCCTCTCGCTGAGGCCAAGATGTTAAGTGAGGCAGGTTGGAGAATGGCTCAAGAGGCAGCCATGAAGTTAGACTTAGGTGAAAACGCCGCCTTCGAGGCAAATAGCGCGGCCTTCATAACCGCCAAAGCAGCGTTCTTAGCAGCTGACGCCGCAATGCAGGCGTTCGGAGGTATGGCATTCGGCTCGGATACAGGAGTTGAGATGCATTGGCGAAACGCTAGGCTTTTGAGAGTAGGTCCTGTTCCAGAACAGATGACCCTAGCCTACGTCTCCCACAACGTATTAGGATTGCCAAGATCTTTCTAAGCGAGGAAGGAGGGAACGGGCCTACAATTGGAAAGAAGGGGACGTAGTAAGCTAAGTGAGGCTAACTTGACCTCCACCTTCACAATCTTTTCTGAACTCCATCCCCTGAAGGGGATCCCTCAGGGAAGATCACAGGTCCATGATTTACTACCTTCCCCTCCATAGCTGTTGCCGTCTTTTGTAATAGGTTGGGTCGAAGGAACCGTAGGGCTCATGATCTTGGCTTATATATCTCTCTAATAAATAAATATCGACGGAAAGTGGGGGACGAGTGTAGACCGCCATTCTCATTGTCAGAGTCGGAGTACCAGTTACTGAAGTGTGTGGCAGAGGCCCTAATACCTTCGATCCCATCTGGGGTGGGAGCTAAGGAAGTTGGCTCCGCCAACTACGTAGATTCTAGGATATACGGTACTCCACTGAGAGACGAGGTAATTGAAGCTTTAATAGAAGTAGAAGGCGCGTCTGGAGAACTTTTCGGGAGGGGATTTTGCTCACTCGAACAAAGCCAAAGGGAGGACGTACTTTACACTCTCCTGAGGAGGAAGTCCACTTTCAAGAACGTGTTCCTCCTGAGGGCCCTAATATTGGAGGGATTCTACTCGGATTACAGAGATCCTTGGTATCAGGGAAGGACAGCGTGGGACGAGGTTGGTTTTGGAGGAAAGAGAATAGACGGAGTGAAGAAGGATTGGTCGTTTCTAAAAATATATCAGGAGTGTGGAGGAAGATAAAGTGTACGACTACCACGCGATCATAGTTGGTTCTGGCGCAGCAGGAGGCCTGGTAGCATATAGGCTATCCATGGCAGGGAAAAAGGTAGCAATCATAGAACGTGGTGGCTATTACGGGACGAACGATTTCACCAGATTCGAACTCGACGCCTATAGGAAACTGTGGTGGGAACCGCGGTGGACTTCAAACAGTGAGTTGTTCGGCGATATGGACGAGATCTCCCTAGGAATGGGGAGATGTGTGGGTGGTTCCACCACCATATTTACGGCAGTAGCCCACAGGGCACCGGCGTGGAACTTGAAGGAGTGGTACAGGGAGACCAAAGTCACTAACGAACGTGGAGAACCCTTAACCCTCGAAGATCTGGAACCTCGCTACGAGAGAATAGAGAGGGAGACCCGCGTGAGGAGATACACTGAGTGGGACGCGGGAACTAGATTGATCGCCAAAGGCTTCGAAAAGATGGGACTTAAGGCGGAAGCTGTCAATGCTTACGTCGACGTTAACTGTGATCAGTCGGGTTGTCTCTTCGGTTGCCCCACAGAAGCCAAGAGGGGCAGCCTAGTATCTTACATCGTTCCTTCCCTTTACGCTGGAGCAGATCTGTTTCCCAACTCTACGGTCAGAGAGGTGCTCGTTGAAAGAACACAGGAGGGACTTGTAGCTAAGGGAATTAAATTCCTCGATAGTGAGGGGAGAGCCGTGGAACTCAAATCTAAGGTGGTAGTGGTAGCCGCTGGGGCGCTCGAAACTCCTCAAATACTATTAAGAAGCAAGCTAAGGGAGCTCTCAGAATACAGCGACAGCTCGCTGCAGATCGGAAAGAACTTGGCGGCTAATACGGGCACCATTGTCTTCGGGAGATTCAGGGACACACTAAGAAATTGGCTCATACACCCCATTTCGGCCGAAGTGCCTGACTTCGCGGAGAGAGAAGGCTTCCTGTTACAGTTCTCAGAGAGCATGGAGGGCCCCTTGGGCTTCGCGGAGGTAGTTACGGACCCTGAGGGTAGGCCGTTGGTGGGAGGAAAACTAAAATCGTTGTTAATGAACTACGGCAAGGTGGCTGGAATATTTGTCACTATTCACGATTCGAATAACGGAGAGGTGAGGCTCGACTCCAACGGAAATCCCGTATTCTACAAGCCGGTGACCAGAGGCGATAGAAGAATTATTAGAAGGGCTAGGGAAGTGGCGGAAGAGGCACTGAGGCTTGCTGGGGCTGAGGAGGTGTTTCATTCGATCCTCCTCTCACACCACGTTCAGGGAACGTGTAGGATGGGAGAAGACACCTCGAAGAGTGTAGTCAACTCTCACCTAGAATCTCACGACGTCAAGAACCTGTTCGTTCCAGACGGAAGCGCCATCCCCAGCGTCCTAGACGTGAATCCGTCGCTTACCATTTACGCCTTGGCAGACATAGCAGCAGAGTACATGTTGAGGAACAACCTAAAGGAATGATCCAAAATAGTTTCGAGAGTTATATATGAACTCGAACTTACGTAGCTTGTTCATGTTCCCTTATGGGGGCCCTTCCAACTAGCTCCCATCCACCCATGGTTCTCCTCCTCCTAATTAATAGCCAACAGAGTAATCCCCACAGAACTGCGACGAGAGGGCCTAAATATACCGGGAAGGTGAATGGGATGAGTAGGCTATAGGCTACTAGAACGGCAGAGGCCAGAAATATTCCTGGAAATAGACCATGAAATACAAGATTAAAACTCCTTCTTCTATAATAAAGAGGTAAGGCGATCGAACCAAGGACGTGCGCCACTAGAGATCCCACACCAGCCAACAGCAGCATGAAAATGAAACCACCCTCCACCCCGAGCCCTATTACACTAAGAGTCGAAATCACCACAGCTGCGATCGCTAAAACGAGCGAAGCGAGGCCAGGTACTTTATGTTTATTGACTCTCCCTAGTTTTTCTGGCAACAGCCTATCCCTACCCATGGAGTAAACCAGTCTCGCCGAAGCGATAAGGGGAGCCAACCCACCAGCGAACACGCTGTTAAGGACTAAAGCTGAGATCACTCCCAGTCCAGCTAGGCCAAGGAACTTGTAGCTGAGGATTATACCAGGTACTCCAGAAGAGGCGAAAGAACTCATGTCGTTTATTCCCCACCCAACAGTCATAGCGTACGAAACCAAAACGAAAGTTGCCGCTGTGATCGAAAAACTTATGGCCAAGGCGCGCTTGACGTTCTTCAAGGGCGCCTTCGCTTCCTCACCCAAGTAGACCGTGCCAGAGACTCCAGAGACCGCCGTGAAACCGTAGACGGCTCCCAATAGGACGCCGCTCCAGCCTGTTGGAGACAGGGTTGGCGTGAAAACTAGAGGACTGTTGATCGAGTGGAGTATTACAAAGCCAGCGAAAAATGCTAGGAAAGCTACTTCCAACATAGAGGCAACTAGGCTGTACTTTAAGGAGGGCCTTATCCCGAAGTACGTTAGGACGAAAATCAACATGAGGTAGACGGCGTTAGCGGGCAAAACAATCCAAGTAGGATAAGATGAAACACCGAATTGAGACAAAATTGTGGGGAGGATCAACCCGAAAATGAAGATCCCTCCAGGTGCTATGAAGAAGAAGTAGTTCATTAAGTAGAACCATCCAACTAATGTTCCGAATGAAGGACCCACGGCCTCGGCTCCATAGTGGTAAAATCCCCCCGCTCCAGCGATCTTCTTAGAGAATTGATAAGGCGTGTTGATCCAAAAGACCGTCACCAGCATTGCCACAAGTACAGCTAGTGGAAATGCACCTTGGGCGTACTGTGCACTACCGAGTAGAGTCCCTAAGGCGGCACCCATCGGAGATATGAGAGCTATACTCTCTGCCAACAAATATCTGAAACCGAGAGATCCCTTCTCTAGTCCCTTGTCACCACTCATTTCCTTTCGACCTAATCTGTTCAAAAGTAAATATCCTTCCTAATAAATCACCATCACCACTGAGATAAAGGTGGAGGGCCTCACGCTGCGGATGAGACGTACTCCCTTACTCGAATGTGAAGAATTTTTAAGACTGAGAAGGAAGGAGTGACATGGAAACGGGCTTTGTCAAGTTACACTGCTGGAAGTGCAAAAGTGAATACCCCCTAGACACTTTATTTAGGTGCCCCAAATGCGGGGGAATACTGACAACAGTCTACTCTCCGACCAAAATAAGGAAGAGATCCTTGTCCAGAGAAAGTATGTGGGACTTCGTTGAGGCGTTACCTCCTGTAGAGATCTCTAAGATAGTAACGGCAGGTGAGGGTTGGACTCCCTTAAGGAAGTTAGAGAGATTTGGAGCTAAACTCGGTCTGAGGAATCTTTTCGCTAAACTTGAAACAGTAAATCCTACAGGTTCGTTCAAGGATAGGGCTGCTAGCCTCGGAGTCTCATTGGCTAAACAGTGGAACTACAGAGGAGTGTTCACTGCCTCAAGCGGTAACGCTGCTACGTCCGTAGCTGCCTACTCGGCGATTGCTGGTACCAAGTGTGCTGTATTAGTCAGGGAGAACGTGGCAGAACAGAAACTGCTTCATCTCCTCCTTTTCTCGCCAGAGGTATTCAAAGTGAAGGATCTCTTCAGCAGTACCTCGAAGCTCCTGGAGGGATTGAAGAAAATTTCTCTTAGCGTTCCAGGGTGGAGAAATCTGTTCATGTGGGCTCCAGTCAACCCGTTACTACCTGACGCTTACAAGACAATAGCCTACGAGATCTTCTTAAGTGTAGGTCGGCCGGACTTCGTAGTGGTACCTGTAGCCGGTGGAGATTTGCTCTACGGAGTTTACAAGGGGTTCAAGGAAATACTCGAGGGGGGTGATATCGATCAACTCCCTAGGATGGTTGCGGTACAAAGTGAGCGAGCTGCACCTTTAGTGAGGGCTGTTGAACAGAAGTTAGAATTCGTGCCTGAAACTCCAAGTAAAGGTACTCTGGCAAAGGCTATCGACGTCAGCTTCGGGGCCGAACATGCCCTTGAGGCAATTTACGATTCCCGCGGGGTGGCCGTGGGCGTGAAGGAGGAAATGATCTCACCCTCTCAGATCGAGGTGGCTACAAGCGAGGGAATTTTCTGTGAATTGACTTCCGCCACGGCCTTCGAGGCAGTCAGAGAATTGAGTGAAGTAGGGAAGATAGGGAAGGACGACGTCGTCGTGGTTGTGACCACAGGTATTGGATTTAAGGATTATCGTGTGGAAAGGACACAAGTACCTCTAGCTGAATTGGAAGAAGTGATTGCTGCCTTGAAACGCGTTACCCACGGTAGTTAGCCCTTGATTTCCCTTGCTTTTGTTTCAACAACTTCCTTAGCTACTTGCCTTATGGGTAAATATCCGGTGCATCTACAGATGTGACTAGTCAGCCCGTCCAGCACAAACTTCTCGAGATCGTTCTTGAAGTTCGTCCGGATTCTTGCTGGATTGCTTTCGAGCTCTCTCCTTAAGGCCTCTATCGCTACAATGAAGCCAGGGGTACAGTAACCGCATTGAGTCGCCCACCTCTCTACAAAGAGCCTTTGAATTACGTTCAACTGATCGTCGTTAGTGATGCCCTCTATGGTCATTATTTCCTTCCCTTCGGCCTTAGGAGCCAAGAGCATGCAGGAGTAGATCGGTCTCCCGTCCAATAGCACGGCACAAGCTCCACATCCGTCCCCATCACATCCCCTCTTCGCTCCCTTCAGATCGAGTCTTCCTCTCAACACGTCCAATAGGGACTCTCCTGGAGCGTATTCAACGTTCACTTCCTCACCGTTCACTTTTAGTTTGAGTCGCATAGTTTCACCTCGCCACCTCGTCCAGTATTTCCCCCAATAGGATGGAAAACAGCCTCCTCTTATAGTTAGAGGAGGCTTTGATGTCGTCAGTTGGCTTAAGGTAAGAAGAAGACATGACGGCCTCCCTAGCTACGCTGAGGAGCTCCTCGTTTAGTTCCCTTCCTTTGAGTTTCCCCTCTACATCCAACAACCTGGTCGGTGGCGTACTGAGGGCTCCTCCCGCTACAACTCTAATATCCTCCACCACTCCTTGCAGCCTCCTTAGAGAAAGAGCTAAGGATGCGATACCGTAACCGTGCGCAGTGAGAGACTTCCTCTTGTACTTCGTGAAATCGAACTTATTGACAGGAAACTCGAGGGACTTCACGATCCTCCCCTTATCCACGTCTGGTTCTAGGATTCCCCTGTAGAACCCGTCTAGGGAACGTGAAGTCGTCTTACTTCCATCTGTCAACTTAACTACGGTGTCTAGACTCATGAGCGCGCAGGCCACGTCGAAATAAGGATATGCTGCGGAAACTTCTCCTCCTATTGTCCCCATATTGCGAACCTCTTTAGGAACGTAAAGTGACGCTTCCCTCAGAACGGCTGGTAGGTCCGTTCGATCCACTAAAGCCTGGATCTTGGTAGTCGCACCGAGCTCTCCTTTTTCCTCACAAACCCGTACGAACGACAACCCTAGCGTTTCTAGGTCGACGATGGTATCTACCTCGCCAAGCAGTCCCTTAGCGGACAGTATGTACACCAGAGTTCCGCCCGCTACAGCCAACGTGTTTTCGTCGGCGAGTAGTTGAGAGGCTTCCGATACACTGGTGGGCCTTACGTAATTCCTCGTCTTGATTACGGGCATCACTTAGTCCTGCATTTAACTGCTTTTTAAATATGCCTGCTGGTGCTAATGTTTGGAACCCTGTTTATGCCACATGCAGTACATTGCTAGGCGCCGCTTAGCAGCAAGGAGAAGAGACTTAGACCTTTCTCAGAAAACCGGGGGTGCTGATTTTGTAGTCTCCACCCTTACATGTATCACTTAGTCTAGGAAAACGAGATAGCCCTTTATGGCGAAGAGGCCAGAGAAGTGAGTCGATAACGTGGACGAAGCGATCAGCCCTCAAGGTAGGCACGAACAGAATTTGAGAGAACCAACTTATACCTTTCGGAGCGTGAAAGCCCCCCTTTCTCTAAATCACGAAAAGGGGAGAGTATTATGTCCAAGGAACAGGGTATGTGGAGACAACCTTGTTCATACATCTACCTCAAGCCCGAGGTGTTATCCGAACATGTATCCGTAGATACCGTATAGCAGTCCACTAGCTTCCCTGTGGCGCCCCAAGCTCATCCTGGTGCACCTGTATACCTCCCTAGCTCCAATGCTCTCCAAAAATCCAGACCTATAACTCGGGGCCACTAGGTACCTCGCTCCTAACGCCACGGCCCCCCTTATCACGGCCTCGGCAGACCCCTCGTCTTCAGCCACTACCTGACCCAATAGACCGCGGCTCAGGACCCCGAACCCCCTTTCGGCCTTCAACGCGATCCCGCCTGAGGTCTCTAGGAGGGCTGACCTGTCGTCCCCGAAGGCCTCCTTGTCCAACTCTAACATCCAATCCTCAAGTCCCTCCACCGTCTCCACGTGAGTCGGGTGAACCCAAGATAGGTCATAGGTGACGGTACGATATTCCTCTGAGAAGCCCAGTTTCCTGTACAAGTGCTTCCCCACCTCCGTGGCGTCCAGCCTCACCGTGGGAAATCGGACTAGGTTCAGTAGTCGGATCACGAGTGCCCTACCTATTCCCCTTCCCTGAAGTTCAGGCCTAACCGCTACCCCACCCACCCATGCCACCTTGGTGTAGGGAGTCAGACAGGCAGTACCCATAATCTCCCCATCTTCGGCCACGAGGCACATTCCGAACCTAATAGCAGTCCTGAAGGCCTCAGTAGCTCCCTCGGCATCCTTTAGGCCCATGGCCTTCGAGAAAACCTCCGCCATCCTGAGAACGTTCTCCAAAGTGGCTCTCCGTATCATAACAATCCTGTTTCGAAAGGGATCTAAAAGCCTAAGGGCGTGACCCTCCAATTGAACAAGCATACCGCTTGCGGCTGAGGGACTTGAGCAGAGTTTGGTTTCTCCGGACGTAGGCTCGTGGCGAACGGTTGATTAGCTGGGACGGCTTTAGCCGAGGTGAGCTAGGTAGACTTGAACCGTTATACGGTCACTTGAATTAAGGCCTAAGCAGTGGGGTAGTTCTTCTCGATTGGGCTGATCAGAAATGAAAGTTTCAAACCTTCAGAGGGTCATCCTGCTGAGGAGGATCTCCCTTACCCTTGAGTCCTCGAGTAGGAGAACTATCCTTTATCCGGGAGATAGAATCCACAGGAGACCGCAACTTTTCTACTCCGTAGTATACATATGGAAAAAGTAAAAATGGATAGTCCATAGCTCAATTAATGGACAAAGTAGAACTCGAGGAATCCCTCACCCTCGAACTGATGTATAAAGCCATTGAAATGAAATCACGAGGAGAGGAGGTCTACTCCCTAGCGGCAGGAGATCCGTACTTTCCTACTCCATTGGAAATAGTTGAGGTCGCCAAAGAGGCCATGGTGAGGGGACTAACCCATTACACTGACTCTAGAGGACTGAGAACGGTGAGATCGGCCGCGTCAGAGAAGGTTAGACGCATAAACAACATAAATGCCACGCCAGAGGAGGTAGTCTTCATCCCAAGTAAATTTGCTCTTTATGCCACATTCTTCGCGTTAGTGAACAACGGCGGGGAGATCCTTGTGCCGGATCCAGGTTACCTCTACTCAGGAGCGATCAAACTAGCTGGAGGAGAAGCTAGAAGATACACACTTCGCGAACCGTCTTTCAACCTAGATATAGAGGAAGTAGAGAAGGCTGTTACTGAGAAGACCGTCGCTATAGTGGTGAATACCCCCTCAAACCCTACGGGAAGGGTCTTTCCAGAAAAGTCGCTCAGGGAACTTTTCGAGTTCGCGGACAGAAGGAACCTCTACATCATAAGCGATGAGGCCTACGAGGACATTGTATTCGAAGGTGACCACTTCTCGATCGGTTCCCTAGAGGAAAGACCTACGAGAGTGGTTTCTGTCTACAGCCTCTCGAAGAGCTTCTCCATGACGGGTTGGAGAGCGGGTTACGTTGTTGCCAACTCACGGTTAGTCGACAGAATTAAGTCCCTAATAGAAAACACGATAACCTGTTTCCCACCATTTATCCAGGAAGCCTGCTCCTTCGCCCTCGACCATCAGGAGAAGCTAGTAAGTTCTGTAAAACCGGAATACCTCAGAAGAAGAAATCTGTTGTACCAAATCTTAGGTCCAGTGGAGTCGTTAAAGCTAAACGAGGTAGAAGGTACCTTCTACGCCTTTCCCAAATATGTCAAAGAAGGCTCATCGAGGGAAATAGCGGAGGAACTCTTGAAGGTGAAGAGGGTTGCCACAGTACCTGGAGTCGGTTTCGGGCCAGGAGGAGAAGGGAGAATAAGGATTTCGTTCTGCCAGAGTGAGGAAGAATTAAAGAAAGGGCTCTACGCCCTTGTCGACTACTTTAGCGCAATTTAATGATTTAAATTATACTCTAGTTACATTCGCCCAACCTTAATCGAGGTAAGAGGAGCAAGATGGTGTCGAACACGATTACTCCCAGCACAATCCTCGGTTTTACCCTACCCTTGGCTGAAAGTTGCGAAGTCTTAAGAGTCCAGAAGTAACGGAGATCACTAGAGTTCACGATTCGAATCTCACAACAATTGGAGTTATGGAAAAACGCTCGTTGGATGATTTTCGTCCACTTTCGATATCTCACCTTTTATCCTCGACCTGACACAAATCACGCAAAGTCTACTTGGAGCAGCTTAGGACCCTTTCCTCTAACTAACCAACTGATTTCCTTACTCGCCTCTTTGAGTCCAACCTTCTTCGCTTCCACCCCATAGGCCTCGGCCACCTTGTAAGGTGAAGTTAAGGGGGAGAGCCAAGGTTCGTCCCTAAAATGTCTCCTTAGAATCTCGTAACCTCTGTTATTAAACACCACCGCTCTCAGCTCCGTGGCGCCGTAGTTAGACGCGGTCCATAGTGACTGACAGCTGTAATGGAATCCCCCATCACCTATAAGTACTAGAGGCCTTGCCCCCTCCAATGCAGCCCCGACAGCAGCTGTTAGACTCCACCCCAATAAACCCGACTTCAGTCCAAAGAACCTAGACGGAAAATATCCCATGGTCCTCCTTATCTCTCCCATTAGAGACGAGGCTTCGGCGAACTTCTCCCTATCCTGGGAGTTTGAGGCTAACTCCTCGAGGAAATTGATGATTGTGGTGCCAACTGGCTTTGGTCTCTCCGTTTCTATCTTAAGACTGATGCTACTTCTTGGGAGAGCAGAATTCAGTTTAGTGAGGAATTCTTTAACGTTACAGCAAATTGTGTTCCATTTTCTCTTCTCAGCTTCCTCGGGGTCAGACGTAACTTGAAATATGTTTAATTTAAAATCCTTTTCAGTAGGAGGTGTTAAGAAGTTGAGAGTCCCCCCCACAATCAATATTCTATCGTAAACTGACAGTTTCTTCAACATCTCGTCAGCCTCCCACGGTAGATCTCCTTCAAAGAGGGGGTGAGAGGAGTAAAAGGGGGAACGATGTGCGTTAGGTTCAGCGAAAACAGTGGCACTGATCCTTTCGGCCAGCGTCCTAAGCTCCTCGTGGGCCATGTAGACGTCTACCTCGTATCCAGCAACGATCGCCACCTTACTTCCCCCTGTGAGCCAAGAAGCGACCTCCTGAACTGAAGAGTCTTCGCACAAAATCGAGAAGGAGAAAGTGGGAATGGCAGGGGACTCCTTCACGTCCTCATCCACTATATCGAAGGGCAAACTCACCACTGCCGGTCCCCATGGAGGTGCCACGGCGACTTTTAGCGCCCTGGTAAGGAGTTTTGGAACGTCAATGGGAGTCCTTACCTCGAACGCATCCTTAACGACCGGCCTTGCTATCTTGAGGATATCCCCCCAAATAAGAGGCTCGTCCGACAAGAACTCGGAGTGCTGTTGACCTACAAGCACCAGAAGTGGTGCCCTGTCCATGAGTGCGCTCCGAATGTAACCTATCGCGTTAGATAACCCAATGGCACCGTGGAGACTAACGAACTGGGGCCTCCCAGATATGAGAAAAGCGCCCTCCGCCATCCCAACAGCAAGTCCGTCGTGAAGGGATAGAACGTATTGAATATCTCCTGGTATTCGCCTAAGTAGGGGAAGTTCGGTGGTCCCGGGATTTCCAAACACTTTCTTTGCACGAGCGAGTCTAACGAAAGCGAATACGTACTCCGCTGCTCTCATGGTTCGCTTTAGTCTTAGCCGTCTATTTTAGTATTGCGAACATAGAACCTAGTTTGCCTATAGTTTACGTTTCCGACTTCCTCGCTGACCTCCGTGAAGCTAACGTTACATCACGTGAAAGGAGTGGGGACTCGCCGTAAGGGTCTAACAACGTAGGTAGTGGGCCCTGCGCTAAGCTGGGTTTCCTAGAGAAACGTCCCCCTCAACCTTTATCGCCAGTGAGAAGGGCCTTCCTACTAAGCGCAAGTACCTGGGACACTCTCACAGTTTCGAGGCCCTGGGGCATTAGAAGGATCTTGGAAGCCCGAGGGTCCTCTCCGCTATGGCGGAAAGACTCATCTCCTCCGATATGGGACCTAGTTTATAGTACCTCACATCCCTGTAGAGCATCTCTATGGGACCTTCTACGTATCCTTGCCCACCCAGAGTTTGGAGCGCCACGTCTACTGCCTCGCTCGAGGCCTCAACCGACTGATAGAGGGACTCTATGGCAGCAAGCCCAAATTCTATGGAACCGGGATCCCCTTCATTGAGCGACCTGAAAACGAGGGCCTCCGCAGCGTCCAGCTTCACGTGGGCCCTAGCCAATGGAAACTGGATTGCTTGGTTCGAACCTAGAACTCTCCCAAAGGTCCTTCTCTCCTTCGCGTGTTGAACCGCCAACCATAACGCCCTCCTCCCAGAACCTACCAACATTCCCGCCAAGGCCAGCCTGTCTACGTTAAAGGCTCCTATCAGACTCCTCCACGCGTTGCCGATTTCACCCACAGTTTCCGTCTTCTCTACCTCAACGCCGTTTAACTCAACGTTATTCAAGGTTAAGAAGTCTAGGCCCATCTTTTTCACTCTTCCTATTTCGAGGCCAGGCGAGCCTTTTTCCACAACAAACGCTGTCAGACCGCCCGACTTTTTGGTTCGTTCTCCTGTCCTCACTACGGTCACTAGGTAGTGATTCAGCTCAGCATTGGTGACGAAATCCTTCTTCCCCCTTAAGACATATCGCTCACCCCTTTCCTGACCTACAGCTTCTATCCCAAACGCATCTACTCCTGCCCCCTCTCGTACAGGGCCATACTGACCCTTCTCCTTCCAGTTATCACATCCTCTAGCAGTTCTTCTCGACTACCTCGATAAGACGAGTAGAGAAGTAACGCAATGAGGTTCTGGGCGATGAAAAGGTAAGTGAAAGTGAGAACTCTCTCCGACATCTCGATGCAGCTCTTGACGAAGTCACCTACGCCTAACCCCAATCCACCCTTTTCTTCTGGGATCAACAAACCAAAGAGCCTCCTCTTCCCTAGAGTCCACCACATTTCTTCCGGAAATCTCGCGTGGTTAAGGGCGAAGTAATCTAGGTCGAAGGATCCCACAGCATCCGTTATTAACTCGAGAGTTTCCTTCTTCAACGAATTTCACTTTCCCTTGTAGACGGGTTTCCTTTTTTCTAGAAAAGCCTTGATTCCCTCCCTTAGGTCCTCGGTATTGAAGAGAGAGGAATTCTCCTTCAGCTGGTACTCCATTGCCTCGTCCTTTCCCATACCCTGTGAATTATTTATAACTGCCTTTATCGCCCCTAAAGTGAGGGGGGCTTTGGAGGCCAGCTTAGTGGCGAGTTCGTCAGCAACCCTCATCAATTCCTCTGGGGAAACGACCCGATTGACTAGGCCCATCTTAACAGCAGTTTCAGCGTCAATCCACTCCCCAAATAGCGCTATTTCCTTGGTCTTAAGGTGTCCCACCAACCTAGGTAGGCGAACCAGAATCCCTGCGCCTGGGCTGATCGCCACGTTTATTTCAGGAAGTCCGAACTTAGCAGTTGTAGAGGCCAACACGTAATCTACCGCTTGTATAGTCTCCAAGTTACAGTAACCATTCACAGCAGCGATGATTGGTTTCCTCATTTTCTCCATCAGTCTGAAGAGATCAATGACCTTCCTGTTGTACTTCTCTACCTGTTGAGGAGTGGACGCTAGGAACTCGTCGAGGTCCCCTCCTGCGCTGAATGCCTTCCCCTTCCCTGTCAATACAATAACCTTAATTTCGTTGTCGAAAGAAGCTTCCTCCAGGAGGGTAGTCAGTTCGTCTACCAATTGTTCACTCCAAGCGTTCAACTTGTTGGGCCTGTTGAAGGTCACGACGAGTTTCCCATCCTGTTTCGAAACCTCTAGGTTCTTAGATTCCATAGTTGGTTCTGACTTCTTTACCTTAATATGTTCTACTGAAAAGGAATTCGTATACAAAGCTAATTAAACGAGTAGAGCAGATTGTGAGAACATGAGTGAAGAGAAACAGACTCCACTCTGGGTACCTGGCGATAAGAGGAAGGAGGAAAGCAACTTGTCTCGATTTATGAAGTGGTTGAGAGAGGGTGGCCGAGAGTTCGTAGACTACGACGAACTGTGGGAGTGGTCTGTAAGGGACGCCGATGAGTTTTGGAGGAAGTTGTGGCAATTCTTCGACATTAGATGTTCTAGACGGTACGACATCGTGAGCAGCGGCGAGATGCCAAGGACTAGGTGGTTCATTGGGGCCAAACTGAACTTCGCCGAAAACCTGTTGTCCTCCCAGTCTACTCAGGAGGAAGCGGTGGTGGCCCTGTCCGAGTCCAGGAAAGACAGGAAGCTGAGCTGGGGGAGTTAAAGGATAGGGTGGGAGGGTTTCAGGAGTTCTTGGAGTCTCTTGACGTGAAGAGCGGCGACGTGGTCACGGCTGTGATGCCTAACATTCCAGAAACTCTGGTGGCACTCTTAGCCACTGCCTCCCTCGGTGCGGTGTGGAGCGCAGTCCCGCCCGAGCTCGGCGTGGACGGAATGTGGAAACGGCTTCAGGAACTGAATCCGAAAGTAATCCTAGCCGTCAACGGGTACGTCTATGGGGGGAAGACCTTCTCCAAAGGGGCAGAGCTGAAGAAAGTTGTTGAAAACGTTAAGAGCGTAAGACGAGTGGCCGTGCTGAACTACGTTGATGATAAATCTTCGACCGGGGATCTGAGGGCGATCGACATGGAGGACGGCCTAGGACGTAGAGGAAAACCTAGGTTCGTTCAGGTAGCAGCTGACCACCCTCTCTGGGTCCTCTTCACCTCAGGCACTACGGGAAGGCCAAAGGGTATAGTACATGGGCACGGTGGGATCGCGATAGAGGCGAAGAAGGTCTCGGCCATCCACATGGACGTTAAACCGACCGACCGAGTCTTCTTCTTCTCGTCGACGGGGTGGGTAGCTTGGAATAGGCTAATCGCGACGTTAAGTACTGGAGGCTCGATATTGATGTACGATGGGAATCCCCTTTACCCGTCTCCCACTTTCTTCTGGGAGATCGTGGATCAGAGGAATGTGAGTTACCTCGGGTTGTCCTCTCCCCTAGTGCTAGATAGCATGAGAAGAAACTTCTCACCAAAGGACTTTTTCAAATTTAGAGAACTTAGGAGCGTAGGTGTGACAGCCGCACCTCTCCCCGCCAAGGGATTCAGCTGGCTTTACACCAACGTAAAGGAAGACGTGTGGGTCGCTTCCATGAGCGGCGGAACTGAGGTCTTTACGGACCTCGTAGGTGGAGTCCCTACTTTGCCTGTCTACGCTGGCGAGATCCAGAGGAGGTGTCTCGGTATGAGCGTCGAGGCGTTTGACGAAAAGGGCAAACCAGTGAGGGACGAGCCGGGAGAGCTTGTGATAACGATACCGTTTCCCTCAATGCCCCTCCACTTCCTAAACGATCCAAGCTACGAAAGGTACATGGAAACCTACTTCTCCAGGTTCAACGGCGTGTGGAGCCACGGTGACCTTATAGAGATTAGAAGGGGAGGAGGGTGTGTAATCTACGGGAGATCGGACTCCACAATTAAAAGGAAAGGAGTGAGGATCGGGACAGGGGAAATATACGAAGTTGTGGAGTCCCTTCAGGAAGTCGCTGACAGCCTCGCAGTAGGGACGGAGAACAAGGATGGAGAAACGATCTATATTCTGTTCGTAGTGACGAGGGAAGGAGAATTGACCCAAGAGACTAAAGAGAAAATAAGGGCGGAGATAAAAGCCAGGTTATCGCCGAGGCACGTTCCAGACTACATAGTTCAGGTGAAGGCTATACCTCGTACTACGAACGGAAAGAAAGTCGAGGTTCCGGTTAAGAGGGCCCTAATGGGAGCGCCGATGGAATCGGTCGTCGACTTAAAAACGATTAGCGACCCGAAGGCGTTCGAGGAAATAGTCGAAGTGGGGAAGAAAGTACTCGAGAGCTGAGGGACCTCAGAAGCTGAACTAGAACAGGTGCAACAGAACGTAGTTCGAACGAGCTTCCGTCCTAGTTGCGATACCTTCACAGGCTCGGCCCTAAGGGCTGCGGATTTCGCACTTTCCGAAACCAACCTCCATCCTGTCGGTTTCCGTCGGTGTTAGAGGGCTTTCCACGGATTCCAGGTCCGAGTTCGCTAAATGTCCTACCACTATTCATAGGGGATCAACGAACTTACCCTGGTTCAGGGTGTCCTTCGGGTCGAAGAGCCCCTTGATCTCCTTCATTAGCTTTACCACCACCTCTCCGTTCCTATTAAGGAGTTGAGACCTCAGCAGGTTAACCTTCTGAATTCCTATTCCGTGTTCACCTGAAATCGAACCCCCTAATCTGAGGGCGACGCCGCCGACCTCATCGAACAGTTCGGGCTTAGAGACCAGGTCTGCCTCTCTTAACATGGGGTGGAGGTTGCCGTCACCTACGTGACCAGCCACAGGTATCTTCGTGTCATTCTCCACTTCTATCCTCTTTATTTGGAGGATGGCCTCAGAGAGCTTGGATGGAGGGACGACTATGTCCTCTGCGTATATGTTGCCAATCTCCGACTTCACAGCTATCGCTACTAGTGACCTTCCGTTCAACATTTTCCTTCCCACCTCTCCGTCCACAACCTCGGACCTAGCTAGGAAGGGAGAACTTAACCTCTCCACTTCGCTTAATGTGGAGTTATCGCCCCGAACGAGAACGACTCCCCCTTCTCCTTCCCAGTAGATGGGCTCGATCTGTTTGTTCACCGACCTCACGACGAAGGCGTCCATGTACTCCATGAGGTCTGGCTCCAATCCGGACTTCCTCACCACCTTCACGATCTCTCCAACGGCGAAGATGTCCTTTGGGTAGATCGCCAGAGTCACCTCTTCGTGTTTGGGTAGGGGACGAATCCGTAACCAAGCCTCTGTTACTACTCCCAACGTGCCCTCGCTGCCCACAACCAGGCTCACTAGATCGTATCCGGCCCTGTTCTTCCTGAGGGGTTCCCCCACCTTGATAACGGTTCCGTCTGCCAATGCGAGCCTTAGGGCCAGTACCCACTCCCTGAATGGCCCGTACTTAAACGCCCTCATGCCTCCGGCGTTCTCGACAATTGCCCCCCGACGGTGCACATGAAGGAGCTGGAGGGATCTGGAGGGAGGAAGAAACCCCTCCTCTCCAGTTCTCTATTCAATTCATCTAACACTACCCCAGGCTGGACCCTCACGTACCAATCCACGTCGTTGATCTCCACTATTTTCCTCATTCTCGATAAGTCGAGTAGGACGCAACCTTCGCACTTTAGAGCCCCAGTCACGCTAGTGCCCCCTCCCCACGGGACTACCTTTAGGCCCTTTCGATTGGCGAAAATCAGGGTCCTGACGACGTGGTCCTCCGACTCCGCGAAAACCACCGCTAGCGGACTAACCCCGTAACCCGAGAAGTCTGTCCTTTCCTCAATGGAAACGTCAATTCCATCAAGTTCTCGCTTCAATTCCTCTAGTAGGCTCACCGCCCTCCGCCTCCTCAGAACCTATTGTGCTTTGAAAGCTCGTATATTTGACGCCGGATCTGTATCCCCACCAATAGAACACTAGGGACACTGCAACGTAGAGGACACTGTCAAATGGGAAGGGTATTACTCCCACGCCCCCGAACATTTGGCTCCCCAAAAACGACAACAGCGCCGTCACCGCGAGGAACAGCGGGAACCATATGCCGGCTTTAACGTCGCTCAGGGTCAGGGCCTTCCTCCTACTGTAAAAGACGAGTAGTAGAAGTCCGGCCAAGTTCAAGGGTATTATCAACCTCACCGCCGACCACCCCGTCCAGTACACTAGAAGGCTGGCCACTGCGAACGCGAAGGGAGAGAGTACCTTGTAAGCGGGTAACTTGTACGGCCTCGGCCGACTAGGGAAAGACCTCCTGAACACGGCTAAACTCACACAGCTCGGAGCGTAGGAGATCAACAGAGCGTCCACGGCGACTGAAATGACGGAAGAGAGAGACTGGGATAAGGCGATCATCAAGGCGGTGACGACCAACATGAGGATCACGGCGTTGAGGGGAATCCCCTTCCTGTTCAACTTCGTGAGAAACTCGGGTAGTATTTCGTCGTTGGCCGCCATGGTGTAGGCAACTCTGGCCGACGAACCGGTGTAGATGACGCCGTTCTTGAGGGAACCCACTATTGCGACGAAGAGTACTAGGATTACTAGGAGGGGGGCCCCTACACCGACGACCTCAGATACGTATGGATACGGGAGAGAGAAGAGCTCCCCCCACTGACCTGGGGATATCCCTATAGCCTTCCAGGAGAGGGCACCCACGAAGGCCACGCTTTCGAGGGCAAAGATGACCGCGGAGAGTACAAGGGAAATGACGATCGCCCTTGGAATGTCCTTGCCCGGGTTCTTAACTTCCTCGGAGTAGTCTATGGGCTGTCTAAACCCACCGAACCCGAATATCGTTAGGGAGAGGGCCGAGAACAATCCTACGGCTCCTGCTGGAAGAAATCCTCCGTAGGACGGATCGTTGAAGTTGGACGGTTTGAGGTACACCAAGAGGACCAACGTTAGGGCCAGGAGAGACACCACTGTAGCGATTGTCATAGCGTTGAACGCGTCTCCCATTCTGGAGACCCTGGCGGTGTTGAGGAGGAAGAAGAGGACCACGAAGAGCTCTGACACCCCAATCCCCAAGAAGGTCAGGGTACCATTGGTGTATAGCGTCGGCCAGTAGTAGGCGAGGTACTCTATCACAGTGTAAATGACTAGGGGAGCTGTGAGCGTGTATCCCACGAACGTACCCCAACCGTTGACAGATGCCGTGAGCGGTCCGTTGCTCCTCGAAGGGTAATAGGCCACTCCCCCCGCCCGTGGCCAAGTGGTCCCCAACTCTGCGTAGACTAGACCCAAAGGAATTATCATCAGTAGCGCCACGAACCAGGCCACTATCCCGCCTGGACCCGCCAGAGCTACAACGTACACGGGGGCGAAGGCGATCGCGGGTCCTAGGATTGATCCCAACGCGAAGAAGACCACGTGCCAGACGGTAAGCTCCTTCCTGTACGAGCCCAAGCTCACTCGACCTCCACGGCTACTACTCTCGCCATCGCTCCGCTCCCACCTTTGAGTTTGATGGGGAGGGCCGCAACGAGGTAACTCTTCCCCTCCTGGAGCTCAGAGAGGTTACTCAAGTCCTCAATTATAGGAACTCCGTGGGACAGAAGAACTTTGTGGGCCTCGAACTTCTCGTTAGCGTAAGGGTCGACACTCAATGTGTCTATCCCTACAGCTCTCACACCTCTCTCCACGAGGAACTCCGCCGCGTCCTTAGTCAGGCCGGGGAAATTGTACATGAACTCCCGCGTGAATGACCTCTTCGAGCTCCAACCCGTGTACAGGAGAACTATCTTACCGTCGTATTCGGGTCTCCAGATCCCAGAGAGCTCTTCCCTCCCGATCTCCCTTCCTCTGAGTGGGGGCCTCAGGCAGTAACCCTCTCCCATTAACCTAGTCAGGTCTAGCTCGTCGACGCTCTGTCCACCTTCGAAGAAGTGGGCGGGGGAATCCACGTGGGTACCGGTGTGGGATAGACCGGCTAATCTCTCCATGGAGTAACCGTCCCTCGGAACTAAAGCCACCGGCTCCACCACAAGAAAAGGGTTAGTGGGCCAACTAGGCATGTACGACTTGAGTTCGGCGCTCAAGTCGTGTATGGCCTTTAATATCATACCATAGAAAAACGAGTTTTGGAGGGTAATAAAACTCAATGCAGTTATTTCCCTAGCTTCCTGCCTGGTCTGCTGAGGACGTCTTCAAGGCGACCTCCAGCTCATTTGTTTTAAATCCGCTCCTCACGCTCCACACGAAGAGCCCTAAGCTCACTAGGGCAGCCAATATAGTGTCGTAGGGGAAAGGCACTATTGGAGTCTTGAATACCCCGAACTGCCCTATGTAAGAGAGAATTACGGCAGAGAACAAGACAACCAACATCCACAAGCCAGCCCTCATGTGAATCCTGCCCTCCTCGTTGGCTCGACCTCGAATCAGCCAGATCCCTCCGAAGGTAAGGGCCACCATTAAAGCGATGTAGACCACGAACGGCCAAACGTACTGCAGCGAGATTGGAAGTCCTGCACCACTCGTCGAATTATAAGGAACGATTATCCTCTGATACACCAGGAAGTAGGTCGCCGCTATCAGTACCACCCAGTAGGGTATCCCTATAGTGAGGGCATACCTCCTACTGACTCCATATCTGTTGGAGGAGGTGTATATCAAGAAGAATGGGAAGCCCAACATGACTGCCGCGAAAACACCCCACAGGAACGAGAACGTCGCCCAATAGACTATTAAGTAAGCTCCTATGAAAGCGAGCGCGGATATTAGGACGGCCCCAGGTAACCTGAACGGCCTCCTCGCGTCCGGAGCGACCCGCCTCAAGGTTAGGAGGGAGGGTCCGGCCACTATGTAAGTTATGACAACCGACAGCGTTCCGAACTCGGCTATGTAGACCCAGGTGGGGTAGGGAATAGTGTAGACTATGCCGAGGATAAGCGAGGCGATGAGTCCCACGTAAGGTATTTTACGCTTGCTCAGTGAGAGGAAGGAAGACGGTAAATTCCCTGCGGCTGCGCTACCGTAGAAGGCCCTAGCCGTGGTACCCATATATACGGCGACGTTTGGTAAGGGAGAGGCTACTGCCATGACGAACAGTATCACGGAAAAGGCGACCAACGCCGGTACGCTTGACAACTTAAGCAACTCGTAGAACGGCCCATTAGATAGGACGGTGCTGGACAGGGCGGCCCAATTGCCTGGAGAGGTCGAGATCGCCTTCCAGTCGACTCCTCCTATGAAGGCTAGCTGGAGGAGTATGTACACGAAGGCGCCCAATAACATGCCGGCTATGGTCCCAAGCGGTACGTTACGCTGGGCCTGCTTAACCTCTCCCCCGTACTCCAAGCCCTGTCTGAAGCCTATGAACGAGAATATTATTCCGCTAGTCGGAAGCGCCAAAACCACGGAAGAGGCTCCGTATGGGAGGAACCCGCCAGGAAGATTGGTGAAGTTAGACGTATGGAAATACAGTGTGAAGACGAGAAGCGCCGTAGTCAAGGGGATGACTATCTTCAACCAACCTATGGCTTCGGTGAACTTCCCAACCAAGTAGACACTATAGTAGTTCATGAGGAAGAAGATCACAGTCATCACTGCGACAAGAAGGAAGCCCCAGATCGTCAGGTAACCGTTTGAAGTGAGGGAGGGGAAGATCGACGAGAGGTACTGAGTTATCGCTTCCCCCTCTATGGCTGGGGTGGTCGCTGCCCCGAGGATGTATGCCCAGGCCACCAGGAACGAGGACAACCCACCGTGAGTGTAGTGGGGGTACCTCACTATCGCACCAGACTTCGGTAGCATTCCGCTCAGTTCAGCGTAGACTAGGGTCAAGAACAGGATGAGGACGAAACCCAGCAACCAAGATATGATGGAGGCCGGTCCCACAGTACTAGAGGCATATAGGGCGGAGAAGAGCCAACCGCTTCCCACGATCGAGCTGAAGGCGAAAAACATGACCTGCCAGAACCCCAGAGTCTTTTTGAGTTCCCTATCTCTGCTCTCTGCCCTGTCCTCTGGATTAGTGTAGTTTGACATTAACCCCTACCCTCTAAACTAGACTTAAAAGCGCTCCGTTCAGCGCCGGTTTCTCGCATGCTTGGACTCACCAAGCGTTCCATCCGCCGTCGACCAGAACGCACTCCCCTGTCACTCTGTCAGACTCCTCCGACGCTAGGAAAAGCGCAGCGTTAGCTATGTCCCGAGGTTGAAGAAGGAACTCACCTCGCTTGACTAGAGGCGTTCTGCTCCTCAAGTCCCTCAAACCTTCCTCAGTCTCCCAGAACGCCCTAGTGAACTCTGTCTTGGTAGCCCCCGGACACAGGGCATTAACGTTTATACCGTAAGGCCCGTACTCGACCGCAAGTCCCTTCGTCAACGCCAGCACTGCCGCCTTGGAGGCTGAGTAAACCGAGACCTCCGGGAGGCTCACGTCGGCCAAGTTGGAGGACATGTTTATCACCTTACCTCCCTCCCCTTGTTTCAACATCTGCCTTATACTCCACTTACAGCCGTAAAAGACTCCAGCCACATTCACCGACAAGGCCCTCAACAACTCCTCCGCACTTATCTCTATGGCTTTTCGCTTGATCATTACTCCCGCTATGTTCGCCATTACGTCCAACTTGCCGTAGTTCCTAACGGCCTCGTCGACCAATCGTTTCACGTCCTCCTCCTTACTGACGTCACACTTCACGAAGAGTCCAGCTCCAGGGGAGGTGGTGTTGATCTCCTCAACTGTTGGCTTGCCTCCCTCCCGTGGTTCCTCACGGACGTCACCGACTACTACCTTAGCTCCCTCCTCCGCGAACCTGAGGGCTATCGCCCTGCCTATCCCCGAACTACCTCCGGTGACTACTGCGACCTTGTCCTTGAGCCTCAAGAAATTCAGCTCCTTTAGAGCTCCGGTCTCCTCAAAGGAATCTGGCTCACTTCGCTGTAGGGAATGGGGAACGTGCTATTGACCGCGAACCGCGGCATGTTCACGCCGTTGACGGCGACCTGGTACACGCCTTCGTAGAGGGTCCAAAGGAGGGCTAGGAACCTCATTGCCGCGTCCCACATCCTGTTCTGGGCCTCCTTAGTGGAGGCGTACTTCTCCGCCAGGTAAATCCCGATCTGGGTGTGCTTCACGTCCTCCGTCACGTGTTCCTTATGGAACTCTATTGCATCTTCCGGTATCCACTTGTAGTGTTTCCTGAAAGCCTCGACGTAGAGGGCATGTCTTTCCTTGTTGATGTTCTCTCCAGCTATTTTCTCCGCTGCTATGGCCTCGCCTAGGGATAGATATTTGCAGATGTTGTAGAACTCGCTCACGGCAACTATTGTGGTTGGAAGGAGAGGCGTATTAATTAAGTCCTCGTAACTCACTCCCAACGCCTTGAGGTACCTGAGGTATAGTTTCACGTGGCCCTCCTTCTCCGCCGTTCCGATCTCTGTAGCTATAGGTTCCATCAGGATCTCCTGATCCTCCAACTCTGGCGAGTTGGCTATCTCTGCAGCTGACCAATAGTTAGGACCTCTGTAAAACCAGTACTCCTCCACTGCCCAAACCCTCAGCTGTTCCTTGGAAAGTTCACCGTTCAGGAACTTTTTGACAAGGGGATGATGGATGCCCGCCCAGTAGTCTCTGGATATCCTTGTTAACATGTCCACGAATTCCCTTGGATCGTACGGCTCCCTCCTCCTCAGATCGAAACCGTACTTCTCCTGGATTTCCCTATATGAAAGGAAGGAAACGGACATAAACTACACCTTCCTAAATTCGATCGAGAAATCAAGATAAAAATATTGTGGTAATGGTGTTTCTAAATCATTTTGGTACGCCAGTTCTTAGAGCCAGGGCATAGAGCTCGTTCCAAGATATGGGCACCTTCGTGATCTTCACTCCGAACTCCGATAACGCGTCGTCAAGAGCGTTTACGAGCGCGGCAGGTGCGCCGATCGCCCCTCCCTCTCCCATTCCCTTGAACCCGCCTGGAGTAGGCGAGGGACTCACCAAGTGCTCTTGTTCGAAGATCTCTGGGACGTCCTGAGCAGTGGGAGGGACGTAGTCCCAGAAGGAAGTCGTCCTTAGATTCCCGTCAGAGTCGTAGACGAGTTCGTTGAATGTCTGAAGGAATCCGTTGCCTATAACTGTACCTACCACTTGCGCCTCAGCCAAAGCTGGGTTCACCAATTTTCCTGAATCGTGAACGACGTAGTACCTGTCCACCTTGACTTCCAAGGTTTCAGGATCCACTTCCACTACAGCTCCGTGCCAAGCGTAACTGACGACCGTCATGTCTTGTGGGGGTTCGTAAACCGCGGACTCCTCTAGCTCCGGCTCCTCTCCAGGAGGTAGCAGATTCACTTTCCTATACGAGATCTTTGCGACCTCGGCTAGTTTGATCTCCCTTCCACTGTTCTGGTCCCTCACTATCCCCTCCGCGATCGTCAAGTTCTCCGGTTTCGAGTTCAGCAGGTGAGCTGCTATCCTGAGGATCTTTCGCTTGAGTTTCTCGCAGGCCAACATGACTGCGTTTCCAGCCGTTACAGTCGCCCTACTGGCCCAGCTCCCGAAACCGTAGGGATCTACATCTGTGTTTCCTTCTACGACGTAGACGTCATCCATCTTGACTCCCAGGGAGTCGGCCGCTATTTGGGCGAAGACAGTCCTGTGTCCCTGACCCATGTCCATTACGCCCAATAGAACTTGGACTTTCCCTGTGGGGTCCACCCTAACAGTTGCTTTCTCGTATCCTCCCACTTCCCATCCTAGAACCCCGCTCAATCTAGAGGATGGTGGAGCAGTGTACTCGGAGTAAACTGAGATCCCCACCCCCAAAAGCTTTCCCTTCTTTCTCAACTCCTTTCGCTCCTCCTCCAACTTCTGTACGTCCAACATGGAGCGAAGAAGTTCGAGTCCCCGCTTGTAGTCTCCACTATCATACACAACTTTCGCCGGGCTGACGTAAGGGAAGTCTTCCTTATCGATCAGGTTCCTCATCCTGATGTCGAAAACGTTAAGCCCTAGTTTCCTGGCTGCAATATCCATCACTCTCTCCATGACGAATGCAGCCACCGGCCTCCCGAAACCTATATTTGGGGAAACGGGGGCCTTATTGGTCGCCACTCCCAAGACTTCGAAGGAGTAGTTGTCGAACTTGTAGGGCCCTGGAACTGAGACCGAGGCCACCATGACAGGTTGAACCTCGGTCCAGAACGCAGTCCCAGCTCCTAAGTCAGCGACGATCCTGTCTACGAGGCCGAGGAGTCTACCGTCGGAGGTGAAGCCGGCCTTAACGAAATGGTACTGATCCCTTTCGTGCCCCGTGATAAGCATGTGCTCCGTTCTAGTTTCCACCCACTTTATAGGAACCTTCAGCTTCAGGGCGGCGGCGTAAACGGCCATCTCGTCTCCGAAGACGGACGACTTAGGTCCGAAACCACCGCCCACGTTTTCAACCATGACCTTTATCCTGTTTTCAGGGAAGTTCAACGTCTCAGCGACGTAGGTCCTCACTACGTGGGGGAACTGAGTCGAGGCCCAGATGTTCAACCGCTCGCCGTCGTACCACGCCATCGCGGCTCTAGTCTCCAAAGAGACAGGTGACGTCCTAGTGTTCTTAAGGACTTCCTCGATAACCACTGGGGCCGAGTCCACCACTTCCCGGACTCTCTCGCTCGAAGTGTAGGAGTCCCTGAAAAGGACGTTGTCCTTAAGTTCCTCAAAGATCTTCACGTCGCTCTCTGAGGACTTTAGAGGATCTACCAGTGCGGGAAGGGGATCGTACTCCACGTCAACAAGCTCCGCCGCGTCCTCAGCCTGATATTGGTTCTCAGCGACAACCATAGCAACTGGTTCGCCTTGATACCTCACCTTGGAATAGGCCAGGGGGGTTCTCCTAGGTTCAGCCATCCCTGGATGGTGCATCCAGTAGCCCATGGGAAAGTCCTTGAAGTCCTCCCCAGTGAAGACTGCAACTACCCCAGGTGACGTTAAGGCCCTGCTTACGTTGATCGCCCTTATTCTCGCATGAGCGTAGGTGGACCTCACGAACGCCACGTGATAAACCTTAACAGGCAAGGTCACATCGTCCGTGAAGACGCCCTTCCCTTGAAGGAGTAATGGGGCCTCTTTCCTTAAGATCGGCTTTCCGACGTACCTCTGTGCCTCCTTGACTTCAACCGACGTGGTTAGAGACATGGAGGAGGATTGCAATGTACTGCCTATAAACTTTTTATCTCAAACGGCAATTACTCATTTGAAATCTTGGGGCTAAGTCGTCTCGTAAGCCCAAGAGTTACATAAACTTCGCGAGTGCGCACAACTGGCCCTAGATCCTTAAGAGTTGGTATTGGACGATAAGAGTTGCGTGAATGCCGGCTTCTTCCTCCTATACTAACTCTGTAGTCAAAGTTTCGATTCCGCATCTAGGTCTGTAACTAAGCGGTGACCCGAGAGTGTGGCTCATTTAACACTTCGCTCGGAGATTAGCTCCACGGCCCTCAGTAGGTCGTCTTTAGTGTTGTAGAAGTGAGGTGCAAGTCGCAGACCAATGCCCCTACTGGAGGTAACAACTCCCTTCCTTCGTAACTCGTTTTCTAGACCGTGGGGATCGTCTACAACGAAGGATACGATCGCCCCCCTTTCCCTCGCCTCCTCTGGAGTGATCGTTTTCAAGCCCCTCTCCTTCCCCAACTCAATAGCAGAAGTAGTCAGTACCTTCACCTTCTCTTCTATTCTTTGAACTCCAACATCGAGTATCTTTTTCATCCCAGCTATGGACGCGTAAATGGCGGGTACTGACCACGTTCCCGACTGGAACCTGTCCGCTCCATCGGCATAATCCAACTCTTCAGCCCCGAACTTGAACGGATCCCTCTGCGAGAACCACCCTATATACGTCGGACGCAGACGGTCCACTATGTCTCCCCTTACGTAGAGAAAAGCCAAGCCAGGGAGCCCTAGGAGGTACTTGAGAGTTCCTGACGCAAGGAAGTCGACATCCAACTTCCTCACGTCTATCGAAGTGTTTCCAGCAGACTGATAGGCGTCGACGTAGACGTACGCACCGACCTTGTGCGCCTCCTCGATAATGGCCTTTACGTCTTGTTTGAAGCCGTTAAGCGAGCTCACGTGTATAGCACTCACTAACAGCGTTCTCTCTGTTAAGGCTTTGCTGTAGTCCTCAATGCTCAGTTTGTAGTTCGCATGGTGAAGAGTGATCACCTTTGCCCCATACTTCGTTTGAGCCAAGGCGATGAAGTTAGTGGTCGGATACTCCATGTCACTAACGACGATCTGATCCCTTGTTCCGTACTCAAAGGAACTGAGGAGAGCCCCTAGCGCTGAAGATACGGAGAAATGGGGTACGACTTCGTCAGGAGACGCCCCAATCAGGCGAGAGAAAAGGATCTTAGCTTCCTTCACCCTCTCCACCCACAAGTCCCAAGGGTTACCAAACTCCATTAGGTCGTTCTTATATCTTTCAAGACTCTCAAACATCTCCCTGTATGGAGGAGCGTGGGAGCATGCAGCGAGGTGTATGTTCCTCGTCATGAGGTCGATGAGCGAGGTGTCCATACTTCTGAACTCAACTCCCAGACGATTTAAAGTTTAGGAACCCTTCAGATAAGGAAAACCGTGTTAGTTCTTTACTTGTGACAAGGTCGTTCTTTTTCGATAATTATCGAAAACTAGTCTGACACTCGTTTCAAACTGAATTCCTCGGAATGATAATCTCACTGGAAAAGAAGTATTTACTCCTTACTCTTTTACATTACTGAAATAAGGTTTCGTAAGTCTAGAATGCATGAAGTACTGTAAAAGTATATTTAAACAAGGTTAACTAGAAACGGTCCAGATATATAAGGGCAGTACCTGCCACAGCAACAGAAACCTAGCAGGTAAGTAAATAGGAATTCCATAGAAATCCTTCCCTAGACCGACACTCTGCATGAGGTCTTCGAGGGCGTAGTGTCTAGTGTATCTCAGCGAACTGATCCTTAGGGACTCCTCCCTCGAGTGGGTCTTGAACTTCTCCACGTTCTTAGGTGCCTTCTCGTGAGGTCTCGGGTTGGGAACTCTTGGTTCGAAGCTGGGAAGGGCCTCTCGATCCTAACACTTATCTCTAAGATCTAGTTCGTGTTGAGTAGTTTGAGGAAACTCGTAACCCTCCAATGCGAATGTATGTTTTCGTGAGGAACTAGTTTCTATTATACCTGATCGAGGAGGAAGTCCCCATACCAACTATCTCGCTCGAACTGAACGACCTCAACTTGGTAGCTTCTTCTTTATCGCTTCTGAACCTTAAGTATCTTCCACACTTCATGAGCATAGAGAAATAATTGCGTTTGTTCTCTACTAGGAATCCGCGCTAGGCAGTTTAAGGACATCTCCTTCGGCTTCGTGAAGGGAGACCTGTTGTACAATTCGTGAGTGAAGTAATGGATTCTAAGGTTCGTTTCCTTAAGATAGAACTACCCCAGTTAGTTCCATGTAAACCTCTCTATCTACCTGCAAGAGCAGAATTCTGCCACGCCGGTATCATGTATTTCTGACAACAACTTCAGCTGGGCCTTCAACACCTCCAACAACTGATCGTTTGTGGGTATAGGGCTGAACTCTACGTGTGATATTAAGACGATATCGTGATAAAAACCTCGACTCTAATTAAGACGCTCCATCCGTTCCTCATGGGTGGCGACTTCCACCTCCTTAACTCTACTCCGCTCAGATAAAGAATTACATAAGACATAAAGAGGAGGGTCTCATTACTTTCAAAAGTTTAGTGATGAGTGTCTTCTAGACAGTCCCGCTTTACAAAAATTAGTCCAACATTTAGGTAAAGATCTACTGAAGCTAAGATTAATGGCAGCCTGAAATTCAGTTCATGTGAAAGCTAGACAGTCGATTCGCTGAAGATATAGAACGATATCAGCTTTCGAACGTCCACCCACGACCAGCAGTCTAATTGCATCAAGGCTTAAACGTTCCACTCCAAGAATGTTTAATATACTAAAATTTTAAAAATAATAAAAGAGAATAATTCAGCGGTGACTTTTTCGCGTGAGATCTAAACTAGACCTATATCCTAGCTATTTTCGCAACTCACTTCCTATGGAGGAATTCTGCTAGCTTCCCTTTCACTTCAGGTCTGAGGAGAGTCTGAGCGTACTGGGAGGCTTCATATTTCAATCCGTCCTGGATGGTCATCTTACCCCAGTTGTTTAGACTGGCTTTAGCTGCGGCTAGGGACTTGACGTCTTTCTCAGCTACTTTACCAGCCAAAAGAAGCGACTCCTCCATTAACCGATCTCGTGGAACTACCTTATTAACAAGCCCCAATCTGAGAGCTTCATCAGCGTCGATTAGTCCACCTGTAAAGATCATTTCCTTGGCTTTCCTGAGTCCCACTAACCTAGGAAGTCTCTGCGTTCCTCCTCCTCCAGGAATCAAGCCTAGGTTGAGCTCGGTTTGTCCAAACTTGGCCTCGCTGCTCGCCACTACTAAATCCAGGGTCAGCAAGAGTTCCAATCCACCACCTACTGCCACCCCATTGACTGCTCCGATCGTAAGCTTGGGATAGGACTCCACATAGTCGAGCAGACTGTGGACGAACGTTACATACTCTCTTACATTAGTCTCATCTAGAGAGAGCAGATAGTTCACGTCGGCACCCGCGCTAAAGGCCTTTCCTGCCCCAGTTATAATGACGGCTCTGATCTCTGGATTTGCCTCGGCGTCCCTCAAGAGACCTAAGAGCGCCCTACGCATTTCTAGGTTCATGGCATTGAGGGTCTCAGGTCTATTTAGAATTAGAACGAGGGTGTTACCCCTTTTCTCCGATAACACGGTTTGAGACATGAGTTAGTGAGATGGAGGAAGAGAGATAAAAAACAAGTTCCTTAAAAAATTAGATTCAGATAGCTATCTCCTCTAGTTCCTTCCTAGGCGGTATATTCTTCATTACTACTCCCAAAATCACAAGCCCCAACAGTTCTGGCACCACCTCTACCCATAGCCAGGCTCCGTTAAAGGAGAGGGCCGGTATTAATGCTGCGAAGAGAAGAGGCCATACTGCTTGTCCTAGACTCCAGAACGCTCCTCCCCATATAGCACCTGTTGCCCTAACCCTAGTGGGGAATGCCTCTGAGTTCAACCTCACCAAGGCTGAGAATTGGCCGTTCTCTGTAAAGAAGAACAGTATGTAGTAAGCGTAAAGGGTCAACAAACTGTGAGCAACGTCAAAGGTAAGGAGGTAAATCCCTATGGACTCTATCAATGCGAAGATTATAATTGAGTACTTGGCGCCTATCCAATCGTTAAGAACACCGTTTATAATGTAACCTATGATCCCAGCGAAAGAGACCACGGTGAACATCGTAGCTAGCTCTACATACGGAAACCCTTTGACGTCCTGGAAGTATATAGGTTGGAAGCTGTTGGCAGTTATAGCTATACCAGTGGTTAGGAAGTTCCAGAAGGCTAAGACTAAAGTGGTCCTGCGTAGGTCCTTGGCCAATAACTGCCCATACTGTCCGCGACCGAGTTGGTTAACGTTCACGCTATATTGTTGAAGTAGCCTATTCAAGGTCTCTGTATCGCCTCTCTTCTTGGCCTCTCTGACTGCCTTGAGGTGCTCGAACCTCGTAGAGTCCTTAAGTTTAAGTCCTCGTAGGAGAAGGACTAGGAGCGCCGGAAGAAAGGCAAAAAGGAACGCCACCCTCCAACCGTAGGTCGGACCGAAGGTAGAAATGGTGAAGAGGGCTATAGCGCTAGCTAGTCCATAGCCGAAGACCCACCCTGACTGCATTATGGAGAGTGCGAGTCCCCTCAGCCTCTTGCCTACCACCTCGCTCAATAAGGTTGAACCCGCACCCCACTCTCCTCCCGTGAAAGCCCCCGCAGCTAAACGTATTCCGAACCAGCTTAGAAATCCATTTATGAAATACTGCAGCATAGAGAAGAAGGCCGTTCCCACCAGGGTGAACTGGAGAATGAACCTTCTTCCGAGTCTATCCCCTAAGGGACCTAGGATGAGGCTGACGACGAAGCTAGCGAAGAAACCTCCAGATATCACATAGGAGTACTGCTGAAGAGAAAGATGAAGTGTTGATGTTATGGGTCCTGACAATATTAGAATGAGGTTCCCGTCGGTGTTGATGAGTCCCCACCCTAAATAAATGAGGAGGGCCGCTAACACTACATAACCGGTCGTCTCCTTGGATGGAGCGGTCTTCTCTCCGGTCTTTTCGGGAGAACCAGTAGGTGAACTCTCAGCACCTGGATTTCCTGCTTTACTTAGAGGGTCCTTATTTTCTTCCCCCTTCTTCATCGTATTAATAACACTGTTTCAAGGTTAAATAACTTTTTGCCGGATTCTTCACATCTTATGGGACACCAATAGTTGCGAGACTTCACTTTTCATCTTACACTCGAGGAGTAGAGGAGTAGAAGTTAGTTATAGAAAGACACTAAACTCCGCTAGACCCCTCTCTTTTTAAGGGAAAGGTGCAATCACCTCGCATGGGGCTCGGAGAAGAGGTTTTCTCAATTGTGAGTAAAGCTAAAGTGTACGACCTCGGACAACCCTACTGGTGGGGGATGCCAGTTCACCCGGCTGACCCTCCGTTTCTCTTCTTCCTCTACAGGTACCACGAACACACGAAGGACCTTTTCCAAAGTGTCGCGCCGGGGTTCGCCGATTCCATTAGCCTCATAGTCACGTCAATGCATGCCGGCACGCACATAGATCTACCGATCCACATGTCCAGGAACCTTAAGGTGATGGGTCACGACGTGACCAAGTACGAGACCGACAAAGGTTACTCCAACCTCCCTGAAGGGTTGCTCACAATGGATGCGCTACCCCCACTGGTCCTGAGAGGTGTTCTATTCGACGTCCCCAAGGCCAAGAAGCTCGACATCCTTCCAGAGAGGTACGAGATAACACCTACTGACCTGGAGGAGGCTCTGTCCAAGGAGGGTGCGGAACTGAAGGGTGGGGACTGCGTTCTCGTTAGAACGGGCTACTCGAGGTTCTTTAGGACGGACAGGGAAAAGTACCTCCACGACTTCGCAGGGCTAGGAGCGGCGGCCGCCAAGTGGTTGGTGGACAGGGGGGCGAAAGTGGTAGCCGTAGACAATCTAGCTGCAGGAGTTCCGAAGCCCTTCGAGGTTCACAACATAGTTCTCTCAGATAACGGGAGACTCATGATGAAGAGCATAAACTTGGAGGAGCTCTCTAAGGACGAGAAGTGGGTCACCACGGTCTTCATTCTCCCCCTCAAGATAGTTGGGGGGGAGGCCTCTCTCGTCAGGCCGATAGCGATAGGCTGAGAAAAGGATCACCCTTTAATAGGCCTCCTTCATCATTCTCCTTGGTCTTTGGAAATGAAAGTAGAGCTAGAGGACGTAATCAATAGAATAGATCGCCAGGAACTAGTAAAGGTCACGACGGAGATGGTCAACATACCCAGCCCCACGGGACACGAGAAGGAGATGGGCGAGTACGTTGCAGACAAGATGAGGGAGTTGGGTTTGAAAGTGATATGGCAGGAAGTGGAGGAGGGGAGGCCGAACGTGATTGGGATACTGAAGGGTGAGGGGGGAGGACCCACTCTCCAGTTCGACGGACACTTGGACGTCTCCTTCACTGGAGCGGAGGAGTTCATGAGGGGTGGCGCAACCACCTCAAAGGCGAGGGTAGAGGAGATCGAAAACGACCAATGGATTTTTGGGGCCGGGAGCTTCAACATGAAGAGCGCCCTGGCGGCCTACTTGATCACGGCGAAAGCCCTGGTCGACTCAGGAAGGAGATTGAGGGAGACCTAGTGATATCCGCGACAAGCGGGGAGATAGAGTCGTCCCAGGTGGACGAGTTCGTGGGGAGGGAGTACAGGGGATACGGAACTGGGGCGAGGTACGCGTCCTCCCACGGACTACTTTCAGACTTCGTCGTACTCGGCGAACCCACGGGCCTGAAGATAATGATAGGGCACTTCGGGTCCTTCTGGGTGAAGCTCAGCCTCACGGGCGGTACGGTGATCCACACCGCGTGGTCGAGGGACGTGGAGAACAAGATAGAGCAACTCCCTAAAGTGATCGAGACTCTGAAGAAGTGGAGGAAAGAGTTCGAGGAGAAGACTAACTACAAGGGATACAAGGGGATAGTCAACGTTGCGGCGGTGAAAGGAGGTAGGCCGTGGAAGGCGGCGAGGACCCCAGACTCGGTCTCACTCTACTTGGACATCAGGTTCCCTCCCAACTGGACTCCCCTCGACGTGAAGGAGGAGGTGGACCAGCTTGTGACCAAACTCAACGCAGAGGACCCGAGACTTAAGTTAGAGTCAACCCCGTACGCCATAAACGTACCCACCGAAGTTTCTGAGGACGAGTACATTGTGAGGTCCCTGGTTCAGTCCCACAAGAAGGTTTTCGGGACGGAACCCGAACTCACGTACGAACTCTGGTACTCGAACGCGCCCAACTTCAACGCGTTGGGAGCCAAGGCCGTGAACTACGGGCCATCCGGTGCGAAGAGACTTCCCTCCCTAGGACTATCAGACAAGGATAGGGAGTACATAAGTGTGTCGGACCTCCACAACTGCACCAAGGTCTACGTCCTCACCTCGCTCGACATACTGTCGAAGACAAGGGAAGAAGTTAGACGCAAGTGAGACAACCTTAAAAACGTCAAAGGAAAGTGTGAACACATGGCTTCCTCCATATATGGAAAATACACTAAGGAGTCCCCACCTATACTTAGGTTAGTGACGTACGCAGAGCCCAACTTGAAGATCAGGAGGACAGGTTTCGTTGTTGGGAACAAGGTAGTCGATGTTAACGTTGCGAGCAGGTTCTTCATGTGGAACGACAGCCCGGACCTGGAAAGGGACGAGTTCTCCTCCTACTACGCCCCCACCGACATGTTGACCCTTGTGAGGAGGGGAGAAGGCGCTGTGAAACACCTGGACAGGGTCTTCAGGTACTTCGTGGACGTCCTGAGCGAGGGAAGGTCAGTGAGGGGACCAGAGGGGAGAACTTCGTGTTCGACCTAGGTCAGGTGGAAATCAAGGCCCCCCTGAGGCCGGGCAAGTTCATTCACACGGCTGGCAACTTCAGGGAGCACGCCCAGGAAGGTAAGGAGGCCGGCTGGCCGTTCCCCATCCCTCAGTGGATCTCGTTCCTGAAGAACCCGGACGCGGTGATAGGGCACGACGATAACATAGTGAAGCCCCACTTCGTCAAGCAGCTGGACCACGAGCTCGAGCTCGCGATAGTGATCGGCAGGAAGGTAAAGAACGTCGAGGTTGGAAAGGCCTTCAGCGCCATATTCGGATTCACGATATTCAACGACGTCACTGCCAGGGACATCCAGAGGGAAGAAATGAAGAACGGTCTCCTCAACTTCGGGAAGAATTTGGACACGTTCACGGTCCTTGGGCCCGCAATAGTCCCCAAGGAGTACATAGGAGACGTTCACAACTTGGCAATGGAGCTCAGAGTGAACGGTGACCCAAGACAGGTAGGGTCGACCTCAAGGCTCAGCGTGAAAATAGAGGAGATAGTGTCCAGGTATTCGTGGGTCACCCTCAACCCAGGAGACATGATATCCACAGGAACCATATCTGGAGTGGCCGCCTTCAGGAAGCCCGATCCCACTCCCTTCTTCCTGAAGGACGGTGACGTCCTAGAGTGTGAGATAGAGAAAATAGGACTGATGCGGAACAAGGTAGTCGACGAGAAGTGAACGCGCAAGTCCCTGTGGAGCGGCTCCTTACAGAAGCCCTGAGTAAATCTAAGTAAACAGTTCACAGTAGCTCGAGGGGCCGAGGATGTCTCAGGTCGATGGTGGCCTACCTCCTCGCTCAAACTCGTCTCCTTCCTAGGAGTGGCGCCAATTGGTAATTCTTTCTAGAGATCTTGACAGATACTTAGTCCCTATTTACGAATATATAGCAATATAACCCAAGTGAAAATAGCTACTATTTAACTACTACCTTATTGAAGCAAATACATTTCAACAATATTGATCCATTTTACAGAACTATATTGGCTCGTTACTTACCCGTTCCCCCACACAAATCAGGTCTGATCGCTGGATGGAAGGAGAGGTCCTCGATCTGTGACGCACATCCGCAAGATAGGTCCGTCGCCTTCTACCCAGAAACCTCTTAGTCCCCTGACTTCCCCTCCTGACCTTCAAAAACTAAGGATTTTCGATCGTTTTAGAGTTGACGTCCGATGAAGGTCGTCACGGGGATGGTAATAGAGGATTGACCTAGCCGTGAACTACCCCGCCCTCGCGGACGGGGCATCTCCCGGTGGGGATTTCCTGCTTCCCGGAGGGACCTCGATCCCCGTCCGTAGCGGAGGTTCAGTGGAACCTTTCTGTGAACAGTACGGAAGGGGGATCGCGGAGGGTTTCCTCTCCACGGGCGTGAGTTCCCCCAGCCCCTAGGGTGCGACCCAGCTCTTTCAGTTAGGTCTGGGAAACACTGGGGTTTTTATCACAAAACGTTTCTACGAGGGGGGCATCCGTCCTCGCTGAAGGGGACTTCCGTCCCCTTGACCCCCCTTGAAGTTAAATCTTCAACGTAGATCTCATCGTATTGCTCTGCTAGCTACAAAGTCACCTTGTTTACGTAATCATTCGTCAAATTCTTCACATTTTCGTGATGTTTGGATAGTTTTTCCTCGACCTTCTCACAGTTTCTCGAACCTTTCTTCTTCCTAGATAATGACTTTCGCAAAACCTTTATCCTCTCCTCAACCTTATCAAAGGACTTCGAATTCTCTAGTCTGTTCCGTCAGAAGTAGTTATCAGTTTCTCTACCCCTAGGTCTATTCCAACCACTTTCCCAGTCTTTTCAAGAGGCTTCTTTTTCTACCTTCACCTGAAATATTGCGTACCAGCCAGTAGTATTTCTCTTTATTGTCACTCCTTTTATATCCCCTTCTAATGGTCTATGAAGAGTACTTTTATCCTTTCTTTTTTAAAGTAATTAGTATATCTCCTCAACTTCGAGACCCCATTGGTTTTTGATGATCTTTGTGATCTTCTTATAACTGAGTTTCCCACTTTCGTCATCTTATTCAGTTCGTGAAGGGCGTTGATGTTATACCGTAGCTAGTTGTTCACAATTTGTTAATACTTTGGAGCAAACTTGTCCCTTCAGTCTATTTTCAGATCTTTCAACATTTGTTGAGTATCGTAGGTGTTGTTTTATTTCCTTCTTTTCCGCATTGTTCTCAACGTCAGCAATGCGTTTTACACTTTCGCTCCAACTTGCATTACTTTGAGGAGTTTATCTCCTACTTCTCTCGTTGGCTGACTTTCTCACCGCCCTGGAAGGGCGATGGTTCCCTCCCAGAGGGATCGTCGTTCCCACCATCGGTTCGGGTTTACATCTCTCGTTTGGTGGGCAGTCGAGTGGATCAGAGGTCCACTCCCATTTGAAGAGGAGGGGACTTTCATCGCAAAGCTCTAGTCCCTTAAGGAGAAGAGAGACGATGGTTGCTCCTCCCACAGTCCCGTTAAGCCCTCTTTCGAGCTGGGGAGGAGCGTCGTTAGTACCACTAAGAGAAATTTCACAAAGAAGTATTTAAATACAAGGGGGCTGTTCACCCCCGTGAAGGGCGAGGCTTTCCGCCCCCTCAACCCCCGACTTTGTAAATCTCGTATTTGAATGGGAGTGGAATGGTGTTATTCTTTTCATTGACTCTCCACTCTTTTACACCTCAAGCGTTACTTGTCCGCTCGTTGCTAGGAAATAGGATGGAGACCAGAAACGTCACTTCCAAAGTTTCCCCTCGACTTGAGGAAATCTTCTCTGGATCTCGTCACGTAATTGTCTTTGCCTTAGCGGGCCCTCAGCTATCCAAAACCAAAGCGAACAGGAAAAACTTGACGACGACCTCTTCGCATTTAAGCCTTGTCAGTACTTGGGCTCCACCCCAAGTAACGAGTTGGCTAACCTGGCCCTTTCCCCGAGGTAGTGGGTGGTCAGCGATTCCAAGGCGGCGGAGTCCCTGTAGAACTTCTCCACTCCTGTGTACTCAAAGTAGCCGTACCCTCCGTGGACTTGTAGCGACATCCTGGCCGTCCTCCGGGCTAGGTCCAAGGCCATGAGCTTGGCCTCCCCGGCCTCGATCGAGTCCTTCTCAACTGAGTAGACGAACCTCTCAATCGCCCTCACTTCCGAATCGTACTGAAGTAACTCGAAGGCCAGGGGCTGAAACTCCGCGAGCAGGGCATTGAACGCCCTCCTAGACCTCGCGTAGTCGATCGCCCTCTGCAGCGCACCCTGTGCCATCCCGAGGGCTATAGCGGCAACTTCCAGCGAAGCTCCGTAGAGCAGGTTTCCCAGGAAGTCTCCATCCACCTCCGTGAAGGTCCTCAGAGGAGAGTCAACCACAACCTTCGAGAGCCCCAGACCCCTGAAGCCCAGGCTAACTTCCCTCTTCACCTCTCGGATCCCCTCCGTTAACGCTATCAACAGCTTTGGTCCCTGGACTAACACCACGTCCGCTTTCGGTAGCAGGAGGTAGTTCCTCTCTCCCCTCACCCTATCTCCTTCGACCCTCAGGGGTTCCCCTTGTCCTAGGGCGTCCTCGAGCGACACCGTAGCGACTAACTTCCCAGACACTACGTCGGGGAGAAACGAATCTCCCAACTTGGCCGTGGCCAGCGCCCTCCCCGCGAAGTTCTGTATGAGGACGAAGAGCGCGGTAGTGGGGGACACCTTGGCCATTTCCTGCAACGCCAACATGAACCCTACGCTGTCGAGCTCCGCCCCTCCGTACTTGGAGGGGACGGTTGCACCTAGGAAACCTGCCGAGGCCAACTTCTCCCTGAGCTCGGCGTCCACCCCCTCGGCCTCCACCCTTTCCGCCCTATGGGAGAGTTCTCTCTCTGCGAACTCCTTGGCCGTGCTCCTCAGAAGTAACTGATCTTCCGTGAACGTCTCGATCACCTCTTCCCCTTCAGAAGCATCCTAGATATCACGAGCTTCTCGACCTCGTTAGTTCCCTCCCAGATCTCCTCGATCTTGGCATCCCTGTAGAACTTTTCGAGTCTACTGGTCAGGCCCCTAAGCCCAGTGTACCTAAGCGCCAAGTCTGTGACGTGAACTGCAGTTTCTCCCGCGAAATACTTGGCCATGCTTGTCCTCACGGGATCGGGGGAGAACCTGAACAACCTATCCGCCGCGTCGTAGGTGAGGAGCCTCGCGGCGTGGACCCTAGTGGCAGCTTCTGCTATGGCGAACTGGTAGCTCTCCCTGTTCCCTAGGCCGTTGCTCACCACGTACTCCACGAAGGAGTCGAGTGCACCCTGGGCTATCCCGAGGGCTTGCGTGGCGACGTGTATCCTACTTATGTCGAAGAACGTCATGACGTAGTAGAATCCCTTCCCCTCCTCCCCTATGACGTTCTCCTCTGGGACCTCTACGTCGTGAAACTTTATGTGAGCTGTGCTGGTTGCCCTCATGC
This sequence comes from Sulfodiicoccus acidiphilus, assembly GCF_003967175.1. Lineage (NCBI taxonomy): Archaea > Thermoproteati > Thermoproteota > Thermoprotei > Sulfolobales > Sulfolobaceae > Sulfodiicoccus > Sulfodiicoccus acidiphilus. Next base: position 370,607 of record NZ_AP018553.1, on the reverse strand, counting down.
CCAACTTACCCTTCATCTGGGTTGCCTCGAACCCAGGCCACGAGGACTCCACCACCACCATCGTCATCCCGTGATGTCTCTTCTCAGGGGAGGGAGGTGGAGAACTCCTGGCGAGGACGTAGAAGTGGTCGGCCACGGTCCCGTTGGTGATGAATATCTTTTCTCCGTTCAGGATCCACCCCTTACCTCTCCTCTCCAACCTGCTCTTTATACCAGCGACGTCACTTCCCGCCGACGGTTCGGTGACAGCGAACCCACTTATCTTCTCCCCCCTTAGCACCGGTTCTAGGTACTTCCTCTTCAGGTAGTCGCTACCGAAGAGCATGATTACCTCGGAACCGAAGGCTGCACTTAGAGCCGATATCCCAAGCCCTGGATCGACCCTGCAGAACTCCTCCATGGCCACCAACATCCCCCACGGATCGTTCATGTTAAGGAAGCCGGCCTCGAACGCTTTCCTCCTTATCTCCTCCGGGTACTTCTCCTCTTCCTCGTACTTCCTGATCCTGTCCTCCGTGAACTCGCGGATCGCGAACTCCCTCGCCTTGCTCCTGAGTTCGTCCAAGTTCTCGGGTATCACACGTCACACCCCCTCAAGAACGATGGAGAAACCCTGTCCTCCACCCACGCACAGCGTCGCCACCCCCGTCCCACCTTTCCTTTCGTGGAGGGTTCTAGACAGCGTCCCCACCAGCCTCGCTCCGGTGGCTCCCAGTGGGTGGCCTATGGCGATTGCGCCGCCGTGGACGTTCACCCTCTCCTCTGGAACGTTGAGCTCCCTCAGAGCGTAAAGCACTACCACCGCGAACGCCTCGTTGATCTCCCAGAAGTCCACGTCGTCCACCTTCAACCCGGCCCTCTGCAGGGCCTTCCTGCTGGCCGGAACAGGCCCCTTGCCCATGACGTGAGGAGGAACCCCCGCCCAGGCCGTCGCCCTGATTCTGGCCAGGGGCTTGAGGCCGTACTGGTTGACCTTGGCCTCCGAGGCCAACATGACCAGCGACGCCCCCGCGTTGTATGGAGCGGAGTTGCCCGCAGTGATCACCCCTCCTGGCTTGAACGCGGGTTGAAGCTCGGCCAGCTTCTCCACGCTTGTGTCGGGCCTTATGCTCTGGTCCCTGTCAACCTTTATCAGCTTCCCCTCGTGCTCCACCTCGAGGGGCAGGATCTCCTCCCTGAACCACCCCTCCTCGGTGTACTTGTGGGCTAGCCTGTGGCTCCTTAGGGAGAACCTGTCCATTTCCTCCCTACTTATCCCGCTCTCTTGAGCAAGGTTCTCCGCCGTTAGTCCCATGACGTATCCTGAGCTCATCTGATACTTGAGGTACTCTGGCCTAGTCAACAGCCTGTAGTTGGGCTCGAAGTGTGGGTTGTTCACCATGGGGACGTGAGTCATGTGTTCGTACCCACCCGCTAGCACCACGTCCGAGTTACCTGTGGCTATCTCCATTGCCCCCACGGACACAGCGTTCATGGATGAGGCGCACTGTCTATCGAGGGCGAAGCTCGGCACTTCTGGAGGTAGTCCTGCCAGGAGTACTGGGTGCCTTCCACCGAAGCTCCAATTCTCCCCCACCTGCAGCGCGCACCCAACTATCACGTCGCCAACGTCCTTGGGGTCCACGCTAGTCCTCCTGAGGGAGGCCTTTATGAGCTCCGCCATGGCCTCGTCCATCCTGATGGAGTTGAACACGTCCCTCTCCGGTTGGTTGGGCCTGGACCTCGAGTAGGCGGTCCTGAGGAAGTCCACCACGTAAACGTCCACTTACCTCCCCTTGAACTGAGGTTTCCTCTTCTGCATGAAGGCCGAGATCCCCTCCTTGAGGTCCTCGGTGCCGAAGAGCACCCCGGAGGCGAAGGACTCCATCTCGAGGCCAACGTCGGACGGAACTTCGGCGGCCTTGTTTATCAACCTCTTGGCTAGGGCGGCAGCCACCGGGGCCACGCGATCCGACAACTCCGAAGCGAACTTGAGGGCCTCCTCCTCGTCCTTCACGATCCTGTTCACCAAGCCCATCTCCGCCGCCTGTTTGCCACTCATCCTCTCTGTCGTGAGGACGTAGAAGAGGGCCCTGCTGGCACCGATCAGTCTCGCCAGCCTCTGCGTGCCTCCCCACCCCGGCACTAGGCCAAGTCCGACCTCGGGGAAACCCACCTGCGCGTCCTCTGTGGCCAGCCTTATGTCGCAGGCCAGGGAAAGCTCTAACCCTCCTCCAAGCACGTAGCCCTTCATCAGGGCCACGGTCACCTTTGGAATCTCGGATAGCTTCCTGAACGTCCTCTCTCCCTTCCTCCCGAACTCCAGGAATTGGAACGGGTCCCTGAAGAAAGAGGAGAGCTCGGCGCCGGCGGAGGTGTTCTCTCCCTCACCGGTCACCAGAACCACCGTCACGGACTGGTCGCTCCAGAGCTGCTCGATCGCCCTGTCCAGCGCCTCTATGACCTCTCCGTTTATGAGGTTCAGCCTTGGCCTGTTGATCTTCAGCAACGCCACCTTACCCATCCTCTCCAGTCTCACGGCGTCGGTGGTGGGTTGTTGCACCCTCCCCTCAAGGACGTCCCTCATCCTGCCCTCCCTTATGGATTGGGCGGGGGAGAACACGGTAGAGTTGAGCTCTCTAGATATCCTCTCCAACCTCTCGGCCACCTCGGAGCTCCTGAAGGCCTTGGCCGCCGAGATCGGACCGAAGGGTCTGTTCATCCCCAACTTCACTGCGGTCTCCACGTCCTGGGGAGAGGCCACCCCCATCTCGACGAGCTTCACCGCCTCGTTTATCTCTATCGCGATGACGTCTGCTAAATCCAACGTACCTGGGTTCCCCCTCACCTCCGGCCTTCCCTTGGACCAGTCGTAGAAGCCCCTACCGCTCTTCTTCCCGAGTGAGCCAGAGTTCACCATGTCCCTGAGGACAGTGCATTGCCCGTAATCTGGCGAGACCTCCTTAGCGAAGTACTCCAGCGAGTGGTAGGCCACGTCTATCCCAACGAAGTCCATGAGCTCGTATGGACCCATGGGTAGTCCCTGGGCCCGGGCCGTGGAGTCCACGTCCTGGACATTGATCCCCCTCTGGACGAGGAGGCAGAAGAAGAGTGTCTCAGCAGCGTTTATCCTGTTAACTATGAACCCTGGCACGTCCTTCCTCACCACTACTGGGACCTTTCCTATGTTCTTCGTCACTTCAACCGTCCTCTGAACCGCGTCTTCGCTAGTCCTCTCTCCCCTTATTACCTCGACCAACTGCATCACAACTGCGGGGTTGAAGAAGTGCATTCCCACCACCCTCTCCGGGTGAGAGGTGGCCTCCGCCAAGGTGGTGATCCTTATGTTCGACGTGTTGGAGGCCAGAATAGCGTCGGGCCTCGTCGACGAGTCGAGCCTCCTGAACACGTCCCTCTTGAGATCCACCACCTCGGGAACCGCCTCAACCACGAAGTCCGCGTCTCTCACAGCAGCCTCCAGGTCGGTGGACGTCGAGATCCTGGCCACAACGACCGAGGAGGGTTCCTTGAGTCTGCCCTTCTCCTCCAGCTTTGACAGACTCTCCCTTATCCTCCCCAATCCCTTCTCTAGGAACTCCCGCTTAACGTCGACCATTCCGACGGAGTGGCCGGCGATTGCGAAGACCTCAGCTATGCCGTGGCCCATCTCCCCAGCCCCTACCACCACGACCTTCATCACATCACCCTCCTCACCACTGAGGCTAGCCTACCCGCGGCCGCGAGGTCACCCCTAACCTTCAGGGCCCCGCTGAGCACCGCGTCGACGGGGCTGACCTTACCCTGGACGACGTCCTCGACGACCGACGACGGCCCCTCCACCTCCACGTCTGCCGTCGGCGCCCTGCCCCTCACTACGCTCACCCCCTCCCTCCTCAAGGAGATGTAGAAGGGATCCTCCGTGAGGAACTGAAAGACCTTCTCTCCCCCGACCTGGGCAACTAAGTCTGTCGGATAAGTCCTACGCAACAGACTGTCCACCAAAACAACGACGTTCATAGTGGGAGCTCACGGCCATACACTTTAACTTTATCGGAGAGTCCACCTCAGTGGAACGGAAGCCGAGGTTAAACTCTCTATCCCAGCTCAAAGTAGTTTAAGCGAGGAAGAGACGAAGGAGAGAAGCGAGGAAATTGCTCATAATCAAACATTTTAAACCCAGCTCACTAAAGCGCCGCATGGCGTACGATTACCAGTTGAACATCAAGTCCCTCCTCGATTCAGCGGTCTCCAGGAACCCCAACACCGAGGTGGTGTACAAGGACGAGCGGTACACACTCTCTCAGTTCAGGGAGAGGGTGGCTAGGCTCGCCCAAGGCCTCCACGACGTGGGAGTGAGACAAGGTGACGTGGTGGCTGTGATAGACTGGGACACAATGAGGTACATGGAGCTCTACTTCGCCGTACCCATGATGGGGGCCACCCTCCACACGGTGAACGTGAGGTACCCGCCGGAGGTGGTGCTCTACACCATGAAACACGCCGACGACAGCTACGTAATAGTGAGGGACGAGTTCCTACCTTTGATAGAGAAGTTCAAGGACGCCTTCTCCTTCGTGAAGGGGTGGATAGTGTACAGCGACGATGGAAAGGCCAGGACGTCACTTGAGGCTCACCAATACTCTGACCTACTTTCGGGTCCGAAGTACGACTTCCCAGAGCTACCGGAGGAGACCAGGGCCACCATGTTCTACACTTCTGGAACCACGGGTATGCCGAAGGGGGTGTGGTTCACCCACAGGCAACTGGTGCTGCACGCGCAGTCTGTGGCCCTGGCCGGGAGGAGCGACCCACTGGCGCTGACCCAAAGGGACGTATACATGATATTGGTCCCCATGTTCCACGTCCACGCGTGGGGGATGCCATACGTGGCCGTGACGGTGGGTTCCAAGTACGTCCTTCCGGGGAAGTACGAGGTGCCGAGGATATTGGAGCTCATTAAGAGAGAGGGCGTCACTTACTCGGCCATGGTTCCTACGATCCTTTACATGATACTTAACCACCCTGGAGTGAAGGAGTATGCCCAATACCTCAAGGGGATGAGGATCACGATAGGAGGCATGGCGCTCCCTCGGGGACTCGCAGCGAAGGCAAAGGAGATGGGGATCACCACAGTGGGAGGGTACGGTCTATCCGAGACCTGCCCTGTCCTCACCATAGGCGTCTACAACGCAGAGCTGAAGGACGCAGACGAGGAGACCAAGTTCAGGTGCTCCATCTCCGCCGGCACCCCCGTACCTCTGGTGGAGCTCAGGGTGGTGGACGAGAACATGAATGATGTACCCCACGATGGCAAGACGGTAGGGGAGGTCGTGGTTAGGGCGCCCTGGCTGACGAAGGAGTACTACAAGGACCCAGAGAGGACGGAGAGGCTCTGGAGGGGCGGGTGGCTCCACACTGGCGATCTCGCCACCATGGATCAGTACGGCTACGTCACAATAGTGGACAGGGAGTCCGACTCGATAAAGAGCGGAGGAGAGTTCATTCCCACGTTGCTGCTGGAGAGCGCCATAAGCGAGTGTCCAGGTGTGGGCGAAGTGGCGGTGGTGGGGGTGCCAGACCAGAAGTGGGGGCAGAGGCCTGTGGCCTTCGTCGTGAAGTCAGGTGAGGTGAACGAACGAGTCATACGCGACCACCTGGCTAGGTTAGTCGAGCAGGGGAGGATACAGAAGTGGTGGATGCCGGACAGGTTCGTTTTCGTGGACTCCATGCCCAAGACGTCTACCCACAAGGTGGACAAGAAGGAGCTCAGGAAGATGATCCAGTGAGCTCACCGTGGGCTGGTCTCACCAGCCCCTCCAAGTACCCTTCACCACCCACTTGGGCTCCTCTGTGAACTCCACCTCCCTGGGCTCGACTCTTAGATCCTCCACCAGCTTCTCGTTAACCTTCACCCCTATTCCTGGGGAGTCCGGCACGGTGCTGTGTCCCTCCCTCACTGGGGTAGAGTCGTAAATCAAGTCCCTCTTCCACTGCGGGAACCAGTCGTAGAAGCTCTCCTGTACCAAGAAGTTAGGGACTACAGCGTCGAGCTGCAAGGTGACCGCGTTCTGCACCGGACCGAAGGCGTTGTGGTAGGCCATCTCCACCCCGAAAGCCTCGGCGAGGTGGCTCACCTTCACCGCCTGCGTCACGCCACCCACGTTGGTCAAGTCGATCTGGAGGAAGTCCACTAGTCCCTGGGAGAGGTAGTCCAAGGCCTCCGTCAGGCTCAGTATCCTCTCCCCCAGGGCAACCCTCACGGTCGTGCTCGCCCTGTACTTCCTCATCCCCTCCACGTTCTCTGGGTGGACGGGCTCCTCCATGAAGAGCGGATTGAAGGGCTCGAGTGCCCTGGCCGCCATCACGGCGGAGTTTGGGTTGAACCTACCGTGGTGTTCCACCAGTATCTCCACGTCGTCCCCCACTGCCTCCCTCACCGCCCTCACCCTCTCCACGGCCTGCCTGAGGCCCCTCTCGTCGAGGTAATCGTAGTACTCCCCGAAGGGGTCGAACTTGAGGGCCGTGTACCCCATCCTCACCACCTCCTTGGCCTTAGAGGCGAAGTCCTCGGGTGTCACGCAGTCAGGATACCAACCGTTGGCGTAGTTCCTCACCTTCCTCCTGAACGGACCACCCAAGAGCTTGTGTACTGGAGCTCCGAGCTCCTTACCTAGGACGTCCCAACTTGCTATGTCTACCGCGCTGGCAGCCGTCGTGGACTCGAACGACCTAGCTAGGTAGAAGTCCTGTCTGTGCCACTCCCAACTGTTCCTCTCCACCTCCTCCACCTCTCTACCCACGTAGGACCTGGCCACTTGCTTGACTGCGGAAACCACTTGCAGGGGCCTGGCCGTGGGGACGGCCTCCCCGTAGCCCACCTCGCCGTTAGCTGTCACCACCCTCACCAGGATGGCCACAGACGCCCAAGTGGCGGAGCCTCCCTCCTTCCCCGAGAGGACTATGGGTTCTACTTCCTTTATCTTCATGGGCCGAGTTGTAACGTCAGAGGTTAAATGTTCAACACTTTTTATCCGAGTTCGCTAGTGTGGCCTATGAGGATGGTCGTTTTCTCCTCCAGCGCGGAGGCGGAGATGGAGGAGCCGGTAGTGTGTGACGCCAATAGGGTCACGGTGGACGCTTCGAAGTGCAAGGGATCCTCCATAAGCGTAGCCCCGTTCGTCGCTAGGTTCGCCAAGGAGGTCGGCTTCCACGTGACGGTGGTGGACCCGTTCGCCCAGGAGGGAACTTACCACGCCGACGTAGTGATAAGGGGAACTACCTTCGAAGTGGAGGACGAAGTCGTGAGGGGAGCCTACTCTGTCGTGGCCACTAGACACGTCTACGACACGTGGGCAGTAATGAAGTCGGTCTTCGGTGGGGCGAAGGAAGTGGCGGTGGTGATGAGCGTAAGGAGGGCTCAGGTCATTCTGAGGAGACTGCTCCAGGCCGGGCTCACGAGGGAGCAACTGGCGAGACTGAGGTTGCCCGCTGGGCTGGACCTAGGTGCGTCGAACGAGAGGGAGATCGCGCTGAGCATAGTGGCTGAGGCGTTGGCGGCGGAGAGGGGAGGAACCGGCAGGCCTCTCTCCCAACTGAAGGACATAGGATCGGTGGTGGGCTCACTTTGATAAAGCACGTCGAGTGGACGAGACATGGGCTCACCGAACCACAACTCACCGTCATGATATACAAGAAAGTGGAGGACGGGAAGGTGGTGGCCGGGTACAGGATAATGTACTACAGAAACACCATACTGGTGGTGTACGAGGACGACAGGTTGTCCGGGGGTGAGGTCGTGGACATGGCAACCGCGTCAACTTACAAGCTGGCCGAACTCATAGATAAGTACTACGATAGGGGAGACGACTTGGTGATCACCGGCGAGCCGAGGATAGGGGAAGAGGTACTAGAGAAGGTTCCAGAGAGGTGAACAATTCTTTCCATTCGAAAGGACGTTCCACTCCGCCAGTGGAACTCCGTTCGAGTTTGAGAGGTCCGCGTTAAGTTTGGAACCCACAGACTAACCATGGATGGGGCCCTGGTACCAGCTTTCCAACGAGACTACCTAGATCGGGGTAGCCAGGGAGGACTGAAGTGGGAGGTGAGCTGCCTTTTAGGTGTTCAAAGTTGTAACACCTTCACTCCGCTTGCGGGGTGCCAATTTCCTCGTAGCCGATCCCCTCGACCCTAAGTGCTATTCGAGGTCTCGGAATCCCCTTACGACCTCCCGTCGTGGTCCACGACGTTGGACAGGTATACCTTGGGTATCGATACGGCTTCTGACGGGGTTATATCACACCTCTTAATCTACTGACCTCCTCCCCGCCCTGAAGGGCGAGGGTTCTCCTGAGGTCTCAAGGGTTACACCCCTTTACGGGAGCTACTCCGTTATGGTCTACAATGAAGGAAAGCGGTTTTTCACTGCAGTTACTATTTTGTTTACAGCTTTCTTCCGAATGTTTAGTGCACCGTTCAGATCGCTGTGTAGTTTATGTCCGAAAGGACAGTGGACTACGCCTCTTGGTTGCCTCTTAACTTCTACGTCGTGGTGAGCGCATAGCCTAGATGTGTTGTACTCAATTACTTCATAGACTTTCATACCGTACTCTTGAGCCTTGAGTTCTATTGCTCGAATTAACTTACGGTATGACCAAACGTTTACGGTAAACTTGTTACCCTTATCCTGACCGATGTTGTAGGGGTAGCCTACGTATATAGTTGAAACACCTAAATTGTGTAGCTCTTCGACCATCTTACTTGATAGGGTTCTGTATAAGTGAACAAACCTCTTTTGCAACCTATTAAACAGTATCCTTCTTTCACATGAAAGTTCCTCATAAGCATCGTATTCACCCATGTTATTTCCTCCAAAGATAGTCTCTTTGAGGAGATAAGATCCTGCTCTTGTTAGTCTTATCTATAGCCATACCAAGAACATCAATTAGACTAAATCTCAGGTATATATTAGGATGAACCCTAGGGAAATGGGACGAATGAAGATTCTAGGTATATGGGAACCGAGTTTTCACAGTTATTTTGACCATCTCCTTCACTACTCAGTCAACTCATTTGGGTGAGACGCATAGGGTGAAGAAGCTTTCTAGGCCAACTTCTCTCTTTTAAACTCTTGTTTATCGAGAGTACACAGAGTTTTTAAACTCTTGTTTATCGAGAGTACACAATATGATTGAGGAGCAGAACCCATGGTGGATATCCAAAGAACTGATCTTGGAGAACGAGATCTATAGAAGATGGTATGAAGCAGAGGTGAAGTGGGTCCCAGACGTCCTGGATAAGATCTCTTTGGAACCCTCCTCGCTGAACCTGATCTTCGGTCCCAGGCAGGTGGGGAAAAGTACAACTCTCGTTCTCTTAGTGAAGAGATTGTTGGAGAAGGAGGATCCTAAGTCGATCTTCTACTTCTCCTGTGATATGCTATCCGACTATAAGGAATTAGATCAGGTGCTGGGAGAATACATGAAACTCAGGGAGAGGAACAGGATCAAGTCTGCATATGTGATATTGGATGAGGTCACTTTCCCCAGAGAGTGGTTTAGGACCATCAAGTATAGAATAGATAGGGGAGAGTTCAGGAACGACGTCCTGGTGCTCTCCGGTTCATTGTCGATGAGGGCAAAAGGTGAGGTGGAGAGCTTTCCAGGAAGGAGGGGAAAGGGGAGGACTCTCATAATGTACCCGTTACCCTTCTCCCGTTTCGTGGAAGTCATGGGCGTTAAGCTTCCCAGAGGGGATTTGGATCACGCTAGTAACGCGATGGATTTCGTGGAGTACAGATCTACGGTGAAAAACCTATTTGAGATCTACTTGGACACAGGCGGTTTTCCCAATTCGGTAAGGGATTACCTGAGAACAGGAAAGGTAAACATGAACACCTTTCAAGATTTCATCTCGAGCATAACCTTAGATCTAAACAAGTTGAGGAGGAGCGAGACCCTCTTTAAGGCAGCTGTTAAGGGCGTGATAAACAGGACCTCCAGCGAGTTCAGTTACCACACCTTATCTAAGGAGGGGATAGGGACCGTGAGGACAACCATTAGTTACCTTGAGCTCATGGATAAGCTCTTCCTCCTTAAGTCGGTGATGGCCATGGACCCTAACAGCGGGGAACCTGTTCCCAGGAAGGAGAGGAAATTCTACTTCATCGATCCCTTCGTGTACAGGGCTTTCTCCAGTTGGGTGATGACTCAAGTCCCAGACCAAAAGAGGCTGGCCGAGGCAGCGGTAGTATCCCATCTCTCCCGGATCTATCCTACGTTCTATATAAAGCGAAATGGGGAAGTGGACGTCGTGGTTAGGGAAGGAGAGAGGTACAAGGGTTTTGAGGTGAAATATGGTAAAAACGTGAGGAAGTTCATTGGAAAAGTGAAAGATATAGTTTTCCTTTCCAGGGAGGAGATACAGGATAACATGGTGCCCATATCCCTGTTCCTTGCCCTTCTGGATCTCCCTCAGTCGGTAGAGGTTACAGAGGTCTGACATTTTGGTTACTGAATTGATCTCCTTATCATTGTCGAACATCGTTGGTTAAGAATTTTCATTATTTAATCGATAAAATATGTCTATACGGAGAGTTGCGGAGCAATCTAGGGATCCCGTGAGTCCCATCTTGTCAAGTCTCATCATCCTAGATAGTGAACGTTTATTGAATTGTGTATCTCCATATTCCTAGATGTAGTAGTGTAATTATCATAATGGAATAACTTTGGCCATATCCTAACATTTTACTGTTGATTATTGAATAAGATGGTATGACAACACTCCCCTACTCTACAACAAGGAGTTTACAACCTTGGGAAGTTGCCTGTCAATTAACTCCCCGGTTAAAGTAAGTAGTGAGGAAGAACGAAGGACTCTTGAAAAGTGGGCAGGATGTTGACATAAATAAAGTTCGGTAACCAAAGCTCATAATCGAGTGCCTTGAAGTAGGGTGATTCAGGCGATCCGTTATAACGGTTCCGTGAATTTCAATGATAACGATGTCCTAGATTAAGTAAAGGAAGGCATTGGTAAAGTTATTTGGGAAAAAGTCGGTAATGTTTTCATGGGTAAAGAGACAGGAAGAGACAGGCTATCCTTCCCCAGTTGGCTTGGGCTAGCACTCCTATTTATCGGGTTGCCCACCGGTGTGGCAATTGCGATATCGTACTATATGCCCGTCTTCCTACTACATAATCCGAGCTTGGCCAACTATCTAGGCACAATAATCCCACTCATGACATTTGTAATCTCTTCGACATACTTTAACAGATACATTCAGAGTCGAGGTCTTAAATCCCAGTTCATGAGGAGAACGAGTGTTAAGATCTCGCCTGAGAGCGGGAAACCGATTGATCAAAAGATGATCAAGGGTTTTGAGGCGTCACTTAAGTTTGCTAAGGGCGAGGATCGCATTAGACGTTTGGTTACGGTAGGTATGATGTATTTACAGAACGCCGTAGCCTACGACGACAAGGACAGGTATTTAAAAGCGAAGGAGTTCCTATCCTTGGCTGAGGAGGCCATGCGAGGGGAGAGCCCTAGTTTCGAGACTAAAATGCTAGTGGAAAATTTGAGGAGTAAGACTGAGACATATAAGTATAGGTTTGGAGACAGATGAGCGCTCAGCTGGCCAAGGACTATTTGATTCAATTCTCCAAGGAAGTTATAGTTATTAATACAAGATCCCTCATGTAGGACTACATGATGGATAGGTGAACCTTTCATATATCGGTGGAGAATTCAGCTTATCTAGAGACATGAGATTGTTGAACACGGTCTATTTCTTACCATGAATTCGTACTCTCGGTTTCCTGACTTGATATGTGTTAGTTATAATTATAAGGTGATTAAAAGCAATGATAAGTTACGCCATGGGTAAACACTACCCGCATAGAGCGGGGGACTTTCGCAACGTGAGCCCTAATCTCTGTAGGGATGCGAGGGGGAGAAGCTGGCGCTCCTCCCTCAGTCAAGACCTTGGACCAGGCTGGGGAGGATTTGTTGTCGATGTCAGCGAAAACACAAAAACTAATTTAACTGAAGACCTTAACCACAAAGATGTCCGTCATCTTATGGTGAAACCTCAGCTTCCCGGAGAACTTCCTTCGTCCTAGCGAAAGGCGGGGTGGCAGGGAGGAGACAGCGAAGTTGAGGAGTTCGCTTACGGGGTGGGACCTCGACTCCTCGGCCGATCCTCTAATTGCTGGAGATCCAAGAGCGGTTCTGGAAGTAGTCCATAGTTCCGTTGGGCTACTCTTGATCTGGGCTTAATTGATTTTTCATGAATTTGCATTCAACCTTCGGCTCTTGGGCTTACTCGAGAGCACATTGTCCCGTTATTTATTTAGGAAGATTTTTATCAAAGGTATATAAACTTAACAGTTTATCTAGATGTGTTAGCAATAGCGGACACACTTTAATTTAAACGAATTAAACAAGGAGATTTAAAAAAAAATTACCTTATCTTCCTAGATATGAGGGCGAGGGCCACTATGGCTATCACTATGGCTATGACGCCTACTGCCAGACCTGCGTAAACTATCGTGGATATGGAACTGACTTGGGAGTGAACGGCAGAGTACTCTGTCTGCAAGGTGCTCACCTGACTGGACAGACTCGTGACCGTGGAGTTCAGGGTCGACAAGGACGCTGTCAGGGAGTGGAGTCCGGAGTTCAGAGAGGATATGTCTGCGTTGAGGGCGCTTACGTTGCTACCTAGCTCCGTCTCGAGAGTACTCAACTCCGTGCTGAGAGTGGACACCTCGGTGCTCAACGAACTGACCTCGCTACTTAGAGAGGACAACGCGGCCTGTGGGTTGTATATGACTGTCATGGGCATGGTGTAGGTGGCAGAGGAACCAGACATGTTAGCAGTGATCGTGAGTACCGCTAGCTCGTCGGTGTTGGGAAGCGAGAACGACACCTCGTAACCAGTGGCCGTGGTAGTCACTGTGACGGGCGCACCGTTCAGGGTCGCGGAGACAGTGGCCATCGTGGTGGTAGCTCCCTGGTAGGTGACTGTTACGTTGGCGCTGGCAGACACCCCTCCAGGCAAAGTCACGAACCCCTGCTGAGCTACTATAGGGGCTGTCGTGGTGGTACCGTTGATGGTCACGGATATGGAGTTCACCGTTATCTTGAGCGCCTGAGTCTGAAGCGTTATCACGAACGGCACTTGAGTGGTAGGTATCGTGACCGTCTCGGTGGAGGTTACGTAGCCGGCAGCCGACGCAGTGACTGTGTAGGTTCCAGCTAGGAGTTGGAAGGTAGCCTCCCCGGAGGCGTTAGTCGTCGCGGTCATGCCGTCCACGCTGACTGTGGCTCCAACCACAGGTATTCCGACAGGGTTCTCCACCTGGACCACTAAGGGATAGGTGACGGGGGAGAACTGGAAGGTGGTGGAGTTAGTGAATCCCGTGCTGGTACCGACGTCAACCTTGTAGGTACCGTAAGGGAACAACGTGTTAGCCTGAGATGGGAAAGTCACCACTGCAGCCGTGTATATGCCTGACGACGTGGAGTTCGTCACTGTGCTCGCCACAGGCTTCCCGTTGGGGTTGTATACCGTTATTCCCACCTCCACGTTAGGAGAGGTGGTCCCGCTCACCACCAGGGTCTCCCCTGGGTGAATGACTGGGTGGTTCACAGTCACGGTTATGGCCGTGGTCGCGGCCCCCACCGGCAACACTAGGAAGATAGAAGCAACGAGTATAGCCGAGATGATTTTCAAGTAATTCATGCTTTCACCTCACGTATGAAGAAACATAAAAAAATTACCTTAGCTTACAGTCAGGGTCAAGGTCTCAGTCCCTGGTACGTAAGGTATGGACAACTGCGGGTTCTGGTAAAGTATCACGGTCGCGTTGTAGGTCCCAGGTGCCACAGGCGTCCAGACCGTTCCGACGGTGGCGGTCTGGCCTGGCGCCAAGGTCGTACTAATGACTGCTGGAGTTATGACCGTAGTTCCGTTCACCTCGATCTCTATTATGGCGTAGATCGTGGCGTTGACATTGCCCGTGTTCTTCACCTGGAAGTTGATCAGGTAGGTGTGTCCGGTCAGCAATTCAGTGACAGGTTGCCCCGTGGACTCGTTGATCACTTGCCCAGCAACTATGGTAGGTTTGGCCACGACAGTACCGACGTAGAAGTAGCTGCTCCCGCTCATTACGAACTGAGTCTGGACGTTGTTAACGTACGCGGTTCCAGTGGTGACGTCCACCTTTACAGATATCTTGTTGACCTGACCTGGAGCCACTGAGACCACGCCTGTCTGACCGGCGTAGCTGGAGTAGTCGGACTGAAGGACGACCCTGAGAGTACCGCTGTAGTAGGCGCTGCTCCCTATTTCAGTTACAGGCAACTGGGTCGACACGCCCGTGGCGGGGTTAGTCACAGTGACCTCGAAGGACTTGCCGTTGTTCCCCACGAAGGGGTTGTTCACCGCGTCTGGCGCCCACACGGTGACGTTCACCAATATTCCGCCGCTCGTGTTGGGGAAGGGCGCTACGTGGACTGACGACTCTGTTATGTTGGTGGTGGAGTAGAACTCCTCTATCACGGGTGGGACCATGGCGTTGATTGCAAGAGGTGAACTCGTCTGTAAGGTGAGCGAAGCTACGCTGCTCACTATTCCCTGATTTCCAACGACAGTTTGCGTGAAGGAGTAGACGTAGCTGGTTACTGTGACGGAGTCCGTGGCGTTGACGTTGAGGGCGTTCGGTGCGTAGACTCCCGGACTACCACTCCACAAAGTCATGGGTATGGTTACGTAGAAGGTGGTGGAGTTGACGTAGTAGTAGCTGAAGGTGGCAGGGAACTTCAACAGTTGTCCAGAGTTGGCCGCCTGTACGTAGGCCAGTAAGTCCAGAAGTGGCTGGACGTTAGAGACCGCACCAGTGCTCCCCACCGACGGCTCTTTGAACAACGGGAACAGGGAGTAACTCACAGATATGTTTAGGGTTGCGAAGGGAGAAGCGGGACTCGGGTTCACTATCGACACGGAAGGCTTGACTACGTTGACAGAAACGTCTGCGCTGTGGTAGCTGGGGGTAACGCCGGAACTGGCAGTACTGAGCGTGCTGAAGTAGTTGATCGAGTAGAAGTAAACCGTCGTGCCTGGAGCTACAGTGTAGTCATTCAAGTTCGTGGTGAGCGCATTTCCGTGGTCAGTAGCCGAGGCGGTGGTGTTACCCAAGTAGACCAAGGCAGTGAAGTACGGACTGCCAGTCGACATCTCCTTGAGGCTCAGCGGGTATCCGTTGACCGTAACTACTCCGGTTGAGCCCATGCCGTTCCAAGCCGTGAAGTTGGCGAACAAGACGTTGCTGGGACTGACGTTCTGGGTGTGCGAGGCCACCAAGCCAGGCGCCCACACAGTGACGTTCAGGGGTGCTCCGGGGTTGGCAGAAGCGACGCTCGTAGTGATAGCCATGGAAGCCGTGGAGAACGAGACAGTGGCGTTAGACGAGGAGTGGGAGGCTGGAGAAGTGTAGGCCACAGTCAGAGTCGCGCCTATCATCTGGTTCGCGGGTATGTCGTTACCATCCAAGACAATCTCGCCGTTTTCGTAGTAGTACGTGATAGTACCGGTGAAGTTGCCCGAATCGGGAGCGGTTTCGGTGAGCGATATCGCCATGTAATTGTTCCCAGAGGGGAACGTGTAATACTGTCCATTGGCCAGCTTCAAGTATATGTTAGCGGTGGGAGAGAGTATCGAAGCTGGGTTCGTCGCAGCGTAGGCTGTGTCCTGTACCATCACGTATATAGTGTGCTGATCCGACGAGCCGGACACTCCAGGGAGGTAAGCTGTGCCAGACGCGGAGAAGGCCGATGAAGTTGGAACCATCACCAGCGTCTTCACAGGCACTACTGTTAGCGAGTATGTGACGTTAGCTGGAACCGGCGTTATCATGTCGTAGACTCCGAACTGTATTGTAGTCCCAGAGGGTAGGTAATTCACTCCCAGGGCGGAAAGTAACTGGCTCTCACTGACCCTCACCGTGAAGACGTCGTTGGAGGACAAAAGGAAGGAGTAGCCCAAGTCGTTTAGATACAGGGTCTTCGGTGCTGTGCCTGGTATAGTCACCGTCACGACGAAGTTGGCTACGGGCTCTCCATTGTAGAGCAGTTGTTGGTTGTTCACAGTCAGTTCAGTGAAGCCGTTCACGTTGTGGGGCAGGTTCGGCTCGGAGTAGTTCACTGCGTAGAGGGTGGTGGAGTTGGAGACGGTTAGCGTCGTTGGAAGGACTGGAACCAGACTGGTGGCAGCTACAGTTATCGGTTCGCTGTAGCTCGTACTGCTGTAGCCGAAGTAGAAGAAGTCGCCGAAGTCCACATTCGCAGATGCCTGTATCTTGACCTTGGACACCTCTGAGGGCGTTAAGGTAACTAGGACGGTGTTGGACGACGTCTCAGTGACGGAAGCAGAAGTCCCCAAGGTGACGTTGAGAGGCTCCTGGAAGACCCCGCTTCCCGCGCTGGTCTCTGAAAGTGTAGCAGTAAACGGTGAAAGTGGAGTTCCTGAAGAAGTCAACACCGGTGAACCGTTAGATATGTAGACTACGCTCACCGTGACAGGCAGGCTGATTGACTCGCTGAAGTTGCTTATGTTGTCGAAGGCGTCGAGTGTTATGTTTCCAGCCTTCACTAGGCTGACAGGTATCTCCTTGATTGTGGTAGGCATTATGGCGCCCACTACCCTGGCAGAGGAGTCCATTGCCAACGCGTCGCTCACAGTTATATTAATTGGAGTAGCCTGAGAGAAGAGATGACCAGATATCAGGGTAGAGTACTGAGTTCCAGTCAGGGCTGAGGCCAGCCTGTATTCGTAGTTGGAGATACTGGTTGGGAAAGATGAAGGGAGGAGGGCGTATTTGGAATTGGTAGGTGCAGAATCCAAGTAGACCATGAAAGTACCGTTGTACACCTGGGCGTTGAGAGCGGGGGTTACGCCGAAGAGTGAGTTGAAGGTCGAAGGCAGCGGTGAATCGCTGCTTATGTTGACGGGGATGTCTCCTCCTAAGATGACCCCGGAGTAGGTAACGTTAACGTCTAGGGCGTATAGTTTAGGATTAAAGGTGTAGCTCGAATTTACGTAAGTTATCCCCTGCAACGGATCTACCTGAGCTCCAGGGTCGTAAAACGTGGCAAGCCAAGTTGAGTTGAGAGGCACGCTGCTCTCGGAGGAGACGAGATTGACGCTCTCTGAGGGGAAGGCGTTCAACGTTATTTGGGCTGTCCCCCCTTCGATGGGACTGTAAAGCAAGTTGAAGCTCCCACTAGCATCTACGAACGAATTGACGTTGAGGACAGGGACAGTCGATCCAGCGGCAACCTGAGTTGGGGTTGTACCGGGGCCGTGGGTGTACAGAACAGGGCCTATTGTAGTCGGTAACATATACCACAAGTTACTCACACTGCTCGTTGGACTCACCAGGTAGGGGTTCACGTAGCTCTTGCCATTAACAGTGACGGTAGTTCCAGAAGTCGAAGGGGACACACTGAAGGTTAGACCGTTTAGCGTCTCACTGGCACTGGTGTTGGTGATGAAGATCCAGAAGGTGTTGGTACCCTTCACGAATATTACGTTGTTCTCTCTGGCTCCCACCTGATACAGAGTCTCCGAACCGGACGATGTCCTAATCACCGTGTTGTTGAGTATGTACTCTGTGGCGTTCCCGAGTCCTGTGTCGTTTACGACTCCGTTGCTCACCACCTTGAACGTGCTCACCAGGCCTGGGTCAGTTATCGCTATCAACACCACCTGTCCAGGCGAGAGGTATTGAACGTTGGCCGCTATGGAGGCTCCGTTCGCCGCCGAGCTGGTTTGAGAGGCTATTGGAAGTACTACTACCAAGCTCGCGAGGAAAAGCGCGAGCAGGGCTAAGCCAAGAGGCTTCTCGTACGACATCTCACTTTTCACTGAGTTCAGGGTGAACTCTAGAACACTTAAAAAGATGTGTACATAAAAGTAGACAATAGTCTACACAAGCTTACGGAGGACGTACCTCAGGACGTTCCCGCTCTTCACGTACTCCAGCTCCTGGGGCAAGTCCACCCTCAACCTCCCCTCGAACTGGCGGGAGCCGTCCAAGGTCACCCTCACCTTTCCGTGGACCTTCAACTCGACGTCGAGGTCCACTACTTCGTCTCCCCTCAACTTCAGCTCCCTCCAGTCTTGCACTTCCACCGGGAGCACACCCATGGCCACGAGGTTGCTCCTGTGTATGCGCTCGAAGCTCTTGGCCAACACTGCCCTCACCCCCAGGAGCCTCGTCACCTTGGCGGCCCAGTCCCTGGAGCTCCCCGAGCCGTACTGTGCCCCGGCGAAGATCACTAGCGGCACTCCCTCTGACGCGTACTTGACGGCGGCGTCGTACACGGACATCACTTCACCGTCGGGGAAGTGCCTGGTGTAGCCTCCCTCCCTCTCGACGAGGAAGTTCCTGAGCTTCGGGTTCCAGAACCCTCCCCTCCACATCACCTCGTGGTTCCCCCTCCTCGCACCGAAGGTGTTGAGTTCCCTCACACCTCGGGAGGTCAAGTACTTCCCGGCGGGGGAGTCTGGGGTGATTGGGCCAGCCGGGGATATGTGGTCGGTGGTGACCTTGTCCCCCAGGAGGAGGAGGATCCTAGCTCCCCTGACGTCCAGGGCGGGCTCCATGTCCAGCCACGGAGGCTGCCTCACGTATGTGCTCTCCCCCCAGTCGTAGGTGAGCCCTCCCCTGACGTCTAGCGCCTCCCAGTTCGCGTCTCCCTCGAAGACGTCGGCGTACTGCTGCCTGTAGAGCTCCGGGTCCATAGTCTGGGCCACGTACTTCCCCAGCTCCTCCAGCGAGGGCCATAGGTCCCTCAGGTAGACCTTCTTTCCTCCCGCCTCCCCCAGAGGCTCCGACGTCAGGTCCAGGTCCATCCTCCCGGCGAGGGCGTAAGCGACCACCAAGGGAGGTGAGGTGAGGAAGGTCCCCCTGAGGTGGGGGTTTATCCTCCCCTCGAAGTTCCTGTTCCCGCTTATCACTGCGAACACGTCCACCTTGGATTCCCTCACGTCCAGTTCCACTTCAGGCACTAGTGGCCCGGCGTTGCCTATGCAAGTGGTGCACCCGTAGCCCACCACGTTGAACCCCAGTTTCTCTAAATAAGAAAGTAGGCCCGTCTTCCTGAGGTACTCCGTCACGGCCTTGGAGCCGGGGGCGAGGCTCGTCTTTACGTAAGGTGGGACCTTGAGTCCCAGCTCGACCGCCCTCTTGGCAAGCAGTCCAGCCCCTATCACAACGGTTGGGTTAGAGGTGTTGGTGCAGGACGTTATCGCAGCTATGGCCACTGCTCCGTCCCTCACGGTCCTCCCCGCCTTGGAGTCGGTCAGGGAGGAGATCACCTCCTTGGCCTTAGTGAGTGGGACCCTCTCGTCTGGGTTCCTCGGGCCAGCTACGGACGGCTCCACTTGGCCTAGATCTAGCTCCACCACCTGGCTGTACCTAGGCTCGTTCGCGTAGAACAGCCCAGCGGCCCTGGCGTAGGCCTCGACGAGCCAGGCGTCCCTGGCCGTCCCCCTCAGGTAGGCCAACGTGGCTTCGTCGATCGGGAAGTAACCCACGGTGGACCCGTACTCTGGGGCCATGTTGGCAACAGTGGCCCTGTCCTGGACAGAGAGCTTACCCAAGGAGGGACCGAAGAACTCCACGAACTTCCCGACCACTCCCAACTTCCTCAGCCTCTCCGTGACGAAGAGGACCACGTCGGTCGGCGTTACACCCTCCCTGACCTCCCCCGTGAGCCTCACCCCCACCACCTCTGGGACGGGCATGTAGTAGGGCTCGCCGAGCATCACCGCCTCGGCCTCTAGCCCACCCACTCCCCAGCCTAGGACTCCCGCCCCGTTTATCATGGTGGTGTGGGAGTCTGTGCCTATGAGGGTGTCGGGGAAAGCGGTGAGCTCCCCCTTGAACTCCCTCACGTCGACCACGGGGGTTAGGTACTCCAAGTTCACCTGGTGCACTATTCCGTGTCCTGGGGGGACTATTCTTAAGTTCCTGAAGGACTCCTGGCTCCACTTGAGGAACCTGTACCTCTCCTCGTTCCTTTCGAACTCCCTCCTCATGTTGAGCTCGAGAGCCTGGGGCGTGCCGAAGAAGTCGACCTGAACGGAGTGGTCCACCACGAGGTCCGACTGGATGAGTGGGTTCACGGAGCGTGGGTCGCCTCCCATCTGGGCCACCTTGTCCCTCATGGCTGCGAGGTCGACGAGAAGAGGCACACCAGTGTAGTCTTGCATAACGACCCTGGAGGGTTTGAAAGCGAAGTCCCTCCCGGGCCTCCACGAGGCCACGGCCTCCAGGTCGTCGTCCGTCACAGTACTCCCGTCCCAGTTCCTAAGGGCGTTCTCCACTAGGACCCTCACGGAATACGGAAGTTTCGAGACGTCGTAGCCCCTCTCCTCGAGCTGAGAGAGGGGGTAGACCACGACATCTCCCCTCGGTGTCCTGAGCTTCGTCTTGCGGATCTCCATGGGGTAGAGTAGGCTCTAGCCGATTTAACCTTACCTTAACGAGGGTTGAGGGGGCGGAAACCCTCGCCCTTCACGGGGGTGTAGCCCCCTCCACCCCTCCGTCTAAATTTCCCTGGTTGGCGCCAACGACGCCCCTCCCCCAGATCGATCGGGGGTTCGACGAAAACGAGGGAGGGGCGACCGCGTTCTCCCTCAATGGACTTCACGGAGGAAAGTCCCCTTCTCTTCAAATGGGCTGAATCCCTTTCGTGTTGAAAGAAATCTGTTCGTATTGATTTATATTGTATTTTTATTGACAAAAGATGATCTCCCACACCAAACGTAGGCTGTGCCAGAGAGTGTGGGAGCGGCGGTCGAGACGCGGGCCCTAGGCCGTTGATCTCTGAGGAGTCCCGCGATTTAGGTGCCATGAAACCGGCCGTCAAGGGCCGAGTCACCACGCTCGATCGCGATCGAACGCGGAACGATAAGGACTGACTTCCTCCCCGCCCTAAAGGGCGAGGGTTCCCCTCATCGATTCGGGCTTACATCTCTCATTTGAGGGGCAGTCGAGAGGCTCAGAGAACCCCTCCCATTGAGATTGATTACCGCGATAACGTCACGATCGTTCTCATAACCACAAGACGAACAACGGAAATACCTATGAGCGACTCCTTCCATCTACCACACTTAGGACAAGAAACGGAAGAATAACTGGGATTAACGTATTCAACGATCATGCCACGCTTCCTAGCTTGCCAAGAAATCCAGTACTGCAAACGACGGTATTGCATTAAATACAGTTTATCACGAAACTCCCTCGGTAGCTTAGCTCTTGATGAGGTTCTTAAGACTCTCCAACTTAATAACATTAGCACCAATCGTCCTTGCAATTTCAACAACCCACTTCCCCACCTTCCTAGCGAAATCCTCCATAATACGCCTAGCCTTTTGATGGAAGGAGTGGATCCTATACAGTATCCTCCTATTCTCTCTCCACCTCCTTGAGTATTTCTTCTGCAAATTTTCAGCTAAAGACTTCCAATGGTGAACCTCTTCAATGCGAGTTGGAATCCTAACGTAGTGTTTGTCGTCCTTTCCTACGACTACCTCACCCACGTTAATATCAACTGCTATACTGGACTTTGGCACAGCACTCTCTTCCTCTCTTTCGAAAACAACCTTGAGGAAAGCATTATCGCCCTCAACCACTAACCTAGCCTCCCTCATCTTCCAACTCAAGTACTCCCTCAAGTTCCTAGGATAACCCAGAATTGGTAGTTCACCAACACTTGCTATCCTAACGGTCATTCTCTCGAAGTCCACGCTATAGCTCGCCTTCGGTGTTAACCAAAGAGTGGGCTTATATACCCTTGGAAAACGACCCCTTCTCGGATTATTATACCAACCCTCGTACGTCGCAAGGGCGTCCCTATAACAATCCTCAGCAACCTTTGAAGGTAGATCACATTCCTCCCTTAACCTCGTGTATAATTCCTCGTGGACTTTTCCTAACACTCCCTTCTCTTCTGGATTTTTCACGTTCTCCTTCAACCAAAACAGTGTGAAACGTAGTGCCTTTACGTAGTTGTTCACGAGGGCTAGGAGGGGTTCAGAGAGGGCGATCTTCATAGAAACAGTAGCTCTGATCGCTTTAACCCTCCTAGCCATTAAAAGAATTTCGAAAAAAGTATAAATATAAGGGGGCTATCCACCCCCGCCGTGAAAGGCGAGGCTTTTCGCCCCCTTAACCCCCAACTTTTGTAAGACAAACTTTCACCTAATCAGCACGGCCGAGGCCACCGCCACTATCGAGCTCACGGTCATAACCACGCCTAGCGAGATCCCCAGGGAGAAGGGGAGGGCCACCACTATGAGCGGGCCCAAGGAACCTCCCACCAGCCTCCCCACTAAGAGGTCGAAGTTGGTCCCAGTTGCCCTCACCTCTGCGGGATAGAGCTCCCCCATCCAAACCCCGTAGAAGGCGAAGAACGAGGAAGTGACGTAGGAGGCCAGGACGGCGTAAGTCTGAGGGTAAGACCAGAGAGGTGCGGGAGGGGAGAGAGCTGCGAGGGAGAACGCGATAGATGTGGCCACCGCAGCCGCCGCCAACACTATCGCCACCCTCCTCCTCCCCACAGATCGGACGCGTACCCTGCCAAGGCGTACGCCACTGTGGAGAGCA
This sequence comes from Sulfodiicoccus acidiphilus, assembly GCF_003967175.1. Lineage (NCBI taxonomy): Archaea > Thermoproteati > Thermoproteota > Thermoprotei > Sulfolobales > Sulfolobaceae > Sulfodiicoccus > Sulfodiicoccus acidiphilus. Next base: position 347,958 of record NZ_AP018553.1, on the reverse strand, counting down.
GCGCACCCACAACTATGGCCGAATAGTACCCGCGCTCGGTGGAGAGGATCGTTGGCGCCAAGGAGAACAGGGCGACGACTAGCAGAAGCGAGGATAGGGAGAGAGCTGACCCGACGACTGTGAGCCTCAAGAGCCCTCCCCTGAATATGGAGGTCAGGGGCACCCTCTTCGACCTCCGGTGAGTCGACTCTACACCAACCCAGAACGGAACCCCGAGGAGGCCGGCTAGCCCAGCGACGAGGAAGACTTCCCTCCACCCTCCAACTAGAGAGGCCGTGAGGGCGCCGAGGAGTACCCCCAAGTCGTAGGTCCCCTGTACGAGGCCCCCGTTGAGTCCCCTGAGGGAGGTGAAACTGGCCTCGGCCAGAATTACGTAGGATATCCCGTTCTCTCCGTTCACGCCGAACCCCACCAGGAACCAGAGGGCGTAGAGCTCAGGTAGGTCCCTCACCAAATACGTGAGGGTCGTGGCCACGGAGAAGAGTAGGATGGCGATCAGTAGAGCTCCTTTCCTGCTCCACCTGTCCGCTAGGACCCCGAACGCGAGTCCCCCAACGGCTCCTCCCACCCAGGACAAGGTGACCGCCAACGTGATCCCCTCTATCGTAGTGTGGAGGGCTGTGGCGAGGTCCCCTAGGACGAAGGTTATGGAGTAGAGGGCGTAGGCCGATAGGAGGAACGGTACAAGTACGAAGACCGCCCGAGCCGAACGCATTCGAGGGTTTACGTTAGCTAGGTAAAAAACTCCGCTCCGATTGAGGGGCCGAAATCCTCGAAAGGGACTTGGAGGCTCACTTCAAGGTCAGGGGACGGAGGTGTGCTCCGCATTCCTCGACTACAGGCAAAAGGTCGACGGGAAACTCGTCCTTCAACTCACCATTTAGCTCCAGGGAGTCCCACCACCTAGGGGGTGGGCGAGGGCCGAGTTTCTAGGTTCGATCGCGGAGGAACACGAAGATGAGAACGAAGGTGCGAGGAAGAACGGGAGACGAGTTAACGGACGATCGTAAGAAATATGTAGGAGGATACATATTTCCTCGCCGTTGCTCTTGGCTTTAGTGTCAAAGGAAGGGGAACTATGCGCGCCGTGGATGGCCGACTCGCTGGACGGGGAGGAGTGGAGGTTCAGGAGGATGGATAGACTCTCTCGACTTTCCCCTCACCTTCTCCTGGTCAGGAGGTGCGCGGCGGGAGAGCTCTTGGCCCTGAACAAGGTTTCCCACGTTGTGGACGTGGAACCCTCCCCTCCTCCCGACTTCCCCCCTCACGGGCTGCGCGGCAGGGTCATACAGGTGGGCTGGCCTGCCCCAGGGGGAGGGGTGGTGCTCTGGAGCGAGCCGCCAGTGGAGGGGCTAGGGGATCAGGTGAGGTCTTTCCTACCCCTGCCAGTGAGGGAGGGGTGGGCCGACGGAGCAGTGTTGGGAGAGGTGGCGGAACACGAGGTAGTTTCGGAGGTCCACAGGGCCTTGAAGAGAGGCGGAGAAGTGGTGGCGATGACCAGGCAACCCTCAGAGGGGGGGTTAGACCCAGTAGTGCTAACCTCCGCCCTCGCGTGGAGGTTCCAGGTGAGGAAGGTCGAGGTGGTCAGAAGGACGTGGATAGTGAGGGGGGTGAAACCCTAAATGGCCACGTGCAGGTAGGTCTGGGCCAAGAGGCCCACGACGTGGGTGGCCAGGGCGGCCCCCAGGGCCATCGCGCTCATCTCCGCACCCTTCCTGAGCGGGTTCACCTCGCTGACCACCCCTATAAGGGACCCCACCACCATCGTGGCCATCCCCGTGACGACGTAAGACGTTACGAGACCTACGAGCCCTCCCAACCCGAGGAGGAAAGCCAGCACGGGCACCATCGCTCCCACCACGTACGAGGCCGCTGTGACGCCGGCACTCCTGAGCGGATCTCCAGGGTCCTGAGGCGCCACCACATCCTCGGCCACGTCCCTCAATTCTCTAGAGGCCCTCGCCGCTTTGGCTGGGTCCAGGCCACGGTCGACGAGCTGTTGCTTCACCCTCTCCTGAAGGGCGTCCCTGTCTAGGACAGACTGCATCTCTGCCTTCCTCCTCTCCGCCTCCGCCGTTTCCCTCTCTGACTTCGTGGATAGATAGGCCCCGACTGACATGGACAGGGTGCCTGAGAGCCCCACTATGAGGCCTCCTAGGGCCACTAGCTGAGGGGCCGAGATGAACCCGGCCAGCCCAGACACCGCCGCCAACACCTCTATGAGGCCGTCGCTCACTCCGTAGACCGCGTCTCTCACGTTCTCGACCTTGAATTCTTCGGACGTGAGTAGCTCCTCGTGCACCACCTCGTCCTCCAGTATCCTCTTCAGGACATCCCTCTCCTCTTCCGTGAACCTCTGGTCCCTGAGGAGGCCGTAGTACTTCTCCATGTCCTCCTCCTCCCCCGCCTCCAGTATCTTCACCGTCACCGCTAGGCCGACCACTCTCCTCAGGACTGAGAGCGACCTCACCTTCAGTTCGTCCAAGAACCCGAGACCCTTCAACGCCACCCCCCTTGCCGCCGCCATCTGGGACCAGAGCTCGGCGTGGCCGGCCTCGGCCTCTGCTATCTCGTGGAGAAGTCTCCTCATTCTCTCGTTCCTCTCCCCACGGGAGAGGGTCCTGTAGGTCGCCTCCCCCAGCAGTTCGTCTCTGTAGTTCCTCCTGATCTCGTCGTCGAAGGACATGATACTTATTTAGAATTACTACTATTTAACTATTTCTCTAAGATACTGCGACGACGTGTGGCTCAGAGTGAGCTTTGGGGAACTCATCCGTCGTACTCTTCCCACTTCATCATCGCTCAGTCGTCCTTCTCCCAGTAGGCTTTCAGCCTCACCTTCCTGGGCTCGCCGTGGGCCTCTATGTCCGAGAACACGTCCCTGAGCTTCTCCTCTGTTGGGACTCCCCTCACTATCCACTGGTCGTTTATTATGAGTGCCGGCACACCTCGGATCCCCATTGCCCTCGCCTCCTCCTCGTCGGAGATCACGGCGAGCTTCGTCTTCTTGGCCCCCATGTCCTCCCTGAACCTCTCCACGTCGAAGTTCAGCGACTTGGCGATGGAGAGGAGGACCTCCTCGTCTGCCACGTTCTGCCCCTCCAAGAAGAAGGCGTCCTGGGCCCTGTCGAAGTACTCCCAGTAGCCCTCCGAACCCCTCTGAAACTCTGCCGCCTTACACGCCATAAGTGGGGGCATGGACCAGACGTAGCCCAGGTTCCCCTTGGATATCACTTTCCCCTCCTCGTAGTCTGGCATGAACCTTTTCAATATCGAGAACTCGCTCTTGAAGAACTCCCTCACGCTCTCCTCGTCCGGGGCGACGAACTTGAGGTCCTCTAGGGAAGATATTATGGAGAACGACTTGTGCACTACCTCCACCTTGAACTCGGGGACGACCCTCCTCAACCTCTTCGAAGTCACGTAGCAGAACGGGCATATCACGTCGTGGAAGAACGTTACCTTCAGCATATGTCAAACTTATTCTCCCTGGATTAAGTTTTTTCCGCGCTAGTTGGTGATCCTCTTCACGAACCTGCACCTCTGCAGTACAGTGAGCTTCGGGAGGGACTTGTTCCTGACCACTAACTCCTCCACCTGGACTATCGAGTTCACGTACTTCTCGAAGGTTTCCCTGTCCACGTCCTCGCCTAGAACTAGCCTCTTCACGCTCCTGAACACCACTTGCCTCCCCAGGGAGGCGAGCTCTTCCCTCGTGACCTCTATCTCCTCGACGTTAGATATCACGGTGAGCTCGCCCCTCCCCTCCTGGACTCCCTCGACGAATGCCCTACCTACCTCTTGAACTTTGTCGGCGGTGGAATCTAGGGCGTTGAGTAGGTTGCTCAGGGCATCGTTTATTACCTGTCCTACCGTTTTTCCCGTCTGCCTAGACAGGGCTAGGGCTCTGTCGTAGAGGTCCGGGTCTATCCCCCTGATCGTCTTGGGCCTGTTCTCGTCCGGACTTTCCTGTGACATAAGTAAGACATGTCAAACATGTATAAAAAGACTTTCGGTCATACCAAAGTTGCTTCCGGCGTTCAACTCTGGAATACTAGGAGAAAAGATTTAATTCCTTCTAGAGAAACTGCTATCAGGTAGTGCTGATGCTGACCCTCTCGAGTAGATCCGCGGCCCTAGTCCACTTGGCGGCCGTGGACGCTGGGGGTCGAAACTCCTCGCTAACGTCACTTCTCACGGGGGGAGACAGGGGGGCTACGAGGAGGACGACCTCAGGAGCAAGCTGAGGGAAATGGTGGAGGAACCCATAGTGGAGACTTTGGTGGACAGGATGAGGGTCAGGACAGTTAAAACCATACCACTCGGGCTGGTGAAGGATCCATCGAACGTGGTGAAGTTCGTCTCAGTGGGGGCGGAGGCCGTCATAGTGGCCCCTAGCTCCTCCCCCGTCGCATCGGCCTTGGCTGGACAGAAGTTCACTGTCCTGCTGAGCTCCAAGTTGAGGGATAGACTGATCGTGGCCTTGAGGTGACCCTCGAGCCTAAACGCCCCCTAAGTGTGGACTAGCTGCCAGTTGACCCTCACTCTAACCGACCTAGTGAGCGTGTCCTTGAGGGGGCACCTCCTTTCTGAGGCGTTAAGTACGTCGCTAACTCGGGGATCGGAGCTTCTCACCTTCACGAAGTACCTCACCTCGAGCACACCTGGAGGTACTGCCCCTCCGTTGAATCCTGCAGGGTCGAGGTCGCCCTCTATGTACCCATCCACCTCCTCCAGGTGGACCTCCATCTCCCTGGCCACGTAGAGGAGGGTTAGGAGGAGACAGGAGAGGGCCGCAGAGAGTAGCAACTCCTCTGGGGTGGGGTAGTCGGAACCTATGGTTCCCACCACTAGTTCGGAGTCCTTCACGTAGACCCTGACCTTCTCTTCCTCGAGTTTGGCCTCGGCCGCGAACGTTATCGTGGTCAACGGATCACCCCGAGGTCCACCAAAAGCGAGAGGCTCATGACTAGCTTCAACGTGACCGAGACCCTCTCCTCGTTAGTGAAGGCCCTCCCTACCTGCCTCTCCATCTCGTTGAGGACGTTCCCAACTACGGCACTGGCGAAAACGTCGGGAGGAGCCCTGGGGTGGAACAGGGACAACAACTCCCTGAGGACGGCGGAGGTCTCCTCGTCTAGGAGGATCACTCGATTTCCCACCACCGGGCAGGCTAAGCCGTTCAGCTCCAATACGTCAGCGACTACCTGTGGTCTCCAAGTCAGTAGCTTCTCCCTGACCTCCGGCCAGGACCTCGAGTCGAGGGGGCTAGGTGCACTCACCACCTCGAGCTCCCTTTCCCCTACCTTGAGCCTCCCCAGCACCTCCAGTTCGTCTAGAGAAACCATATTACCGTCCTCGTGGAAATTCAACTATGAACTGCCTCGAGATGTGCCTGAAACCCCGGGACAGCTGGAGTTACCTCGACCTCGAGGACTGCCTCAAGAGTTGTCGAGCTAAGTCACCTCCCTGACCTCGGGAGACTGAAGTAGCTTCTGGAAGGCGACCTGCACGTCGGCCTCCTCGAGTCCGAAGGCCTTGGGCGAGTACTTGCTGAAGGCGTCGGAGACGGCCTTGGAAACGTCCTTCACGTCCACTCCCCTCAGGGAGTCCTCTAGGGAGTCGAGGAAACCTTGGGGGGACATCACGAAGAAATCGCCAGAGATCGAAACCTCGTCCAGCTTACCGTCCACTATCCTAGCTGTCAGCCTGACGAGTTTCCTCCCCTTGTGGTCCACGTGGCACAGCACTGCAGCGGAAGATATCTTCACGCACCTCTCGGTCCTCAACGAGGGGTGTCTGTTGTCCCTATAGAAGGTCCAGCTCTCCGCCCGCTTATCCTCGGCGAGCCGGTTCCACTCCTCCACCTCCTCCAAGGTGAGGGGGGAGTCCTCGAATCTCACGCCCGCCTCCTCGAACGCCCTCTTCAACCTAGACACCAGGTCCTCCCTTGTGGGGAGATAGCCGAGCTCCCTCTCGAGGCTCGTAAGCCACTGGGACATGTCCTTAGCCATCTTGTCCCTGAACTTCTCGCTGGGAACCCTAATCGCCCCAGCGATCACGTCCAAGTCGAGCCTCATAAGGACGTTTCCCGCTACGACTACGGCGTTCCCGCGAGTCATGGCGCCGTTACCACTTATCTTCCTCCCGTTCACCACTATGTCCTGATCCCTCAGGGTGGCGTTGAGGCCGTAGGACCTGAGGGCCTCCACCACCGGCGCCAAGTAGCGTTGGTATAGCTTGGAGGGCGCCGCTGGGGCTTCTTCAGCGTTGACTACGACGAAGAAGTCCTGTTCCCCGTCCGTTATGACCACTGTCCCGCCGCCCAAGTCCCTACGAACCACGGTGAGACCCCTCCTCCTCACGAAGTCCATGTCCACCTCGAGCCAGATCTCCTGGTGAACTCCTACATTTACGAAGGGCTCCGAGGTCGTGAAGGTCAAGAACGTGTTTTTCCCTCCCTTGGAAACGTAGTCGGCCACGGCTACAAAGGAGGTGATCATGTGGGGACCGTCTTGAGGCGGGAGAGAGACGAATCTCCAGTTCACTACGTCACCCTCTTACACTGTATCTTCTCAGACTGTATGAGCCCCCTCACCTTGTCCACTGCGACAGAGGAGGTGTAGAGCTGCTTAAGCTCTTCCCTGTTCAACACCTTCAACTTGACTAGCCATCCCTTTCCGTAAGGGTCTTGGTTCACCAGCGACGGCGACTTCTCCACTTCCTCGTTGACCTCGACTATCTCGCCGCTAACTGGTGAAGGAACTGCACCGGCCCACTTCCCGCTCTCCATGGTAGCTACTGGTCTACCCCTGTCCACCTTCACTCCCTTCTTCTTCAGCCTCACCTTGACTAGCTTCCCCGCCATGGTCTGAGCGACGTCAGTTATGCCAACGGTCATGACGTCCCCTTCAAGTTTCCCCCACACCGTGTTCTTTCCCTCTATGTAGTAATAGAGGTCCTCGGGGACCTCGCAGTTGGACTCGACTACCATGTTCTCGGCCACCAGTTTAATTAAAAAGTAAAAAATCTTCTCTACAAGAACCTCCTGAGGACGGCCATGGGATCCGTGAGGTTAGCCGTGAGGAGCACCTCGCCTGGAGAGTGGCCGAAGGCGAACGCCAAGAGCTGCGTGAAGTACGCAAGGGGGGTCCTGAGCTCCTCCCCGTACTTCTTCGCTATCTTATCCATGTTGGTCTCTATGGCCACATGTCCCAGGGGACAGTCGGTCACCAAGAGCTCAGCGCCGTTCCTCCTCGCCTCCTTGAGTATCCTCGCTTCCAAATGCATCGCCACCTCCGCGTCGGAATAGACGTGAGGCCCTCCGCAACAGGTGGTCTTAGCCTCGAACTGCACAACCTCGGCCCCCACGGCCCTGAGCAGCTCGTCCATGAAGTAAGGCCTCTCTGGATCGTCCTTGAGGGGAGAGTAACCCGTCCCTAGGAACTGTTTGGGCCTAGCGTAGAGGCAGCCGTAGTAAGGGGCCACCCTCAGGCCAGTGAGGGGTCTCCTCACCCTCTTCTTCACTTCCTCCACTCCAGCTGCGTTGTATATGTATTCCACGGCATGTGCCATTGTCAGCTTACCCTCGTACGGAACCTCGTCCATCTTCTTGAGTTTCTCGTTAACCTTATCTGCCACCTTCCCGTACCTATTGACGTAGTAGTGGGCCCTTGAGAGGGAGTAGTGACAGCCGGGACAGGCAGACACAACCGTGTTGGCTCCCATGGACTGAGCTAGGGACAGGTTCCTAGCTGGAAGTAGGAGCCCGAGCATGGTGTTGACGTTCTTCACCTCCAACGCGCCGCAACAGTTGTAGTCCTCCACCTTCTCGTAGGGAACTCCCAGGTCCTCCGTTACCAGCCTCAAGGAGACGTCGTAGGACTTCCCGAGCCCATCGAGCGAGCAGCCTGGATACAGTACGGCCTTTCCGTACACGTTCTTCCCGTCGTCTCCACTCACTCCAGCCTCACCTCCTCCTTCATGGCCTCCTCGAGGACGCCCTTCACCTTCTCCCATTTCTTGACCCTGCTGGGCTTTATCAGGTCCTTCACCAGCCCAGATCTGAGCAACGTCCCTCCCATCTTGATCAGGTCCTTGACGCTGAGGGTGACGAACCCCGCCTTGGCCGAGGCTGCACCGAGCGTCAGCTCCGTTATCCTCCCGCCGTTCCTCATTACAGTTTCGAGGAACAGTTCGTCGAACTTAGTTCCAGGGTCCTTCTTCACTAGCCCGTGCCTGAGCAGGTTGTGATGTATGGCGTGCACCACCTCCTCCACCATCACCCCCTTAGGGCACCTGTGGGTGCACTTCTGGCACGATACGCACCTCCAGAGGCTGTCCTGGAGCTCCACTAGGGCCTGTCTGTCGCCCTTCCTTGCCAGATCGATGAACTTCCTCGGCCCGAATTGGGGATCGTACTCCCTCATCGTGCACCCGCTAGTGCAGGTGCCACACTGCCAGCAAGCGCTTATGGTAACACCCTCCAATGTGGACGCGACCTCGTCCCAGATGCTCTGATCGTAACCGGTCTGGGTCCTCTCCACTATGAAAGTGTTCCAAGTCCCGTCTACTTCGACGCCGTCTATGAAGGCCTTGTCCTTGGATATGAGGCCCTTTATTATGGGCTTCTCCAATTCAGGGATTGGCACTGACTCTCACCCTCAGGAAGTCCTTGAGGCCCATCACCATCGCTGTGGTACCTAGGTGGGTGGGGAGGAGCCCGGCGACCTTCTTGTCTATGGCGAGGAGAGTGGTGTAGTCCAAGTATCGCACGTAGGAGTACACCGTGAAGACCGCGGTGGGAACGAAGTCCCCAGTCTGGAGTCCGAAGGTATCTAGCACTTGACGGAGCTCCCCTAACACCTCTGCTGGATCCTGACCTGGCTTGACGCCATCCCTGAGGACATACGTCAGTGCACCTGTTCCCCTCTCAGGGTTCCATATCCACCTAGTCCACAGGGGAAACCTTTGGGGGGCAACGAAGTGCAGCACCTCCCTGGAGAAGTCCACTGCATCTTCCTTTCTAGAGAAGGAGAGACAAGAGGAAGCCTTAGCGGCCTCACTGAGGGACTCGGAGCTCCTCAGCCGGTCTAGACACTCCCTGAACTGATGGAGACTGTCCTCGGTTAGGGACCTAGAGTACTTCCTTGTGTAGAAGACTGAGTTCAGTGCCCTTCTCCCCTCCTCTAGGGAGGTAAGCCTCGTGGTCCTGAGGAAGCTTCCCTTCAGCTCAGCCGCGTCCAGTATCGCCCTCAAGGAATCCCTAGGGTCCCTGGAACTGTTGCGCGGGTCCCTCCCCACCATGGCCTTGTAGATCTCCGTTACACTCTCGACGTTTAGGTACCTAATGCTGGGCCACCTCCACCTTGACTGGGGTCTCCCACAACCCGCTCGTCACGTACTGGAAGGTCTTCATGGCTGCGGCCTGCCCCTCCATGATCGAGTCGGATATAGTCTTCGGCCCAGTTAAGGCGCCCGCCAAGAACACTCCCTTCCTTGTGGACACTACCGGCATGGAGTCTGGGTCCGCAGGCTTCACGAAGCCGTGCTCCTCCACCTCCAGACCCAATACCTTGGCCACCTGTTTGGAACCTAGCCCAAGCTCCATCCCGTTGGCCAAGATCACCATGTCGTAAGGTACTACCAGCGCCCTGTTGAGGTTCATTGTGTCTTCGCCCTTTATGACAACGGTGTCGTTGGGTCCCCTCATGAACTCAGATATCCTCCCCCTTATGTAGCCGACCCTGTAGTCGAGCTGAGACCTCCAGTATAACTTGTCCTCCATGAGTCCGTACGTCCTTATGTCCATGTAGTAGATGTGTACCACGGCGTCGGGTATCCTCTGCTTTATCTCCATGGCCTGCTTGATGGATACTGCGCAGCATACCCTCGAACAGTAGGTGTTCCCCACCGTAGCGTCCCTCGAACCGACGCAGAGGAGAATTGCTATCCTCTTGGGAACCTTCCCTGTGGAGGTCACTAAGTTGTTCTCGGAGAGCATCTTCTCAATGTCCGATATTTGGTAGATGTTGGGAATTATGCCGTAGCCGTACTCGTACTTCCTTCTGGAGTCGAAGTGTTCGAAACCTGAGGCCGCGATCACGGCGTCCACCTTCTCCGTGGACGATCTACCACCCTTCTCCGACACCTTCACTTCGAAGCCAGACTCAGATTGGTTCGCTGCCTCCACTATGCTGTTGAGCCTCACCTTGACGTTACCGTTCTCGGTCGCGGACTTTACGAGCGGATCTATGACTTGGGAGGCCGGTCTAAGCTCTGGGAAGAGTAGGCTGTAGTGCAACTTCTTCGGGGTTCCTCCCAGTTGTGGGTCCTTCTCCACCAGCAAAACCTCGATCCCCATGCTGGCGAGCTCCTTCGTGGCGCTTAGTCCAGCAGGGCCTCCTCCTACAACCAACACCTTCTTCAACTGGATCCCTCCTGCTTTCCTCCCTTAAGCCACTTCACCCTGTCTGGAAGGGCCAGGTAGTAGTCTATCTTCCTGTGCGGCCTATAGAGGTAATTGGGATCCGCCTTCCCTTCCTTGAGATCTTGCAGGTATTGGTTGAACTTCTCCTTGTACTCGTCTACCGGAACTCCCACCTTCCTGAGGAAGCCCTCCACGTCCGTGGCGTGCCAATGGATCTGTCCTATAGTGTAGGGATCTGCACCCATGGCCAAGGCGACGAACTGGGCGTCGGCGAGAACGGGGAGGTTGTAGTTGAGGCCGTGAGCCTTCCCGGCCCACTGGCTCTTGTCCAAGGTCGTCACACACCCCGTGTCGGAGGTCACGAAGACGTCCGCATGGCCTTCCTCGACGGCTGGAATAACCTTCTTGAAGAGCGCGAAGGACCTCGTGAACTCCCTCTCGGTGAGGATGTGCCTGAACCCGAAACCGCAACAGTCCCACCAGGTGGAGTAATCTACTATCTTGGCACCCATGTTTATCACAGTGCCAGTGGGCGCCGCTGGCCTCCTCCCTTGGAAGACTGAGGGGTCGTATATCGTATCGTCAGGAACTAGCTTATACACGTGACAAGGGGTGTGAACAGCGGCCTTGATTGAGGAGAGATCGTACTTCCTCTGTCTCGCGGCTTCCTTACTCTTCACGAACATCCACTCGCTGTAGTGGACTATCTCCTCTGGTACTACTATGTCCATGTCGAGCTTCCTCATTATGGGCCTGAGCTTCTCCCTGACTTCCTTGTGAAGGACGAGCATGTTCCTTATCTCCTTGTAGTGGCCGAAGGACGTGCCGCAGTGGATCAAGGGGAAGTAGTCTATCTCGTAGCTCCTCCAGAAGTTCCTAGCGAAAACCCCTGCTAGGGCGACTGGATTCGAGGCGCCCGAGGCGTGATAGTTCCACCCTGTGCACGAGGTCTGGTGTGGCTCGTCAACGTAGTCGGTCTCCAACTTGTTCATTATCCAAAACACGGAGGTAGGATAGCCCGGGATGTGACCGCACTGCCCACAGGACTTATGGTGCCAGAGCTTGGTAGTAGGTATCTTCTTGGGCTCGCCGTTTATGGTCTGGTACTCCGTTGGTTGGTTGTAGGGCCTTATGTGGTGGACAATTAATTCCCCCCTGTCCTCCAGGCGGTGCAGCTCCTCCTTCACATGCTGGACTCCGTGGGGGGTACTGTACCTGTATATGACCCTCTGGTACACCTCCTCCCAGTTCACCTGATCCGAGTACGGGAAGGCATCCTTGAGCTCCTCTTCTATTTTCCTCTCCTGGGACATCATGTTACCATTACGAGGATACTTAGCGGCAGTAGCATTTAAAAATTTTTATGAATAAATTCCCGTCAACTCATAAAACCTCTCACAACTCGCGAGGATATTGGAAGTTTCACAAATTTTTAGTTAAAGATCTAGCCAACTATCGGGAAGCTCGTCCTCGTTGAGTTCTCCCCTCTCGTACTTCTCCTTTATCTCCCTGAGCTGCTGGCTCCTCTCGTCGTATATGTCCATTATCATGTCGTAGAGGTCCTGGTCCACGTTCCTTATGGAGTCTAGGACGCCTGATTCTATCATTATTGTCATGAGCTCCACTGCAGTCTGAAGGGAGGCGTGCCAACCTATGTCAGACCTCTGGAGGAGGTCTACAGGGACGGCCTTCCTGTAGAGGTCCATGTTCTTGGCCTCCTCTACCGCCTGTGGCCCCCAGTCAGGGAAGGTCTCTGGCTGTATCATGTTTGGGGTAACCTGGTTTCCCGTGGTCATGACTACGTAAAGGATCCTCCTATAGGGGGCCAGTATCTCCTTGGCCGACTTGAGGCCCATCTTGACGGCGTATTCCCGGAGCACCATTATGAGCCCGGCGATCTCGTTGTTGAAGGGACACCTCATGGAACAGGAGTAGCACTGAACGCAGGCCCACACCTTCTTGTTGACGAACTCGTATATCTTATCGGCCTCGTCCCTCATCATGTACTGTATCATTTCCCTAGGTCCGAAGTCGTAGAACTTGGCCGCTGGACATGCTGAAGTGCAGACGCCGCAGTTCAGGCATCCCCTCAGGTACTCGTCGAACCTGAAGTCGGACTTCACCTCCCTCCAATACTTTAGGGCGACCTCTCTCTCCTCTGGGGGGAGAGAATCGAGGTTCCTGCGCTCCTCCTCCACCGCTCCCTGTTCCTCGTAGGACATGTCCAAGAACCTAGGATCGTCGGTGAGCGGGGGGAGCCTCAGTTGAACCAAACCACCACCTGGCCATACTTCGAGCTAGGCTTATATAAATTTTATTATAAAAAAGAATTTTTCCGTGGGCTCACTTGAGTTTCCTCACGAGGATCCTCACCGCCTCCCCCTGCTGCTGGACCTCGAGGACTTGGTTCCCAGTCCTCCTGGCCCACGCCTCTATGTCGGGTTTGGCGGCGGGGTCTGTGGCCAAGATCTCTAGGACGTCTCCCACGTTGAGTTGTTTCATGGCCTTAGCGGTCTCCATTACTGGCCCAGGGCAGTACATCCCCCTGGCGTCTAGGGTCTTGGTCACCCTGAACGACTGGGACGTAACTGCTCACCTCAGATGAACAGTGTTTCCCCTCCCTGGGCCCTATCTAGGAAGGTGGCAACGCCTACTACGTCGTCCACGAAGTCAGCTAGGTCTTCCCTGTTTATGTTGAAGAACCCCATGCTTGTAGAGCAAGCGAACACCTTGACCTCTCCCACTTCCTTAGCTTCCCTGAGTAGCTGTTGCCAAGACGGGTACTTCATCTCCACCATCCTCTGAGCCATCATCTGCCCGAACTCCTGGTAGTTGACGTCGACTTTAGGCCCCTGCTGGGGACCCGCAGACTGGAGAGACTTCTTGGTTATGGCCTGTAGGCCCCAAAACGTGAAGAACAAGTTAACCTCGTAGCCCGACGAAGCCGCTCCTGAAGCGAGTATTCCAACTGGCATCAACCTATCCATCGTTCCAGAGAACACTATGATCGAGAGCTTCTTCTTCTCTTCTTTGGGGGTTTGAGATACCCCGACGTCAGTTTTCTGAGTCATGGTAGAATGGACTACTAAAACGAAAATTTAAACTCTTTGCTAATAACTTACATTTATTTCCTTTGAAGACATGTGGTAATGTAAGTTTTATTTAAGAGATAGGTGAGTTCTGCTTTGGAAATGGACAGAAGAAGAGTTAAGTCGCTGCGACTTCCTCCCTAAGGGTTCGCCTCTGGTTCATCGGCTGGGGTGTCTACTCGTGGCGTGACTGCATCAGCTTTTACACCCCCTACTTACAGTTCCCTCGAGGGCATCTTTCGAAGGAGATCTCTGGTTGATCACTCACAGATCAGGCGTAGGGAAGTTAATAGTGGTTTAGGTTTTTAGACTCTCAATGGAAGGGCGAGACTCTTTTCCCTTCGGAAACGCAACGCAATTAAAGCTCTATTACTGAAGTTGCTAGTGGCCTGGACCCTTAATTCCCTGAAGCTGGAGTACACTAAGTCGATGGAGGAAGGGAGTTTGCCCTTCCTAGAGTGTGGAAAGTGTGGTCACAGATTCTACTACCCTCGGGTGACGTGCCCATCTTGCGGAAGTTCGGTACTAGAGATCCGCAGGAGCTCGGGGAGAGGAAAGGTGTTCTCTTACACGTGGTTTAGAACCAAGGACGGTAGAGATTACGTGTACGCAGTGGTGGAGATGGAGGAGGGATTCAGGGTCTATGGAAACGTGGAAGGCAAGGTGGACTTCGACTCACCAGTGTCGGCGGAGTTCAGGAAGGTCGGGGACGGAGTAGTTCCAATCTTCGTCTCCCTAAATGGCGAGGGGTAGTTTTTAAAACGAACGTAGGGACAAGCACGCACTCCGTGCACGGCTTATGAAGAGGACGACAGCTGGATGGATGTGGATGACGTTTCCCCTTAACGTGGCCTTGGGACCCCTCTCCACCCTGGTGACGTTGGAAGTCCTCGGACTCGGGGGGAACGCCATTGACGTGGCCTACGTTATAACATTGGGTAACTTCGCTACAATCCCAGCGGCCCTTGTCTGGGGGATGGCTGCGGACAGGTTCGACAGAAGGAAGATCGTCCTTCTCAGTTACGGGGCTACCGCTGCGTCGCTAGTGACGTTCCCCTTCGTGAACTCCATACCAGCCCTTGCCGCCCTCTACGGCACAATAACGTTCGTGACGGTAGCACCCAACACCCCTTTCAACTTGCTCGTAATGGAAACTCACGAGAAGCCCAAGTGGGCGGCTGGATTCTCGAAGTTATCTATGCTTTCCTCTCTGGGAGTCCTTACAGGTCTCCTGGTCTCGTCGGTGGGGGTACTGTACTTGAGGGTACCCTACATAGTCCAAGGGCTGGGGGCCGTGGTGTTGGGGTCCACGGTAGCGGGTTTCAGACTACTGCCAAGGCCGCAAGTCAGGTTAGAGAGAGTGGCCCTAGTGCACCACAAAGAGTCCTTCCTGACCAGACTCAAGATGTTCCCTCTCTTCTTTCTGCACTTACCAGACCCTAGTCACTTCAAGATGTTCAGGCTTTCCAGACTGAGGACCAAACCGATTAACTTCGTTCCACTTCTCTACATAGCTATATTCCTTTTCTACTTATCTAGTGGACTCTTCAACACTGTTTACCCCGTTTCCCTGTACCAGAGGGGACTGAGCAAAGCTGAGGTCCTGGCCGTGGTTACGGTGGGGATGACGGTGCAAAGTCTCAGCTTCGCTAGAACAGGCTGGGCGGTGGAGAGGTTGGGGGAACAGAAGGCCGCTTCCCTCTCCCTAATATTGAGAGGTGCCTCCTATGTCGGATTGGCAATGGTGACAATGGCAGCAGCTGGACTTCCCGTCCTAATAGCCGGGGTGACACTCTATCCCCTCGCCGCGGGTGTAGCGTTCGCGATCTACTACGCCTCATCCAACACGTTGGTATTCAAGGTAGTGGGCGAAAGAAGTCACGGGAGAGGACTAGGAGTCTACAGCACCATGACAGGCTCGGCGCTGTTCGTGGGATCCCTCGCCTCGGGCTATCTATCCCACTACGTAGGTTTCTACGCCGACTTCGGTCTAGCGGGCGCCCTCCTCTGGATAGCCGCCTACCTCTTCCACTACTTAGAGGAGGGGTGATCGCTAACATTGTTAGTCACCATAGGATCGAAAATCAAGATAGAGGGATATTTCAATTATCGTCCAACTGGAAGGGCAAGGCTTTCAGTTTTCGTGGCCCTAGTCCGAGAACGATCTAAGGGGTCGACGTCGCTAAAACGACAGGATAACTGGGTGAGGAGTAGTATGATTCCTCGAGGCCCCTTTCAGTAGGAGAAATCTACGGCGATTTTTATAACCACAACAACAGTAGGTAGCTTAGATTAGTTATGGAGGAGTTACCTGCAACTGCGGTCGGAATGGCCCTGAAGGACGCGGTAGTTCTCGCCGCAGAGAGGAGGTTGAGTTACGGGGGTTACGTAATAAGCAAGGCAGCCAAGAAGGTCAATAAGTTGGGACGCTTCGGGATAGCGGGAGTAGGACTGTTCGGGGACCTCCAAGCCCTCGAGAGGATAATGGAGGTCGAAATGAAGTACTACGAACTCTACAATGGTTCATCTATCTCAGTGAAGGCGGCTGCAAAGCTCCTCTCAACTCTCCTTTACCAGTACAAGTACACACCTTTCATCTCCGAGACTATCTTCGGCGGAGTCGACGCCCACGGCCCGCAATTATTTATATTGGATCCGTTAGGCTCACTGATAGAGGACAACTTCGCCGCAGTGGGTTCTGGAGCCAAGGTCGCAATAGGCGTCTTGGAGACGGAGTTCAGAAAGGAGATGTCGATAGAGGAGGGAAAGAACTTAGCGTTGAAGAGCGTTAAGGCCTCTATAGAAAGGGACGTCCTATCGGGAGACGGTGTCGACGTCCTTGTAATAAGTAACGCAGGTGTGCAGGAATCGTTTTTCCGCTGAAAAAGTGTAGTTGATCTTCGTGTTTTCGAGTCTCCCCTGTGACAGTCAAGCGGAGGGCCTCACACATAGGTAGACGTGATCCATCATAGAGAACTTGCCTGAGGATATCAGACCATCGTCCGTAGTGAATCTGACTATTAGACCGTATAGAGAGAGGAGGGTGACCCTTTTGCCGTTGTTCTCTTTTTCTGAGAAGAGGTAGCCGTGTGCGCAGAAGTCTTCTGCACTGAAGTCTGGCCTACTCTTAGAAAGTTCGACCACGACCTTCGACCCCTCGCGGAAGAGGTCGAACTCCCTGAGAACGTCCAACTCTACTGTAGTTCCTTGGCTCTCAACTCTGGCTATCCACGCACCAGGTATCTGTCCTGGTTTCTTGTCCACTACTGCCCCACTCAGCTTCAACGAGCCCTGTTGTGAGACACTCAACTTATCTCGACGAGCTTATTTAAGCGACGCATTATAACTTTTTCCCGGTTGAGTAGTCGTGAGTTCGGCGAGGAGAATCGTAACTGACCTCAACGCGCTAGTCGACAAGCAGGTCACAGTGAAACTCGTCTCGGGCAGGAGCTACACAGGCGTCCTGAGCTCGTTCGACTCTGGGTCCCTGATGCTGAGTCTGACGGAGGCGAGGGACGATCAGAACAACTACTACAGTAGGGTGATAATCAACGGTACCGTAGTTTCGGAGGTCCTAGTCAAGTCTTCTCCCACCTTCGATGTGAGAGAGTTCGCTGACATGCTTGAGAAGAATCTCTCCCTCAGACCAGGGGATATCAAGGTGTACGAGGGGGCCCAGGTGGTCACGGTCATGGATAAGATAAAGGTATCTGAAGCTGGAGTGGAGGGAAACGGACCCCTAGCTCAGAGGATAAGCGACGTTTTCAAGGACTACATGAACAAGAAACAGGGAGGAAGTCAAGGTTCGCGGAAATGATAGGTGACTTCGAAGCAATTGAAGAGGACCTAGCGGGGAGAGTAGGTAGGCTGGACACCGCGCATGGGAGACTCCTCACCCCGGCCTTCTTTCCAGTAGTGAACCCGTTCAGGAGAGAACTCGGGGTTACCGACATAAGTAGGGTAGGGTTCTCCAACCTCATAACTAACAGCTACTTCCTCATGAAGCGCGGAGTGAAGCAGAAGGTGCACGAATTCTTGAACTTCGACGGCGTAGTGATGACTGATTCTGGCGCTTACCAAGTACTTCAGTACGGTGGCATAGAAGCCACGAATAGAGAAGTGGTGGAGTACGAACTCCAGATATCACCAGACATAGCGGTCTTTCTGGACCTTCCAACCGGAGATACCTCAGATAGACACGAGGCCATACGTTCAGTGGAGGAGACTAACAGGAGAGCAGAAGAGATCAGGGGACTAATCGCCAACTCAACCGCGATCTGGGCCCACCCAATACAGGGAGGTACTTTCCTCGACCTAGTGAGGACCTCTGCGTTGGCAGCGGACTCCAAGGAGGAGTTCAAAATGTTAGCCCTTGGGAGCCCGACGCCATTGATGGAGGGGTACGACTACAGGACCCTGGTGAGGATGGTGGTCGCGGCCAAGACCTCTGTGAGTAGGGGGAAGCCGTTTCACCTCTTCGGGGGAGGTGTACCACACCTAATTCCGTTGGCGGTCGCGTTGGGTGTAGACAGCTTCGACTCCGCATCTTACGTCCTCTACGCTAGGGACGGAAGGTACATGACCCGGGAGAGGGTATACAGAGTGGAGGACCTCCGAGAGCTTCCCTGCTCGTGTCCAATATGTTCCTCCCACACTGCAAAGGAGTTGATGGAGTCGGAGGAGAGGAGCAGACTCCTCGCTCTCCACAACCTCTACAAGATAAGGGAGGAGGTCGCGGAGACTAGGGTTGCGGTGCAAGAGGGTAGGCTCTTTGAGTACGTTCAACAGAAGGTCATGTCCCACCCAGCTCTATACTCAGCGTTCAGGGAGTTTAGGAACCTAGTGGACTACCTCGAGAGGTACGATCCTAGAACTAAGGGAGAGCCGCGGGGCTTGTTTTTGTTCAACGGGGACTCGTTGTTTCGTCCCGAGGTGGTGAGACATAAGAGGAGGATGGACGAGTGGAAGACTGAGGGGGAAGTTACATTGGTTTGCTACAACCTATTGAGCAGGCCGTTCGTGAGAAGCTTGGGAGTGGACAACACGTACGTTATTACTCCCTTTTTCGGTATTGTCCCTGCCAACGCGTCGGAGGCCTACCCCCTCTCTCAATTCGAGGAACCTGGGGATCTCGACCCAGAGGTTTTAGAGGACATGAGGAACTCCCTAAAGGAGTTCTTGAGGAGAAACAGACCAATTAAGGTAAGTGTGAAGTGCGATCCTCCCTTGAGGGAACTTCTACATGTAGACTCTGTCTCCGCTCCTGAACTTTGAGAGCTCGTTCTGCATCAGCTCCATCTGCCTCCGCAACTCCTCTTGTATCTTCCTGGCGTCTTCGTACAACTGATTAACGTCGACGCTTATACCGATCACCTTCTTGAGCACCTCTATGGCGACTGCCGCCGCTTGGGGATCCGCCCTATCCCTGTCGGCGAAGGGCAGTATCACGGTGGCCGGAACGTCCATTATCTCCGCGTAGACCGTGAGTAGGGCCAGTGGTCCCACCATTAATAACTGCTTCTCGATGTTGGGAAAGTCTAACTTCACTGTGCTCTTGCTCGTACTGAGCCATCTAACGTCGGTCTGATCGTTCTTGTACCTCTTGTCGAGCCCCCCAATTAGGAACACTTCCTTGGGAGATATCCTCTTGAGCCACTTCGTCACCGCTAAGGCGAACGGGCTCCACTCCCTCTCGAAGGGGAGGAGGTGGTTGAGGAGTACTATGACCTGATCTTGATCGTCGTAGAATATCTCGTAAGGCGTGGCCAGGCCGTAGTCGTCTAGGAATGCGACGTCCCTTTGATACTTGGTAACTACGAACCCGATACGTTTCATCCTCTTCGCGGTGACCAAATACCTGGCCGCTAGGTAGCCAGTTTCCCCTAACGTCCTGAAGCCAGTTATGAAGTACTTGCCTTCTAGTTGTGACTCTTCCGCGTCCTTAAGGATCACTCTGACGCTCATCGTGCGTATCCTCTCCTCACAGATAGTGCCACTCCCCTTTTATAAGATCTCACTTCCTCTCCAGACACGTTCATTCTTCCTACCGCCAACAACTTGCCAGTCTCGCTTACGGCCACTGCCTCGTCTCCTCCTCTGAGCGATCTGTCGACCTCCACAACGTGCCTGCAGAACACGTCCCTTCCCTCCGCAATGAACTTCGCTACGTCCTCCCTTACTACGACTCTCAGCTTAGGCCAAGGTAGGGACGCCGCCAACAATTCCCCAGAGAGGGGAGTTAAGGAAAATAGGTTGTCCTGAGCCCTCAGAACCAAGAGCAATTTTCCATTCAAGTAGACATTCCTAATCCTCTCGGTTGAGGGTGACCTCCACACAGTGGACTCGTGGAGGGCCTTGGATAGCACTTCAGCGACTTCCTCCCCGAACTGGTAGCGTAGGACGTCGACGAGGTAGCGTAGATCCTCACTCCTCAACTTGAGCCCTCAGATGAACTTCTCGGTCCTCTCCTTGACCTTAGCTTCCCTCTTGTTCAGAACTGCCTTGAGGGCCTTGAAGACGTCCTGATTCGTGACGTAAGCCCTTCCCTCCCTGATCGCGACGTAGGCCGCCTCGACACATACGTTCTTTATGTCTGCACCACTGAGTCCCTCCGACTCCGCTGCCAGCCCCTTCACGTCAACTTCTCCCTTTACCTTCATTCTGCCTAAGTAGATCGAATATATCTTCTCCCTCCCCGCAGCGTCAGGGAGAGGTACCTCTATCAACCTGTCGAACCTTCCAGGTCGCAGTAGCGCTGGATCTAAAACGTCTATCCTATTGGTAGCAGTGAGTATCCTCACGTTCTCGAGAGGCTTGAAGCCATCGATCTCGGCAAGCAGTTGCATGAGGGTCCTCTGTATTTCCCTCTCTCCACTTGTTCCCACGTCTATTCTCTTGGAAGCTATGGCGTCTATCTCGTCAATGAAAAGAATTGCTGGCGCCCTCTTGCGCGCCAACTCGAACACCTCCCTGACTATCTTAGCCCCCTCTCCCACGAACTTCTGTGCGAACTCAGATGCAATCACGTGAATGAAGGCGGCACCGCTCTCCGTGGCCACCGCCTTGGCCAACATGGTCTTCCCAGTCCCAGGTGGCCCGTAAAGGAGAACTCCCTTCGGAGGATCAACGCCTATCTCCCTAAATAGTTCAGGCCTAGTGAGGGGGAGCTCCACCACCTCCCTAATCTGCCCGATCTGCTCTTCAAGCCCACCGATGTCTGTGTACCTTACGTTTGGCTTCTCCTCAACCTCCATTCCCCTCACCACCGGCTCTTCCCTGGTCGGTAGAACTTCGACTATGGCGGACGCCCTCTGATTCAGGGCCACAGGAGTGCCAGGCTTTAGTTTCCCCACTATCACTTCTCTTAGCGCATTAACGACCAAGTTGGGTCCAGAGGAGCTCCTCACCACCACCCTACCGTCCTCTAACGTGTCAAGGACTGTGGCCTCGATGAGTGGCGGACTGAGGAGCTTGTCCATCTCGGACTTGTAGTAGTTGAGTTCCTTCCTCAACATCTCCACTTCAGTTTGGAGCGACCTCACCTTCTCCTCCATAACTCTCAGCAACTGTTCCTTTTCCTCGCCTACGTTCTCATTGGGAATATCTACTTCCTCCGACAACCTAGACTCAGCAAACTCTTTATGCAGTTAGGCTAATAACGTTTGGCATCACATATATGCCGTGGTACCATGGGCAACGGCGATGGAGAATACTGTGAGATGTGCGGCTCTGCCATAGTGGGCAAGAGCTACACGGTGGAGATAGAGGGGGGATTACTCACTTTATGCGAGAGGTGTTATAGGAAACAGGGCAGTCCGCCGATCGTGGAGAGGAAGGAAATCAAGGTGGAGAGGAAGGCGAAACCCAGGGTTAATTCGAGACCCAAGAAAGTTAGCCCAGAGGAACTGGAAGTGGTCGAGGATTACAGCAAGATCATTAAAGAGGCCAGGGAGAGGTTAAAGATGGACACCCTGGGGCTGGCTAAGAGACTTAAGGTTTCTGAGAACGTGGTGAAGAGGTTTGAGTCGGGGCGACTCAAACCTACCATAGACCAAGCGAGGCAACTAGAGAAGTTACTTGGGGTGAAGCTGCTCGTGCCGACAGAAGTTGGAGAGGGTGTTGAAGAGGAGGTGGACATGGACATCACGTTGGGAGATGTTGCCAACGTAAGGGAGGGGAGGAAGTGAGGGCGATCCTCTTCTATCAACGGGAAGAGATGGACGAAGGATTAGCCCTGGCAGAAACTGCAGGGTACGAAGTGGTGGAGCACAGACCGACGCCGAGGAGGCCGAATCCCAATTACTACATAAGCGAATCGATGCTCCAGGAAGTGAAGGAAAAGGGCGTGGAAGCCCTGTTAGTTTTCGCTCAGACTAGACCGAGACAACTGATGAACCTCAGTCGAGAGTTGATGGGAATAAAGGTCTTGGACAAGGTGCTCCTTCTCCTCGAGGTCTTCGACCTCCACGCAGGATCGGCCGAGGCCAAGATGCAGATCGAGTTGGCCTCACTGAAGTACAGGCTCCCTATATTGAGGGACTACTTCACTAGGGCCAAAGCAGGAGAACAACAGGGGCCGTTGGGAGCAGGAACCTATGGTGTGGAGGCTGCGATAAAGCTCTACTCTAGAAGGATGGTGAAGCTCAAGAGGAAGTTGGAGGAGATGAGGGAAGCTCAGAGGGCCACCATCCTCAAGAGGAGGGAGATGGGATTACCCCAGGTAGCGATCGTGGGTTACACTAACGCGGGAAAGACCTCCCTCTTCAACAGGCTTACTGGGGGAAGCCAGAAGGTCGACTCCAGTATGTTCACAACCATATCTCCCAAGCGGACTGCTGTAGAGCTAGGGAATAGGAAGGCCCTGCTCATAGACACGGTCGGCTTCATTAGGGGAATACCACCGCAGATCGTTGAGGCGTTCCACGTGACATTGTCAGAGGCGGCCTTAGCAGACGTTGAGTTGTTGGTAGTGGACTCCGCCATGGGCGAAAGGAGAATGATTGAGAGTCTAACCGGCTCTCTCTCCGTGTTCCGAGATATAGGGATATCTGGGAAGCCCCTGATCGTAGCGTTAAACAAGGCGGACAAGTTGAACCCCCCTGAAGCTAGGAGGTTAAGGGAGGTAGCGCTGAAGGAAACTAAGAGGATATACTCGCCTGTGGTGGACGTGGTTCCAGTCTCAGCAGCTAACGGTACCAACTTGGGTGTCCTAATTGATACCCTGTCAAAGATCGTAAGTGGTTGAGTTGAACCCCGAAGTGTACGTGCTGAGGTTGGGCCACAGGCCCAACAGGGACAAACGAGTTACCACTCACGTGGCACTCGTAGCTAGGGCTCTAGGTGCCTCAGGGTTCATTATGGAGGGAAATGATGAGTCGGTATTTAAGTCGGTGGAGAAGGTGAAGGAACTCTGGGGAAGGAGGGACTTCGTGGTTCAGAGCGTCAAGAACGGAAGGAAGTTCGTGGAGGATTGGAGGAGGAACGGAGGAAGAGCGATACACTTGACCATGTATGGGGAGGGATTGAACTCGAAGGTGGGTGAATTGAGGTCCCAGTCTCCCCTTCTCCTTATAGTGGGGGCAGAGAAGGTAGAGGGCTGGTACTTCAGGAACGTGGACTACAACGTGGCGATAGGGCATCAACCCCACTCTGAAGTCGCAAGCGTGGCAATCTTCTTGGATAGGATATATATGGGAGAGGAACTAGATATACAGTATAGCGATGCCAAATTGAGGATACTTCCGCAGAGGGCGGGTAAGAGGGTGGTGAGGGTTGGAAGCTGAGGAATTGTTGAAGGAGCTAGCGGTCACCATGTTAGGAGACGAAGTACTGCCAGTGTTAGAGATCTTGTTGAAGGGGAAGTCCGAGCTAACTGACGACGAGATAGCTAGGATGCTTAACGTGAAGGTGAACAACGTCAGAAGGACGCTCTATATGCTTGCGGACCACGGGTTAGTGAGGTACAAGAGAACTAGAGATAGGGAAACTGGATGGTATCTCTACTACTGGAGGGCCAACACGGATCAGGTAAACGAGATACTACTGAACAGAAAGAGGGAGATGGTGCAGAAACTGAAAATGAGACTGGAGTTCGAGACCAACAACACCTTCTACATCTGTCCCGAGGACGGGAGCAGGTATATCTTCGACGAGGCCTTTGAGAACGAGTTCAAGTGTCCCAGGTGTGGGACCTCCCTCGTTTATTACGAGGTGGAGAGGGTAAGGGAAGTTATAGAGAGGAAGATAAGGCAACTCGAGGAGGAAATAAACGTCGAGACCAAGTCCAACTTTGGTTGATCTCTTCTCGGGAGGAGGCGGGTTCTCCAGGGGATTCGCAGAGGTGGGACTTAGTCCAGCCTTAGGTGTGGAGCTTAATCACGCTGCTGCGAGGACTTACAGCCTTAACTTCCCCGAAGCGCAGGTGTTGGAAGAAGATATTAGAGAAGTCGACGGGTCCCTGATCTCTAAACTGGTAGGTGAGGTGGACATCCTCATCGGTAGTCCACCCTGTGAGCCATTCACGGCCGCCAACCCTACTAGAAGGAAGAACCCTATAGAAAGGCTCTACAGTGACGAGAGAGGCCTACTGACGCTGGAGTTTGTCAGACTAGTGGGGGAGCTCAACCCGAGAGTCTTCGTGATGGAGAACGTACCTGCTCTGGTGGAATCGGTGGAGCTTCGCGAGGCACTCAGGGCGGAGTTCGCTAGGGTAGGATACGAAATCCACTTCAACGTACTCAGTGCCCTAGAACTTGGAAACCCTTCTAAGAGAGTGAGGATCTTCATCTCTAACGCGAGGCTAGACCCTCCAAAGGTGACCCTTCACCCTAGTGTGTGGGAGAGTATAGGAGACTTAGATGGTAAGGAAGGGAAGGTGCCAAATCACGAGGTGAGGGAGGTAACAGAGGCGAAGTTGAGGAAGATCTCGAGACTAGGGTACGGAGGTTACCTCACTATGTTCGAGGGGAGCGCAAGGAAGATACCTCTCTACCTCAGGTTGGACCCATCTAAGCCAGCTCCCACTGTGTTGGGAAACTCCAGGTTCATTCACCCTTTCCGGGACAGGTGGCTCACAGTGAGGGAGCAGGCTAGACTCATGGGATACCCTGACGATCACGTCTTTCTGGGCTCGCTCGACGAACAGTTCAACCAGGTTGGGGAGTCGGTCCCAGTGCCCGTGGCACGGGCTGTCGCCAAGGAAGTATCTAAATTATTCTGACTCTCGGGTCCTCCTTCACGGTGTTAAGCACTATGCTCGTGAACGTCCTCTCAACTCGTGGGTTCTTGAGGAGTTGTTTGAGGAAGGTGTCCAGTTCCTCGGTGTCCCTGAACTTCGCTATTAATATGACGTCGTAGTCCCCCACCACGTCGTAGACGGAGACGACGTTAGGGGAGTTGGCGACTTCCTTCTCGAACTCCACGATGTGTTTACCGTCGACCTTAACCATTATTATGCTAGTCAGAGTGTAGCCCAGCTTGGTGTAGTCCAAGAGCGCCACGAAACCCCTCACTACCCCTTCCTGAATGAGCCTGTTCATCCTGTTGTGGAGGGTGGCTGGGGAGACGTTCATCTCTTCCGCCAACCGCCTGAGACTAGTCCTAGCGTCCCTCAACAACTCTATCATTAACTTCTTATCCACGTCGTCTAGTTCGACTCTCTTCTTCGACGACACGAACAACTAACCGCGGATCCGTTAAAAATTTTTCAGAGCGGTTCCACATCACTATGAGTAATACTCAGGAGATCAAGCCCAAAAGAGTGAGTCCGCCCAAGATCAGTTGCACCCCGAAAGCCGCAATGATTATCGCGGTGAACCTGCCTGCCGCGATGGTTCCAGTCTTTCCCAACACCTTAACCAGAAGTGGAGCAGAGAGGAGAGTGAGGTAGGTCAGTAGCGCTGCGACCATGCTCCCCACTATGAGGAGAAGTATGGAGTGACCAACAGACAAAGTAACTAGTGCGGTGAGGGTTCCAGGTCCAACTATGAGCGGAGTTGCTATCGGAGTCACTATGGCCTCCTCTATGTTCCTGGAAAGGAACCTGAGTTGACCGAAGCCCCCCATGGTATCTATCCCCAAGTAAACCAAGATTATACCTCCTCCTATCTCCAGGGCAGCTGGACTTAGTCCTAGGAAATCTAAGATGGCCCTACCCAGGATCGAGAAAATGAGGAGGATCACAATTATCACGATACTTATCTTGTTGACAAGGTAGTTCCAGCTCACCTTCTCCTGCGAACTCTCTTGGTAAGTGGTGTATATCCCCAGTATGTACGGTATGACAGAGAAGGGGTCCATGATAGCGAATAGCTTCACGGCAACTACCAAGGCCTGCCCTATGTCCAATCCCATCGACGGGTTCCTAGGAGGTTTGGAATATAAGGACCGTTTTCACCCTGAAGGCTGGGAGTCGTCTTCCTCCGGCTCAGTGTCCGTGTGTCTGAGGTTCCCTGAAGCTTCGGTGAGTATGTACTTGCCCACACCCAATCGTAGGTAGTGTTTTATCACGGTGGAGATCTTCCCGGCCGCCCTTATGGGTATGCACTCTGTGCTCACTTCATCCCCATCGAGGAGAACCCCCACCACGCGAGCGTACTTCTTCTTCTCGTCACAGTACTCAACGTTAACTGACTTCAATTTGCCTAGAAAGACCAATCCCTCTAGGTCCCTTCCCTTCATTTCTATCCTCTTGGGCATGATTCACCTGACTCCTGCACCAACGAGCTCGGTGGCATTAATCCCTTTCTTATCCAAGAACTTACCGAAGCCCTCCCTTATCTGGGTCAACACTCTTGGTCCTCTGTCTATTATAGCTGTTCCTACACCCACTAACTTAGCCCCAGCTAACATGAGCTCCGCCGCGTCTTCCCAACTGTAAACTCCCCCTACCCCTATCACGTCGGCCTGATACTCCTTGAAAACTTGGGCGACTATCCTCACGGCCAAGTGGTGTATGCATTTGCCTGACACTCCACCAGTAGTGTAGGTTAAGATCGGCCGTCGTTCGTAAACATCTATTGCCATTCCCTTGACTGTGTTGATTAACGTGAGCCCCTTGGCCCCAGCTTCAAGGGCTCTCCCCGCTAGGTCTATTACGTTATCCCAAGGACCGAGCTTAACTAGAACAGGGTTCTGGGTCGCCCCTACAACTTCCCTGACGATCTCCCTGACCATTGGTGCCACGGACTCCCCCAGTCCCCTCCTGTTAGGACTACTCAAGTTCAACTCCACCAGATGTCCCTTGGGCACTAGGGACGCCAGCTGTCCGAACTCCTCGGGAGAGGAGCCTGCGATGCTATATATAACTCGGCACGGAACGTTAATTTCCCTGAGGCCATCCCTTCCAGGGTTAGACAGTCCTATGGCGTTGATGTAGCATCCATCTCCCAGCTTGAACACTGTGGGGGGAGGATGTGGGTCTAGGGGATTCAAGGTGAAGCTCTTGGTAGTCACACCAGCAGGACCATAAAGGTGGCAGAACTGCCTAATCAACTCCGGATGGTTAGGAACGATGCCAGAGGCGATAACGAAGGGGTCCCTGAACGAAACTCCTGCGAGCTCAGGCAATAGCGTTCACCCCTCTCACGGGATAAACTTCTCCACCGTCGAAGGCCACCTTACCTTGGACGAACGTCATAGTTACTCTAGCATTCAAGGGATAGCCATCCAATGGGGTGTGAGAGGCCTTGGTGTAGGCAGTGGAGTAGCGCCAATATTCTCGCCTAACAACCGTGAAGTTGGCCGCGAAGCCCTCAGCGATCTCACCCATCTTCAACCCCAGTATGGTAGCGGGGCCCTTAGATAGCAGTTGGACCGCCCTATCCACGCTCAGGACCCCCCTAAATACGAGGGAGTAAATGAAAGGAGTGGTGAAGGAAATTGCGGCTATCCCAGGAGGACAAATGTCGTAGTGCCACCTCTTCTCCTCCGGCAAATGAGGTGCGTGATCACTGACAACGGCCTCTGCCACCCAGAGCGAGTCCCAGAGGGCTCGTCTTGTTGTCTCGTCTCTCAAGGGAGGATTGACCTTGTCCCAACAGTCCGACTCGTGGAGTAATAGGTGGTGAGGAGTCAGGTCTGCAGTGAATCCAGAGCCGTGAGCTAGTTCCACTGTCTCCTTAGAGGTGCAGTGGGTGACGTGAAATCTGCCCCTTACCAACCTCAGGGACGCCAGCTCTTGCCAGAGAGCCCTGAGGGTCCTCTGTCCCTGGAGCGAGTTAGGAACCTCTGGATGTAGAATCTTGAGTTTCGAGGAAGAGAGCACGTCCTCTAACTCTGGCCTCTCTAAGTCCTCTGGGAAGACCTTATAACCAGCGATGGGCATCGCATCTAGCTTCTTCGTTTCGCTCCCGACGCCGGCGTAGACCACGAAGTCGATCCTACTTCTCTCCATCTCCCTCAACTTCTCAAGGACCGCCTCCGCTGTGTTGAGGTAGGGATGAGTGTTAGGCATGTCACCAACTAGCGTCACCCCTCCGTACGCGGCCTCGCTGGTCGCACTCGAAACGTCCTCCTTGTAGCTCAACCCGAGACCCCTCACGTGAACGTGAAGGTCCACTGAGCCCGGCATCAGGAGTTCGTCGCTTCTCAGTGTGAGGTCGGGAACGCAGTGAGAGCGCACCTTCCTAATGACCCTATCGAACTCGATGCACGCCTCCACCAAACCCCTACCCTCAAGGTAGCATTTCCCTGAGACTCTCAACACTCTCCACCTTCAAGAAGGGTCCTGAGGTGCAGGCCAGTCTCCCACCAACCACACATGTACCGCACACTCCCAACATGCAGTTCATATTCGCCCACCTGACGTAAACATAGGCAGGAAAGGGAACCTCCATTCGCATTAGCTTATCTGGCGGCACGGATACAAGCACGCCCTCAGGTCTATCGACCTCGTCTACGAACTCAGTATCGCAGTCCTCACATACCAACCGCGCCTTGCCCCCACCTCGTACTACTTCCCTGAGGGGGTAAAGCAGATCGTAGAGATGAACAGATGTAGAGAACGCTAGTACTTCCCTCATAGCAGGAAGTCTCGTCCCCAGCGGACCTTTGAGCAGGACTGCCTCCCTTCCCTTCATCCACTGAGACAGCCTCTTGGACGAGACGTATAGTTCCATTCGCCCCATCCAGTAGTCTCCTACGGCGAGGGGGAATTCCCATTGTCCGGGGTTAACCAAGGAGACGAAGTTGCCTGGTTCCGGCCGGAATGGGTACCTCACGGTTATTCGAGTCACTTTTCCTGCTTCCTTAACTTCGAGCACCTCCGCGCGAACTACTGACGTCTCAATCACCCGAGAGCTGTTTCACCACGTCTTCCCCACTTAATCTGGACTCGCAGTAACTGCAGGAAATGAGTAGAGGAGATTCCCTCCTGACCGAGAACTCAGACACCGCCTCTGGATCGTTGTTGCTGACGCAGGAAGTATTAGGACACTTGAGTAATCCCCGAACTATCTTAGGGACAGAGATTTTCCTCTTCTCCACCACTTCGAAGTTCCTTACTATGTTTATTGTTACGGTGGGAGCGACCAATGCGATGAGGTCAACTTCCTCGCCCTTCAACTCCTTCCCTTCCACCTTTATGATGTCCTTTTTGCCCATCTTCTTGCTCTCGACGTTAGATACGACCGCCAGCCTATAGCCCTCGTCCCCCTTTATTCCCATTAACCTCAGGAGGAGGAGGGCCTTCCCCCGAGGAATGTGGTCTATTACCGTCCCCTCCCTTATCTTCCTCACAATGAGCTCTCCTTCCATTTCATTCACCCAAGATCCCTAGAAGTAGGGCCATCCTAACCTCGACGCCGTAAGACGCCTGCTGGAAGTAGTAGGCCCTTCTATCCTTATCCACTTTCCTGTCTATTTCGCTCACGCGAGGTAGTGGATGCATGATCACGGAGCTCCACTTCATAGCTTCTACCATCTTGAGATCTACCCTGTAACTGTTCCTAACCTTCGCGTACTCGAGCTCGTCAGGGAAACGTTCCCGTTGGATTCTCGTAACGTAAAGTACATCTAGATCACTCAAGATCTCCCACACATCAGACACCTCCTCCCAGTTGAGCCTAAGCCCATCCAGTATCTCTTGCCTTGTCCTGAGCTGTGGAGGTGAAACGAGGCACACCTTCCTAGGAGAGAACTTGTCCAAGGCCCTGAGCAAGCTATTAACAGTCCTGGAATACTTTAGGTCGCCGAGTAGCCCATAGGTGAGACCATCGATGGACCCAAACTTCCTCCAGACAGAGTAGAGGTCTACAATAGATTGAGTGGGGTGTTCATGTTTCCCGTCACCAGCGTTTACGACAGGTACCTTAGATATAGCGGACGCGAACTTAGCGGCCCCGTCGAGTTTATGTCTCATCACTATTAGGTCGGCGTAAGAGCTTAGCATCCTGATAGTGTCTCCTAAGTTCTCCCCCTTCGCAACTGACGTCGAAGTCTCTGATTGGAAACCTATAACTGAAGCTCCACATCTCTCCGCCGCAGTCTCGAAACTTAGGTAAGTCCTTGTGCTGGGCTCGAAGAAGGCAAGCGCTACTATCTTGCCGCTCAGGGCCTGTGAACGTCTCACATTCGAGGCCGCTTGGAAAAGGCCCTCGTACTCGGCCCTGCTTAACTCGGAGGCCGATATCAAACTCCTTCCTTTCACTAGCCCTCCTCAAGCTCGCTTAACTACGTATTAAATCCTTTTATTGGTTTGACGGCCGAACACCCTCCATGGGTTTAGCACAGGTGCTCCTGGACAGGAAGATGTTGCTGATAGGGAACTTCGTTCTGACCTCTGGGAAAATGAGCCCTTACTACTTGGACTTGAGGAGGTTTCCGAGCTACCCAGAGTTCGAGAAATTCGTTGACGCGGCAGTTAAGAGGGCACAGACACTCAAGGTCGACGTTATAGTTGGAGTAGCCACAGGAGGACTTCCGCTAGCCAGCTTCATGGCCTGCAGAACAGGAACGCCTCTAGCATACGTGAGATTGGAGAAGAAAGGCCACGGAACTGACAGGGTGTTGGAGGGAGACGTTTCAGGCCGGGATGCATTAATAGTGGACGATGTAGCAACTACTGGTTCCTCATTGGAGAGGGCAATAGTTGAAGTGGCGAAGGAGGGAGGTAAACCTAGGGCTGCCCTAGTCCTCGTGGATAGACAAGAGGGAGCCAGGAAGAGGCTGGAAAACTACGGCGTCTCTCTCCTGGCTGTAGCAACCATATCTGACCTTCTCAACGAACTTATAAACAGCGGGGCCCTCACGGCACAGGAGGAGGCGGCCATAAAGGACTACTTGGTGAGTAACGTTGAGGCCTAATTACGCCGTTGCGCTAGATGTTCCCCTCAGCCCAGAAGTCGTTGAGGAACTAAGGGGTGAGGCGTGGGGAGTTAAGATCGGTATACCCTTACTTTTGAGAGTTGGAGTAGCAAATACAAGGGAACTGGTCAGAGGCTGGGAGAACGTGATATGTGACTTGAAACTGGCGGACGTGGAATCGACGATGGTGTCCACAGTGGAGGCATTGGGAGGCCTCTGCGGTGGAGTGATAGCACACGCATTGGTAGGGCGAGATGGCGCCCTAGATGGGCTCAAACGATCTCTGGAGGAGAACAAAGTGTCCCTCTACCTCCTCGTATCCATGTCTCATAAGGGGTGGGACGACTCAACCTTGGAGGCGGCCTTAAAGGTGGCCGAGGCCGTAGACCCTGAGGGCTTAGTGGGGCCAGCCACCAGACCTTGGGTGTTGAGGAGAGTGAGGGAGGCCTTCCCCCACAAGCTCATACTCTCCCCCGGAGTGGGTGCGCAAGGAGCGTCCCCAGGGGATGGGTTATGTGCGGGGGCGGACGTAGAGATCGTCGGAAGGACAATCTATACCTCCCCCGATCCAGTGGAGGCCCTAAGGAAAATTAAGACGTACGCCCAGGAGAAGCTGATGAGTTGTGAAGGAACAGCGCCTTGAGGACAACGAGTACAGTAGGAGAGTTGCCAAGCTACTTTCAGAGTACAAGTTAGCTGAGGACGTCCACGAGCTGACTGGAGAACCACCAGGATTCGACGGTGAGAGACTAGTGGTCAAGAAATGGCCTGAGGAGTTAGGGGAGTTTCCCGTAGAGCTAGCGAGAGAGGGAGATGGAGGTAGACCTTACTGGGAGATACCTAACACAGCGGTCCCTTTATACCTTAAGATGCTCTGGACGGGTGGTCTAAACTATGCCCAGAAGACCAGAGACACGAGCGTAGAGTTCATCAACATTCTATTAGAGGATGGGACCTATCTCATATTAGAAGGAGAAGAAAGCCAAGTGTCAGTACCCTATCCTAGAGGTTTAGCGGTGACTCACACCCACCCGAACATCTGCCTGTTCTCATCCACCGACCTCAGGACGGCGGACAGGGCCTTCATAATGGGCTACTTAATAGATGCTGTTATGACAGACCGCTGTGTCACCGTCGTTTACAGGGTAGGCCCGTATACTGAGGAGGACAGAACAGAGCTCCTACGAAGGGCAAAGACGGTGGATTCGGCGAATACTCTAGAGGAGCTTATGACAATAGAGTCCATAAACGTTGGTAACCTCAGGACCTTAACGGCTCGTCCTTAGCCAACATGTCCACGGTTGACTCAGCAATATCTATTGAGTATCTATATACCCGGCGGAGAGACTCCATGGCCAGCACTAGGGCCGTGGCGGACTTGACGTCAGGAACGGAAACTGCTTCCTGCGTCACTTCCCTGAAAGTCGAGGCCATAGTCCCCATTGACGAGAGAATCGCATGTGAGGCGGTTCGGTCCTTCTTGGAAAAGGCTTGTGTAGAATCTCTGTACACCGAGATGACCGCGTCAGCCACTTTAACGACTTTCTCGAGCGTCTGTCCCCCCTTGACGGCGTCCTGGGCTAGGTTGGCTAGCCTAGTGGCGTGATCTGCCACCCTCTCTATGGACCTAGCGACGGCGTATATGTTTATCACGTGCCACATGGAGAATCCATCCTCCTCTAGTATCTCCTGGTTAAGGCTACTCATGGAAAGCTGTCTAGCAACGTAAAAGTAGAACCTGTCCACTTCGTCGTCCCTGGCAGAGACTTCCCCAGCCAGGTCGACGTCTCCAGTGGAGAGAGCCCTCACTGCATCCTTAAGCATGTGATAGCTTATTGTAGAAGTTCTAGCTATGGTCTTAGAAACGCTTAGCTCACTCACTCCCACTAGGAACTGGACCGAGAACTTTTCCGCATCCTCCTCTATGACCTCAGCCCCAAGGAGCCTCCTCCTGACCTGGTCCTTCACGTAGGACCTATCGTCGTTCCTCATGTTTGGACATACAAGAGTTATGAGGGAGTGCCCCGCTATGTAGTAAGAGACGAAGTCCCTAACCACTATATCTCTATTTCCGTTACCACATTTGATAGTAATTCTATTGGCGGAGGACCTGTACCTAGTCTTGGGCACTATGAGTAACTTCATGTCTGGTCTCCTGATCACTGCTACCTCGTCCCCTGCCTTCAGCTGGACAGCTTTAACCCAATCCTTGGGAAGAGAAACAATGAAAGTGGAACCCCCTGTAACCTGAACCCTCCTGACGCTGTCCCTCTCCACATTTCATAGTAGTGCTGAAGTACTATATAATTCACTCTATTGGAGTCCAGAACCTATATACTTTCTCAATCTCTCCTCCGTCACCCTCTCTACGGATTCCAACAATGCAGGATCTGGGGGAGCAACGCCCTGTTGCCCCAATGAACCGAGTTCTTCTTGGATCTCTTGGAGCCCCATGGAGATCTCCGGGATGGCCACCAGTTGGCTCCCCACACCACTCACGAAGTTCACCACCTCCCTCAAAGACTGTGTTATAGCGCCAAGCATCATGGCAGTTTCCAACCTCACCTCCAATAACTCTAGTCCCACCTCCAATCTCACTATGGATCTGAGGAGCTTGGAGAGTTGAGACACCTCCTTACTGTAGGTTTGTGCGTGTCGTCCATCCTTGGGCAGTCTGTCAATTCTGTCCGCCAACCGCTGCGACATCAACTCCAACTTTCTCCGCAGTAGGCGAAGTTCCACTAATATCTCCGGCAATGTCTTTCTGGCCTTAACCCTCATTGGAAGTGTTACTTAGCTAAAACTCCTTTTATCCTTTTTAGCAGATAACTCCCTCTCTAGCTCGTCTAACAAGTGGAGCTTGGGCAGAATTAAATTAGATATCCTGTAAGGTGAGGCGTACCCTTCGCCTTCCTTCCAGATTATGTGGTTATCCATCAAGACCTCCAAATGATGGGTAACAGTCTTATAGTCGAGCCCTAACTCCATCGCTATCTTATTGGCATTCTTCCCCTCTTTAAGGAGGGACCTCAGAATCACGAGCCTCGTCTGCCCTCCTCTAGAGGTGTAGAAGAGGTACTTAAATAACTTCCTGAACTCCCTGTCCTCCTTTGACTCCCTCCCCGCCAACCTTAACTCCCTCCGCTACGGGAGGGAAACGCCCCAGCGAAAGGGATTAGGTATGGTGACGGGGAGGTACATCTAGCTCACCTTCCGTGGTAGGTGGTTGAGTTCATCTTCTTGAAGCTCTTACAAAGTATGGAAACGGTGTTCTCCACACTAGGGTACCCCGACTTACTCTCCCGTGATTGAGTTAGCATGGTGGACTCCACAGTTATCACACCGTCCTCGTATCCCGCTATCTCCTTGTACACTTGGGCGTCGGGAGTAGAGACGAAGGTTGGAGAGAAGGCTACGACATCACCCTGATCGTCTTCTATAACCCCTCCCACCACCAAGTATGGTACACCGTTCTCGATGGACCGGGTTATGGCCACGTGTTTCACAATCTCGCTTCGGGTGACGGGACCGTTCCTCGTGGTTACGATCATGAGCTGTGACCCACCAAGGGTGAGGATCCTGTTTATCTCGGGCGAGAATAGGTCGTCCTCCGCTATTATCCCGTACTTCTTGTCAAGGACCATATTTATAGGTTCCCTTCCAGGTGAGATACCCAGAGTGACGTCCCTCTCGGATGGATAGATCTTCCTGTACTTGCCTATTATTTCTCCCTGAGGTGAAATGAAGAGCATCGTGAGGAATATCTTTGGTCCGGCTTGCTCTAGGATAGGACCGGCTATCAAGTGGATCTGCCCTTCCATGGCTAAGTCCACTAAGGAGTCAGTTAGGGAGCCTGGTATCCTCTCGGCCAAGTTCTTCACCATGTTCCTCGTTCGTCTATCGTTAACTCCCTGCGGGTCCAAGGTACTCCCCACTGGAAACATTGAAGGGAGGACAACTAGTTTTGCGCCCTTCTCCTTGGATATCTTCAGTAGCTTCCTTGCTTTCTCCAAGTTGTGTTTCCTCACCATGTTACGCATCCTAAGGTGAGCAAGTGCGATTAGCAGTTGTGGTCACCCTCTAATGTTCTTAATTTCAGAATATAACTGCATCAAAACATCTCTATAGTCGACTTTCGCCTCCTCGACTTGGTCCATAAGCTCCAGTAACTTCCGCGTCCTTTCTTCAGACACGAAGTCCCCATACTTCGAGGTCAAGAAGTTGTAGACCTCGCCACCTAGCCTAGAGGGAATCAGCCTCCTACTGAAACGACTCTCCATGACGTACCTCTTCTCCAACAGTTTACCCATTATGGTGGAGTAGGTACTGGGCCTACCCACCTGTTTCAACTTCATCTCAGTGATAACGTCCCCTTGGGTATATAATTCCACCTGACTACGTAGGAAGGACCTCGTTACCTTTGCTACATATTCTCCAGGTTTGAGAGGAGGCTGGGTTCTTACAGGAGGAGAGAACGTCCTACCAGACAATCTAGGATCTGGGTACTTCACATCTACGATGAACTCCAATCTCCCCCTACTGACAAGTTGCCCATTCTTGCTGTGAACCTCGAACGGGGCTTCTTGCTTCACGAGAGTTATTGGCTTGACCTGACTCCCAATGAATCTCCTGAAAATGAGCTGGTAGAGACGATAGTGATCGTACTCCAAAGGCCTTGGTAGTGTTATGGTTCCCTCTTCTACTAGTACCCTCAACTGATCTACGTCCACCGGCTTCGTGGGTCTGATGGCCTCGTGAGCTCCTCCCTCCCCCCACGTCTTAGGCTCAAATACATTACTCACATCCTCACTCAACAGTTCGGTTAGGTAGTTCCTCGCTACAGAGATCCCCACGTCGGAGACCCTCGTGCTGTCTGTTCTGTGGTACGTTATGAGACCAAACTCAAAGAGCTCCTGAGCGAGACGCATGGTCTCCCCAGCCCCTAGTCTCAGGAATCTGAAGGCGTCAGTCAGCATAGAGTCCGTGGTGTAGGGTGGAAGCGGTCCGAAGATATCTACGTGCTCACTTACCTCACCTATCTTTACCGTGAGTTGTGAGTTCTTCCTAACTCCAGGTGCCTTGTCGATCACCAGGAATTTGCCGTCGAACTCTAGGGCGTATGCCCTTACCTTGGTGTCCTGATATTCGTTGTATCTCCTTATGATCCAACCCAAGACGGGTGTTTGAACCCTGCCTGCGCTAAGCCATCTGTTTTCACCGCACTGTTCGAAGCCGCGGGACCTGCAGTACTGGGGCCAGAACTCCCTCCACAGTCTCTGCGATAGCTCGAAGCCTATCCACCTGTCCTCTATTCTTCTCACAACCTGTGAAGCAACCAAGTTCAGGTTCATGAGTCTTGGGCTTCTCAGGGCCGACAGAACAGCCTTCCTAGTTACCTCGTGAAATTCGGCCCTCATTATGTTAGTATTAAAGGGCCTCAAGTTGAGGTAAACGTCCCAGGCGATCTTCTCCCCCTCTGTATCTGGGTCCGTCCCAATCAACACTTGGTCCACCTCCATCGAGAGCCTCCTGAGGGAGTTCACGACCTGTAACTTATCCACAGACACGAGCGTTGACTTGCACACTGGACAACCCTCCGAATCGGAGGGCACGTAGCTGTGACCGTTACCACACCTTAGGATAGCGTCGTACTGCGGGACGAAGTTGACTCCATCGTCCACGACTCTGACTCCGTGCAAGTCCACTTCCCGGGTCGTGAGATCGTAAATGTGTCCACCAGAGTAGGTCACCGTAACTAGTGCGTCCCCT
This sequence comes from Sulfodiicoccus acidiphilus, assembly GCF_003967175.1. NCBI lineage: Archaea > Thermoproteati > Thermoproteota > Thermoprotei > Sulfolobales > Sulfolobaceae > Sulfodiicoccus > Sulfodiicoccus acidiphilus. The sequence goes on along the minus strand of NZ_AP018553.1, from coordinate 311,370 downwards.
ATCATAACCTCGTAGGCCCTCAGTCCATTCAGCTCCCTCACAGCGGGCTTACCGAAGAGGTTGGAAATAGTTCTGGCCTTGTTGGGGGACTCCACGATGAAGAGGACCGTCCTGAGCTTCAACTCGTCCTGTACTCCCGCGTTCCTCTCCTCGTCGATCTTGCTCATGAGGTCCCCAAGTTCTTTGTCTCCAACCTTGCCTTCTGCCAAGTTCAAAGGATACCAGATCACGTCGTCGAGGACGAATGAGAGCCTATTTTTGAAAGCCGAGAACAACCTCCAATCGTCAACTAGTACCACGCTTAGTCCGGTGGTAAGGCCACCACCGAGGAGCCTAGAGGTCCTAGCACTGGCCTGGAGGTAGGTGACGTAGTCTGGAAGTAGCAACAATCCATCCTGAAGTACAAAGCCTCCCGCTTCCATCATCCTCTGTAGCGTCTCCTTGTCCTCCAAGGACCTCTGAACGACATCGTACACCCTAGCGAAGACTTTGTCTTCCAATTTACCCTCGCGTATAGCGTTAGCGACCACCGCTAGGGCCGAGGGTGAGAGCGTCCTAAGCTTCTTCCTCATCTGCCCTACTAAAGAGTAGAGTTCGGTTAACCTCTTCACGCTTGCTAAAGTTACTAACAATCTTAATGCCGCTAGAGGGTGCATCTTCTCTCCCAATACGAACTTGAACTTCGGAACACCTACAAAGATAGCGTACCTCACTCTCGATGGCATGTCCAATCCCCTCACGAGAGGCCCGTAGTGGGTGGCCACTCCCACCAAGTAATCAAGCTCACCACCCCTGAACCGCTCCACGGCCTTAGATGACGTGGAGTTAACTAGGCCAACTCGTAGTTCCTCGGAGAGCTCCTCGTGGATTCGCTTTGCCAGCTCCATTCCCTTGTCGACAGAGACGTACACGAGTCCTCCTGTGCCGAGAGTCCTCAATACCTTCTTGAGCTCCACCGCTACATCGCTTGGGAACTCCATGTAGGTATCAACTATGTTCCTCGAGTATATCGCTGTACCGCCAGGCCTCAATCCTAGTGCCGAGCTTATTATTGGTGTCACCCTTGTGACGCTGGCCGAGGACAGAATTACTACTTTCCCGTTAAGGACTCTCTCCCTTATCTCCCTAACCTTCAGGGAATCTCCCTCCCTAGACGCGTCCCTCAATGAGGAGAGTTCGTCCTTAGAAAACCCCGCCAACTCTAGGAGCATGTAAGTGCTCTTCCTAGACTTAGTGACGGCGTCAACGTCGTCAACGAAGATCATCCTGAAGTCGTGGTTAGCTAGCTCCCTATGCAGCATGGCGTACTTCGAGGTCGTGAGTAGAATGTGGAAGTCTTCACCCTCCGGCTCCTTCTTCACCGTCGAAACGAACTTGACCGAAAGTCCAAGCTTTGACGTGACGTCTCTCAATTTAACCTCTGCCTGTGATACTAGACTCTTAGTCGGAAACACTAGGACACTCTTCGCACCCCTCACCGCGTTGAAAATGGAAGCTGAGAGACCGAAGGTAGTCTTACCCATACCTGGAGGGGCCGTGATTGAAAAGGACTCTCCCCTCAGAAACCTGAGGGCCCAAGACCTCTGGGGACCTGTTAGGGTCGAACCTGTCATGGCCCTGAAGTAGGTAGATAGGGAGTCTAGCTCTCGTAGTACCATCTCTTCCTCTCTCAGGAACTTGAGTTTGCCGCTTCGACTCAGAGTAGCTAGAAGGACGTTCAAGCTGGGGAACTCAACGTCCTCCTCTATACACCGGCTGCAACATGAGCCCAAAGTCAACCTGGACGCTCGAATGTCCCCTCCGCAGTTAGGACACGAGCGAGCGTAGACCGCCTCAACCAAGCTTAACCTGAGAGTTTTTGTTGGGACTCTCTATATTATAAATTGGGGTACCGAAGGTGCATGTCCTAACTTCCTAGCTGGCCTTGAAGGGAGTGACTTCACGCTGCGACGAAAATCGACTTCCACGTTATTTATGAAGACGGGATTCGAAGGGGCATCGTTGACCAGCTCTTCTTCAGAATGGGGGCCACGAACTCACTTTCCCTCTCGACGCACCTCCCCTGCTTAACTCCTCCTGGGTGGACCGCGACATCGGGTGTCCGCGAGGTCGAATGTGAAAGTACGGAAACTAACGTGAGTTCAAGTTCTGCTCAACGGACGTCGGGAGAAGAACCCTAGTGCTTCTGCGAGGCCTTTCCATGGGTCCAACAACGAAAGAGGCCGACGTCCATTCGAAGGATGGCACGAGAGCTTTTGCCCTATGACGAGCTGTACGCTGACTTCCTCCCCGCCCTGGGGGGTTTACCTCCAAGGGCTTGTCGTTCCACCGTCGGTTCGGGGTTACGTCTATCGAGGAGAGCACTGGAGCCCCCTCCACGAAAGGGGGATCCTCGTCGACTTACCTCCAGATCCCACGAAAGGGAGCGAAGAGGTGTTAATTGTCTCTCCCCTAGTTTAGTGAGCTCTCGGTCGAGCTGGGGAGAGAAACTCCACCGAAAAATCCCTGAGACTGAACATGAGACTGAATTTAAATGGAGGCGCCTCCACTGGAGGCTTTCCCCAACACCTATTTTGTAAATGGTTGAATGATTATAGTCCAGAAGAGTTCACTTAAATACCTCGCTGGAGAAAAGTTAGCAATGGCTTCCAACGGACTCAAACTTAAGGTGGTTGAAGCAAAGCAGAGGGACGTAGGAAGGAAGATAGCGAGGATATCTGAAGTCACAATGAGGAAGGGAGGGATAGAAACTGGAGACTACGTGGAGATAAAGGGACCTAAGGGATCGGCGCTGGCCCAAGTGTACCCAAGTTACGACATTGGAACCAACGAGATAAGGATAGACGGCTACTTGAGGAAAACGATAAACGTCTCAATAGGTGACGAGGTCACGGTATCGAGGGCACAGGTAACGCCAGCGGCCAAGGTGGTGCTGGCCCCCACGCAGCCGATAAGGTTCGATCAGTCGTTTATAGACTACGTCAAGGACCAGTTAATGAACAAACCAGTAACTAAGGGTGAAGTGATTCCACTGCCAATCTACACGGGAACGCTCGAGGTCGTGGTTATCAACACTCAACCCTCTAACTACGTCTACGTTTCCAGTGAGACGTCCGTAGAACTCAGGGAGGAGCCAGTGAAGGAGGCCGGCGCCTACCCCAAGGTGACGTGGGAGGACATAGGAGACTTGGAGGAGGCTAAGGAGAAAATAAGGGAAATCGTAGAGTGGCCGATGAGGCATCCAGAGGTGTTTCAGCACCTAGGGATTGAGCCTCCTAATGGGATACTGCTCTATGGCCCTCCAGGTACTGGGAAGACCTTATTGGCTAGGGCGTTGGCGAACGAGGTGGGGGCCTACTTCACCTCCATAAACGGTCCCGAGATAATGAGCAAGTTCTACGGTGAGAGCGAACAGAGGCTCAGGGAGATATTCGATGAAGCTGAGAAGAACGCGCCATCCATAGTCTTCATAGATGAAATAGATGCCATAGCTCCCAAGAGGGAGGAAGTCACGGGTGAAGTGGAGAAGAGGGTAGTGGCACAACTGCTCACCCTCATGGACGGAATAAAGGGTAGGGGAAGGCTAGTAGTGATTGGGGCAACCAACAGACCTGACGCCCTCGACCCAGCTCTCAGGAGGCCTGGAAGGTTTGACAGGGAGATAGAGATAAGACCACCTGATGTGAAGGCCAGACGAGAGATCTTGGAGGTCCACACCAGGAACATGCCCAAGGCGGCTGACGTGAACTTGGACAAGATAGCGGAGATGACTAACGGATACACTGGAGCCGACATAGCGGCACTGGCCAAGGAAGCGGCCCTCAGTGCCCTGAGAAGGTTCATTGGAACTGGCAAGATAAACCTAGAACAATCCACCATCCCATCGGAAGCACTGAAGGAACTCCAAGTCACGATGGAGGACTTCCTAAATGGGATGAAGGTCGTGCAGCCTTCCCTACTTAGGGAAATATACGTTGAGGTACCGACGGTCAGGTGGAGTGACGTTGGTGGATTAGAGGACGTTAAACAACAGTTGAAAGAGGCAGTGGAGTGGCCCATGAAGAGGCCCGACGTGTTCGAGCAAATGGGAATAAGGCCACCTAAGGGGATACTTCTCTTCGGCCCACCTGGTACAGGTAAAACTTTGCTGGCCAAGGCGGTGGCCACGGAAAGCGGGGCCAACTTTGTGGCAGTGAGGGGCCCCGAGGTTCTCTCCAAGTGGGTTGGGGAGAGCGAGAAGGCGGTGAGGGAGATATTCCGGAAGGCCAGGGAGGCGGCCCCAGCGGTGATATTCTTCGACGAGATAGACTCGATCACTCCAATCAGGGGTGCTGGGAGGGACTCTGGCGTCACAGAGAGGATAGTTAACCAACTCTTGACCGAAATGGACGGAATAGTTCCTCTGAACAGAGTCGTCGTCATTGGAGCTACTAACAGACCAGACATAGTTGATCCAGCCCTCCTCAGGCCTGGAAGGTTCGACAGACTGATCTATGTCCCGCCTCCTGACAGGCAAGCGAGGCTGGACATATTGAAAATCCACACCAAAGGAGTTAAGCTGGACCCAAGCTTCTCGTTAGAGCAACTAGCGGACAGGACTGAGGGCTACACGGGGGCGGACCTAGAGGCCCTCGTGAGGGAGGCAGTAATGATTGCGTTGAGGGAAAAATTCGAGGTCAGGCCAATAGGTATGGAATACTTCGAGAAGGCCATGAAGGTCGTGACTCCCTCCCTAAGTAGGGCTGACATAGAACGATATGAGAGGTTGGCCAAGGAACTGAAGAGGAGTGCGGTGTGAGGAGATATAAGGTACTACTGGTAGTGGGGGATGGGCTCGGGGATAGACCAATCGAAGTCCTAGGGAACAAAACTCCCCTTCAGGTAGCACGAACAGAGAACATCGACCTTCTCTTGAGGAACTCTGTGGTGGGGCTCATGGATCCCATTGCCCCAGGCGTGAGACCTGGAAGTGACACATCGCACCTAGCCCTCCTCGGTTTAGATCCTTTCAACTACTACTCCGGCCGAGGAGTGTTCGAAGCTCTGGGAGCAGGGGCGGAACTCTCGGAGGGAGACGTGGCCCTCAGAGGGAACTTCGCAACAGTGAACGAGGACATGGTAGTCAAGGACAGGAGAGCGGGGAGGAACCTCAAGGAAGCAGGAGAGCTGGTAAAAGAGTTGAACGAGAGGATCGGTGAGGTCCTCGGAGTGAAGGTCAGGTTCTACAGGGGAACTGAACACCGGCTAGCGGTGGTACTCTCTGGAAGGGACCTAGGAGAGAAGGTCAGCGATACGGATCCGCACGAGGAGGGTCTAAAGCTCAACCCATGTGCTCCCCTAACGAGTGACGAGAGGGACCTCAGAACGTGTAAGGTAATCAACGAGTTGACGCGGAGAGCTCACGAAGTACTCAGGAACAGCCGGCTAAACGCCGACAGAGAGCGAGAGGGGTTACCTCCAGCGAACGTGTTGCTCCTAAGGGGGGCCTCGAAGTATAGGGCTGTTCCCTCCCTGAGAAGTAGGACAGGAATGGATGGAGCTTGCGTTACGGCTACAGCCGTAATTAGGGGAATCTGTAAAGCGTTGGAGTTGGAGTCTCACACTCCGCCAGGCGCTACTGGAGGTCTAGATACGGACTACCTATCCAAGGGGAGGGAAGCCGCGAGGGTGTTGAGGGAAAAGGACTTCGTCCTCCTTCATGTTAAGGCCACAGATGCCGCCTCCCACGATGGACTAGCTAAGCAGAAGGTGGAGGCTATCGAGGGAATCGATAAAGCGGTAGGAGAGGTCTTGATGAACTTCGGAGAGGAACTGGTAGTGGCAGTTACAGGAGATCACTCCACCCCCGTCGAGCTAAAGGAACACTCGGGAGACCCCGTACCACTGATGATCCATTGTCCAAATCGATTAACGAGGGAGGATGTCTCACACTTCGACGAAGGGGGAGCTAAGAGGGGAAGCTTAAGAGTGAGAGGACTAGACCTAATGAACTTATTGCTGAACTACTCCAACAGGGCTCAGAAGTTCGGGGAATAGGAGGTGAAGAGGCTCGACAAGGGCTGAAAGGTGATGAACCCGCGCAGGTCGGATGTCAACACTCCTTAACCTCCATAGCTCGAAGGAGTGAGGACGCCCTCCACCTCATAGGCTGGGAGACCTCCAACGCTACTGCCCCGGCCTTAGGCTGCCCATAGACCACCACGTCCCCTTCTGGAGCGAGGAGTAGTACCGGAATCACTAACATGTCTTCCTCGCCCCTCACCATTATCGTCTCTCCACCTCTCCTCTCCAACGCTTCAGCTATAACCTTGAAGGCCTCGAGAGATATAGTGCTTGGGGGGTTTCTCACTTCCTTTTGAAAAGTTATTGATGAGGAAAAACTGACCCTTCGCGTTGTTCCGTCTACTACGCTCAGGACGGGCTTAACTCCTCTGTTCCTCAAGATCGACGTTACATAATCCCCGACTGTTATGACTCCGTTGAACCTAATGAGGAAAGAAACGAGGGCGTCGTCGTTTATGAAGAGGATCCCGTAAGGTCTAGAGAGTTCAGGCCTCATGGAAGACGGAGGGGTGAAACACATCACTTTAGGCTCACTGCATACCTCCACGGCCTGAGGGCGCCCGCAGCTGAGCCCAACTCAGACTTTTCGGAGAACACAATGAGGACTCCCCGCCATTCGTTGGCAAAGCTCTCTCCACCACAGACGGGACACTTATTCTGGTCAGAAGGGAGAAGTGCCCTGCAGTTCCTACAGGCCTTGAGAGAGGCCCTAGAAGACATCACTTAGTCACCTTAGTAACTTCCTTCTCTATCCACTCTATTTTTCCCAAGTAAGGCTGCCTCATGGTGAGTCCTATTCTAGGTAGCCTGCCAGCTGAGGGGGCACTTATGGAGACTATCCTTGCCCTCACTTTGTCCCCTCCCTCTATTATCCTCTTAGTCCTTTCTCCCACTAAGATTCCCCTATTGGGATCGTATTTTAGGTTCTCGTCGGCTATTTGGGAAATGTGTACCAGTCCGTCCATTGGACCTATGTTGACGTATATACCTATGTTATCTGTCTGCACAACCTCTCCCTCTACCACTTCCTGCGGTACTGGAACGAAGGTCAGAAGCTGGAACTCGACGTCGTGATAAGTAGCACCGTCGCCTAATATGATTCTCCCTTCTTCACTGACTTTAACGTCCATCACCGCCAAAACTAAACCTAGATCCTTTATCAGTCTCTCTTGATACTCCTGCCTGAGGGATTCAAGAACGGTTTGCTCCAGTGGTTCTCCGAAGAACTCGGGAGAGATCCTTACTATTCCCTTAGCCTTAACAAGTTTAAACACCAACTTCACCTCAGCTTAATACCGTCGAAGTAACACCTTTTCCCTTTATAAATATGAGGGTCAAGTTGGCGTCCCTCACTTTCTTCTTCAATTCTACGTCGTTTGTCATGACCGCGTACCCATTAGACCTAGCGAAAGCGAGTATAGCGGAGTCTGCATCCTTTCCAGTAGAGTGTTCCGAGATCCATTCGCCACAATGAGAATCAAGGTATTCCATTGCAACATTGACCTTTATTCTGAGTTTCTGATTCCTCTTGGAGAGGAGTTCCAATTCCCTCAGAACCTCCCTCAACACAATGAACTTGACTTCTCCTCCGAGCTGTGTCCTCACTTCTTCAAAGGGCTGCAACCCATCGGCAACGTAAAGTAGCACGTTTGTGTCAACCACTACACCTTGACTGTTCCCCATCCTACTAACCTCCACCTTCCTCCAATATTCCTAGTCACTACAGCGCGAAGGCCATTCCCCCACACGGGTACAGGCCTCTTGAGCTGAACGTCTATCTGGTCGCCCTTTACACCAGTGACTGTTCCAACTGTGGTTACAGCACCTACGCTTAGCATTATGGTCTCCTTCGGCCTTATACTGTCCACCTTGACTAGCTCCTTGGTCCCTACAGCTCTTTCGAAGAGTGTGTACTCTAAAGTGATGTGAGAGAGGACCGGAACTTCAGCATCAGCCCTCGTTACTACGCTACCTATCCTAGAGTCCGCCTTAGTCAGTGAGGGATCCAACGAAGTTCCGACTGCGACGAGTCCGCCAGGTCTAGCCTCTTCGACCTCAACGTCCCCGAACCTCAGAGAGTCTACAGTCGCGTAAAGGGGCTCGTATCCCGTTTCGCCGTGCTTCTCTATTCCGGGCAACACCTTGATCTCGTCCCCCACTTTCAACACACCCTGGATAATACTTCCTCCCAATACTCCTCCCTTGAGGTCTCCAACTGAGGTACCCGGCTTGTTGACGTCGAAGCTCCTTATGGTGAGCATTATGGGAACCTTAGTGAGATCTCTCTCTGGCGTCTTAACGTAAGTTTCTAAGGCCTCTATCACTGCATCTATATTAACTTTATGAAGGGCGCTCACGGGAATGATGGGGGCGTCCTCTGCCCAGGTTCCCTTTAGGAACCTCCTTATCTGCTCGTAATTCTTGAGTGCCTCGTCTTTAGTAACTACGTCGACCTTGTTTTGCACTATGACGAGTCTCTTTATCCCTGCTATCCCCAAGGCCTCGAAGTGTTCCCTAGTCTGTGGCTGTGGAAAAGGTTCGTTTGCGCCAACGACCAGTATTGCACCGTCCATTAGCGCGGTCCCCGAGAGCATGGTGGTCATTAATACCTCGTGACCTGGAGCATCGATGAATGAAAGCCTCCTTAGGAACTTAGGTTCCTCATCACTCCCACAACCACTGCATGATGGCTCTACAACGTAGGCCTCGGGTCTCCTGCAGGATTCACATAGGCCTACGCTACACTCAGCGTAGCCCAACTTTATGGTCATGCCTCGCTTCAGTTCCTCTGAGTGCTTGGCGGTCCACACTCCCGTTATTGCCTGAACTAACGTAGTCTTCCCATGGTCTACGTGTCCGACTACACCTACATTGACTTCAGGCTGGACCTTAGGCCAAGTCAAATGCTCACCTTACTATTACCATATTAAGCTGAGAGAGCTCGGTACTGACGGTGTTACCCCTGACCAGTTTCCTTCTTCTTATTCCTTCTTCCTCGGGATGGTATCCAGGGGGTCCTGAGAGCAACACCTTCCTCTTTACCGGTCCCATTACGTCGAACCTCATAGGAAAGCCCGCTACGTCAGAACCACCCGTCAGCCTCAACTTTACCCCCTGAATTCCGAATATGGAACCGTCTACCTCGTCTCCTAACTTCACCCCAACTAACTGAGATAGTTTTCCCTGGTCGAGGGTAAGTTGGAAGGCCCTTGTCCTATATGCCTTAACCTCTTGGTTGCCAAGCTTCTCGGCTACGGCGTCGCTCACCCAGACCTCGTCGCGAGGGACTTCTTGGTCCAACTGCACTGCAAAGTGCACCTTTACCTTCTTTCCCTCGGCTCCTGACGCCTCTAGAGATAAGAAGCCAGCTAAATCCAACTGTCTCACAACCTCTGGATTCAACAAGGCAATCGGAAGAGTCCTCCCTTCCTTTTCTCCAGTTCCTGGCTTCACCTTTTGCGACGACTTCACCTTCAGGTTCAAAGACTTCCCGCCCTTAGTTCCGGGATCGCTAATGCTGACCTTGAAATCTGGCACTCTATATACACCTTCCGAGTAGGACTCTTAACTAGTATATAAAAGCCTAGTCCCCAATGGACAACTCATGCTAGGTGTCCTCTTAGTTCTTCATGGGAGTAGAGAAAGCTCGTGGAAGGAGGTGGCAACCAAGTACGCAGAGCTTCTAAGGAGAGACTTCAGTATCGTCGAGTACGGCTTCATAGAGTTCAACACCCCCACCTTAAGAGAAGCGTTCGAGAACTTGGTGAGAAAAGGGGCCACTGAGGTAGTTGCTGTACCACTTCTCTTCGCTGCAGGTGCCCACTTCAAGAGGGATGTACCCAGGCTATTGGGAGTTCGAGATGGATATTGTGAAGTGGAGGGAAAGAGAGTGAGAATCGCCATAGCAGAACCTCTAGGAGTGGACGAGAGGGTTGCTGGGCTATTAGCGGAGAGGGCTAAGCAGGCAATCAGAACCCCTACGGCCTGAGAACACCTTATATTTCTTGAAGTCTTCAAGAGGTCTAGTTGAGAGGAAAAGGATTCTTTGACGGACTCTGTGAACCTGTTAACCCCGGTGGGATAGCGACCTTCGGATACGTGATGGTGACTGAACTCGGAAAGGAACAAGGCTTCGGTCTCGCTGCCGAACCTTGGACCTCCGACTCTACCAACAACGTGGCAGAGTATACGGGTTTGATATGCCTCCTGAAGAGGATGTTAAGCCTCGGAGTGACGGAGGTCGAGATCTTCGGAGACAGTCAGTTGGTGATCAGACAGCTAAGGGGTGAGTATAAGGTTAAGTCTAGTAGAATTGAACCGCTTTACACCGAGGCAAGGAGGTTACTAGAGCATTTTAGAAGCGTGAAAGTGGAGTGGATACCCCGCGAAAAGAACGAGGAAGCAGACTCCATGACCAGAAAAGCGTACGAGCTGGCAAAGAGGGGGGAGCTAACCAAGGTCGGTTGCCAAAGCTAGTTTCCTTAGGAGGCTCCAGTTACTAGAAGCTCTGCTTTAGCTGGGTCATAGGTCCAGTCCAAGGAAAGTCTACCTGTTCTCTTGTAGTAGGTGGAAAGCCTCCTTATCTTTGACTCTATCTCCTCTAATCCCCTCTTTGCTGCCCTGTCCCTAGGGTAGTTAAACATGTGTTTCCTTACTCTAACGGCCCTCCTTATTAGGTTGAACAAATCCTCAGGAATTTCGGGGGCGAGGCCCTTTTCCTTCAGAATTTGGGTCAACTTCTTGTTCGCTACCCTTCTCACTAAAGGTACGCCGTATTGATCCCTTAGTATTAGACCTATCATGGATGGACCGTAGCCTCTCTTGGCTAGCTCCTCCACTAACACACCAATTTCCTCATCAGTGAATCTGACCCACTTGGGAGCCCCAGCTCTGACCGGCCTGGTCGAATGTGATGAACCCTTAGGTCTTTTCTTGTTCATTGGTGGTACTGCCTCCACACGTCTAATAAAATTTACCTAGCTCTCTAGAACTAGCCTCACTTCCTCCCCGACACATTAGCGATTCTCCCCGCTTATCACTTCTACACAATTAGTTTACAGTATATCTAAAGTAGTCAAAATCCCAGAGAAAAACTCCTTTCTGTGAGGGCTAGCAATGTGACATCTGCGAATCGTGTAGGGAGGTTGAGCGATACCCTAACCCTTCTTAAGCTGATTGAATCCTCAATTGAAATGGAAAGTCGCCAACGACTCCGAAGAGACCTTTGGTAAACTACTTCTGCCCTGACGCGGGTTTCCTGCTTCGTCACACACCTCGCCCAACGGGGAAGAGTGAAGCTCAACGGTCACCGAGGGTGGCGCGAGGCCTTATGGAAGGGGAAGGCCGTAATAGGCGACAATACCGGAGGAATACCGCTCCAAGTCGTGAACAATGTTACTGGATACCTAGTTAATACTCCAGAGGAAGCCGCCCACTACGCGTCACCGAGGGTGGCTCCCACCCCTAATACATTCAGAATTGAAAGTGAAGGGTCTCTTCCCTATTCATGAATATCGTCTGAAAACTCCTCATCACCTACTAAACAAGGGCTTGAGTGTGGGTTCCTCGGTGGACTTAAGCCTGCTCCTCAATGCCAATGTGCCGTTGACCATAGACTTTAACTTCTCGAATGCTACTTTCCTGGGGCGGAGTTTGAGACCGCAGTCTGGATTCACCCAGAACTTGTGAGGAGGAAGGTAATCTAGGTACTTCAATACTCTATTTAGATCCTTGGCGACCTCATCGGGTGTCTCCACTCTATTGGTATGGACATCTATTACTCCCACCCCTATTTCCTTTTCAATTCTGTACCTCTTCAGTAACTTGATTGGTTCGTAATCGTAGTTCTTCAACGCCAGATTCACTTGATCGACTAAAAGTTCATTAAGTTTAGGAAATATTATGGAGTAGTCTCCGTAGCATACATGAAGGACAACCTTAACGTTAATACCCTTAACTGACTCGTTGACTACGTGTACTGCCCAATCCACCTCAGACTTGTGGGTATGTATAGCAGGTTCGTCAACCTGAATAACCTTGGCGCCAGCCTCTACCAACGACTTCATTTCTGCATTCATGACCTTAGCCAAATCGTGAGCTAGCTCCTCCTTAGACTTGTAATATTCGTTGTAGGACCAGTCGGCCATGGTATAGGGACCAGTGATTGTAACCTTGAGGTTGGGAGTGTAAGATACTGAGCTGGCGTACTTAAACTCGTCAACCAACATCGGTTCTCTGTAACTTACCTTGCTTACCACTGAGGGTTTCCTGTAGTAGTTGGCTCCCCATACTCTAACTGGCCCGTAAAACTTAAATCCTCCAAGTCTCTCCGCGAAGAACTCCACCATCTCGTCCCTCCTCATCTCTCCATCGGTAGGGACGTCAACTCCGGCAAGTCCATGTTCTCTCAATACTACCTGTACAGAATCGTCGAACGCTTCCCTCAGTTCTTCTTCTTTCATTCTGCCCGTGGACCTTAAGCGTAGGGCCTCCCTTAGCCACTTAGGCCTTGGGTAACTTCCTATGACAGTTGTTGGAAGAAGGGGGAGAGTTGAACTCACTTGGACTTCACCTTACCCAAGAGCCTCAATTTCCTTACTGCGACCACCTCAGGGATGAAGTCGGCGAAGGAATTAAAACCTATCACGACGTCAACAGCACCCCTCTCACTGAACCTCTCGGCCACCCTCCTCAAAGTAGAAATCCTCTCAAGCTTCGTGGACCTAGCGTCAAGGAGGCCTAAGTAGAACCTCTTCCCCCTGGTGAACCGATACACCTGCCTTACCCTCGCCTTTCCTTCCACCAGGTCCACTCCGTAAACGTCTACGGGCAGTTCAAAGAACTCCTTCAAAAGCGATGGTTCAAGGAAGAAGTAGGTGATTAAGTGCTTTTCTTTTCCAACCCCAGCTGTAACAGTCTGATAGATTTCCCCTAACCTGGCCCTCAACTTCTTATCTACCTTCGAATCAAAGATTGAAGGATCCTGTATCTCCATCACATCAACTAAGGGTTCGGAGTCCCTCATTACTTGGTTTACTGCCTTAGCGTAGGCGAAGGCTAATTCTACTTTGTCCCCATAGTGAGAATCCTGAGAGAGTGAGGTGAACGAGAGAGGACCTAAGAAAGAGGCCTTCAGCTTGCTCTCTCCATGTCTTAGCTTTTCGTCGAACTCCTTCCTAAAAATGCTCAAGGCCCTCACGTACTCCTGATCCCGCACCTCCAGAGGTCCATTTACCATAGGCTCCCTGTAGTAGAAGTTGTTCTCGTAGAACCTGACCAGCTCTCTCCTTTCACCACAGTAAACTTGGGAACAGGCCATGTCAACTATGTCGTCCCAGAGGAAATTCCCCCCGGTTACGTAGTCCAATGACGCCCCCTTAGCGAGTTCCATGAGCTTACCAGTTGCACGTGATACCTCCTCCATGAGCTTATTTTCTGGGAACTTCCCTTGCCTGTACTGATAAACGTGTTTAGAAATGACCCTAGACCTTGGAAAGCTCCCCAGTAACGCCGTCTTCATTGCACGTCAAGAGAGCTTAGGTGCCAATAAATACGTTACGTTTCCACCGTCCACTGGGAAGTTCAGCTGGAGGGGCTTCTCCTCAGAAAACTGGAGCTCAACTTCCTTAGACATCCTACCTAAACCCGTGATACCGTTGAGGTAGTCCAAAGAGTAAGAAGCAGTTGACTTCTTCTTCATGGATACCTCCCTCAGCGCCCCCATATCTTTCGAGAGTTCCACCTCCAACGCGTTTTCTTCACCAGCCACGATCCTCAAAGATGACTCGTCAACTGTGAAAGTCACCGCGTCGCTCACGGCCGACGCTTGATCTATTGCTCTAAACAGAGCTTCCGAACTGACCACTGCCCTTACGTCGAACTCCATCTTGAGCTGAGGTAAATTAGGAGAAGAAACCGATAGATTCCTGAGCAAGAATCTCCTAGGTACCTTTCCGTTAACGTTGAGTATAACCAAACCCGAGGGGTCGGAAGAGATCTCCAACGCATCTCCCTTCCTCAGGAACTTCAGGAGCCTCAGTAGGTACTGGGTATTGAATCCGAACACGAACTTCTCCGCAACATCGTACGATGAGAAGAACACAGTTCCCAACTTTACCGTTATCATAGAAACGTGAGCTGGGTCCATGGCAACAACAACCACTCCATCCCGATCGAACGTGAAAGCGGCCTCGTCTACTAAGGAACTAATGGTCTGTACCAACGATCTGAACGAGAGTGCGTCAGAGTATACAACTTTCACGAACGAGGACTCTGTACATCTTGGATTAAAACGTAACGGCCAAGCGGGATATCTCTCAGAAGAGCCAAGTTTCTTGCTTCACAACCACGACCTTAAACAGACAAGGAGGTGGTTCGACTGAGTAAGATCTTTTAAACGTCGCCTAGTAAGTTTTAGATAAGTTAGCGGGGGCTTTTTGTTGTCAAGACCCTTCCACAAAGGGGTTATCCATCACCGCCTTAAAAGGCAGGTTCCATGCCACCCTTCAATCTCCCAGGCTTATAACAGCTCTCTGAAGGAGGCTAAAAGTCATTAGACTGGACGGCCCCCCTTGCACATGCTCCTTCCACGTGTAATAATAGCTGCTGATAGGAGTGGGTCAGGAAAGACCACCGCTACCGCGGCCTTGATGAGGAAGTTATCGAAAACCAAGAAAGTGAGGGGATTCAAGGCCGGTCCAGACTATATAGACCCAGGGTATCACAGAGTTGCTACAGGTACGCCCGCAGCTAACCTAGACTTATGGATGATGGGAGAGAAAGGAGTGATGAACAGCTTAGCTAAATACGGTAAGGGATTCGACATCAGTGTAATAGAGGGGGTCATGGGACTGTACGATGGAGCAGGAGGGAAGTACAGTACTTTCGAACTAGCTAAGGTCACCGGAACACCTATAGTTGCGGTAATAGACGCCAGCGGGATGTCAACTACAGCAGGAGCGGTGGTTAAGGGATTGATCGATTACAGGGGGGCAGAAGTGAAGGGCGTGATCTTCAACAAGGTGAGCTCCGAGAGGCACTACTTAGAGTGCGCCAGTTCTCTGCCTGAAGGGGTGAAGCCTTTAGGTTACCTACCTAAGAGGGCGGAGATCCAAGTCGAGGAGAGACACTTGGGCCTGCTAACAGTGGAGGACAACTCTAGGGCAGAGAGAATAGTAAAGACCGCAGAAGAATCGTTGATCTTGGACGTGGATGACCTTGTGAATATAGCGACAACTGCGAGGGATTTGCCCGATGCTCCTGAGGAAAACAGGGAGCAAAAAGGGAGGGCGGCGGTGGCTTACGACAGTGCGTTCAGCTTTTATTACTTACAGAACCTAGACGCAATCAGAAGTAAGTACGAAATAGAGTTCTTCAGCCCGCTCAATAACGAGGTCCCTAAGGAGGTCGACTTCATATATCTAGGAGGAGGTTACCCTGAACTGCACCTTTCCGAGTTGGAGGCCGCCACTGCGACCAAAACCTGGCTCCTAGAGCAGATAAACATGGGAACCAAAGTTTTCGGGGAGTGTGGAGGCCTAATGTTCCTAGGCAAGAGGCTGCTTAGGGATGGAAGAGACTACAGAATGGTCGGTGCCCTAGATGTGGAGATTGAGACCAAGAGCAAACTAACCATAGGATACACGGAACTGGAGGCCGTAAAGGACAACTTGATTAGTCGAGAGGGAAGTCGAATACGGGGACACGAGTTCCACGTCTCCAAAGTGGTGAGTTACAACGAAAGACCCGTTTTCAGAAATCGACTAGGAAAGGGCCTAGGGGATGGTTGGGACGGACTTCAGGTGCAAAATGCCCTAGGAACTTATAGTCACTTCCTCTTCGCCAATCTCCCTAAGTTCCTTTCTTGACGCTTATTTTCTTCACTCTCTCCAACAACTCCTTCACTTTATTTACATCGTTAGAGTAAAGTCTCACCGTGTAAGGCACGGACTTCTTAGATGCGTCAGAGGGAACGATCTCCACGTACTTGTTCTCTGGGTTGACGCGGATCTCAGCATCAGCTAAGTGGACGCCGTGTATGGTGACCGATGGGAAACCGTTTCCAACTACTCCCTTCTCGGTGATCTTGTAGCTGTTAGGAGCGACCTTGTTGATGTTACCCATCCGGAAGACCCTCCTAGACATTATGAAGCTTATCCCGAAGAGGGCCTCGAAGTATATCACGTATATAACGAACCTGTAGATGTCGTTAGCCTTGAAGGCTGGAGAGTTTATTACCTTGATCAAGACGTCGTCGTAGACGAGTATCACTGCAACAGTGTAAATCAGCAGAAATAGCATGTACTTAAGCATCTTAGAGGACTGTGCAGTCAATTCCTTCACGTACTCTCTATCGTTCATTATGAGCTGCTGAACGTCCTTTTCCTCGTGGAGGCTCCTTGACGACATTACCTCCTTCATGAGACTCCTATCCCTAATCATTGGGTTAGTCCTGTAGGTGAAGATGCCTATGAATGCGAAGGTGCCGATGAGATAGAGTATATAGAACAGGAAGAAGTATTTGGGTAGGAAACTATTAGCAATTGCGAGAACTACCAGCAGTACCTGCGAAACGGCTAAGTACTTAGGACTGTAGGGATTAGGATACGAAGACATGGACCGACTGAAAAGCTATAATACATGAGGGTTATTAAACTTTGGACAGTGAGCCCATACCTATTGATCCTCGTCCTAGCCTCCATTCCTGCACTTCACATCGGATCTCACGTCCTCAGCGTCACACTCAACGGGGTCTCCTTAGACGCGTACTACAATGGGACTTACCAGGACTATCTTGTCAGGACGGAGACTGTGAATTTGAGCTCTTGCAGACTCGTTATTGTGTGGGTTGTCCTCTACAACGGGTCTTCGCCTCACTCTCAACCTGGAATCTACCCTGGAGGAGTATACTTAAACGTCGGTGGACAGCAAATTACCGTCCCCCTATTCGCGATTCAACCGAACTCCTCAAGGTTCTACTCGTTGCAGAGTTACGGAGTAGGCCTCTTCGTCTTCGCCAACCTGACGAACGTATCATCTCCCGCAACTCGGCTACCAGCCTACAGATCACACGCTGGATCGTTTCTTCCACTTTACGGAGTTCTCGGGGCTTTGATCTTCACTGCGTTCCAGGTTCTACGCAGAAATAAGTAATTACTCTTAAATAGGTCCTAAGTTTATGTAGCTCGTGAACGATAAGGCGAGGCTTAAACAAGAGCTAGAGCGTGGACTACCCGTGCTTGTATACGATTTCGAGGGAAGGGAGGAGGAGGTCGATATGGTTTTCTACGGGGGGGCAGTGACCCCAAAGAGTATAACCACACTTAGGAAGGAGGCGGGGGGACTCATCTGCTTCGTCACAGGGGAGAGAGAAGGAAAACTCCTCGGATTGCCTTTCTTCACCGAAATTTTGAGAGAAGTAGGAATGGGAGATCTCGTTAAGAGGCCTTCTTATGGTGACGAGCCTGCGTTCTCGCTATGGGTCAACCACATTGAGACGAAAACGGGGATAAGTGACAACGATAGGGCCAAGACAATAAGGGGCCTTCACGAAGTAGTTAAGCTCCTATCCACGGACGACGGAGAAGCGAGGAGGAAATTTAGGGAAAGCTTCATGGCTCCAGGCCACGTTCCAGTCCTGATTTCAAGAGGTGTAGACAGAAGGAGAGGGCACACGGAACTGGTGATGGTTCTTGCTGAGGCCCTGGGGCTGGAAAGGAGTATGGTGATAGCAGAGATGCTCGATGAGGGGGCCAGCTTGAGTAAGGAGAAGGCCAAGAAATTGGCGAAGAACTGGGGAGTCTCTTTCCTAGAGGGAACAGAAATATTAGGTGAGCTGGCATGAGGAAGTACGGTGTGGCCGACACCACGTTCTCCAGAGTTGACATGGGAAAGGAGGCGATAAGAGTAATATCCAAGGAGGACCCTGAAGCACAAATCGTCAGATATACCGTTCCCGGGATCAAAGACCTTCCGGCAGCCGCTAAGAGGCTATTGGACGCTGGATGCGATGGGGTGATAACCCTAGGCTGGGTAGGGAGGACTCAACTGGACAAGTACAGCTACATCGCGGCGAGCGTAGGCTTAATATTTGTACAGATCATGACCTCAAAACACGTGATGGATGTGACTGTTCACGAGGACGAGACAAACGAGGAAAGGCTGGCCCAGGTGGCCATAGATAGGGCGAGGAAACATGCCTTAAACTTGGTTAGACTAGTAAGGGATGGTCCCAACTCTCTTACACCTCTCGCTGGAAAGGGACTGAGGCAGGGGTACGAGGATGCAGGATCGCTCGATTAGGCTCGCCATAGTTGTGGCGGAGTTCAACTACGACGTCACCTACCTGATGCTGCAGAGGGCCCTATCCCACGCTAAGTTCCTCGGCGTTGATGTGCCACTTGTGGTGAAAGTCCCTGGAAGCTTCGAAATTCCCCTCGCGGCCTCTAAGTTAGCTGAGAGACCCGACGTCGATGCTGTGGTGACCTTAGGTGCGGTAATAAAGGGTGAGACCAAACACGACGAATCGGTGGCTTCTCAAGTTTTTAGAAAGATAATGGATATATCACTTGACTCAAACAAGCCTGTGACAGTCGGGATAATAGGACCTGGTGCTTCCCACGAACAGGCGGTGGACAGAATAGAGGAGTATGCGGTGAGAGCCGTGGAATCGGCGGTAAAGATGGTGAGGAGATTGAGGAGCTTGGAGGAAGTGAAGGAAGTAGGGGAGACAGTGACAGTGGAATGATGATGGCGGTGAGACTTTCTGGGTACAGAGAGTGGACGGAGATCCTAGGTGATGATAGAGAATGGAGAATACAGGAGGCACAGTTTAGACTGGCCTTAGGCATAACAAAGGAGGCAGATAGGCAGGGAACAATACCCTTTATGACTACATTCGATGCGTTCTTGGTCCCAACTATTGGGATTAAAGCGGGAGGGGCTAGGAGGATATTTCAGGAAGCAATAAAGGTGGCACCTGTCCTTCCGTCGGGCTGCGTGAGGTCTGGCAGAACTCCCTTAGAGGCCCAACGTCAAGCCTCAGAGTGCGCCAACAACATGAAACCAGGTGAGTTCGACGATGAAGTCGATTCTAAGGAGGGAGAGGTGTGGATTGCACACTTCGACGTCAATGGATTTTCAAGGAACAGGTTATCGCTGTACGAGAGGGCCGTGTGGGTAAACGAGGTCTTCTTAAAGCTCTCAAAGGAACTGATGAAATTAGGGGCGGTGGCGCAGTATATGGGGGGAGACAACATGGTGGCACTAATCGACCCATCGACTCTGCAGGAGGTTAAGGATGTGTTGAACGGCTTCGGCGATAAGCTAAAAGCGGGGGTAGGAAAGGGAAAGAACCCCAAGGAGGCAGCCGCTAGGGCCACAGAAGCCCTGAACAGAATAAGGAAGAAGCGTGAGGACAACTGGGTGGTAGTAGGCTCATCAACTTAGGAAGTGCGCTCCTAGGTCGTGAGCTAACCTTCGTTCAAGGAGTTCACATAGAGGTCTCTGAAAGTGGAGAGCTCTCTCACATTGGGCCTGGTTTCGTGAGTGGAGGGGAGGAGTTCAGAGGGGGAGTGGCTGTTCCTGCTTTAATCAACTCACACGCCCATACCGCCGACTACGTTAGGCCTGAGTACGGAGGAGACAAACCCATAAAGGAGGTTGTTGGAGATCCAGACAGCTTAAAGTACAGATTATTCAGGGAAGTTGACTCAACCGACGGTATTAGGGACTTCTTGAGGACTTCGGCGGAACTCGGAATAGCAGGTGTGATCGATTTCAGAGAGGAGGACATTTACGGGGTGGAGAGGGCCTCGAAGGCTAGAAGAGAGTATCCAGGCAGATACGTGATTCTAGGTAGGACTGACGAGAAAAAGCCTACAGAGGACAAGTTGAGGAAGTTGAGGGAGGTGGCAGACGGGATAGGGGTTCCCAGTGCGTCGTATTACGACGATGAGACGCTAGAGTTGGTTAAGAAAATCTTCCAGGGGAAAATGAGGGCAGCACACGTCTCCGAGACCCTGAAGCAAGGACTGGAAGGGGACCTAGAAAGGCTCCTAAGGCTATCCCCAACTCTCCTGGTTCACGGAACTCGCCTATCTATGAAGGAGCTAGAGGAGATAGGAAGATTGAAAATACCTCTAGTAATGTGCCCCAGGAGCAACCTATGGTTCTCCGTGGGAATACCACGAGTAGCGACTGCCCTGAAGAAGGGAGTGAGATTGCTTTTAGGGACTGACAACGGTGGGCTTGTATCACCGGACATGTGGAGAGAACTTGAGACCGCGACGTTAATAGCGAGGGCCGAAGATCCTTCTTTCAGCGATGCGAAGGAAATAATTGGAGCCGCAACCCTCAACGCTTACGAGTTTTTAGGAATGCAGCCTATAGAGGAGGGAGCCCGCGGTAATTTCGTCATCATAGATGGAGAGGTGAGTGGGATAAACAGGTCATTGGATAAGTATATGGCTATCGTGAAAAGAGGAGGAAAGGTCCTTTACACCATAATCGAAGGTCAGCATTTCCAGCGCAGCTCATGAAGTCGCGCGACCCTCTGATCATCACTCCTTCAACGCTCTCAACTTTATTATCCTCCATACACTAAAAAGAAACGCGGCCGTCGTCTAGCCTGGTTAGGACGCTGGCCTTCCAAGCCAGCAATCCCGGGTTCAAATCCCGGCGGTCGCACCATTTGTAATGGAGTTGAAAGAGGGTTACGCTCTCTACATCTAGGTGTGATATGGATCGATGGCCCTTATTTTCCGAACAGCGTCACTTCCTTGTAAGTGTCATAAGTAGCCATGCTAGTTAATGTGGAAAGGCTGGGCGATGAATAGGAGCACAGATCTTGAAGAAACTAGCGGACAAACCGAGGCTAGTTTAAGCGCCGAGGGCCTTAGGAGTGAGTAGAACTACTCTAAAGATATTTGAATAAAGACCAGAGCGTTCCCCAGTGAAGGTAAGGATTGTTGTACACAGTTGTATATACTTGAATTATTTTCAACATTAATCATGTACAATAGTTATTACATAGTAGAAATCCTGGACAATGAGATTAGGGCGGTCCTAGAGGCCGGAGCGAATTCCGTAGAGTTCAATGTGCTTCTCATATTGCAGTTCGTCATATACAGTTCAGGATAACGGAGATAAGAGGATAAGGACAGACCGTCTGTAAGTACCGGGCAGTTCATGATAAAACTATTATAAGGGAACTACGGCTACATATCTTAAGCCGGGGTGCCCGAGCGGTTAAGGGGCTGGCCTTGAGAGCCAGTAGGGACACCCCTGCGCGGGTTCGAATCCCGCCCCCGGCGTTTATCACTCGTTGTGTCTCGAGATATTCTAAAATTTTAGGTATTCTGAAACGAAGTTCTACTCAAGATGAGGTTCTATCAATCGTCCATAAGCCTCCCACCAAGAACACGGGCCGGTTCAAAGTCAGCGTAAATGACGTGACAGCTGAGATTTTAACACGAGTTCTCTTGCCCGGAAGGCTAGAAAATGTTTGAACGAAATGGAAATTAAAAACATATTCTGTTGCTCGTTGAAGTAGCAGTAAAGCAATGGACTGGCTTCCTCACCGCCCTTAGGGGCGAGGGTTCCCCTCATCGATTCGGAGTTGCATATCTCATGTAATTAGAAGTTTAACGAGGTATCCATTAGTGTTCCAACCTACAAGGGTCAGGATCTAAATTCCCTTTGGACTAAAACTCCCCTTAAGCTCAATGCAAAATGTCTCGATCCCTGCCAGGGGAATTCCTCTCCTCTTTGAACTCCCGTGAACTTATCCAGCCCTCGTGGACGGGGCTTTCTGCTTCTTCGCCTCACCTCGCCCAACGGGTAGAGTGCTACACAGGCGCCGAGGGCTGTCCCAGCCCAGAACTCTGATTCCCACTTCAGATCCGTTTGCGCCCACGAAGGGCCGTGGAATGGGGCGTAGGCGTACTTCGAGGACCCTCGCTTCGACGCCTCTCGGCGAAGTTCACTCCGTCTGTGGCTATCGTTGGTACAGTCCCTTGAGGTTGAATTTAAATGGAGGCTATCCATTCCACGGGAGGAGTCTTCCGCCCCAGCTCCCGTTAAGATAAAAGTTTCTCTACACTCTCGCTTACCTTTTAGAGTTAGTGGAGAACGTGAGAGTGTGACCCTAGCTTCGTTAATCTCTTCGATGACAACAGATGTAACGACGGTGGCTTGGAGTCTCTTCATACTGGCCTGGGCGGTTGGATGGGCCCTCAAGGGATCTCCACTTCCCATATTCAGGGTCAAGAGAGCAGGACAGGGCATCATAGAAGACGTCATTCTGGCAGCCTTCTGGTTAGCTCTAGGTACTACAGTCTTCGCAGCGATAACCTACTTCGCCTCTCAAATAACGGTTCCTGGTGCCTAGAAATGTATAATTCTTTTCAGTTTTTATTTTACGCTAACTCGTTGGCTATCCTCACCTACTTCATAGGTGCATTAATCTACGCTCTACCAGTTCCACTTCAAGGACTCAAGCGGTGGGCTCCGAGGCTGATATCAGATGGGATATATGCCTCTGTACTTATTAACTCCTTTCTTGGAATAGTTTTTCTCTCAAATCAAATCGCGTCTCAACTCGGTGCGTCTTGGTCTGACTTCTTCGGTTGGACATCTTCAGTCGTGAACTTGGAGTTCAATGTGTTCGCCGCAATTAGGACGATATATGCGTTGGTTTCTTTGGGTGGAACTCCAGCCTTAGATATATTGCTGGCTCCCCTCTCTTTTTTCTCCTCTCTACTCACAGGCACCATTGCGTCAATAGAAACCTTGGTGATAATTGGAGAGATAATAGAGTCAAACTACCCTATATTACTTGCATTGGGAGTTGCACTGTTCTCCATACCTTTCAGGGTTGGTAGGAGTGTGGGGTCTGGACTCATTGCGTCATCGACGGTGTTCTACATCGGCCTTCCTTACTTACCTAAGTTTATAGGGGGGATATTGGGATCTCCACTTCCATCGTTCAATCAACTTCTCCAAACCCACGATCCCCTAAATTTCGTGAACTTAATGGCACAGACGGTAATACCTGATATATTAAGTGTCACTCTCTTCCTCCCCGCGGTGTACGTTATCATATTAGCCGGACTCTCAGCAGGCCTCTCCACTGCTCTAGGCGGAAGTTCGACGAGGTTACCCTTCCCAATAGATATACTATAGGTGACAGCTTGAAGTCTTGGTCCTTTGCAGCACTGCTCGTTCTACTTAACGTTGGACTGATGTACATTTACACCAAAAACACATTCGATATTGTGGTTGGCATGTGTCTTAGTTTAATTCTAATTGTGGCTCTCAGGATTGTTGCTCGGTAGTGGCCCCAGCCTTTCTTCTCATATTCTCTTTCTTTATTTCCTTGTTCATGAATAGCGTTGTCCTTTGTCTTCCTCCCATTGTCTCTCGAGAAGATATTTCTAGTTCCCCTTTTTATCTCTATGTGGTTTAAGGGATGGAAGACCGCTCCCACGGGAAGCAGAAGTATTTTTAAATAAATTAAAGGCTACGAAGAATAAAGGTCTTGCGCGTCCACACCTTCCATTCCTGTAACTTTTTAAGGTGAATGGCAATGTGGGGAGGTGAGGATAAAAATGGCATCCATAGAAATTGGAAGAATCTGCGTAAAGACTAGGGGCAGAGAAGCTGGATCAAAATGCGTCATAGTCGACATTGTAGATGAAAACTTCGTGCTGGTTACAGGCCCTAGTAAGGTCTCTGGAGTCAAAAGGAGGAGAAGTAACGTGACACACATAGAGCCCACCGACAAGAAAGTGGAGATTTCAAAGGGAGCCACAGACGAGGAGGTTGAAGGAAAACTGAGGGAAGCTGGACTGCTAGACTTCATGAAGGAGAAGGTGAAGCCTAAGCTAACAGTGATGTGAGTTGGAGATTCGCCCCTTCATAAGGGAAATAGATGATTTTTGTGGGAACAGGAGCCCTTGGATAGTGACTAGGGAGGAGGAGGAGTTACCTAGTTACGGGAAAAGGCCGGAAGAGAGGTCCCTTAGCGAGGCCCTAAAGAACTCCATCTTGATCATAGATAAACCGCCTGGGCCGACGAGCCACGAAGTTGCGCATTGGATAAAAGTGTTACTGGGAGTGAAGAAGGCTGGGCATGGAGGAACCCTAGAGCCCTCCTGAGGGCGGGGATATCCCAAAGTGTCCGGCGTACTCCCAATCAGTCTAGAGAACGCCACTAAACTTAACGTGTTCTTGACTAACAACGATAAGGAATACATTTGCCTGATGCAGCTTCACGGACAGGTAGAAAGAAAGAGGTTATTAGAAGTTTTAGAGGAGTTTAGAGGTAGGGTCTATCAGAGGCCTCCCGTTAGATCCTCTGTGAAGAGACGGCTTAGAGTGAGGGAAGTGAGGGAAATAGAACTATTGGATGCGAAAGATCGTTTAGTGTTAATGAGAGTTTCGTCAGATGCTGGGACGTATATGAGGAAACTTTGCCACGATATGGGACTCGTATTGGGGGTGGGTGCTCACATGAGAGAGCTACGAAGGACTAGATCCGGTATATTCCATGAGAAACATGCTGTGACTTTACATCAACTATCAGAGGCGATTTTCCTTTGGAGAAGGTGCGAGAGAGAAGACGAGCTGAAAAGGATGCTTACGCCAACTGAGTTCGGAACCTGTGGAATGCCGAAAATAATCGCCTCTAACGGTGCAGTAGACTCCCTGACTCACGGTGCTCCACTCATGGCACCCGGAGTGCTGGCCTATCAAAAGTTCTTAGAAGGGGAAAGGGTTGCGATTATCACTAACAAAGGTGAACTCATAGCCATCTCTACAGCTTTGGTGGACTCAGACACGTTATCGTATATGGAAAAAGGGATCGTGGCGAAAATTGAGAGAGTATTCATGGAGTCTGGGGTTTATCCCAAGTTTAGAAAAGGAAACTAATCTCTCGCTACGGATCCGTCTTAGGAGAATCATTCACGTGGAGAACTCAAGGAGCTCACCAAATTATGTAATTCGAGGATCAATTGAATTGAAGGTGCCGCCGCGGGGATTTGAACCCCGGACAACCCGGTATCCGCGTGAGGTACTTCAGCCGGGTGCTCTCCCGGGCTGAGCTACGGCGGCGTTTAACGACTACACATCCTTACTTTTAAAGTCTTTTTTCTCAATCGAATATGGGGGTCGGGCGACACTCTTGGAGAGCCCTTTTAAGGGGTCGATGAAATAGAGTCTCCAGAGGCCCCCACAGTGAACCTAGCAATAGTCCAATTAACTAGACAAGATCAGTTGATCCTACGCGCTGTGCAGGAATCCTTCGAGTCCATGGGGATCGATGTAGATATTGTGCTCCAGCCCATTGGCCCTCACATCGGATCGCTAGACTGGGAGAGAGTCCAGTTCAACGCCGAGACCATGTTTAGGTGGTTCAGGACGCAATGCTCCGAAATCCTGGCAGGTGGCTATGACTCAACCGCGGGAATAGCAGAAGTAGATGCCTACTTAGGGGGATACGAGTACATCCTAAGCATGGCATCAAGAGGAGTTTCACTTAATTTCACGGCAAGATTGGACAACAGAGACGTCTCCCTCTATGTTAAGAGGGTGAAGAAGCTTGTGCTCAATAGCTGGGGTAGATCTCAAGGAATAACTCACGAAGGAGGGGGAAAGTGTCTCTTCTCCGAGATACGAACAGTTAATGACCTTGATGGCCTCCCTGAAGAACCTTGTCCACGTTGTAGGAGTGGACTTCAGATATCGACCACGAAGGTCAGTTTGTAGAGTTGTCCTTCCTTCTCGATATTGAGAAGATGGTAAGTCATTGCCTTTACTACCATTCTCGGCTCATGAACCGAGGGATTGAACTTCTCCCCTGCCACTAAAGCCTTCAACCTTAGGTTAGCCTCGTCTAAGTCAACGTGAAATTCACTTAAAACCAACCTTTCAGAGTCGTGAATCACAACCAAGGACTCAATCCACCTGTAAAGCAGGTTTGCCAGATCTTCACCTTCAACCTCTATCTCCCGATTTAATGCGGGCCTCACCTTTGAGGTATCGGTTATGAGTTCGAACAGGGCAGCACCAGCGTTCTCGAAAGCCTGAGGGAGTGTAGAGCCATAGGCCTCCACTCCCACATCGGCCGTGTGATCAAAGAACCTGAATCTCTCCACGGATTCACCTCCCTATCACTTCTTAAAGTCTCGGCGCCACCCAAACGTTAAGGTAACCGCCTCCTTCTATCTCGGCGCTTAAGCGTATGGGAACCTGATTCCCGAAACTGATCCTCAGGTCACCTAGACCTCCCAATGCCTGGAGCCCCATGTTCAATACTTCACTACTGTAGGATGAGGACGCCTCCGCCTCTATCGTCAGCTCCTTCAACGGCTTATCCCTCCTGAGGATCGCAGTGTAAGTTCTTCCTCCCTCGCTCGAGATTAGCTCAATTGAGTCTGCGAAGGCCTTGAACTCGAGTTCCTCGGAGATCACAGTCGACTCGGAAATCGCGGTCTCCATTACCTTGTAGCCACACGCGAACTCGACAGAGGACGAAACTTTAGGCTCAGGACTCTTCTGAATTTCTCCCTCCGTGACACGAAGATTAAGAGAACTCCTTATCCCTCTCTTTTCGTCCCTTACAACTAATTTTACCAGTCCGTTAGCCTCTGTCAGAGACAACGAAGCAGACCCAGTCTTTACTTTAGAGAACGACTTCCTGAGCGCCCCCAAATCGAAAGTCACCGAAACTGGTTTATCAACCTCATACTCCCTGAACGCTGTGTTTGGAATAAATACGGAGGCCATTGCAACCTTATCGTCAGTTAGCTTGGAGCCCGACAGTCCGTCATGTGTGAAGTTTAAAGAGAAGTTTGGAGAGAACTTCCCCAGACCATTCAGAACGTTATAGATCAATTCCGAACTCTCATGTAATAGGCGTATCATTGCACTTGCTTCCCCACTTTCCTCTTTTTCCCGTCCGTCCTCTTGGGACTTCTCCTTTCTCCCCTGGTAAGCTGTTTCTTAGCCTCTTCCATCCCTATTTTACCTTCGAGGAGCTGCTCCCACAGTTGAGTCCTTTTCACGAAGGTCTCTATTTCTTGTATAGAGACCGAACCACCCTCATCAGATTCCTCAATGTCCTCCGCTTCTACTTCCTCTGCCTCCCTCTCACTATCTTCGCTCACGAGTCGCCACCGTTTATGCTGTCTCGGAGTCTACTATAAATAGGTTCCCTTCCTCATCCAACGTCACCATAGTTCCCTTCTTCAGTTTCACTAGTCTACTCCTCAACCACTCCTCCACGTTCCTTTGGCCAGCCGAGAGTAGTTGGGAGGCGTAATAGAGATCGTCTGGCTCAACGGTGCTGAAAACGAAAACCCTAGCGGAGTTACTTATAAGCCCCTTAAGGTACTTAATAGACTGGGAAGAGATCACTATCCCCACACCAAACTTCCTCCCCTCCGCCATCAACCTAGTTAGGAGCTGGAGGCCACTCTCTTTAGAGAGTATGAACGGGGCCTCGTCGATGATCAGGAGTTTCCAAAGAGGCCTCGGACCTTGCCTGTACATCAGGCTAACCACTGACCTTATTAAAGTTTCCATTACGACGTATCTCACTTCGTCTGAGGGTAAACCGGACAAATCTATTACACTGCTCTGTAACAACAACTCATCTAGGTCTATTCCTTGGGCGTTGAACGGCCCAGTGGAGAGGAAAGTTACGTATGGAAGCAGGGAGCTCATGTTTCCATCGTCTCTAGCGGTGGCTAATCGTATGACATCCCTGAAGGTGGGAGGTGGAAGACTCCAACTCTCCTTGTCCTCCTCAGTTATACCTTTCTCTTCATATGCCTGTAGAATGAGTTCGGTGAGCGCCATGGACTGGAGGGGACCGAGCGAGAACAGAGATTTTACCATATAGCTAACTTCAATGGCCCTCTGCCTCGGGGAACTTCCTAGCAAAGATAACGGATTCACGGAAACAGATCCACCAGAAATTACATGAAGTCCATGAACACGATGCTCGCCGTGGAGGTCGAAGACTGTGACAGAAACGCTCGTACCCCTGATTATCTGACGGATTAGCGTTGACTTACCAGAACCACTTGTTCCACTCACTGAGAGGTTGTAATTCCTCATGCGCTGCAGGTCGATACAAAATGGATATTCCACTGGAACCCATCTGGGTCTCCATAATCTGCCATGATTATTGTTGAGAATTTCTCCCTTTACTGTTCCCACACAGCTCACACCCCCTCCATTCTCGCTCCACACTCCTTGGCCGGCGAGTGCCAAGGTGAGAGGGATGGAGAACCACGAGAATGAACTTAAGATAACTCCTTGAGGTAGCTCCAATGGCGAGAGTGAGCCTAAGACACTTACAACCAACGCTCCCAGGCCGTAGATCGTTGAACCAAAGAAGATGAAGGTCCCAAGAAGCGCAACCCCAGATAAGAGGACTAAGAGGCTTCTCTTTCCCCTCCACTTCAGGTTAGATATTGTGTTAAAGAAAATGGGATCAGCCAATCCTCCCCACACATACAGAGTCCCTAAGGCTATGACTATGCCAAAGACACCGGCTAGAACGAGGTCTCTGAGACCGAGGGAGTAAAGGAGGAAGTTGGATGAAACGAAATACGAGATCACTTGGGAGAGGGAACCTGTGAGAACAACTGCCATTATCGGGACTAAGAAGTCCAAAACCTCGATAATCAGGAACTTATACGGTATTAGGTAATAGACTACCCCCTCCAAGCCTACTACTCCCACCAGCGCTAAATGCCTCAGGTAATACATCGTTTTATAGACGTCACTCGAACGTTAAAGTGATCATGCTCACAGAATCAGATTTACTGAGGATTCTAAGCGAATTGGGGTTCAGCTCCCCCACCCCTATTCAGCTAAAGGTGTTCCCCCTAGTGGCTCAGAGGAAGAACGTCCTAGTCGTTGCGCCGACTGGATCGGGTAAGACCGAATCGGCTGTTGTACCCATTATGGCCATGATACGTCATTACCAGGCGTCCCCAGTAGCCGCCATTTACATCACCCCTTTGAGGGCACTAAACAGGGATTTGGAGAGCAGGCTAGTGAAAATAGGGATGACACTGGGGCTCAGAGTTATGGTGAGGCACGGTGATTCTTCTCAAACTCAAAGAAGGAAATTAAGACAGACCCCTCCCGAGTTGGTTATAACCACTCCAGAGACACTTAATTACCTTCTTGTGGCCAAGGGAGTGAGGGACGTACTAAGGAACGTCAGGTGGATAGTGATAGATGAAGTCCAAGAGATGATAGATGAGAAGAGAGGAGCTGAGCTGGCTGTAGTGTTAGAGAGAGTGAAGCGCTTGTCGGATTGGAAGGTGCAGGTGGTAGGACTGTCTGCTACGATAGGAGATGAGGAGGCAGCAGCCAGATTCATCGATCCCTTAGGGGAGGCCGTCGTGGCGAAGGTGGACAATCTGAGAGAGATGGACCTGCAAGAGGTCATCCCGAAAGTTACACCTTGGGAAATACAGAGTGGCACAAACAACAACTTGTCCCCGAACTAATTGCTAGACTTAACGTAATGAAAGAACTCATAGAAAAAGAGAGACCTGTTCTCGTTTTCACGAACACTAGAGAGACTGCGGAGTTTTTGGCCACAACGTTGAGCTCCCTGTTTGGGCTCAAGGTGGGCATTCACCACGGGTCATTATCTAAGGAGACGCGAGTCGACGCCGAGTCTAAATTCAAAGCGGGGGAGTTAGATGCTCTCGTAGCGACGTCGAGCCTAGAGTTGGGAATAGATATAGGCTCCATCAATTACGTGATTCAATACATGTCCCCGAGACAGGCCACTAGACTCCTCCAGAGGGTGGGGAGGAGTGGACATAGACTTGACAGGAAACCAAGGGGAGTGATAGTTCCTGGACCCGACACATTTGACGTTTTAGAGTGCAAGGCGATAATTAAAAAGGCAAAAGGAGGGTACCTTGAAAGACCTACATTAGAACCTAACCCCCTTGATGTCGTAGCACATCAAATCGCCGCCATGGTTATAGAGGGGTATAGAAATGAGGAGGAGATATTCAGGGTCATAAGGGGAGCCCAACCCTTTAAGGAGTTAACTTGGGAGGAGTTTAAGGAAGTTGTGAACTTCTTAGACCAAGTCAAGGTGATAAGGAGAAGGAACGGTCTGGAGCCGTCTAGGAGAATATGGAACTACTTTTACGGAACTAATATGATTCCAGACTCCCTAAGGAAGTATGCCATCATTGACGTCGAAACTAACTCCAAGGTGGGGGCACTCGACGAGGAGTTTGCGGCTGTCTTAGGCAACGACGAAGTCTTCGTATTGGCAGGCAAGCTGTGGAGGGTTGTGACTATAGAAAAGGATAGGATATTCGTGGAGAGGACTCAAAGGAAGTCAGGCTTGCTACCTTCATGGTTCGGAGAGACCATACCCGTGGAGAGAGAGGTAGCAAAGGAGGTGTATAGGTTATTGGGAGCTCCAGATGAACTTGACGAAGACACCAAAGAGAAAGTCCTCGATATGCTACACCTAACTAAGAGGCGTGGATTCCCGATCCCCATGGAGGGAAAGCTGGTGGTGGAGATCTTGCGAGACCTGGTTGTGATCCACAGTCCATTCGGTTCACGCGGTAACAACACGTTAGGAGCCTTAATTTCACAGATTTTAACGGAGAGAAAAGGGATAAAGGCCTCCTACAAGGTCGATCCCTACCACATTGCCATAGCCTCGATCATACCTGTAACTAGAGAAGACATCCACGCTATACTCAACGAGCTCCGAAGAGATGAGCGCGAAGTGCTTACGACTATATTGGAGAGAGCTATCGCCGAGTCGCCTCAGTTTAAGTGGAAGATGATAGTTGAGCTCCAAAGGTTCGGAGTCATAGACAGAGACGCCGAAGTAGACGTCAACTCATCTATCCTGAAAGTTTACGTCGACTCGCCAGTTGGTAAAGAGGCCGTCAGGGAGTTACTGTACAGGGACTACGATGTTAGTGTATTAAATGAGTTAAGGGACGTTGAGGACGTCGTAGTAGAAGCTCCTTCTCCCTCGCCTTTTGCAGGAGACTTCTTGGAGAGAATATTCGCTGATGTGTCTGACGAGAGAAGAGGGCTGACAGAATTGATGAAGAGGAGACTCTCGACCAAAGAAGTTAAAGTGATCTGCATAAGCTGTGGCTGGCATGCCGTCTACAGGGCAGGAGAGATACCTGACAAGTGTCCTAAATGTGAATCTGTTTTCCTTTCAGTAACGGATCCTTATGACAATGAGTCTCACAAGTTAGTGAAGAAGGCCCTCAATAATGAAAAATTGAAGAGTGAAGATCTCAGACGTCTGAAGGAACTCAGGAAAGTTGCGTCTCTGACTGTAGACTACGGGAAATACGCAGCCATAGCACTGAGTGCTAGGGGAGTAGGTCCGTCCAACCTCGATAGGGTTCTATCGAAGTTGAGGAGCGGTGGTGAAGACGCCTTCTATCAAGCTATACTTGAGGCTGAAAAGAACTTCTTGAAGTACAAAAGGTACTGGCAAACGTGAAGAGCTCACTTGGAGCTTATCTCCCCTATTACTCTATCCACCATGTCGGCCACGGCCTCAGGACTAACCTTGGCCGTGTTAACAACCAAGTCGAAGGAGCTTAGGTCAGTCGCATCGATCCCGTAGTATTTCTTGAACCTCCTGTAGTGGCTACTCTCTCTCTCAAGTATCTGTCTAAGGGCTTCTACGTAAGTTATTCCGTCCCTCTTGGCTATCCTATTGGCCCTCTCCTGCAGTGGAGCGTTCAAGTAAACTAGGACGTCCGCGATACCAACTAGAAGCCAGCTGTTTATGTGGGACTCAACCACAACGTTGCCCAGAGCTGCTCTCCTAGTAACCGTCTGATCGACAAGTTTGTCTATATCAAAGAGCTTTTCAGCTTCTTTGTTAAGGGACACCACGTCCATGTGAGCCCTAGAGGCCATTTCTCTAAAGATCGCACCTGCTGACAGTAACTCCAAGGAATGGCGAGAAGCCACTATTTTAGCTACAGACGTTTTCCCGCTACCAGGTGGTCCACTTATTGAGATTATCATTAAACGCCTCTCACTCCTGCCCTTATTGCGGCCTCTAAACATCTGTGACAGAGGTAGCCGCCAAAGGGCCTCTCAGGCCTCTTTTCGGTCTTCGCACCTGAATCCCTCACTCCCCTCAGAGGTTTTCCACAAGAAGAGCACCGAGCCAAATTGGACCTAGATCTACTTGACTTCCTGCTCATCATGACGCCTCTGAGGGAGTGCAGTTAATATCTACCTATATAGGTTTGGCTGTCTGAGGGCCAGGGGACTGAAGAGGACGAAGGCCATTATGAAAACGAAGAGGCTCCCTCCTACTAAGAGGTAATGGTGACCTTGAAGCATCGTTATCGCTGGAACGTAGAAAGGGAACCTAACTGGGAAGTTCAAGAGGGATATAACGACGTAAAATAGGACCATATATATGGCTAGAGTGTACATTGTCCTCATGAATGTGTACTTGTAAACTGTTGATTGAGTCTGCTGAATGTCCTTGCTCAACTTCCTCTTCACTCTCTCTTTTCTCTTGACCGAACTGACAACACTCAACCGTTCGTCCAGCTTGTTAAGTTGAGCCAACGCTAAAGCTATTTTCCTTTTAAGATAGAGCCTGTAAAGGAGATAGGAAGAAAAATCTCCTAATATTCCGGCGGCGAGGATCAGAACTAGGTAGAGTAACATTTCACCCTCCCGTTAGGACCTTAACTACTTCAGCCGCTGCCTCCTCCGGGGAACCTTCCCTGTTTATCACTATTTTAACAGAGGCCCCGACTAGAGTGGCTGAGGCCACTGCGAAAGACCTCGCGAACTGCATCACCTCCTCGATCACGCTCTCCTCAGAGTAGTCGAGTCTACTCCTTCCTTGGTCCCTTTTCTGTCTCTCTAAGATTAGAGCAGGAGGTGCTTCTATTAGAAAGATGACGTTGGGCCCGAGGATTTCAATTATGTGCTTCGGGAGCCCAGGTAGATAACCCTGTGGTGTCCTCACGACAGCATGAGTATCGACTAAGCCAACACCCCCCTCCCCCAACGCCTGCGCCTCGTCGTACATTGCCTTTGCTGCCTGAAGTTGTAACTCCTTCTGGATGTTTAGGGGTAGCTTCCTTATTTGATCTCTGTCCTTGACGTAGTTGCCTTCCAACGCCCTTCTCAACATGTAGTCACCGTAGTTCATTATCTTGTACCTGACTCCCCTCTTCGAGAGCAACTCCTCAACCTTCCCCAGTACTGTGGTCTTTCCAACTCCAGGGATACCAGTTACTATGCCTATCGCCATTACTCCTCGCCTATTATTCTCTTCAACAATGGGTACATCTCTATCGACCTCTCGTAGGCCAATAAGCTGTAGTACTGTATAGCAATCGTAACGGCTAGCAATAGACCCACTCCGGTACCGTAAACACCGAGGAGAGTCGCGACAGACCCTATCACTCCCACAATCAAGGAGCTGTAGAAAGTTAAGGGCTTTATGTACTTGGCGAGAAGTCCCTCCAAAGCCCTAGGATTGCTCCTAATGCCCGGGATCTCCACCCCAGATTCTATTAGGTTCTCCGCCTGCGTCCTTGCGTCCAAGCCCGCCACATTGACCCAGAGTACTCCGAACAGGAGGCTCAACACCACAAATATTACGACGTAAATCGCAGCTCCCACTGGATCAACGACTACTGCGTATACGCTGTGGGGGATCGTGGTGTCCGTAGGAGGTGGGAAAATGAAGAGGTTCTCCACTTGCGTTAGAAAGCTACTTGCTGAGGAAGATACGTAAGAGGCCATGGAGGCAAACAATCCTATGTCTGAGGCTAGGACGCTAACGAATATAACTGGTATACTGCTAACGTAGAGGAAGTTGAGGGGTATGGTCCTCCTTATGCCCCGGAGTCTTTGGCTAGTGACTGGAATGTTAATGTTTATGGCAGTTAAGTAAACTAATAAGATTATAAGCACTATCGTAGAGAGGAAACCTACTAGGTCTGGCTGGAAGGGCTTCGTAACGTCCACTATCAAGTTGGCTAGCCCAGCACCGCTCGCTAGAGAGGACACCAGAGAAGGGAAGAAACCTACGGGTAGGTTCTGGGATTGCACGGCAGCTATCCCAAACATGTCCCAGAACATTATCTTGGCCACGCCCGCCAAAATGAACAGACTGACTCCTGAACCTAGGCCCCATCCTTTCTGGATCATTTCGTCCAAAAGAAGTATAACAAAGGTGGAAAGGATAAGCTGTCCAGCTACTATGAACATTAGATTCAGATCTCCGCTGTGAATAGTCAAGACGTAACCGAAGAGAAACGACTCAAGGAGTATGAAAACGAAGGCGAGACCCTTCTGAGACGTGGTGAACTTGGACCTATCGTCCGTGTCATTTAGGTCCATATCTATCAGCTTTGAGCCCACCAAGATCTGCATGATTAACCCTGCTGTGATTATTGGACCTATGCCCAGCTGGGCTAACGTTCCTGCGGTGGACGCAAAGACTACCTGCTCCAAAAGGAAATTGTTGAAGGAGCTAGAAGTTATTCCGTAAAGAGGAACGGAGGCCATTAGTAGGTATATTATCACTCCTAGTCCACTGAAGAGAAGCTTAGCAGTGAGAGACGGCTTCTCCTTAGGTTTAGTTACGGCGGGCAAGTACTGCCCAAGCGTTGCTAACGCTTCAATAAGACCCATCTAGCTCAGATAGGCCTTACTGGCCGGAGTTTAAAATAACTTCTGCTCCGGCTCCTTCTATCTTGGACCTCGCCCTCTCGGTAATAGCACCAACCTTTATTGCGATTCCGCCTGCGTAGAAGTCTCCACCGGATATAACCTTGTCAATTCCGTGCTCCGATAAATCCAACAATTTCTTCCCACCTTCCTCCTTGAACTTGAACCTCCCTGACTCTATACCAGCCTGTAAGTCCTTCAATGTTATCGCATGTACGGGTACCGTAGTGGGATTCTTGAATCCGTGTTTACCGTACCACCTCGGAGCAAACTTAACTACCCACGACCACTTGTGCTTTCCCATACCTATCTGTCTACCGCTCTCACTTCCCCTATCCCTGTGCTGGCCCACTTTTCCCCAACCTACAGTCCTGCTGCCCCTCTTACTCCTGCTTTTCTTCTCCTTCCTTATCACCATTTCGGCTCAACCTCACATCATTCTTATGAGAAGTTCGTTGATGGCCTTTCCTCTGTAACCGAATTCGCCACGGGCCTTGTAAGGTCTAGATATCTTGCCCTTAAAGCCTCCACTTGGTGGGTGCAGCCTAACCGGTAACTTTACCAGACCAGAAGCATCTCCTTCCACTTTACCTTCCCTAATATTAGTTAGGACCTTCTCGAGCTCCTCCTTACTTAATTGCCTAGCTAAAGACTTAGACACCATTTGCCTAAATACCTCCTCATCCAGCTCTCCCCACGTGACGTATGGTTCCACCACCTTCAGCAGTCCCTTCACGGCCGGTGTCGAGCCAACGAATGTAGCATTGAAGGTCCTGTGCAGTCTCAACTCACTTAGAGCCAGTTGTATCTTCCAGGGCGTCCCCGCCACTCCCCTTATCCTGACAACTCCCAATAGTTCCACGTTCATCTCCTCCTCGCCCAGTCAGTTATCGTGACGAACTTAAAGGTATTATATAGAGCGTTATAGCCGGCCTTTATCATATTCTCCCTCGTTCTTGTTTCTCCCCTGGTGGAGGACCACGTATCCTTTATTCCCGCGTAGTTCAACAAGGTCTTCAGAGGCCCTCCCACCACGAGCCCCGTTCCATCTGGGGCCGGAAGTAGCTCAACC
Source organism: Sulfodiicoccus acidiphilus (assembly GCF_003967175.1). Lineage (NCBI taxonomy): Archaea > Thermoproteati > Thermoproteota > Thermoprotei > Sulfolobales > Sulfolobaceae > Sulfodiicoccus > Sulfodiicoccus acidiphilus. Next base: position 275,483 of record NZ_AP018553.1, on the reverse strand, counting down.
TCTACGCTCCCTGCCTTGCCCCTGACCCTAAATGGGAGGCTGTGGGATTGTCCGCAGGTGCACTCCCAGCTTCCGCACCCCCTCCTGACAGGAATAACATTCAGCTTGGCGTCCCTAATTGCTTTCTGTATAGCTACTCTGACCTGCTTGGCCTTGCCTGAGCCTATTGCCACGTAGCCATCAAAGTTTCCCATTATTATCAGGACCTTATACCTGGATATCTCGCCCGCGTCGGTCTGCCTTTGAACTATGTCTATGTCCATCACCTCGTATCTCAAGTTGGGGAGCAACGCATCAACTATCTCTGGCTCCAGTATTGTCAAGTTTCTTTCAAATATTTCCCTTATGGAACTTATTTTTCCTTCCTTGACGAGCTTCCCAACCGTGGTCTTCGGCAACCATTCCTCCACGTTAGTTACAGGTACTTCCTCTCCCATCACTCACTCGCCTCGCTTAGTTTATTTAAAACTTCCTTGAAGTGAGAGGGAAGGTCCTTAGGGTTGAGTCCTCTCTCAAAGTACTTGGAGAAGACTCTCTTGAACCTCTCTGGGTCTTGTTGCTCTAACATTTCAGCATACTTAGCAACGTGTTCTCCTCTGAGCCTACCCTCGTCTACCTCGAGGTTCATGGGAACCGTAAGCCCAGAATCAATGACTCCCTTTGTCGCTATAAAGAGCCTTGAACCCTTAGCAGGTACCCTGTTGCCGATGTCGAGTACGGCCTCCTTCACTCCGGCCTTGATGGCCCTCTTTCCAAGGAGAAAACCAGTCAGATAGGCCGCGGTCGAGTTGTTGAGATCGCCCTTCCAGCCATATTTCTTAGCCAACTCGAACGAAGAGGCGCTCGCCACAGTGAGGTCCCCCTTGGGGTCGAATTTCTGTAGACTCACTAGGATAGCCTTGTTAGTAAACCTCACCACTAACCTATCAACTCCCGATACCACATAAGTGTACCTTCTGTAGTAGTTAGTCTTTCCCTCTCGACGTCTTCTCTGCTTTAACTTGTAATTGGGACCCTGTTTCACTTCACGTCACCTCCTTGAGGTAGCCCGAAGAAACGAGAGATCTCCTCACATCTGCCACGCTCTTAAAAACCCCTCCCTTCGACTTATCGTAGTAGTCCCTATAGACCTCCCTAGGTATCCTGCCGTTGTCCCTCAACCACCTCAAGTAACGCCTAACCTTTCTTATAGTGGAGACCCATCTTTCCTTTTTGCCTTCCCTGCGCTTTCCCTTTCGACTTCCAGGACCTTTCCTCTCACTCTTCTTTCTCTGCTTCTCCTTACGTTCCTTAAGCCTCGCAGATGATATTCCTCTCTTCTTTTCAACTACTATAACGCCGTCCTTTATCAGCCTCTTTACTTGGGCCCTAGTTAAGGCATCCTCAATTTCCTCGAGTTGTGAGACGGGAAACTTGATCCTGTTCCTTCCAACACCCTTCACTTGGGAAGCCAATCTCCTCTGTAACCTCATCACTACTCACCCGTTGGTTACCCTCAAGCCATATTCCTTGGCCTTATTAAGCAAAACTATCCTCTTCCTTAACCCTAACGAACCTGCTAGCACCACGATCACCTTCCCTGAGCTATCCTTAATTGACTCTAGTTCCCTCTCGTTACTGACCTTAACTATTCTCAACCCAGTGGGATGAAGATCTCTAATTATTACAGGGGTTCTGTAGCCAGGATCTGGGCTAGGGGGATATCCCTTTAGCCTCAGCCTCATCCCGTTGTCTAGCCCTCGTGGTTTCCTCCAAGTGTCTCTTCGCCCTATTCTAAAGTACTCGTCCCAATCGAAACGTCTGAAGGTGGGGCCCTTAATGCGCCTAGCCTTAAGTTTCCTCAAGTAGTCGATTTCCTCACTCACTCTTACTCACCCTTACTCGTTATATATATCCCATCGCCGAATATTCTCTTGTCGAATCCCCTTATCTTAGAGGCTTGCTCTATGTTGGCGGCCGTCTGTGCAACCCTCTCCAAGTCGCTTCCCTCCACTACTATTTCATCTCCCTTCACAGTCACCTTCACTCCCTCTAGGATAGAGGCCTTCCTGACGTTCTTCTCACCTATCAGGTTGGTTATCTGAACCACGTCCTTTACCACCTTTACGCTCATAGGAAAGTGAGTCTGAAGTACCTTTAGTTTGTACACATAGCCCTCAGAAGCTCCTCTGAACATATTCTTAACGTGTGATATTACAGAATAGAAGAGGGCTTTCTTCCTCTTGTCAAGAAATGTAGCTTCGAAGATCACTTTGTTACCATCAAGTCGAATTTCAATCCCTTTAGCGAAGCTGAAGTCCCTAGTTATCTCCCCCTTACTTCCCTTCACCCTGAGAACTTTTCCCTCAAGGTGAACGGCCACGTTCTGCGGAATTTGAACCTCTTCCTTTACGTAAGCTAACTGCATCGACATCACCTCAATACACGTAACCCAGCGCAACTCCCCCTATTCTAAGGCGAGCTGCCTCCTTGTGAGACATAACTCCCTTAGAGGTGGATACAATTATGATACCTATTTCCTTAGAGGGGAGATACTTCCTGACGTAAGTTGGTAGGTTTATCATGTCTCTATAGGTTAGGGGATAACGAGGAGTCACAGGCCCACACTTGTTTATGCGCCCTTGAAGCTGCACAACTATTTTCCCCCACCTCCCATCGTCTACCTGCTCTACCTCACCTACGTAGCCCTCTTTCTGCATCGCCCTCAACACGTTTATGATAAGCTTAGAAGCCGGAGATATCACTGCCTGCCTATTTCTTCTAGACTCGTTGTTGTAGAGCGAAGTTAACGCATTTGCTACCGGATTTATCACGACCATCCTTTCACCTCAACTTCTTGAAACCAACAGAATACGCCACTTCCCTAAAACACTGCCTACAGAGGTACAGGTTGTACTTCTGGATTACGCTATCCCTGCTCCCGCACCTCCTGCAAGCTTGGACCCCCTTCCCGTATTTTCTCTCAACAGGTGGTTTGTACTTGGCCACTTTACGACACCTCAACACCTAGCTCTTTCTTGAAGAACTCTATGGCTTCCTCTCTGTTAACCCTGTGCCTCCTTGGAATTTTGGAAGGCTTTGCTCTTCTCCTCATAACCCTATAACCCGGCCTCTCCATGGTTACTGCAATATCCATGCCGAATATACCTACCTCCGGATCGTATCTAGTACCTGGAAGCAGAGTATGCTCAGCTATACCGAAGGAGAAGTTTCCGTAATCGTCGAAACTAGAGCTCTTGACTTTGTTCCCTAAGGCCTCTAGGGCCCTCCTAAGAAATTCCATTCCCTTCTTCCCTCTTAAGGTGACTTTAACGCCTATTGAGGTACCTTTCCTCACGCCGAAGTCCCTTATGCTCCTCTTGGCCTTCGTCATAACGGGTTTAGATTGAGTGAGCTCCTCTAATAGAGAAAAGGCTCTGTTGAGCCTTTCTCCAGGCTCTCCTATCCCTATGTTCACAGTTACTTTCACTATCCTTATTCTCCTCATCGGATTTTCCTGAACCAATTGCTCAGTCATGTCAATCTAGCCTCACGTCTGGAGACTTTCCACCTATAGCCATGATGTTTATCACCCTCGTCTGGAAGGAGTCCTTATTGCTTGACTCCACCGTGACTAGGGAGTCCCTCTTTGACTTGAACGGTGATGTCCTTATTTCGCTTATCCTTCCGTGTAGGCCGACGTTCCTTCCAGCCACGGCCACTGCGTAGCTCCCCTCCTTCAGCTCGAACTTGGTGATCACCGAACCGTCTTCCAAGTTTAGCTTAAGTGTAGTGAACGTGTCGACCTGCAACTCGGTCCTATACTTTTCCATAGAGGTCCTTATGTTCCTACCGTCCTCTAGATTTATCTGAATCATGGACTTATTTGTCATTACCTTTCCGATCACCCTGACGTACTTGAACCTTGCCTCCTCACCTGAGATGGGTATCAGCTTCAGGTATTTGATCGGATCTGGGACCACCCTGTAATGTTGGCCGGCTGAAGGAAAGGAAATGATGTCCATGAGGCCTATCGGAAACTTGTAGTCCTTGATCGCTCTCCCGTCAACCAACACTGCACCAGCAGCTATTAACTTCCGCGCCTCGGTCATAGTGGAAGCCACCTTAAGTGAGTCCCTGAGGACTGAACCCAAAGGTATGCTTCTTGAGGCTGAATGAGGGCCTGGGGAAGTCCTAACGTACCACTTACTCTCCTTCTTACCCACAGGAACGAACTTAGGCGCGGCATGCCTTGTCCTGTATGTACTATTGCCCATTTTCGCCAAAGAGTCTCACCTTTTTAGCTACCATTCTGAGCCTCACTTCTCATAAAAAGCTTCCGTTGCTCCGCCTTCCTTTCAATGCTCTTCCTCCTCAACGGATCACTCATGTCGAGTTTAGTAACCACTAAGTTGGAGGCCCTGATCTTTACGAAAACCGGTGTCCCATCGACTTTCTTCCTCGTAAGCCCTTCGATCATTACGAATCCCGACTTAGTGTCGACGGAGTTTACCTTTCCTTCGAAGCCAACGTTGGTTCCCCTTAACACCTTCACGGTATCTCCCTTCCTTACCTTTATTCTAGATATGCCATATTGGTTAGATAGCTCATCTGACACCTTAGCCGTCAACAACTTCGTCCTCAAATGTTTGGGAGAAGTGTAGAGTAGTTTCCTCTGCTTCCTAGGAGAACTGGAGTTCATCTCGAATCACCTATACTATTATGGTGGCCAAACTGGATATCTTGGGCCACCTTTCTGCTGCCTCTCTGGCTACTGGGCCCCTTATTTCCGAACCTTTTGGTGTACCGTCAGGATTAACTATTACCACCGCGTTGTCCTCAAAGGACATCCAAGTACCATCAGGCCTCCTGAAAGGCATTCTCTGCCTTATTACTACTGCCTTAAACTTCTGCTTTCTTACATCTGGAGTCCCCCTTCTCACCGACACCATTACTAAGTCAGCTATATTGGCGAAAGGTACTCTCCTGAGGACTCCTCTATATCCATATATTCCGATCACCTTTGCTAGCTTGGCCCCGCTGTTGTCTGCAACGACCACCATTGAGTTGTGCTGTATTGCTGGAGTATACCCTTTCCTCGCTCCCAACATCTGCATTTTCTCGGGCATCGTCTCACCTCTTCCCTAGGACCACGAAGGATACTGACTTGGCGAGTGGCCTCGTTTCCCCTATTATCACTCTATCTCCCTCTCTCACTTCCAGACAGTCTGGAACCCTCACGTGTATCTTACTCCTCCTTCTCTCGTATCGTTTGTACTTCTTGTTATAATATGTGTAGGTTCTTTGCACGGTTCCGAACCTGGTGCCTCTCATCTTTATCAGACTTCCCTCTATGAAAGTTCCTCTCACCTTCAGGTGTCCGTGAAATGGACAGAGGACATCCTCACATATTTTCGAGGGCTGCGCGACTCCAGGCACGCCCACTTTTCTAACTCCTAGACTCAATTTCTACATCTCCTCCTAACAATTCTGTTCGAAATCTTCGACTGAAGAGAAGCGCCATCTATCTTCAGCCGAGAGTGGCCATCCTCTAGGACAAAAAATCCAGGATATTTCATTAATGTCTTAGTGTGGCCGTTAGCAAGGACTCTGAAGGTTCGTTCACCTTCCCATATCACTGTACCCTGAACTCCTCTCAAAGTCGGGTCGCTATGACCCAAGACTTCCAACCACTTTCCGTTAAAGTCACAACCTTTCATTTCTTCCCCTCTTTTTAGCCAACACACTTTCTATCCTCGCTATATCCTTTCTAACATTCCTTATCGACGAGGTCTCCTTTAGCGAACCCATTCTGGCTTGAGCCCTAAGCCTCACCTGTTGAAGGACAAGATCTTCCATCCTCTTCTTCAGTTCCTCAGGTGGGAGCTGCTCCAGTTCACTGACTTTCAGTGGCACTTTGGCTCGCACCTCCTTCCTCTATGAACTTAACGTTGGTTACAGTCACACCTCCTTCCTCTTTGCTTTCTACTTTAACTTCCTCTGGGCTCTTGGGCAGAATCTTGTCCACGGACCTAACCGGCTTAGTTATTACCACTTCAACACCAAATATACCAGGCTTAAGTAGCGCTGTTGCGATTGCCCTATCTACTACGGTGTCCAACTGACCCCCTGTCTTGTAAACCTGACCTTCCTTCAATTTCTCATACCTCGCCCTCTCAGTAGTTAGCTTCCCGCTCACAACTATCTCGGCACCTACTGCACCAGCCCCCATTATCTTCCTCATTGTTATGAACGAAGCCCTCCTGAATTGGAATCCTTTCTCCAGATTCTGGGCTAGTCTGAATGCCATAATCCTAGCGTTGAGCTCGGGCTTCTCCACGTTGACGACAGTTATTTGAGGATTCTCCAATTTGAAATATCTCTCCAGGACTTGAGAGAGCTGCTTTATGCTCTTACCGCCCTTTCCTATTATCATTGCCGGGCGGCCGGCGTATATTATCACCCTGGTTCCCATTGGCGTCTTTGCTATCTCTACCCCAGAGTACTCTGCCCTATAGAACTGCTTCGCTAAATACTCGTCCACCATTGTCTTAGTGATCGCCCTTTGTAGGAAGTACTGCTTTATCTTAACCATACTATTCTACCTCCGCCGCCACCACCTCTAAGGTGCTGGTTCTCTTGTACTTCTTGGTCGATCTGCCGAACGCTCTAGGCATGTATCTCTTCATGACTATCCCTTTGTGCACAGCTACGTGAACCAGTTTCAAGGAGTCAGCGTCTAGCCCCTTCCCTGCGGCGTTGGCCTCAACGTTAGTAAGTAATTTGTTTAATTCCCTCGCTACCTTGACGGGGTATCTCCCGCTCTTAACCCCCCACCTCTGGTTGAGACCGCTTTTGTGGGAGGTCCTCTTGTTGTATCTATAATAAGGTATTGGTGTTCTCTTCGCAATCACTTCCTCTAAGAACTTTTTCGCCTCACTCAACTTCATTCCCCTAATGGCCTTACAGACATTGTAAGCATCCTTAGGAGATATACTGAGATCTCTTCCTACCGCTTTAGCCAGCTTAAACTCATCTATTCCTAGGTCAGGGTATGTCCACTCTGGCATCTTTCATCCCTTCATAGCTAAGAATAGACTGGACCTAGTTGCCTTCAGTCCAGGCTCTCCGTGTTCCACCTTCTTTATGGGTGAGGAGAATTCCCCTAGATAGTGTCCTATCATCTCTGGAGACACCACGAATTCCACGAATTCCTTACCATTGTGGACTGCGAACTTCAATCCAACCATCTCAGGTAATATCACCATGTCCCTCACGTGAGTCCTGATGGACTTTCCCTGCTTAGGGTCTCTCCTATATGTCCTTATTTTCTCTAGGAGATTCCTTTGCTGCTCAGTGAATCCCCTCTTCAGGGATCTCCTCTTTCTTGACGGTAGCATCTTTATGAATTCGTCCATTGGCATGGCCATTAACTCATCGATCGTCTTACCTCTGTACTTGAACTTACGCCACTCAGGTGGAATGTCAGGCACCACTCTCTCCCACCTTCCTTCCTGTCCTCTTCGCTGCTATGTGGCCCACCTTCCTCCCAGGCGGGGCATTCCGACTCACTGTACTTGACCTACTAACGCTAGGGTGAAGACCTCCTCCATGAGGATGAGAAACAACATTCATCGCAACTCCCCTAACTGTGGGCCACTTTTTAGCTTTGTTCTTGTACTTGTAGTAGGACGCCCCTGCCTTAAGGAGCGGTTTCTCTGAGGCACCTCCTCCAGCCACAACTCCCACAGTGGCTCTAGCGTCTTCACTTACCTCCATAACTTTGCCTGAAGGCAGACGTAAAATTACTTTAGTTCCACTCCTCCCAACAACCACGGCGTATCCACCAGCCGACCTAGCCAACTTCCCCCATCTCCGTTTACTATCTCTATGTTGCAGAGGTTCGTCCCTTCCTGGACGTCTCCTACCCTGACGATATTACCGGAGCTCGCTTTAGCACCGAAACCAAACTCGATCCTCTGTCCCACATGGGTTCCCATTACCGCTTGGTTAAAGAAGGTCAAACCGTTATCTAGCCTTATCAAAGCTATCGGAGCGTTCATTCCAGGGGCATGGACTATGTCCTCCACCTTCCCATTCATCTTTTCGTTGATCCGTGGATATCTTACAGCTCCAATTCTATGGGCTTCGGGAGTAACAAAGGTAGGAGTACCTCTTCCTGCCCTCTGCTGTCTTAACTTCTTCCCCACTCCTCACTCACCTCACAATACTCCTAACTTCCCGGCCACCTCGCTGGCCTTGAACTCCTTCTTCAACTTAATGTAGGCCTTCTTCTCCCCAGTCGGGGTGATCAAGAGTCGAACCTTTTCAACCTTCACATTGAAGAGGGACTCGACTTCTTTCTTGACTTCTCCCTTAGTGGCCTTTCTATCAACTAGTAAGGTGATGGAGTTTTCTTTCTCGATCAACCTTATTGCCTTTTCCGTGTTGAGCCCACTTCTTATGAGACTCACTGGAGGCCACCCCCTAATCGCTGTGTTAGTTTACTTAAAGCTGACTCTGTGTAGACTGTCAACCTGCCTGGTTGTCCTCCTGGCGCTAGGTGTATGACCCCTACTACCCTTGCGCTAACTACGTCCACTCCAGGGACGTTTCTTAAGGAACGCCTCAACGGAGCATCGTCTTTTCCGATCACAACTAGTATACTCTTAGGACATACGTACCTTCTACCGCGCATCTTACCTTTACCTGCTCGGATTTTTATTCCATCCTTAGCCCTGTTAAGATCCTCCTTCAGTCCCAGTTCCTCTAACACTTCTAGCGCCTCCACAGTGGTTCTCATACCCTCGAAGTCATCCCTTATAACTATAGGTAATACGTCTCCAGAGAACTTATGACCCCTAGCTCTCACCGAGGACAAGTCAGAGGTCGCACTTAGCGCGGAAATAAGAGCCAACCTGACCTCTTTCCTGTTCACATTTTCGGCCAACTCCTTCCTCGGCGTAGGAGGAAAGGCAAGCCTTCCACCAACCGTGTTAGGAGCTAGGGCACCCTCTCCACTACCGCTTACTCTCGGAATTCTAGCCATTCCTAAGTTGATTCCAAAGCTCGAAGCTGGTGTCCTCCTCCCTGCCATGGGATCCCTTCCCTTGGGTTGTAGTTTTTTCGTTAGAGAGGAGATATAAACCCTCCTTATTATGTCCTTCCTGACCGGGAAGGAAAATAGGTTAGGAAGCTTAACCTCCCCTACCTTGGATCCCTGTAGATCGTAAAGGGGAACAGATTTCTCTACTGTTTCCAACCAAGTCAAATTCCAACACCCTGCTTACTTAGAGTACTTACGTAGGTGAACTGCGGAATCGATCTAGGTTCCCAAGTGGGTCTAATCGGGTAACGCATGAAGATCGGCCTCTTCTTGGTTCCTATAACACTACCTTCAATTAATACGTACCAGTTCCTGACAAGACCGTAACTAATGAAGCCGCCCTTGGGGTTCACTTCCTCCACGTTGTTAGATATTTTTAGGATCCTCTTGTTGAACTCCGTCCTCCTGAAGTAGCCGAGTTGTCCAGGTTGGGGAGTATAACTGGGAGTTCCTGGCGATGGTCCCCTAGTTCCTACCTTTCTGCTCCCTTTCCTGTGTTTGTGCCACCTCGGCAGCTCCATCACACCGAACCTCTTTATCGCACCCTGAAATCCCTTGCCTTTACTCACTCCTATCAAATCCACCAGTTGCCCTTCTTTAAGGACGTCCTTAACTTCCAATGGTTTTCCCAACAAGCTAAGCACGTAGTCTAACTGAGCTTTTAGCTGTCCTCCGGTCACCTGGATCTCAACCACATCAGGTCTCTTCTTGCCGAGTCCTGGAACCAATCTAGGTTGAGTGGCTGCTACTACCCTCAATACTTTCATTCTCTCTAACTTAGAAGAAAGCTCGTCTAAGGACTCTCTCGCGCGTGTCTCGGAGTAATTAAAGGAGAATATCTTCCTCTTAATGTCAAGCTCCTTAGGTGGCTTTATCCAGTACTCCGTCAAGGCTTGTAACTCCCCTCTTCCATCGATGGTATATCCCCTCACAGCCAACGGGATCAAAGGTGGGGTCTCTATAACAGTCACGGGAACGAATATCTCCTTTCCTAGATTTGGGGAATTAGGCCTATCATCTATCATGAACACGTGCGTCATACCTGCCTTATAACCAACGAAACCCAACAACAATGGGGAATCCGCCTTCACCGTCGGCCACGACTTAGGCGACGGCAACAACTCATTACTCCTCTTCCTAGGTCTAAGGCCTGACGAACCTCTCCTCGGCGAGGACAGCTTCCTATGACCCATTAGCCTCTCCTCTTTCGGCTCACCACGTGGAGAAGCCTTAAAAAACTATTGGAGGATAACATTTAGAATGGAGAGAGAGGCCCACAAGGCTTCTTCTGTTCTCACATCTTTGACGCCCTGTTCAGGCAAGAAGTTGTAGCAAAGTCCTCTCCATCCACTCTCTTTAAGAAGTCCTCCTTGAGGGGGCCCGAGGAATAATGTGAGCCCCTCTCTCTCAAATATTTCGACTAACCTATCGGAGTCCAGCAGTGGGTTTCCGCAACTCCTAGAACCTAATACCAAGCCTGGCAGTTTAATCAATTCCTGAAACTTTAGGAATTTGACCCGCGGACCGAGATATACCAAATCCTTCACAGGACGAAACTTTAGTCTTAGGGAATCTGTGACAACGTAGAGCCCAGGCTCCTTCTTGAATCTCTTCCCTACTCCAAAGTCCACGCGGTTTCCTGACTTAACCCCTAGCCTCACCTCTCCTTCTACTGGTACAGCCCTATCTGGGTGTGTGGGAACTTGGATGGGATCCATGAGAGCCGCGTTGGATAGGTCAGGTGTCAGCGGAAAGTACCTTTTAGAATAAGGTGGAGAAAGGGCGTAATCTATCATCAGCCTGACTTTCCTTCGCTTCGACTCATCGTTAATATCATCCACCCACATAAGCTCCGAGACCCTGAAGGCAGCGGCCGCCCTAAGCACCTGACTCAATTTACATGACAAGGAGGGACCAGTTCCCTTCACCAGGGGAGAAGATAGAGGAAGCGCAACGGAAAGCCTGCCCCTTCTGGGAGGAGCGAAAAACAAATTCATTCACGCCCTAGAAATTCCTATAATGAAGGTCTCTCCCTCAATGTCCCACTCCATTACTAGCTCTCCAGCGGCCTCACCTAGTGTCACCTCTATGCTACGAGTCTCCGACTTAACGTACTCAGTCCACCTCTTCAAGGCCTCCATTCTTTCATGTGGTGGAGTTATGCTCAGTTTTATGTTATCCTCCACGTTGAGAGCTAGTTTCTTTCTCATAAACTGCACCCTCCTGACAACGTCTCTTATTATGCCCTCTTCTTCTTCTTCTTGACTCACCTGCGAACTTAAGGCCACCGCACCACCATCAAACTCCGCGTAAACTAGCCCCGCAGCTAGCTCCTCCCCTATCCTCACGTGGTCCCTAGTTACCAGGTACCTGACTCCGTTCAGTTCTACTTCGTGACTTCCGAACTTCACGATGTCCTCAGCCACTTTGTAAGGGTTGGACTCTATGTAAGTTACGAGCTCCTTGGCCTTAGTCCTGAAGTCCCTTCCTAAGGTAGAAGGATTGGGATGGGCCTTCAACTTAACTACGTCCATCTGATCGCTAACTATCTCTATCTCCCTCACGTTGAGAGTTGACTTAACTATGTCCTCGACTTCTCTCAGCTTATCTAAGGCCGTCCTGTCCGTGAGGAAGACTAGAGCCTTCTTGAGTGGCCACCTGAGTTTGAGTTTGCCCTTTGCCCTAGCGTTGAGGCCCGCCTCAGCGATCTCCCTAGCCAGAGCTATAGACTCTTCTAAGTTCCTGTCGATATATCGTTCCTCCACCTCTGGAGACGTTTCCATGCTTACAGAGGGGAGCGGATCTGGAACGAACTCCCTATAGATCTTCTCCGTTACGTAGGGAGTCACGACCGATGCGAGAATCAACCACCCCCTGAGCACCTTGTAGAGGACCGCATACATAATCAGTTTGTCCTTATCCTGTCCCTCGACCCATGCTCTCTTTCTAGCTAACCTAAGGTAGAACCTACTGACGTCCTCCACTAAGAAGTCGAAGAGCCTATTCACTGCTTCATGCACTTTGTACTGTTCCATGTCTGAGTAGAACTCCTTGAGCATACTGTTATACCTAGAAACTATCCATCTATCCTCCTTTCTAGTTAGCTCGCTTGGGTCCATTTTGACCTGAGTCGGGTCGAATGAGTCTAACGACATGTAGACGGAAGCGAACACAAAGGTATTCCATACCACCTGCAGCTGCCTCTTGGCCAACTCTAGTGATTTGAAAGAGAACTTCACGTCCTCCCATACTATGTTCTTAAGTAGCCACAATCTCAGGACGTCCCTACCGAAAGTAGACGTCACGGCAGAGGGCTCGACATAGTTACCTAGGCTCTTATGCATTTCCCTACCTTGCTCGTCTAACATGAAACCGTGTACCAGAACGTTCCGATATGGAGAAGTACCTGTAAGAATAACTCCAGATCTAAGGAGACTGAAGAACCAACCCCTAAGCTGATCCGTTCCCTCGAGTATCAGGTCGGCCTTATCGCTCTCCGCCCACTCTCCTTGTGCGTAGAAGGCCACACTGCTGTCGAACCATACATCCGCGACGTCGGGAACTCTCGTCGCCTCACCGCCACACTTAGGACACTTCAATCTGACCTCGTCTATCCAAGGTCTGTGAAGCTCTTTAGGGTGAAATGAGGATAACGACGCAAGCTCTGAGGCGTCACCAACCACGATCAGATGGCCACAATCATTACATTCCCATATAGGTAAAGGGTTCCCCCAGAATCTCTGTCTACTTATTACCCAATCTCTCAGTTCGTCCAAGAAGTTGGACATCCTTACTTTAGCCCAAGAAGGTATCCAGTTAACCTTTCCAGTTTCGTCCTTAAGTTGTTCCTTCAGCTTCGTCACTTTTATGAACCACTGTTTGGTCGCTCTCAGCAAGACCGGCGTATGACATCTCCAGCAGGTGGGGTAGTTGTGGTGAATGTGTGAGGAATGGAACAAAGCTCCAACGGACCTGAGATCTGAAAGCACTATTTCTGAGGCCTCCCTAGCCTGGATCCCAGCATACTTACCCGCATCACTTGTCATCGTGCCGTCCTCGTTCACCAACATGATCACGGGGGCGCCTATCTTAAGACCCTGTTCGTAGTCCTCTGCCCCATGCCCTGGGGCTGAGTGAACTAGTCCAGTTCCTTCATCCATCGAGACGCTTACTCCAGCGTCTATTACGAAGTGAAACTGCTCTGCTTTAGCTTGGGCCGGAACTACGTCACCAAGTGGATGGACGTATTTGACGCCAACCAATTCCTTTCCACTGAACCTCCTTACTACAACGTAGTTGCTTACGCCGGCCTCTTTCATTACGGGCTCAACTCTGGCAGAGGCGATGATCAGTCTGTCCTTGCCCACTCTCACCTCGGCGTACTCCTGCTCCCCATTAATCATCACGAACACGTTAGCTGGTATAGTCCAGGGCGTAGTTGTCCATATGAGAAGCGAGAGATCCTGTTCTCCTACTACCTTAAACTTAACGTAAATTGAGGGGTCCTTGAGTTCCTTGTACTCTGTCTCGTAGTCAGCCAAGGTGGTTTGGCAACGTGGACACCAGCTTACTACGTGCAGGCTCCTTTCCAGAAGTCCCTTCTCGTGGGCTGCCTTTATCACCCTCCAAGACCTGCTTATGAATTCGTCCGACAGAGTCATGTAAGGGTTTTCCCAGTCCATGAAGACACCAACGTCCCTGAAGGCCACGCTGAGGGACGCGGCGTTCTCCTTAGCAAATTCGGAGCAAGCGCTCACGAACCGCTCTACACCTATCTTCTCCACAATCTCAGTCTTGGTCTTTATGCCGAGCTTTCTCTCCATTGCCACTTCAATAGGTAAGCCGTGACAATCGTAGCCTGGCCTATCCCATACGTTGAGACCTCTCAGTCTCATAAATCTCAGGATCGAGTCCTTCAGTACCTTGTTCCATACCGTCCCTATGTGAGGCACAGGAGAAGAAGTGTAAGGTGGGCCGTCCAAGAAGAGGAAGCGTTTGGCCCTCTTGGAGCTGACTGTCTTCAGTTTGCGGTATATCTGTTCCCTTTCCCAATACTCTGAAACCTGCCTCTCGATTTCAAGAGGATCGAACTTGTTCGAAAGCGAACCTACGGCCTTCCCAGATAATTTAAACCACCGATTTCCCATCTCGACAGGAGTAACTATAAGATTGATGCCTTAACAAACAAAACGAGAACCGTAAGCCGATGATGACGGGTGCAAGCGATGAAAAGGATGATTCGTCAAACTAGGAACTGAGCGATTTCGTTAGCCATGTCTGCGAGGGACGCTGAACCACCAACGTCTGGGGTGAGTTTCCTCCCAGACGAGTAAACTCGCAAGATCGCCTCCCTAAGCGATATGGAGGCTTTTAGAAACCGATGATCGTTCCCTAGGTTTCCTATGTGCTCCAACATCATACCAACAGAAAGCAGAAACGCGGTTGGATTGGCGACTCCCTTTCCAGCTATATCGAAGGCTGCACCGTGAACGGGCTCGAAAAGGGACTTCCTCTCTCCCAAGTTAGCAGAGGGTGCTATACCCAAACTGCCCGCTATCTGACTCGCTTCATCACTCAGAATGTCACCATAAACGTTGGTAGTCACTATGACGTCGAAGGCTTGTGGTTTCCTCACAAGATTGGCAGCGGCCGCGTCAACATACATTTCCTCGAGCTGGACGTCTGTGCCTTTGAGGGACCTGCAGGCCGATGCAAACAGACCGTCAGTAACCTTCATGACGTTAGCTTTGTGAACACACGTCACTTTCCTTCTCCTTGTCCTAGCCATGTCAGCTGCGAACTTGACTATCCTTTCTGACGCCTTCCTAGAGACGATCTTGAGGGCAACAGCGACGTCGTCTGCTACCATCTGCTCCACACCCTTATACAGGTCCTCAGTGTTCTCCCTCACTACTACGAGGTCAACTCCCTCAAATTTAGAGGCCAAACCCGGTATACTGAATGCGGGCCTAACGTTTGCGTACATATCGTACATCTGCCTTAACCTCACTATTACGTCCTTGGCCGTCTCTCCCACTGGACCCTTCAGAACCACATCAGCTTTCTCTATCTCCTTAAGGGATTCCTGAGGCAGGGGATCCCCTCGTCTACGAAGAGCTCCGTCCCCGGCCTCAACATCCACGAACTCGAGCCCAAGCTTGTAGGAGCGATTCAGCTTCTCTATTACGGGAAGAGAGGCTTCCACCACCTCCGGGCCCACACCGTCTCCTCTAATCAAGGCTATCCTCACTGCCAAATCTCCCACTTCTTCTACGCACGACTTCTCTTATTTCCTTTTCTAACTTCTCCACCAAAGGCCTCAACTGAGGAGACAATCTACTTGTGGTTTCCAATTCATACTTCATAACGGGCAGCATTAATCTGAACATATGCTCGTCGAAAATCTCCAGCCTAGTAGAGTGTACTAGAAGATCTATAAATAAAGAATCCCCCCTACTATATGCAGAGGGAAGTGAGGTGGAGACTAGTTCACCTACGGAAAGAACGAAAGTTGGTGGATTTCCTCCCTCCTCGCTGCTTGTTGCGAGCAGAGAGGTGGTGCCAGGTAAGTAAGGGATCCCTTGTATGAAATGAGACGGAATATCCTCCCCTGCTAACCATCTGAAGAATGCCTCTGGACTGGAAGTTACGTTTATCGTGCACTTGGGATTGAGCCTGAGGTTAGACAAAGTGAGGGTCCCCTCATATACTTTAATCCTTAAGCTCTCTCCCTCTCTTCTGATACCGATGGGGGAAAGGTTGGGCCTAACGCCGGTGGTACCGAGAAGGATCTCGAAGATCCCATCATGAGGAAATATTTTGTCTAGATATTCGTTTCTCATACGATAAATATGGACAGTCAACCAAAAGGAATTTCTGACTTAATGGAGGTTCCTCCAGGCTCTAAGGCGGAAGCAAGGCTGGTGAGGGAAATAAGGAAATTGTGGGAAGATTGGGACGAAGTCAGGGAGAGGAGCGTCCCAGTAGTAGGGTGGGAAGAAGAGGAAGCATCATTGATATGTGAAGGAGGGAAGTTAGAAGTTAAGTCAGCACCCATGTCTCCTTCTTTCGAGGGGAAGATCGCTGAGTCTGAAATCAGAAGGATCAAACTAAGCCAGAGAGAAATCGAATGGCTGCGCCCAAGCGGGTTGGACGGCGAAATTGTCGTTATTGGGTTAGAAGAGGGGCTAGCCCGTCTCCCGGTATACAATTGTCCTCCTCTAGGAACTTTCCCCTGTCCCCCTTTCCTCAGCCTATTCTATTTACTCAAGAAAAGGAGCTAGATAAGTTAATAGGTAGGTGTGAAGTGGTGGTGAGGACTAGACTCAATCCAAACGCGACCGCAAAGCTCGTTGAAGCAGTAAGGAATGGAAAATCTGACGAATCCATTTACGTAGTGACGCATCACGATAGATGGCTGGGAGAGAGCGATAAGTGGATGGAGGCTCATCTCTCTAAATTGGATGCTGGGCAGTATAGGATTCATGCATTAAGTGTACCATCTCGAGGAGCACTACATCCCTTCCCGAGGTCGTGGGGAATGGAGTTCTTAATGAGAAACTCTACCGTGAACGATATCAAACTCTGTGTGGACTTGAGCCCAGAGCTAGGAGGGTCTTATGGCTCCCCCGGACTTATGTGGATAGGGTCGAATTCCGTAGATCCGTACGGCGACTGTTTCCCGTTGTTCAGAAGAGGGGTTCCATCAGTTGGACCGTCCTTAGAGAGTCTACGGGACCTCATTAGGAAAGACGTTAAGCTGTCCTTCGAAGAGGTCAAGGGAAAATTGAGGGAGACCGCTTCGCTCCTTCCTGTGGAACTCAAAGCCAGATTGCTCAACCTTTACGACGTCGCTGATCGCGAGTCTACCGTACGCCTTTTCAACAGACTCCACGGGGCTATGCAAGCCACTGGAGAGAGAGCCGTGGTGATCCCGTTCCACAAGGTGGTGGCTGTTAATAGGGCAAGGATTCTAAGAAAGTCGATCTACTTAGATAGTGGACATCAGGTTAACTGGGACCCTAATCTTGACCTGAGGAGGTGGAACGTCTACGCGAGGGAGCTCGTTAAAGCGTGGACCGAGGAGTACTTGGAGTTCTTGGAGGCGGGGCTAAAGGAGATCCTCTAGTTCCTTCAAGTTAGAAACAACGAAGTCGGCATAGAGTTCAGGGTTCCTGTGAATTCCCCTTCTATCGACCAATACGCTCAAGATCCCTGCCTTCTTGGCGGGGATGGTGTCCTTTACAGGGTCGTCGCCTATCATAACACACCACTCTCCCGCCCCCCCTAACCTCTCGCAGGCCTCCACGAAAATTTGGAGGTTCGGCTTAGGTTTTAGATCGTTTTCTCCACCTATTAAGATTAAATCGAATGCAGATATTAGTGGAAAACTTGAGACTCTCTTCAACTTATTTCCCCCACGTCCGTCAGTGTTAGTGACCAGCCCAAGCTTGTAGCCTTTCCTTTTAAGGTACTCCACTACGTCTAGAGCGTCCTCATATGGTTCGTTCTTGCTAGCCACTGACCAGTATAGAGATGTCCATTCGAAGAGAAGCTCGGGGTCGGCCTTCAGGTTGAGTTCCTCCAACGCCTTCTCCCACCAGAGAACTCTATCGTAGACTCCCGAGGCGTCCAGGTCTTTTGCTATAGCAAGCATTTTCTCCTCCAAACTCAGCTTGAAGTCCCCGATTTCCCTAAGATATTCGGTTGCCTCCTTGGCGACGAGCTTCAGGGCCTGGGTGGAACTAGACTCGAAGTCCACCAAAGTACCATCGTAGTCAAAGAGGACCGCCTTGACCGAGGAAAAGAGACCGCGGCCCTCGCTCAGTTCCTCAGGATAGAAAGTCCTCCACCTTCGGCAATTCCTTAGGTAGACCTTTCCGTTCCCTTATCTTCACTACAGTGTCACCTAGCATAGCATCCGGCACCGGCGCCCACCGACTGAACTCGGTTCCCCAGAACGCCCTTCCTGCGGTTGCTCCTCTTAACTCACCGGCCAGCTCAAAGGACTCGCTTATTGGTATCTCGGCCATTATACGGGCCAAGTTCTCAGTCTGCACTACATTAAGGATCTTTCCCCTCTTTCTACTCAGCACTGCGGTCACGTTACCCATGAACTCCATTGGTATCCTTATGTCTAGCTTCTGAATGGGCTCCAATAAGGTAGGTCTAGCCGACAGGAAGCCCGCAAATATAGCATTTCTGACAGCTGGGTAAAGCTGTGCTGGACCTCTATGCGCTGGATCCTCGTGTATGACAGCATCATGAAGTACAACCTTCAGTCCTCTTACAGGTTCGTGGGCTAGAGGCCCCTCCCTCATGGCTAACCTGAAACCTTGAATAAGGGTGTCCATGACTTCCCTCAAGTGTTGTATACCGCTCGTCATATCTACGAACAGATTTAGATTCTCGTCGAACGCAACTATTCTCTTTCCCTCCTCGTAGTCCCAGCCCGCCTGGTCTCTCAACGTCTTTGCCATTTCCTTAGGCTCCATATTCTCCTTAATGGTTCCACTTGCTATCAGCTCCACAGTCTTGTCGTTAAGAGGTTCTACACTTATATACATTTTATTGTGTTTGTTTGGGGATTTTCCTTCGAATACTTGGCTCTTATTTCTCACGCTCTCCCTGTAGACAACTATAGGCGGAGTAGTTTTCACCTCTATACCATAATTGTCCTTAAGAAGTTGTAAGGAGACCTCGAGGTGTAGGAAGCCCATTCCAGATAACAGATACTCTCCCGTCTCCTCGTTTATCTTGACCACTAAGTTCGGATCTTCGATGCTCAGTTTTCTGAGGGCATCTATCATTTTCGCTAAATCCTTGGGGTTCTGTGGATCTACAGCTATGGTAACCACGGGTTCAGAGACGTAATGGAGACGCTCGAAGCTCCCTTGGAGATCCTTGAACCTTACATCCAGGAGCGTCTCTCCTGACCTCGCCTTGTCAAGTCCGAGCACAGCAGCTATATTGCCAGCCGGTATTTCTTCCGCTAGCTCCCGAGTTTGTCCCATGTAGAGGCTCACTTGGAGAGTGCGCTGAGGAGTCTTCGCGTTGACTAGCCACACTTCTTGACCAGGCCTCACGGTTCCAGAGAAGACTCTTCCCGTTGCCACTAATCCAGCGTGTGGGTCGACTTTCATGTCAGTTATCATCATAACCACTGGACCATTCATGTCTGCCGAAAGCATTGCCTTCGCTAGCTCGTTGTCCAGATCTCCTTTCCATATCTTCGGGATTCGGTACTTCTGTGCCTCTACCGGGTCCGGTACGAATCTTATGACCGCATCTAACAAAGCCTCGTCGATGGGAACTTGTTGAGCTAGTTCGTTCAATTTGGTCTTATCTGGGGCCGTGTACGCAGCTATTACGTCCTTCATTCCTATCCCTTTCTTCTGTGACATCGGAACGCTGAAACCCCACTTGTCCTTCGCTGAACCAAAGACCACGTTTCCAGCGTTTGGATTTATTTTCCATCTTTCCTTGAAGTCTGGTTCAGCGTACATATCTATCATGTTGTTGACCTCTCTGATTATCCCTAACAGCTTCTGCATCATCTCCTGTGGACCTAGCTTGAGTTCCTTGACTAACCTATCGACTTTATTTATAAATAGAATGGGTCTTACCCTCTCCTCGAGGCTTTGTCTAAGGACAGTTTCAGTTTGAGTCATGACTCCTTCAACGGAGTCTA
This sequence comes from Sulfodiicoccus acidiphilus, assembly GCF_003967175.1. Taxonomy (NCBI): domain Archaea; kingdom Thermoproteati; phylum Thermoproteota; class Thermoprotei; order Sulfolobales; family Sulfolobaceae; genus Sulfodiicoccus; species Sulfodiicoccus acidiphilus. Next base: position 255,708 of record NZ_AP018553.1, on the reverse strand, counting down.
CTACCACTATAGATCCGTCTAGGACCCTGAGACTCCTAGTTACCCTGCCACTGAAGTCCACGTGTCCAGGGGTGTCGATCAGGTTTATCACGTAGCCTTTGTTGTCGACCTCATGATAAAGGCTGACGTTGGCGGCTTTAACCGTTATACCCCTCTGCTGCTCTACCTTAAGGTAGTCTAGAGCGAGCGCCTCTCCAGCTACTTTAGGGGAAATTATCCCAGCAGAGGCTAGGAGCTGATCGCTAGTAGTAGTCTTCCCGTGATCAACGTGAGCTATGATACCAATGTTCCTCACTCTCGTCCTATCCTTCATAAGAGCCAAGATCTGTTCAACGGTCTTGTATCGAGGCAAACCTTACCACCGAATGTAGCAAGCGCATTGAGAACACGACGTTATAAATGTTTATCTCAATGTATGTGGAGACGGATTGTGTTGGTTCACTGTAATGAGAGTGACATTTCCATACCTACTTTCTAGCTTCCCTCGCCTTGGAGGGTTCCCCTCCAAAGGCTCGTAGTTCCCATCGTCGATTCTGGGGGAGGCAGGAACTCCCCTCACGAAAGGAGGAATCCTCGTGGAGTAACTACGGATCCCACGAAAGGGAGGGAGGAGATGTTGGTTGCTCCTCTCCCAGTTTAGTGAGCTCTCGGTCGAGCCGAGGAGGAGAAAGCGGCACTAACAAATTCCTGAGATCAATTTTAAATGTGGTTCGTCCCTGGGGGCGAGGCTCCCCACATCTCCCTCGTTCGTAAGTTCAATTTCAGCTAGCTATGTTAGATCGTTCTACCCACCTTCGTCCTTACTACTTTCTAGGTAGTCCAAGAGAGAATTATTGGAATCTCTTTTACCTTTACTTGAGCTATGCAGTAGCTTGAATACTTCCTCGGCCTTAGCCCTCCCTAAAACTTCCTCAAGTTTGGGTAGAGGAGCCTCGAAGAATTCCGCCAAAGTGGGAAATCGATCTAAGATACGTTGAGATAACTTGGGGCCCACATTGGGTAGTGACTGAAGGAGGTAAAGTTGCTTCTCCCTTAAAGTGGAGAGTTTAGGTTTAGAGTGAAGGCTTATGTTACTTGCGCGACCCTCCTGCAGCTTCTCTGCCAATTTCTTCAAAATTTGCGCGCTTTCTTCCTGATCTCTAGAATAGACTAGTCTAAGATCGTAGTCTGCCACGACCGAGGCCACTGCCAGGTCTATCGCCTTGAAATTGGAAACGTACCTCTCTAGCAGGCCTAAGTCTCCCTCTATTAGGAGAAATGCTTTCCGGTAGGACTCGCTTAGTCTCTCCGCTTGATCGAACAACCTTCCATCAAACACTGATGACGCTAGATCTCTCACCGACTTCCTTTCAAGTCCAACCCCCTCAGCCAAGACGTAGTCTGCAACTGTCAGTTGCCGAACTATGACAGTAACACCAAGTAGGCCAAGCCTATCTGGCACTCCGCTGGCCTTCTCTCTGACGTCAACGTAAATGCGTACCACGAAATAACTCAAAAAGTCCTAGATTAAACCTTCTCCGCTCCGGCTGGCGGTTTATAGTACTTACTCACTAACTCGTTCACCTTCTTTTGCACGCTCTCATACTGTTTCCTCAGTTCGCTTTCTTGTCTCTGGTAGGCCTTAGACCTTATTTCTAGGAACTCCTTCCTTTCGGTAAGCTCCTTCTCTACACTTGCCTTATCGAACTTGACTAGTAGGTTCCCTACTATTTTATATATGGAAGAATCGGCAGGCAGTGTAGATAAACTCTCTAGGATTCGGTTGATCTCCCTTAGCTCGCTCTCAACTACGTTCTTCTCAGCTATCAGATTACCTAACTGGTTCTGTAACTGTTGGAGTTTAACTACCTGCGCCTGTAACTCAGGCGGTACTCTCTCTGCCATCTTCTTCACCTAACTCCTCAAACGTGGTTAGAATGGTGTAGAGCCAATATATATAAGAGTTCATTATGGCTCTTCCCCTGCTCAATCGAGGAGCCTTTATCGAAACTTCTCCTTTTTCTGGATCCACAGTCACTAGGCCTCGATCAACCTCCTCAAGTAGAATAGAGTTTAGCGCCAAGCTAGTTAGAGAGGAAGGAGAAACTCTTATCTTTATCTTCAACACGTTCTGAACCTCATCCAAAGGAGCTCCCTCCTAGACCGCGGACTAGTAAACACCAACGTACACTCCTCGCCTGAGAGCGAGGTAGAAACTACCACATCACAGTTGGGTCCTAGGGGATAAGCTACGAAAGAAAGGAAGGTCCTCAAGGCTGAACACTCTAAGTCTCCTAAACACACCTTCCTTACGTTGGGAGACCTCTGCCTCGCGTCTGTAGGGACGCTGACTGACTTCAGCCTCAAGCACTCCTGATATCTGTTGACTAAATTAATGAGAAAGAGCTTAGAAGGATTCCCACCTTCGCTATGAAAAACCAACACATAGGGTGCACCACTTCCACCTAACTCCCTCGCCACGGAGTCTATAGAGGCGCGACCCCGATTAATGTAAACAGAAGCGGGGAAAAATCCGGACAACTGCCTAGCTACCGACCTCACCCGAGGACCTGCATCTCGGGAGGTAGTTATCAATAAGTTAGGAGGGGGTATAGGCGTACCCAGCCCACTTGGTTTCGCACTTCCGGCAGTACCAAATTCCCGACGCAACTCTCCTCACTGACCCCGTAGTTCGACAGAAGGGACAAACATGTTCGTCATACCTTCTCTCCATTATCTCCTTCCACTTTTTCCTTAGAGACGAACCGTATCTCGGCCCGAACCTCCCCGCTATTCCCGTCTGCTTAGTCATTGAGAAACACCTCCCTCAGGACTCGCTATGACCTTTTTAAGTTCTTCGAAGAGTCTTTGAGAGGACGTTCTAGCTAATCCCTCCACCGTATCTAGCTCCTGCACGCTCAGGGTTCCGTTACCGAACTTCTGCATTCCAACTATTTTCCCATCTTCCAAGTAGGAGATAGATAACCTTGCCTCGGCCATACTCTCCTCCTCGAGATCTGGGTCCACTAGGAGGAATCTGTCCAGTTTAGCCACGCTAACTGAAACAACTGGGTAGTTCATAGGGACCCTATTTCCTTTTTCATCTTTCACCACCTTGACTTCGTCTCCATTAACCTCTACCTTAGGCAACCTGGCATCGTAGAGGGCTGCTACAGCGGCTAGCATGGAGGCGTCTAAGACATTACCTCCATAGTCAAGAACGTCTATATCTATCCACACTGTCCACACCTTCTTGCCAGGTACGAGACATAATCCCTTGAGGTCTACGGCCTTGGAGTCCCTGAGGCCTCTGTCAACTACTCTGGAGAGCTCCACCGCATTCTCATCCGGAGGTCCAGGCTCAAAAGTCTCGTAGGCCAAGGGGAGAAGCTCTACGTTCACTATGAAGTTCCCTTGATCTGGAGTATCGGGAAATGGAACGTCCTCCTTCACCTTTACTCCAGCCAAGACTGCTGTGTCTCCTAACCTAACCATAGCAGACCCTTCGGCTTTCTTCGCATAACCCTGAGTTATGGAGAGACTCCTGTAGTCCGTGAACTTTCTACCGTCAGTCCTGTTTCCCTTTTCAAGTATACTTACGATACTCTCTCTTTTTATTAGAGGAATGATATTGTAATTGCTCGGTGTGAGAGACATATCAATTCACCTCCTTGTAAGCCGAGTACTTTGACATTAGGGCTTCTTTTTCCATCCTATATAGTTCATCGATTCCTTTGCTCGCCATTTGGAGGGCCGCCCTAAACTCGCCCCCCGAAAGGCTTCCGTTGAGCTGAAGTAATGCCACCTGAGAGAGGGACGGCATCATCGCGATGGGCATATCGGCCTCTCCCCACATATCTTCCTCCTCGTTCAGATCTAAGACCAAGGTACCATCAGCCTTTCCTACAGCGACACCGGCTATTAGGTCCCTCATCGGGATTCCTGCATCTGCCACGGCCAGTGAGGCTGACATCAAAGCCACTAATCTCGTCCCAGCATCGGCTTGTAGGACTTCAGAGAACACGTCTATAGTGGTCCTAGGGAAGGTCTCTACTAAGATAGATGCCTCCAGGGCCTCGCGTATTACCTTAGATATCTCTATTTCCCTCCTGCTGAGGGCTGGGTTCTTCCTTTCATCTGTGGAGAAAGGTGTCATGTGGTATCGCACTCTGAGGACTGCCCTATCAGGGAGAGCCAAATGCCTCGGATGCATTTCTCTGGGACCGTAGACGGCAGTCAACACCTTAGTCCTACCCATTTCGACTATTGCCGATCCGTTGGCGTTCTTTAGTACTCCCACCTCCATCTTCACAGGCCGCATCTCGTCAGGTCTACGACCATCCGTCCTCTTCCCATCTTCAAGGATTAGCCTTGGCTTCTGGACCTGCAACGTTAACACCCAACCTATCTCTTATCAGACTTTTAACTTTCTCGGTAAGACCCTTTGTGTAGGGCTCTCTCTCTATTAGATATATCATTTCTACCAACAAATCTTCCGTCTCCTTGGAGGAACAATTCATCCAAACTCTGCCGTTCTGTCCCACAACAACTTCGCATCCAGTTTCGCTGGAGAGTGTCTCAACCATGCTCCTATTCCTTCCTATGAGCCTAGGAGTCCTCACAGGAGAGACGTCCACTACAGTACCCTTGGATATTCTACCTAGGCCCTTACCCTTTACTGTTAATATGGGATTAGACGATCTATCGAAGGACTCGACCTTGGCCATCACGTAATCTCCAACGTTAAGATACCTTCTTAGGTCCTCCCCAGAGTTAACGGGCCTACCCAATACTGATGATCCCTGCAAGTAAGCAATATATGGAGATACTATGTCAACATTCCATCCATAAAGCTCGACATCTTCCACCAGTCCAATTACAAGATCTCCAACCCTCGGGTAGTAAACCCCCTCCAGTGGTAATACCACCAATTGGTTCTCTCTCTGCTCCAACAATCCGATCACAGTAGAGTAAAGTTTCGTGCCATTCCTTATTATGTATGGACTCCATTGCTGAAAATCTGAGGCCTCGCCAACGGGTTCTCCTGGGAGAACTAACGTCCTGACCCTATCTTTTTCCGCCGTTTCATCTCACCTCTGCAATTCTGACCTCCGCCTCTCCCTTAGTTAATGAATTGATCTTGTCTATCAGCTCTCCCTGAGCTCCGGCGGGTATCTCCATCTCCGCGGTGAGACTCCCGTCAGCCAGCCAGTTAGTTTTCTTCACTTCTCCCATTGAGGGCAGTTGAGATTTCACTTTGGCCGCGTAAGCTGAAGGGACTCTCAGTTCAACAAGTGCTTTGGCCAACTTTATTGGCATCACTTTCGCGAGTTCCCTGACTATCTGAATGGCCTGGGACTCAACGTCCTTATTGGGATCTACATGCACCTTTGCGGCCTCCATGGCACTCTCTATCCTCGTGGGAGGAATAGGTAACTTTGTCTTTGGATCAATGCAGTTTCTAGAGATGAACGTCACTAGTTGCTTTCTTTTGGACTCTAAGATCTCCTTCCTCTGATCAGCAGTCAAGGGAATCTCACCCTTGATGAGGATCTCCCTAGCTACTGTCTCAAAGTCTGTTGTTCCAAAGACCTTCTTCATAGAAGCGGGCGAGGCTTTCAACCCCTTTCGAGCGTCCTTGTAAATGATGTCTGATACCACCACGTCGGACAAAGAGATGCTCTTCCCCTCTTTCAGATCTGACACTTCCTTAGGCTTGGCCAACACCTCGAACCTCTCTCCGTGACTCTCGTATTTGACCACAACATAGTTCTCCTTTGGCATTAACAGATATTCACCCAAGCTTCTTTATGAATGTCTCTTTTTCTTCCTGCGAGAGCTTTCTGAAAGAACCCGTCTGCCTTGAGCCTACTCCAATGTCCACAAGCGATGAGGAAAGTTTCTCGCCCCCCTTGAAGGTGTAGTTGAGTGCCCTCAAGCCGGTGAGCACAGTCTCTTCTACCGTCATATCTTCCTTGTAGTTCTTCTCCAAGTACTCAGTAGCTGGATAGCTACCTGAGCCTATTCCGACGGCGAAATAAGGCATGAACTGCCCGCTAGGCTCCGTCATCAGTAGTTTGGGCTGCCCCTTATCTATGCCAGCTATTATCATAGCGACACCGAAGGGTCTCACTCCGCCATGCTGTGTGTACGCCTGTTTCAGATCCGATATGGTCTTGGTCAAGTAGTCTATGTTAACCGGTTCGTCGTATACTAATCTGTGCTGAAGAGCGACATTCCTAGCGTAATCTACTAAGATTCTTCCATCAGACGCTAATCCAGCAAAGCTACAACCCACGTGCTCATCTATGAGGAAAACTTTCTCTATGTTATTTACATCGAGCAAAGGGGTGACCTTCCTTTTCTCCACTATTATTGCGACCGCCTCCTTAGATTTTACTCCAATCGTAGTCCAGCCTTTCTTAACTGCCTCAAAGGCGTAATCTACTTGGTACAACGAACCGTCGGGTGAAAAAATCGTGATAGCCCTGTCGTATCCCATTGCTGCAGGACCAAATGCCATTATGCTTTCCCTCTCACCACTGACAGGCTACGTATTTAACGTTTCATTAAGTAGATAGTGTTTTCCCTCTCGTATGATCCTTATGAATTAGCTACTCAAGAGCTCCGTTGAAGTTAAGTGTGGTGGGAGCACAATTCACGTAGTTTCTGCCAAATAGTTTATATAGCGACAACTCTCCTTGGCTGCGAAATTGGAGGTATATTTCTCTACCCTAGGGGCACTAGAAGTTAAGGTCCCCCATATAGCATATGAATTATCCTTCTCTCACCGACGAGCTTCCTCCTTGCAGCCCTACCTTACCCACGACTCTAGCCATGAGCAGAGGGCAAGGTTCTGCAAGCACCTAGGGCTACTACATTCCCGACACGGAATCAGTTGGTGCAAACGAAGGGGCCTTGGCCGAGGCGTATCTCACTCACCCTCGCCTCGAGGCGTCTCGGCGACGCTTACCTCGTCATTGAGGGTAATTGCAATATTACCGTGAGGACTGTTATTTAAATTATTAAATGAGAGTCTATCCGTATCTTATCCATGGAGATAGGGCCTTCCGCCCTCACAATAAACTTTATCTTGGTTGAGTTCCAAAGGATGGGAGACTCCGTTTATATGGATAGTTCCCCTGGACGCTCGCCAGGAAGCGCCCAGACGCGCCTAAGCGATGGTCCGCGTATGCCTCCTCCCTGACCTGCGGAGGTCTCCTAAGTGCGACCTGCACTTAATCATGGAACTCCGTCGTAAGTATGGGTAGGGAAGCCGAGAGCTCGACCCTTCGGGTATGGTCTTTCGCTTTGAGATCACTTTAGCCCTTGAGACAGATTTGAGATCCTTCTGGCTTTACTTGGATACCCTTAGCTCTCAACATAGCAACTAAGTAGGACGAATATTCTTCCTCTAAACCCATATCTACAATGTTTACACAACCATCTTCCTTCAATCTAGAGACGAGCTCTTCTCTCATAGAATCTACAAGTTCACTTACATCCCTTAACTTATGCATAGTAGAAAGGTCTTCAATCAACTTATCTAGGCTTAGTCTCCAAGTCACTGAGAGCTGCCTCAGCTTAGGACAGACCCCCTGCTCCTTCCCTACGCTGGCTAAAATTAGGTCCACGTCCCCCTTTCCCTTGAACAAATCGTCCTCTAGGCCCGTGAACTCTATGTATTTGGCCTTTACTTCTTGGAGGAATTTCTCGATCCCTTCATACACTTCCCTACTTATCTGATGGGCTTTTAAGATTCTGTCCAGAGGACTCTTAATAGTTCTATACTCGAGATGCATGGCAGTGAGTTTTTCGGCCTCTTCCCTAGGGAAGATCGCCTCCTCTCTTACAAGGCCAGCTGCCATTTCTTCACATTGGTTAAGCTCCGGTACCGCTGCATCGATGATCTTTTGTATTGAGCTAAGTTCGTCTCCTAGTTCTCCGAACTGGTCTTGGCTCCACCCCAACGATTCTCTCACTACTCCCACTAGCCTCCTGTAAAACCTCCCTGCTAGATCGTAAAGTTTCTCTTCTCTCTCTCTCACCTGATTTATTACTACTACCATATCTTGACCTAACTCAAGTTCTCCAGGGTACTCCATTTCGTCGACGACCACTCCCATCTTCTTAAGTTCTCGAGAGAATTCGTTAATTTGGGTGATTTGCCTAAAAATATAATCATTTAACCTAGTTTTAGCTGTCCTATTTATTGCGTCTAGTTCGCTTTCATTAAATCTCAGACATTCCATGTCCTGACATCTCGAAACGTTCTTGGAGAGCTCGTCAAGTTGGTTTATGTACTCTCTGAGTTCTGGGAGGTTAGAGACTTGGCCGACTTTTCCCACTAAATTCCTAAATAAGGTAACTCTATTTAATAAACCGTTCCGATATTGACCGAGTCCTTCGATTTCCTTCCTCTTCTCACTCGTCCTCAGCTGGAAGGTCTTTGCTGCATTCACGCCTAGCGATAGGGTTACGGCTAGTGCCGCATAGAGGGGAGAGGAAGTCAGGAACCAAACCGCTAATCCTGCGGGTAGAGCTCCAATTAAGCTCAATTCTCGTTGGATTGAGAAGAGGTAAGCTGCCACTGCGACAAAGATGAGGAAAGCAATGTACTTCAGGAGCTCCCCTTGGAGTGAGAACCCCAAATAGAGGAGAGGGAGGATTGATAGAACTTGATACTTCAAGTCCTTCTTGAAGGATGGTCCTAGAGGTAAGGTAAATACTAGGAGAGGTGATATAACAGACGCTATCAGTGTGGCAGCGGTTACGCTAGATTTGCCCTTATCAGCTCTTATTATGTCGAGAACAGGTACTAGAAAAAGGAGAATTAGAAAAGCGACTAGTTCCTCAAAGCCTCGAAGATCTTGTGGAAAGATCCTCCCTAAGAGGACAGACTGGGCCAAGTAGACCAAAATGAGAGACGGAGTAATAACAAAGTACGCGATGAACGATAAGGTTGCCAATACCACCGACGAGATTTGTACGTAGGTCGAAGATAATCCCACACCGGAGAGGACGTAGGAAGCCAACAGATAATTTATGACACATAGGACAACTCTATTGACGTCATCTGAAGCGTCCTTGAATATTCTCGTATCCACGCTAAGAAACTCGATCTAAAACAAATTAAGTTTTCTAGATGTCTAGCCTAGAATGTCAACTCAGCTCGTCGCAGAGGTCATCATAGCTACAGTCTGGGACGGCATCATCATCTGCTCCCGATAAGCTTCTTAGCCTTTTTTAAGCTTCCTGTTGTCCTAAGCGGAATCAGCAGAAGCTCTTGATCTTTGACGTGTTTAAGTCTAGACGTACTAGCGATGACAACTTTGTAGCCCTCACGATTAGTGGATATCACCCCTTCCATGCGCTCTGGATCGAAAAAGATAAGCCGGGGGTTGGCCAAGCTGAGCCATACGCTTCCCATAAAGTCCTTCACTGCTTCCCTGAGAGCTTCCTCTAGATCTCTTTGCGTGAACTTGCCCTGCGTTATAAGTTGGAAGACTATATACCTTTTTTTGTTAGAGAGTTTGAGGGTATAGGTTGTACGGCTAGGGCGCCGACTCCTCAGGATCACGAAGGTAAGAACTGAGAGCCAGAGTGTCAGACCGACATCAACCGCTAACTGAAGTGACAGAGCCCAACACCTTCAGTGGAGAATGGAACACCCAACTTAACGCCTCCGCCTCTGTGGCCCCATGGACCACTAGGAAGTTAACCTTCACAAGTGGAGGCCACACCTCGCTCATTTTCGAAGCGCATGAGGAAAAAAATATGGTGTGCACCCATCTCCTCCCCCACTTGATCGCGGTTGAGATCGTCCTACTTGAGGAATGGTTCAATAGTAGCTCTATGGGTTTATTGTGAATCCTCGCTAAACTAAGTACCTCCCTTCTCACTAGCCTAACGTTGGACTCATCTATTGTGAGGGCAAATACCAGGTGGTCCATTAAGGCCGCTCTAAAGGCCTCCGCACTTAATGGTTTCACGAACTTAAGGCCCTTCTTACCCATTAACGTTCGCCGAATTTCCTTAGGCTCATAAAGCTCGAAGGTGTTTCTAGCTGGTTTCCCTAAACCCTCAGTTAAGAACCTGTTGTATCCAGCTGCCCTAAGGTAGGGGATCGCCTCTGGACTCTTAACGCATGTTTCAACTACTTCCACCAGATAGCACCTCCTCGAGCTCCTTGGAGTTGAATGCTGAGAAGGAGACCACCACCTTAATCACGTCATCTCCTTGTGAGAGCCTAACTCTGCGATGAAGAACCATGATCTGTTTGTCGAGACGGAAGTGTAGTTTCGAACCCTGGATGTGGGCGTTAAGGGACTTCCTCAGGGCGGCTCTATCTAGATCGGGTAGGGAGGTTATCAGGTAATGGAAAACTTCCTTTGCTCCTTTACCCTTCCAATAATATTTGTAAATGACTAAGGAGTCCCCAAAGTGTCCCTCCACTTTACTTGTCGTCGGTGTGAGGTCCCCCAAATAGGGGGAAAAGAAGGAACGGAGGGAAGAATCTATCTTTCCCTCGTCCTCGGTTTCATGGACGAAAACGCTTAACGTTACTGAGTTTACCTTCATTTCACTTTCCAGGCACTCTTGTATAGGTGTCCAACCTATAGTACTTGGAGGCTTCGTGTCTCGCTCTCTGCTCCCTCTCCTTCTGCTTCCTCTTCATCTTATGGATCACAGTTCCTTTGAGACCTCGAGACTTCCTGAGTCCTCGAGACTTCTTTCCCGGTGAGGTCAGACCCCTGAACACCCTCCTCCTGTTGACGCTATTAGTCAACCACTTCAGCTCTTCTGTGTTAATGATGGCTGGATGTGAGGGATCAACCATAACAACCTCGTAATACTTATGTTGCCCATCCTCGGCAACGTAATAACTCCCCAGAACCTCGAGGTTTGGGAACTTTCGGGCTGCCCTTTCCTCGGCGATCCATCTATGGCTCTTGGCTGGCGAGAAGCCGTAAACTCCCATCCTCTTAGGTCTCCTCCCCTTGTTTGGCCTTTCCTTATTTAGTCCTCCCTTAGATACCTTCACTCGAACTACTACGTAACCCTGCTTCGCCTTATACCCTAAGGCTCTGGCCCTCCCTAGTCTTGTGGGTTTTTCGATCCTTTTCACGGTTTCGTCTTGGCGCCACTGCACTAGCCTTGCCTTAATTAGCTTGGAGTACTCCTCCGTCTTCCTCATGGACTCCATGAAAGAGTAAGCGCTTGATACCACGGTAACTCTCTACCATGGGTCTTATTAATAAATGTAGGGGTTCATCTCTGGTTAGATGATAGAGGTCGGTATAGTAGGTAAAACCAATGTGGGGAAGAGCACATTCTTCTCTGCAGCGACCCTGTTGGAAGTACAGATGGAGAACAGGCCCTTCGTAACCTTAGAGCCTAACGTGGGAGTTGGAGCGGTGAGGACAAGATGTGTGCACAACGAGTTGGGAGTCAAGTGCTCTCCTTCTAACTCAGCTTGCATAGAAGGGGAGAGAATGATCCCAGTTAAACTAATCGATGTGCCTGGACTAATACCAGGGGCCCATGAAGGGAGGGGACTGGGGAATAAATTCCTCGACGAGTTAAGGAGGGCAGATGTATTGATTCACATAATAGACGCCAGCGGTTCCACTAACGAGGAGGGAATATCGGTCTCGCCAGGTTCTTCCGACCCTCTGAGAGAAGTGGAGTTCATTAGAGAAGAAATAGACCAATGGTTTCTTTCAATAGTATCTAAAGATTGGCAGAAGTTCTCCAGGACTGCCGATTCGAGTGGAAGAGAGGAGGTGGAGTCTTTACTAGGAAAACTGTCCGGGATATCCGTATCCCGTTCGGACGTATTAAGGGCCTTGCGGGAGACCAAATTAGAGCAGCTCAAGTTCACCCAATGGTCTGAGGAAGATTTGAAGAATTTCTCCACCAAGCTCAGGGAGATTTCCATACCAATGATTATAGCTGCGAACAAGGCAGATATCCCTGAGAGTAAGGTAATGATCGAGAGGCTCAAGGCAAAGTACAAACACGTTGTTCCAGTTTCTGCTCAGTCAGAGCTTGCCCTCAGGAAGGCTGCTAAAGCTGGTTTAGTGAAGTACCTCCCAGGGGATTCATCGTTCACAGTTGTAGGTAACCTCTCTCAGAGACAAAGAGAGGCTCTACAATACATAGAGGAAAGGGTGCTCGAGATATATGGCAACACCGGAGTTCAACAGGCGATCAATGAGGCAGTTTTTGGAGCGTTGAATATGATTGTAGTGTATCCAGTTGAGGACGAGAGAAAGTTCACCGATAAAAACGGCAGAGTACTGCCAGATGCATTCCTTCTCCCTGAGGGAAGTGGACCTAAGGATTTAGCAAACGAAGTACACACGGAACTAGCCAAGGGCTTCCTCTATGCCGTAGATGCAAAGAGGAAAGTGAAAATCGGAGAGGATTATAAGCTGAAAAACGGTGACGTTATAAAGATAGTCTCGACCACGGCTAGACCTTAGGGATACTTGAGTTCCACTATATTTGGTCTGAACCTTCTAGTTTAACCTAAGGCAGAAAGCGTCTCATCGATGGGACGACTTATCCCACACTTATTTGTCTATCGCATAAACTACCTCGCCCTAACAGGGCTTCTTACTTCGTCAGACACCTCGCCCAACGGTGGAAGGTGAAAGTCCCACAGGCATTTGTAGGCATCCAGCCACAATGTGGGATCGATCATCGTCTACGTAGGGCCGTCCGCTGGGGCATAGGCGTAACCTTAAGAACCTCCCTTCCACGGAGGTGTCTGGGTTATCGCTTAATCGGCGAACACCATTAGTATAGTTCCTTGAGAGCCGGGATTTACAGGGGGCCGTCCGCGCGGGAGGGGATGGATAACCTCCTCAACCCCCATTTATTGTAACAGCACTTAAACGTGGACAGTTCCCATAAGCTCCCATTGCTCCTTCATAACTTTGTCCCAAAGTTCGTCGCAATGGGAATTAAGGTAATTGTAAGCCATTCTGATTCTAGATAAGGCTTCGCGGTTTGATAAGGGAATTATACTTAGTCCAACTCTGCCAACTGCTCCTCCTCTTAACATTAGCCAATGAGCGAATACCTCTAAAGGATACTTAGACTCGATCTCGGCCCAAGAGAGTTTCCTACCATATAGCCAGAACAACTCTCTCACAAAGTTTGAAGCGATATTCCTCAACATCCTTTCTTCCCATTTTTTCAGCAACTCTTCCCCTTTAGACCTGACACGCTCAATTAGCTCGTCGTAAAGCCTCTGATCATCTCCCACTCCACTCACCGCCTGGACGAATTCCCTTTGGTCTAAGAGGGCCTCGAAGTTCCTATGTAAGTAGAGCCAGGCAGTCACTGCGAAGGAGTTCACAACTCCGATCATGAGTTCCTCAACAGGATCCGAGGCTTTGTTGTTCCCCTTCACGTCTCCCTTCAGGATTTCCTTAAACTCCTGCAGATCGACCTTGCCTGCGTACTTCAGTTTTCCGTCAATAAAAATGGATGGAGTAGATAGAACTCCCCGCTGCAGGGCTTCGAAGGGATATTTCTCAGTATCTACTATTTTCACTCTATCTATTAGTCCCTCTACCTTCAGGAAGTCAAGCAAAATGGCACACTCGGTGCAGTTCCTATGAACGAAGATTTCCACTTCCACGCTGGAAGATACTCACCGAAGCTAAAATGTGTTAGGTGTCTAGTGACAAAATTGGCTCACTAGCGTAAGAACCATCCAAAAAGCGTTATAACACACACAAACCCAAATAGTGTGAAAGATTAAGGAGGTGTGGAGATCATGCCTGAAACTTATGAGCTGGAGCTGAGGGGGAAAAGTTGCGACGAGTTCATCAATGAGTTATCTAAGGCACTAATAAACGCGAAACCTGGGGACTCTGTTCACGTCATAGCTGATCCCGACAGGCTAGCTTGTCTTCACATGATACTTAAGGCATCACCTAGGTATGTTTACAAGGGAGATATTGTAGGAGATCACTCAGATATTGTAATAAGACGAATACGGTGAGTTTGGGGGTTTCAGGATTTCCAATAGAGGAGTTGAGGACTTCTGACTTTCTCCCCACCATTAAGAGTTCCCTTCCACATGGTTCATAGTTCTCACCACAGATTCGGGGTTACAACCCAATTGAGCAGATGGGTCAGAAATGCCCCACTTGAGTGGTGGGGATCCTTAGTTAGATCTGATTCCGATTAGGGGATAAGCTCGCCTATGCCCCTCCTCCAGTTTTTCCGTAGAGTTAAAACGTCAATATCGATGAGAAAGAGATTTTCAAAAGTAAATTAAATCACCATCCCCGATCTGAAGTCAAGGCTTTCGATCCCTGCAAGGCGGCATAGACGAAATAGTGGACGCTTATAGATCTATTAGTTATCAAACTTTTTAACTTTACAGGAGTTGAGGACGAAAGTCCCCTTCCGTGGGGACGGACAGCCCCCTTATAGAAACGTTTCTATAGTTATGAAAAATAGATGTAACTACGCGGCACGGATTCGACGGAGGGTCGCATTCGGTTTACGCTCGCAGGAAGGTGTCCGAGTAGTGAGGATATAATAAACTTCTTCCACTACCACTTGAAGGAGCAAATTCAAGAAATAAGCGAAACATTCGAAGTCGAGGTCATTGACATAGGAGTAGACAAAGCAAAACTCACCTTGAACATACCTAGATACATAAACGCGATCAAGACAATTACCTCTATACATCCTTATTCTCTGAGGGGACGTGTAGTAAGTTTCCTGGAAGAAGCAGGAAATCCCCATCGCGAGGTGTGGATGCCCCGTCCAGGGAGCGGGGTAGTTCACATCTTATAATACTATCTTCCTCGGATTGAAGGCTCCTAGTCTAGCTTTCCACCAGGGTGAGTCATACCTCTTATCAAGTAACCATACAGTGACAGAATCTCCTGGATTCCTCAACGCCCTACCGATGGCTTGCTTCACTGCTATCAGAGCAGGTATCCTGACCAATAGTTCCTCATTAGCGACTCCTGTTCTCGCCGCTATTGCTTCAGCACGTAACTTACTGTAGTCGTCAGGGGAAGGAAAGGGTATTCCGACTAGAGCGACGTCACTTATCAGACTCCTTCCTCCGTTTGTTAGCTCTATTCCCTCAGACAGTTTTCCCCTGTTGACCGCTAGGATGAGGACTTTTCCATTCTCGGCTGCCCGTGACAGGTCCTCCATAGATGTCCTGGAGTCCTCTGGCAGGACGTTAATTCCCTTAAGCCTTCCAAGAACCTTCCTTAGTACCTCGTAACTTGGGACTAGGGCCAGTACATTGGCCCGAGATACATGATATATACGCATCAGGTAAGAAGCGTATTTTCCCCACATCACATCGCTTCTCTTTTGAAAAGAGGTAGTGACGTCCTTAGCCAGCAGCCACTCTCTCTTGCCTTGCACTGTAGTGGGCAATGCTCGCTCCACATCTAGGTATTCTATGTCCTTAGTTAGTCCCCACACCTTCTGTATATAGTTCAGAGGGGAAGTGTACCAGACATGAGGATGAGTGGTAGGGTTTTCTGGTTGAGTACGTCGAGCTGGAAGGCGGGGTCTGGGTTCTTAGATACCAAACTCCCTCCATTGAGAAACACCTTCCTCCCCGGCTCCCTTAGCGATAGGAAGAATCTAAGAACTGAGCCTAAATGATTTCTTCCTATTTTTCGTTGCTCCGTCATTTTGGCTCTGAGTGCTTCATACTCGTCTTGAAGGAGTTCCAGTTCATCTGCTTCCAAAGTAGGGGGATCGTTAATCAAGAGATACCTTTCACCCACCTCGGGCAGGGCAGAAAGCTTGTGCTGAAGTTTAGAGAGTATGTTTCTAACCAACTCACTCGTCGCTTGGGACATTGCCGAGGACAACGTGGCTCTGGACAGTCTCCTCTCACCTAAGTCCGATATGGTGTCCAAATTGTGGGCCTCATCGATTATTACAACGTATTCCTCTAGGTTGAAATCTAGGCTCTCTCGAAGCCAAGGAAGAAAGAGATAAGGGTATGTCATAGCCACCACTTCCGTGGATTTGGACGAAAAGAGCAGAGAGTGATACGGGCAGAAACCATTGGCTAGCCCCTCTTGCCTCAATTTACTTACCAAGGAGGCAGGCTGCTCGCCGAACTCCACACCTGTTGCCAAATTTATCTCACACCTTCTGCAATCTATATCGATGGATTCAACGTCACCAGAGGAGAACGGACACACGTTAGGCTTACCCACCACGAATCCAAACGATTTGCCTAGTCGTTTGGATTCGCGATAGACTGGGTAGAACTGATTGTGAGTCCTTACTAAGAATAGTGCTTTCCCAGTTACATTCAAAGCGACCAACAAAGCGAAGATGGTCTTTCCACTCCCCGTGGGGGCCTGCAGAGCCAGGACTTTTCCGCTACCAACTACTTGCCGCGCCCTATCGAGCAGCTTTTGTTGCCAGTCCCTTAGCTCAAAGCTCAGCTCCTCTCACGAGTATCTCGTCTAGGATTAGGTATTTAACGAAATCCCTTGACGAGACTGCCATGACGTGCTTGGCCCTGCCCTCCACTTTTACGCTGTAAAAATCTGGGAACACCTTGACGACCTTTAAGTGGGCCGACGTCAACTCCGCTAGAATTGGTTCTGAGGGAGGAACATTCGTCACAATAATGACCCTAATTTCAGTCTCGGGAGAGGCCTGTTGAACTTCCAGTATTCTGTAGTCCACTTTCCGTTTAACCTGATCTTCCGCTATCATCTCGAGTCTTCCTCTTAGTTTATACTATATTGTTCTAACTTAACTATATTGTAGGTTATAAACATTTGCCATAGAAGGCTTTATAAGTAGGGGATAAAGGTTTAAAATTCTCTAGTATAAAGAGAAAAAGAAGGGAAGTTCCGTGAAGATCGCGGTGGGGAAAGTTAGCGCGTTTAAGATCGGAGAAAGAAGAAAAGTAGACACCCCGCATGGACCTATTGTAGTCTTTTTCTTAGGTGGAAAGACCTTTCATGCATTTTCAGCAAGATGCCCCCACTTGGGTTGTGATCTATCAAAGTACGGCGTAGTGATAAAGGAAGAAATAGTCTGTCAATGCCACTTCACGCACTTCTCTATAAAGGACGGTCATGCGATTAAGGGAGCCACGAAAAAAGAACTAAAGAAGTTTGCGGTCGAGCTGGAAAACGAGGAAGTGAAGATCGTTACCTGAAGGAGAAGGATTATCTTCAAAGCGTTCGATGCCCCAATAGTCTATCTGAGTCTACATCAACCATTTGAGAGTGGAGGTCGAACGTGCGCCACAATAAAAGAGAAGCTTCGACATTTTTGTGATTTCATTCCCACCCTAGAAGGTTCCTCCTCCAAGGGTTTCGCCGTTCCCTCCATCGATTCCGGTCTCGTTAGGTGGACGGTTGGTTGATCTGAGGGGAGGCCCGTTAGAAATTGACGAAGGGAACCTCCATCGATGGCATCTAGTTCGGTGGAAAGGGGGGACTGTTCGTCCCTCAAGTTTTTAGTCTGGCCCTAGGTCGAACTGTGGAGGGACGTCGTTGGCTCCCGGGAGGAAGTCTTAGGAAAATCGTTGTTGGAATTGTGGTCCCTGACTCTAGAAGGGCGAGGCCTTCGTCGGTTTGTAAGCTACATGCCCTTACGGAGGAGTCTATATTGAGAAAAACGAAAATCTTCTATGAAAATGGAAAGATGTGCCTCATGACCTCAGTGAGTCTACTACAGCTCATCTGACCTGGGGCCGTGGGATCCTTAGCGTAACCGTAAACTAGGGACGAACCTATTAAACCTAGCCCTATTCTCTCTTCAGGTGGCCCACCCAGCGACATCACCGCGACTTTTCCATACTCCAAAAGTCTGAGCAGAACCCTCAGGTAACCCTCTTTCGCTACTACAGCTACCTTGAATGTCTCTGCTCTTGGAAAAGCTCTGATCAACTCACCAACTTCTTCCACTCTAGGAACTCTATCTAGGTAATGAGCAGACACGATTTCCCCATCGGTCTTGACCCCATATCTTATAGCGAACTTTGCCTCCACATCGTAAGTTATCTCCAATTTTCTCAGCTTTGATAGAAGATCTAATTTAATCTGTGGGTCTATCTCTCTTACACCACCTTCTTCCGCATCCCTAAACGTCACTATCAACTTCTTCTTCAGGTGACCTAAGCTATCTAGGGGCAGGGACAATGGGTCTTCAAAATAGTCCACCCGTAACTCCACTAGATCGCCTGGGATCGACACCACTTCCTTCAGATCCTCCGGCTGTCTAACCGGAAGCGAACAAACCACCTTTGGTCTCAAAGCAGTTCCACCTTCACCCCCAACTTACTAAGATCCTCCCAAAATTTCGGGTTACTCTTGTTCACACACTCCGCCTTTTCAATAAGGACTCCAGAGGCCGCTCCTACGGCCCCAGCCATCATTGCGATTCTGTGATCGTTGGGACACTGGATCTCTGTCCGCCTTAGCTTCCTCGTTCCTATGATCCGTATTTCGTCGTTTACTCCTCGCGCAACTGCACCGAATGCGTCGACAGTGGAGACTATAGTGCTTACCCTATCACTCTCCTTGAACCTCAACCTCTCGACTCCAGTGAGTACGGTCTCCCCATCGGCCGCTACTGCTACTGCCGCCAAACTGGGTGCCAAATCGGGCGCATCATCAACGTCCACCTTTATACCTCTCAAGTCGCCTGCTGCAACCTTCCACCTACCATAATTGAAGTAACTGGAGGCGCCCATTTCTGAAAAGAGATCCACTATAGAGTGGTCTCCGAAGTAGCTTGCGGGGCTGAGAAGCCCACCAATTTCAACCTCCCCACCGGTCAAAATAGCGGCAGCGGCGTAAAAGGAAGAAAGGAGGTAATCGCCAGCGATGGGACCTCGGAACGAGGTGGTGGGTCCCCTCTCTATCTCAACCCTTCCTGGCTCCACTCTTACTTTCGCTCCTACACTATTGAGGACCTCAGCGGTAAGCCTCACGTAGCTCATAGATCCTAAGTTTGGGGGGAATTCGACGCTTCCACCACCCCGAAGGGCAAGAGCGTAAATGAACCCAGAAATGTATTGGCTACTCTTAAGTTCAGATAGATGAAACTCGTTGTCACCTATTCCCCCTTCTATCGTCAGAGGAAGGGAATTTGAAGACACCTTCACCCCCATCCTGGTAAGTTGAGGTATGATGTCGTATAGGGGCCTTCTTCGCAGACTCTCGTCGCCATCCAGAGTAACTCGCCCTCCCACCAATGCTACTATAGGTATAATGAACCGGAGGGAAGTAGCGGAACCTCTAAGGTTGAGGTAGTTTGTCTTTAGATGGATTGCAGTGGGCCTTAGTAGGCTGTTCCCCTCCACGGAGACTCCCAAAGACTTGACAGCGTCTAGTGCTGCATAGAAGTCTTCGGAAGAAGGCAACTCACTCAGATGCACGTCAGTTAACAGTGAGGCGAATATGAGTCTGATTCCGAGCGGCTTCGAGGGAGGGGCCTTCAGTCTACCCTCAGCCTTGGCCCTGCAGATCCTCACCCTCAATTCTCACCGCCTCAACTCTAACTACTCTCCCGTAGCGAGAAAGCGAGTCCTCTACGGGGCCCTCATCCCCCTCATTGCATGCGGCGAAGATGGAAGGCCCGTTTCCGCTTACGCCTGCCGCAATTGCGCCACGGGAAAGGGCCACCTCTATAGGTGATAAGTCGTAACCTAAGATCTCCGCAACGAGTACGCCGTTAATCTTCATGGCCTCAAGTAATTTACCTTGCAATGCCAATTGAAAGATGGCCTCGAAGGTCTTCGAGTAACGTCTCAATAGTCTAGGGTCTGCAGTCCTTCCCTCCTTAGGGACAACTAAGAAAACTAATCCCTCCGGGGGTTGAAGGTGCTTCAAAAGAGATATCGACTTATTGTCGGTCAAGCTGACTCCTCCTCTATAAGCAGCGAAGGCATCGTCATAGGCCCCAGTCAAGGAAAAGCCTCCCTCAAGGGAGAGCTTAGCTGAAAGGAACGGAGGGTCAAGCCTAAGGTTGAAGAGCCTCGACACTGCCTCTATCAAGGCCACTGTAACAGCGCTACTACTCTTCAATCCACCGCCCTGAGGTAAACTGGAATAAACTTTCACTCGCAGAGGAGGAAGCGAGTAAGCGTTCCTGAGGTAACTAAGTACGTAACCGATCAACCCCTCCTCCCTTCCATCTCCTTCTTCAATTTCAACGGAGACGACAAGGTTGATCGCCATGGTTGACCCAAGCCACGCGGGCACTGCGTTTACTACTGAGATTCCTCCGAAAGCCCTTGCCTGCATGCCTCGATATACCTCCTCCACATCTCCTCGGCTACTTTGGCTTGATCTTGAGTAAGTTTAACACGAGGGATCAGTGAGGATCTCATTGCGTGGTCCACTAGAACCAACGCTACCATGGATTCAACCACTGCTACACCTCTGACTGCTACAGAAGGATCGTGCCTACCGAGAACAGATATAGTAGTCTCTTCCATTGTTCGTAGGTCTACCGTGCGCTGAGGTATCCTTATCGAACTTGTAGGTTTGAAGGCCGCACGAACAACAATGTCCTCTCCATTCGATATTCCCCCAATTATGCCCCCTGCTACGTTTCTTCTCCAACCCAACCTTCCGTTTTTCCTCACTATTTCGTCGTTGGCCTCGCTTCCTCTCATCCTGGCCAATTTGAACCCAAGGCCGTACTCGAACCCAACCACAGCCGGAATTGAAAGGACTGCCTTAGCTAGATCGGCCTTTAGCTTGTCAAAAACTGGTTCCCCCAGCCCTGCTGGCACCCCTCGCGCTATGACCTCCGCCACCCCTCCGTAACTATCTCCTTCGATTATGGCCTTCTTGAGCAACTCCTCATAGCTAGCCTCTACTTTCCTATCAGCGGCCCTAACGGGACTATACTTTGAACAGAGCATCTCCTCAAAGGAGAACTCTCCGGTGGACTCAATCTCTCCTAGTGATCTGAGGTATCCCGCTAGCGTGACCCCGATAAGTCCCAACAACTTCTTCGCGATAGCTCCAGCAGCAACTCGTCCCACTGTCTCCCTCGCGCTAGCTCTCCCTCCCCCTCTATAGTCCCAGTTTTCAAAGCCATATCTGAACACGTAAGTTAGATCCGCGTGACCCGGTCTGGGTTTGTATCTCACCTCGCTGTAAAGTGAGGATATCACGTCGTTGTTCTTGACTACTATGGTAACTGGGGCCCCCGTAGTCCTACCCTCGAAAAGCCCAGAAACCACTAATGGAACGTCCTCTTCTCTTCTTCCAGAGACGAATCTCCTACCGGGACGTCTGAAAGAGAGCTCAAACTTCACATCCTCCTCAGAGAGGGGAAGGCCAGCCGGGACCCCATCTACAACAACGCCAACCTCTGGCCCATGACTTTCCCCAAAAGTGGTTATCCTGAAAGCTTCACCGAACGAACTTCCTGTCATATAGGAATCGCCTCACCTCGTCCCTACTTAAGGATCTCCCGAACCAAATTTTCTCAGCCTCTAGAGCCTGTTCAATTAGAATTGAAAGACCGTCTATAATTGTCATTCCTCTACTTTCGGCCAATGTGATAAAAGACGTCCTGACTGGCGTGTAAACGAAGTCGATTGCTAGTTTCCCCCTAACACAAGAAGTGGGGACTAACTCTGGCCTTGGCGTCGCGTTTACTACGACTTGAGGCTCACCGCAATCCGAGGCTACAGAGGACTCCACACCTAAATTGTCTAGCTTTCTCTTCAGCCTAATCGCTCTTTCCAGGCTCCTATTTATTAACTTAACCTTGCACCCTAACCGGCCTAAACTGAGCGCTGACGCAGCGGCGGCCCCTCCCGCACCAAATATGGCACATTCGGCCTCGTGAAATTCTAGGCCGGTTTCATTCAAAAGCCTAGATAGCGCTATGTAGTCGGTGTTATATCCTTTACCGCTATGAACCGTATTTACGACGCCCAGTCCTTTGCTCTCTCCCTCACATGACACCATGGAGGCCACTTCCTCCTTGTAGGGGACAGTGACGTTGAACCCATAGGCGATCTTCTTTAAGCCCTCCACTACATCATGTAAGTCATCAGGCTGAACATCAAAGACGAGGTAGACTGCGTCTATCCCCATTTGGGAAAAAGAGAAATTATGTATGGCGGGGGAGAGTGTGTAGCTTATTCCACTTCCTAATACGCCTAGCAACTTGGTTCTTACTCCAAACATTGCCTCACCAATCCCCTGAGGGTCTCAACGGAAACCTTGAACTTAGTCCAGCTACCTATCCTAACTGGGACCGCCATCACGATCTCCTCGCCCTTGATCTTCTTATCCCCGTGAATCGCCCTCTCGACGAGCTCCATGTCAACTGGCAGACCTAACTGCGCTGGAGTGATTGGAAGGCCGTAAAGTTGAAGAATCCAAAGAACGTCTTCCACCACGCCTTCCTCTGCTACTCCCAGCTCCTCCGCGATCTTGGCCTCACATACCATACCCACAGCTACTGCTTTACCATGAGGGACTGCGAAACGAGTTCCAGCCTCTATAGCGTGACCTACCGTGTGGCCGAAGTTAAGGACTATTCTCACCTCCTTGATATCTAATTCATCCTCAGCAACTATCCTCATTTTGTTCTCTACTGATCTATAAACTATCTCCTCAACCACACTCTCGTTCCTTGACTTTACGTCCTCAACTTTAATGGAGAGAAAGTCGTAAAATTCTTTGTCCAAGGTTACTCCATACTTAACAACCTCAGCCATTCCGTTGATGAAGTCGTCGTAGGGAAGGGTAGTGAGGAAGGACAAATCGTCGATAACCATGGATGGTTGATAAAATGTCCCCAACACGTTCTTCAATCCCTCGAAGTTGATTCCGTTCTTACCTCCCAAGCCGGCATCTACCATCCCGAGGAGGGTGGTAGGAACGTTAATTAGGCCTATTCCCCTTAAGTAGATGGATGCGGCGAAACCAGCTACATCGAGAACACTCCCTCCTCCTACCGCAACCACAAAGTCTGACCTTCCTAGGCCTGCTCGCCTCATCGCCCTTACTAAGTTCAGGGTGCTGTCGAGCGTTTTAGATTCCTCACCATCTTCTATCACTACTTCGATCTCGGCCTCTAAAGGGGACTTTACGTTCTTTGACCTCACTATAAGTTTTTTTCCGCTAACTTCCCCAAGCAGAGAAGAAGTACCGTTGCCTATGGCAACTACGACTTTTCTTCCACCCACATCAACTTCGAGGTTCCTCAAATGTCCCTCCCTATAGCCTTGGCTAATGCCGTCACTCTATTCATAAGTAGTCTAAATGAGTCGAACGTGAGCTGTTGCTCCGAGTCACTCTTAGCCCTCTCTGGGTTGGGGTGCACCTCAACTATAACTAGGTCAGCTCCCGCCGCAACCGCGGCCAAGGTAAGTGCGTGAACGAGCTCCCTCCTTCCTGCCGGATGGCTAGGGTCTGCCCCTACTGGGAGGTGAGTAGATTGGCGAGCTACAACCATCCCACCCACGTCCAAGGTGAAGCGTGTACTTCTCTCGAACGTCCTAATTCCCCTCTCGCAAAGAACGACTCTACCGTTGCCCTCTGAGAGGAGGTACTCCGCGGACAACAACCACTCCTCGACGGTGTTCCCCATTCCCCTTTTCAAGAGGACCGGAAGGCCAATTCTTCCCACATCCTTCAGGAGCTGAAAGTTCTGCGCGTTCCTAGCACCTATCTGGAGCATGTCCGTCTTTCCTTTGAATGCCGGCAGATCTCGCGGGTCTACGACCTCCGAGACGACGGGTAGTCCGGCCTCGTCTCCAGCTCTCCTGAGAAGCTTCAGTCCCTCTTCCCCTAGCCCTTGGAAGGAGTAGGGACTAGTTCGTGGTTTATACGCACCGCCCCGGAACAAAGCAGCGCCAGCTCTTTTGACAGCCTGTGCTGTTTCTACTACCTGCTGCTCGTCCTCAACGGCACAAGGACCGGCGGCCACAACTACCCTCTTTCCTCCTATTTCAACATTGCCCACTTCAACTAAAGTCTTCTCCTTCCACTCGTTACTAGCTAACGGGTAAGGTTTGGTTGTCTTGACCTTGCTAACCACAGACTGATCGCTAACTTTCGCTGCATACTCGTCCGGCCAGGCCAAGATCAATGACATACCATATAGGCTCACTTCCTTCCAAGACGCCGAGACCGAAGCTAGCCGCTCCTTCAACTCGCGAGGATCAGCACCCTCTTTAAGTATGAAGAGAATCACGTCACTCCCTCCAGCTCCGAAGCTGCTGCCCTCAACTCCTTTATGGCCATTGACCTGACCTGTGAAGCGTGTGGGTTTGAATACTGTATTTCCATAATTACGTCTTTCAAGGACTCCACCCTATTAGCTATCTGCAGCATTTCCTTAAAGGAGACTGTGCTAAACCTTTGGGGCTCAACCTTAAGCTCACTGGAGACCACAGGAAGAGCCCTTATGAATCCCAACAGGAAGAAGTGAGTAAGTACTTGGACAATTGCCATGGCCCTCTCATGTTCGTCCACAGAGCTGACTACGGGAGTCAAGCCAACTCCGGACCAGAATTCACACACATCGTTCAGTACGGATCCGCTAGTAGAACTAGGGATAATGACTATCCTTTCACCTACTGGATAGAGGTGCGGCCCGAAGAGAGGATGAGTGCTGACGTAGGCGAAATTGTTCGCCTTAGCTATCTCTTCCATTATGGAGAACGTCTTAGTCTTGGAGGAAAAGATGTCCATTACCACCTTTTCCCCAGACGCCTTCAGGAGGCTCCTGACTATATCTGAACCTAGCGCGTTGGGCGTAACGGCCAAGATCACGTACTCTCCCCAACTTACGGCCTCCTTCCAGTTCATAGATACTAGGCCAAACTCTGAGGCCAATCTCTCGGCTTTAACGAGGTCAGCTCCCGTTATGGAAACAGCGTGGCCTGCCTTGGACATGAGCGAGGAGAGCGTTCTGGCCATCCCACCGTAACCGAAGACGACCACCTTTCGCCTGTTTGCTGTAACCGCTAACTGCATCGATCTAGAGAAGGACATGAGACGCTCAAAGACGTCTTTCAAGAACCCTTCAGGTACTTGGTGGGTCTTAGCGAGGGACAGCCACCTTTCCCACACCTTGCCCTCCCTCGTCTCGTCCTTAATTCCAACTCCTAATTCAGACTTTACTTTCCCCATTTCACGGGAGAGGGAGAATCTCCTGCTGAGAAGCGTGATCAGTTGCTCGTCGATCCTATCTATTTCCCTTCTTATCCTCTCAACTTCGTCCATTTCATCCCACGACTTCCATAGCAGCCTTCACGATTGATGATGAGTTGATCCCGTAGTAGTCCAAAAGCTCCCTCTGGCTCTTTGCCGACCTACCGAAAGTGGAAGCTCCCACGAAGCGCATAGGAACGGGATACCTCTTAACTATCACCTCAGAAACCGCGGAGCCTATTCCACCGATCACGCTATGCTCTTCCACAGTCACAATTCTTCCAGTCTTCCTTGCGTAGTACTCTATGAGGGCCTCGTCCATGGGCTTCACCGTAGAGACGTTGATCACTGTGGCCCCTACCCCCATCTTCCTTAGTTCTTCTGCAGCTAGAAGTGCGTCCCAAAGCACTACTCCCGCGCCTACGATCGAAACATCGTCTCCCTCCCTCAAGACTTGGGCCTTCCCAAGCTTAAACTCGTACTCCAATCCTGCAGTTATAGGAGGAGAATAATCCCTCCCAGTCCTCATGTAGACTGGACCGCGATGGGCCAAGATCTCTGGTAAGGCCTTGACTAGCTCAATCGGATCGGCTGGTACAACTACTGCAAAGTTAGGGAGCACTCTAGTCAGTGCTATGTCCTCTAGGGATTGATGGCTTGAGCCGTCACCACTGTCGCTGTACCCTGAGTGAGTGGCGAAGAACTTGACGTCGAGGTTCATCCTAGCAACCGTGTTCCTC
Source organism: Sulfodiicoccus acidiphilus (assembly GCF_003967175.1). NCBI lineage: Archaea > Thermoproteati > Thermoproteota > Thermoprotei > Sulfolobales > Sulfolobaceae > Sulfodiicoccus > Sulfodiicoccus acidiphilus. The sequence goes on along the minus strand of NZ_AP018553.1, from coordinate 229,814 downwards.
ATCTGCTCCCACGCCCTCATTAGAAACATAGCGAAGTTAACTACAACGGGCTTCTTCCCCGCGGCCGCCAGTCCTGCAGCGAAGTCTACGAGGTGTTGCTCTGCGATCCCCACATTGAAGTACCTCTCTGGATACTTCTCCCTAAAGTAGGAAGCCCTTGTGGAGTCCCCAACGTCAGCTGTCAGGACGAGGAGGTCTTGGTGAAGCTCGCCCAGTCTGGCGAGCTCCTTTCCCATTGCCTCACGCATTGATGAGAAACTTCCTTGCATCATCGGGAGAAGACCTCTGGTACTTACTATTCTCTATTGGTTTGAACCCCTTTCCTCTAAGGGTGGAGGCGAATATGACAGTGGGAGCCCTGGCCTTCTGAGCCTCTTCTATTGCCGCTACAATGCTAGCGAAGTCGTGGCCATCACAGCTTAGGGTATTCCATCCGGCGTCTCTCCACACTGCCTGAAGGAAAGCCTTCGGTTTTATGCTCTCCACATCCCCATCCAACTGGAAACCGTTAAGCTCGATGAAGACCAGAATGTTGTCGAGTTCCCTAGCCACCTTTTGAGTGAAGCTCTCCCACACCTGTCCCTCGTCCTGCTCACCATCTCCCATTATCACGAACACCCTGCCATTCCTTCCAGACATCTTTATTCCCTTGGCCACACCTAGACCAAAGCTGAGGCCTTGGCCTAGACTTCCAGTGGACATATCCACCCCTGGAATGAATGTCTCTGGATGACCCTGAAGGACCCCGTCTATAGACTGGATCTTCCAAAGTTCACTCTCCTTTATGACTCCCTTCTCAGCTAGAACGGCGTAGAGGGCAGGAGCCGCATGCCCCTTACTTAGTATAAGCCAGTCCCTGTCCAAATGGGACTCAGCCATCCTTTGATACTTGAACACCAAGGTGGTCAGGATTTCTATACTGCTGAGGGAGGAACCCACATGGATGCTCTGATCGTAGAAGAGCATCCTTATGACGTTCTTCCTGGCCCGTTCGGCCACTTCCCTCAGCTTGTTTAATTCCTCTAATGATATTGGCTTGGCATCAGCCCTTTCCATTGGCTCAACAAGACACCCCGCTATGTTCCTCTGTGAATGCTTAATTAACTTTTCTGAAATCGTCAGTAGCCACTTGAGCAAGCGCTACTTCTTCACTTACAGTTAGGGAGTCTACCTGACTTCCTCTCCGCCCTGGAAGGGGTTCTACTGCAAAGGTGTCGTGGTTACCACCGTCGGTTCGGGATCGCGTCTCCGGTGAGCGGTGGGGGGGAACTCTCCCACGTGAAAAGGGGACTTTCGTCGCTGAGCTCCAAATCTCTTGAGGAGGGAATAAGGAAGAATGTTGTTCGTCTCTCTCCCTAAGTCCCGTTGAGGCCCCAGTGGAGTTGGTGGAGAGACGTCGTTGGTATCTCTGAGAAGATTTTTTAAAAACTAATATTTAAATATAAGGGGCCCTCCTTCCATGCCCTAAAGGGCGAGGTTTTCCCCACCTCAACCCAAATTTTGTGAAGTCCTGTACCTCTTGGGGTTCTCGCCCCAAGTGCCTTTGAACTCTACTTTCGACTCTTCGAAAAACTGTGGTCTACACTCACAGGCGATCTTATTGGAAACGGAATCTATGGTATTTTTCACTTCTAGAGTTAGTTTCCTTGTTGTTCTAGGACTCTCTAAACATTTATTTTGCATAATCTAAAAATTTAAGGAAACAGGACCAACAATCCTATATCTTAAGCAAAGAGCTATCGATTTGATAAAAACAATCGGGAGATCACTCTTCTACGTCCCGTAATCCCTCCTCAGTTATAGCGAATACAACTTCTCCCTCTGGTAAGTGAGGAGCGTCTACAACTCTTGCTATTCTTTTGTTCCCCTACTTTTCTTCATCTGTATCCTTATACCTGGTACATGATAAAGGGTGTGCCCGCCTACGGCTACCGTTGGATCGCCGTAGAACATATCTGGTCTCGCCATGACTTGATTCGTTATTACAACCGCTATGTCGTAGATCTCGGCGAGTCTCGATAACTGATGCAAGTGCCTGTTAAGTTTCTGCTGCCTATTCGCTAAATTCTCCCTCCCAACATATTCTGCCCGGAAATGAGACGTCACAGAGTCTACCGCAACGAATCTGATGCTGTTGTCCTTGACTATCATCTCTTGGAGTTCGTCCACTATGGCTATCTGATGGTCACTATTTACCGCCCTTATGTAGTATATGTTGCTCATCACTGTCTCGGGGTCAAGTTTCATCGATCTGCTCATGGCTTCTATTCTCTCCCACCTGAAAGTCCCTTCCGTATCGATGTAAACTGCTTTGCCTGCCAAGCCACCGTTTTCCGCGGAAAGCTGAACGTTGACGCTGAGTTGGTGACATAGTTGAGTTTTCCCAGATCCGAACTCCCCAAATATTTCCGTCATGGTTCTGGTCTCAACCCCACCACCTAATAATCCGTCAAGAGCTTGGCTCCCCGTGGTTATTTTCCTCACACTTTGCCTCTCCCGCTTCAGCTCCGACGCTGTCTTGAACCTAATGTCGAGTGCTTCTCGTGCCTCCTTTATTATTCTCTGAGCGGTAGTAAGGGGGATTCCAGCAGCTACACTGATATCTTGCGGTGTGGCGACTGCTAGGGCCTCTACGCTAGAGTATCCTGCCTCAATCAGTTTGTTCACAGTTGTAGGTGTAATTCCTGATAAGTCCGTTATCGACTTGATCTTCTTCTCAACCTTCTCTTCAGTGTCTGCCATTAACTCACCAATCTATGCAATTATGCTGTCGGCCTTAGTTATAAGTTGACTTGAAGTCTGGGCGAAAGTTTCGGCTTCTAGCTTTAACACTCTTAGGTGGGATCCACTCTCGGAGAAAACCCCCTATTTTGGTAGTTCCAGGAGCCTCTCTCCTATGAGGTTCCTTAAGATCTCGGAGGTTCCTGCTGCTATGGTTCTTCCCCTAGAAGCTAAGAATCCCATTATCCATGATGGATCGGAGTCTTTCGATCTCTCTAGGACAAGCACTTCTGGGCCCATCTCCATTACAGCCCTCTCATATATTTTCTGTAGTAGTTCTGAGGTCACTAGCTTAAGTATAGAACCTTCATGTCCCACGTCCTTTCCCCGCCTTAACTTCTCCACTATCCTCTCATAGAGTGCCCTAGCTCCTGACACTTCGGCGGCCAGCTCAGCTAGCTCCTGGGAGCCTCTGACTTTAAGAAGCTCCCTTAGTGCAATCTCTGAGGAGAACAACATGGTGACGCCCACATGAAATCTCTCGTTATTCAGAACAGTCATTGCTACTTTCCACCCGTTTCCGACTCCCCCAACCACGTTAGTCTTAGGTATCTTAACCTTGTTGAAATATATAATGTTGAACTCCGCCTTTCCCGTTATTTGTCTTATAGGAGTCACCGTCACCCCAGGGGCCTTCATATCCACTATAAGCATAGTTAGTCCTCTATGCCTCTCCTCCAGTGTTCCCGTCCTAGCCAACAGTAAGCAGTGATCAGCGATGTGGGCATAACTGCTCCAGACTTTCTGCCCTGTCACTTCGAAGTGGTCCCCAGCGTCCTCGGCCTTAGTGGAAATGGCCGCCAAGTCAGAGCCAGCAGAAGGTTCTGAGAAACCTTGGCACCATACGTCCTCGGCAGACAGAATCCTCTTAACTAACGATTTCTGTTTTTCGTTTCCGTGCGCTAAGAGTGCGGGAGCTACAACGATCAACCCGATAGAACCTAAACTCCTTCCATAAGGTAATCCTTCGTTCATGAATTCCTCGTAGGCTATCAACTCCTTCACTGGGTCCTGTCCATATCCACCATACTCTTTGGGCCAGCTTATACCTAGGTAGCCGGCCTCGTACAACTTTCTTTGCCACGCTCTAAGGGACTCGTAGTTCTCTATTTCAGTTGTGTCAAATAATATCTTCTTTCCCTTGAGCTCCGTAGGTGCGTTATTACGTATCCATACCCTTATACTCTTTCTGAATTCCATCAGCTCGGTATCTTCATCCATTAACGTCCTTACTAACTAGAGCTTTTCAGCATTTAAGCTCGAAGAGCTAATGTGGTTTACAAAGTGACGAAAGTCTCACCCTTCTATTGGGAGAAGAAGTTATGAAGAAATCGTTGGTATACTATGGTTCGGTACACTCAATTGCTCGAGTCCATTTAAAGAAGCGGACCTAGTCTGGTCAGAGGAGACAGATGGAGAGGTTCTTAGAGAGAAAGTTTTAAGGTAGCCCTAGACAACAGAAAAAGGCATGCCGGGGTCGCCTAGCCAGGTAGGGCGGCGGCCTGCTAAGCCGCTGGGGCTATACCCCGCGCGGGTTCAAATCCCGCCCCCGGCGTCCTATGAATTTTCTGCTAGGGTTTGAGAAACCGTAGAGGGTCACTATAGTTCGAGGCAAGCTAGTCGTGAATGATTGTTCTAGCTCCACTCCTTCCTAACGCAGAAAGGTGGCTTATCGAGTTATTCAGAGGAGCAGAACGCCCTTTCATAGGAAACCAACGAACAAGATGTGGATATGTTGTGAGCCCTGCTCTAGGGGAAAGGTAGTTGCTTCTCTAGTTCCATTAACTCGACGGAACAGATGAAGAAGAGGGTCGTCTGTGAAAACACCTCTGTACTCACCGAGCCAACTTAACCCTTGATGTGTTGTTAAGAAGTTTAACGATGTACAGACGATCTCTCTGACAAGAGACCTTGTCCGTTAGGGCGGGGTAGTTCACTTGTTAAACGATTTGATAGAAGTTGGTTGGCCCTCGCTCTTCCCAGTTAGAAGCAGGTAGACTTGTTCTAACGTTTCCATAGTTCTGACCAGCATGCTATAAAAAATGATATCATCTATCCTCCAAGGGTCTACACTAATTCTCATTACATCCATAAGCTCTCCTATAAGAGGAGGAGGTAGAATCTCTTCTTTGACCAGTGACAATATGGTATCCTGCCAGTCATCTCTTGCACCAATCAATCTACTGGCTAACTGGAGCACGCTCTCTGCCATTCCTCTGACCCCCCTTCTAGCGTTCTCTTTGAGTTCGATAGACGACACAAACTCTTCAAGAGATGCGAAAGTAGCCTTCTCGGCCAAGGTGTAATATTCCCAAAACAATGTACCCAATCCCTGACTATTTTATTCGTACTAGAGTTCAAATATTCTTCTACAAATTTTCCCTAGTACTCGTTTAATTATCATTGAAGATCAGGAAATAAGTGGATGCAATGAACCTTACCCGCTAAGGAATACCGTAGTTAATCGCCTCATCGTCCAACCCCGAACCCTCTATTTATTAGGGAGAGTTGAAGTGGCTAATATTCTGTAATCACAGTTTAAGAGTCGTCCTGACGTGCCTTCATCACTTCTCAGTAAAGACCAATAAACTCATCTAACAATAGAGCTGCTTCTGCTGTAAAAACTCTTTGCTCCGCTCACGCTCCGTCTATTCCTAACGGTGAGGATTGTTTTCGTCTCGATTTTCGATCCCATTTACTAGATCCTTGGAGAATCGATAGCTTAGATTGACTGAGAACTTCACTATGAAGAGAAATTGTAATTTGAACTGTTGCATCTCAGCTAATCGACCCCTCTTCACTGCTCTGGTTATGTCGACCTCATCACATGCACCCCACCGGGCTGATGGTCCCTCATTGCTTAGACTCGGGTTCAGATAGGCGGTGGGGTCTGAGGTGATATCTGTACAAACGATATAAAACTATAACAGCGGCAATTTGCGCCCAATCGAGCTGCAGAGCCTTTGCTCCGTTGTATTGAACTATAAGAAAAAACGGGACAGGATAGACAACTGGTCTCCAAATTTCCCAGATAACAAAGAAATTTATATAATTTAGGGCAATCAAACTTAAGCCAGAACCATCTATCAGTAAATTAGGTAGTTTTGACTTAGACCCCCAAAAAAGGATGGCTGAAACGATAAAGAACATGAGCGAGACAAACGCAGCGAAGGATAGGTACACAGGTGGGGCAAGATCATACACGCCTACTCTCGTACTGTATAGTAGCGGTTCGGAAATGGGCGCCAAAGGGCCTAGTAGAAGAGAGAACACCGCCACAACAATTCCCATCAAGAGGACCTGTCCATAGTACCTCCCAGTGGTTTCCATCGATAACACTATATTAATGCAGTGATAAATGTTTGTGAAATGTCCTCTCCCGCCCGTTTTCTACGACTTCAGGATATGTTATTAGCTAAGACTTCTCTAGAGAAGGTCAAAATGCATATAGAGGAAAGAAAGGAAAGGACCGTATTCAGGTGGGCGCAAAGAGAGCTAGGTGAGTTCTTGAAAAAATTTTCTAAAGATGAACGGCTCATTACATATATAGACGAAATAGATGCGGGATTAAGAACAGAGAACTACGAAAAAGTTCTAGAAGGAGTGTCGAGGTCACTGGCTACAATAGACGAAATGCTCCAACATGAGTATACAGATATGGCAAACTCCTAGAGTCTAATTCACTATTTCATCGAAAATGAATGGTCTCTTCTCTTTCCTTCATTTCCTGGTTAACCTCCCATCAATATCATGTTCGCCACGAGCTAAGATTCTTCACTATAAGGGGGTAAATATAGCAAGAATATTTAAAGACATGCAAGGATGATATTATTGTTCTATGTGGGTCTTTCCTCGTTGAACTCGCGTTAAGACGACTAAAAATATATCTGTGTAGGGGGAGTGTTATGCCATATGCAAGTGTTAGATCTTACAACGGAGGAATGCCCAATTCCCTTTATGAAGTCGTTTGCAACCCTAATAAAAATGAAAAACGGTGAACAGCTGGAAGTGATAACTTCCGATCCAAAGTGCTACGACATGTTACTAGAAGGTGCGAAGACATTGCAGCAGAAGGTGTTGGATTCATACAAAAAGGAAGGGAAATATTACGTGATCTTCGAGAGAGTGGAAAATAGAGCAGAGAAAATAGAGTCAACATGCTAGTTTCTAAATTTTAGGTGATCGGGAATTTTCTCAAGAATATCTGAATAATCGCGTTTTGATTAGTGTATTAGTGTATATTCGAGTTTTCTGTCCTTAGGATTTGGTGATAGAACAAAACGAACTCATCTACTGAATGTAGACGTTAAGGACAGGGAGGACCTCGCTTTCCGGACTGACGCCCTCTGTAGAAAGTCGTGTCCCTTTGGAAAGTGTTTACCCAGGACGTAACTCATCCACTTTTACTTTCGATTCCTCCGCGAAAACCCCTTGAGTGATCACAAACCTTAAACTCATTGGGCCGGTCGAAGAGGCCGCCGCCCTCCCATCAGACATCCGTCACCCCCGAGACCTCTTGGGCGGTGCCCGTCGTCGGTTGGGAGGGCGTCGCGGGAAATTTCTGGGTAATATAGCACAAACTCAATTAGCATCGAAACGATGCTTAGAAGCAATTAAAAGTAACGAATGCCACACGAACGCGTTAAAGTCTTTTTAGCTATATATAGCTTGCCCCTCTAACTTGATTGAAAGACAGAGGTGAGGGGAGAAATGCTCATCCCGCTGGGATCCAGAGGAGTTCTATGAGGGACATCCCAGCTCCCCATTAGTCCCTGTCCGTGAATTACCCCACTCTCACAGACGGAGCGTACACACGACGAGCATTTCTCGTTTCTCTGAGCGACCTCGATCCCCCTGACCATAACGGAGGTTCCAGGGAACCACTCTGCAATGGTCCGTGTGGAAGAGGGGTTACAGAGGATCGCCTTCCATAGGCATGAGCTCCCCAGTCCCAGGGTACGACTAGCTTTTACAGCCGTGGCCCAAAGATTATTTTATCAATTTATTGCATAAAAACATTTCTATAAGGGGGCCGTTCCCTACTTCATGGGAGGGACTTCCCCTGACCCCCGTTATGTAAGTGAAAGTTCTCTAGACTACATACTTCCACCAAACGATGGCCGCAGCCCCTAGATCGACGGTGGTAATCACCGTGGAGGAATCCCTTCCGGGGTGGCGAGGAAGTTAGAAGAGGTCTATAGGTGCTCATTCTGACTTCCTCCCCGCCCTGGAAGGGCGATGGTTCCCTCCCAAAGGGATCGTCGTTCCCACCATCGGTTCGGGTTTACATGTCTCGTTTGGTGGGCAGTCGAGTGGATCAGAGATCCACTCCCATTTGAAGAGGAGGGGACTTTCATCGCAAAGCTCTAGTCCCTTAAGAGAGAAGAGAGACGATGGTTGCTCCTCCCACAGTCCCGTTAAGCCCTCGATCGAGCTGGGGAGGAGCGTCGTTAGTACCACTAAGAGAAATTTCACAAAGAAGTATAAATACAAGGGGGCTGTTCACCCCCGTGAAGGGCGAGGCTTTCCGCCCCCTTAACCCCAATTTTTGTAAACGTAGCTCTTCTTTTAACGCAGGGACACGAATGATAGTCTTCTTATCGACGTCCTCTTTTTACTTGTTTATTGAAAACCAGATTATCATGCTCACATTTAACGAGATCGTAAACTTAATAGGAAAGTATGCAATAAGGGAGTGGGTCGTAATGGCATCTGCCTTAGTATTAATAAATACGGATGCGGGCGGAGAAGAGGAGGTTTACAATAAACTTAGATCTATGACTGAAGTTACAGAGGTCTATGTAGTATATGGTGTATATGATATAGTCGCTAAGGTGGAACTCGAGACTATGGATAAGCTAAGGGACTTTGTAACAAATACCATAAGGAGATTACCTAAGGTAAGGTCCACTCTGACAATGATAGTAATGGAGGATAGGTCGGCAGTAAGGAAATGATAGTTAGTATTGGCCTCGATGATCACGACTCTCCAAGAGGCGGATGTACTACACATTTCCTTTTCGTACTGTTAAGGAAATTTGGACTCGAGCTAGTAGATTTACCGTACCTAGTCAGACTTAACCCTAACATTCCTTGGAAAACCCGGGGGAACGCGAGTGTGAGGGTGAGGGTAAGATATGAAGGAGATCTCTTACAATTAGCTGACCTGATTTGGGATGAGACCGAGAGGTACGTAAATGAGGTTTCCCAGGGGTATAAGTACAAGAGGAGCCCTGGATTGGCGCTGATAGACGAGGCGTTCCTCGGTCAGTGGGCGTCCAGGCTATACGAATCGGCTGTAACTGAGGTAGTTCTCCCAGAAGTAGCCCGAAAACTGGCTGCGAAACACGGTGCCATCCTTCGCGGGGGTAGAGGCGTGATAGGAGCGCTGGCCTCGATGGGGTTTACCAGTCCTTACACATATGAACTAATATTCTATCGAAGGATGGAAAAATGGGGAACCACGAGGGTGATCGATGAAGACCAAATCAGGCAGTTGGATTCATTCTTTCCATTACTATTCTATAATTACGACTATGTTAAGAGGAAGCCTCTAGTTCAGTCCAGAGGGAATGACCCTGTACTAATGGGAATTAGAGGGTTGAGCTTCGAGCTGCTCAATTGGATTCCTTCAGTAATAAATCTACACGAGGAGATTGACGGATATTTAATTTATAAAACAAATCAACACAGTGATCATCATTTACTGAAACCATCAAGTAAGCCCTATGGAACGATAATGGAAGAGTGTGAGGTAAACGGAATAAGTTCCCTGAAAGGGGGGATGTACTACTGAACTGTTCCGGGAGAAGTGTTGTTGCATTTAAGGAGACGAGAGAGCTCAATAGAGCAGTGAGCGAGCTCAGGCCTGGGGACAGAATAATCATAGTAGGAGCGGTGAGGCCCTCGTCCAGACTATCGAAAATAGTGGAACTGGAAAGGATGGTAGTAGTGGAGTTAAAAAGTGAACTCCTATATGAAAACCCGACGTGTCCCCTCTGTGGAGCGAGCACTGAATCTCTAGGAAGTAGAGGAGGTTACAGATGCAGGAAATGCCATCACCGTTTTAATGGTGTAAGAAGAGCCATTGAAGTCCATCGAGGGCTCAGTTTAGGCACATATCAGGCGCCCCTATATAGACATCTAACTAGACCATTATTTCTGCCGGGGTTGTCAAATGGCAATTTGGACGGTTAGAAGCATGAATATACTTTCTGCCGATCGGAATGGTCTTAATTAAAATGTTCGGTTTTAGATTGGAATAAGTTGAAAGCTAACATTTAGATTCTACCAAATCAACTACATCTTCTAATAAAAAGTCGGCTATAGCGAACCATTTTCTCATGAGGATCGAGAATTCCTACTCCTCTGAGCCACATTATCCTAGGGTAAGGTACATCCGCCTTTTGGAGTAGTGGTGTATAAGGAAGTTTGTCGAACTGTTCAGCCATACTGACTCATAAACGATGTGGACGATGTGCTCACTGAACTTCATAAATTCACAAAGGAGGGCACCCATCCCCCGACGATGGGGATCTCCTTTGAACTCTCATCAGGATAAACTAACTCGAACTGGAGAAGGTAAGATTATATCAACGAGAGTTCCCTTTTTAACGTTGACCCCTCTTAAATCAGAGGTCAATGGATGCAGGTTATGGGGCTAATAATTTTCTTTCTAGGTTTGAGCTTCTTCCCTTGTGTCCTTTCAGGAACCACGAGAGAGTCGGGCTTCGTTATGGGCTAGATGCAACTCAAATGGAGACATCAATATCACTCACTTTCTGGAGAGAGTCCAGGAAATGTTCCAAGGTGGAACTTCCCTGTGAGAAGTCCCTCTAAGCCCTTGCCTACCAAGAACGTGGTCCTAAATTTGTGTATAGATAAGGTGAGTCTATTCGAGTCCTAGAAGGGAGTGGCCCATATAGTCCATTTTGAAGAATGATGAAAGGGGACGTGGAAAATTCCCCTGTGGACCGGCCGGGATTTGAACCCGGGACCTCTCGGGTGCAAACCGAGCACTCTTCCAGGCTGAGCTACCGGCCCGTACTTGGGGGCATTCCCTTCCATTATATACTACCTTCACTGTCAGTAGCATATTCGTTGCATTGTAACGGAGTTTAAAGGTAGTACAGATTCTTCCTATTTATTTCATTTGTCCCGTCCCCTCTCAGGCGGCACTGGGCAGGGGTTACATGTCCCAGTCGCCATGAGGCGATCCATCGAGAGGATTAAAAAGGTTACTACACAATGATAGTCGGCTCAGCGTCTTAATCTTGTAATAGAGGATTATCGCGGGCCCCTACCTTAAATTAAGGATCAAATAAGGTTCTATGACTTCACCCCCTACGGACTAACTAAATCACTATCAACTCCACGGGAGTCTGCTAAACATAGTACCAGGGTGACTGTTAGTATTTTTCTTATTTATATATTAAATATATTTATTTTATTAGCTTCCATTCAACACTAGTCTATATACGAAGCTACAGTTTACCACAGAAGTCGTTAAGAATACAGTCTAAATTTATAATTAAACAGAAGACTATAAATTAATCAGGTATAGTTTGTAATCTTATAAATTTCGTTTAAGATAGAACGGTGGTAAACGATAGTGTTTTCCTTTCGCTATGACCCACAGCTAATTCCGAAACTATATCCTGATCGAGACTTCTCTCAGTTCTCGCCAACCTACCTAATGAAGTTCGCCTCCGAAACATAAAGAGGAGGAAATCAGGGATTCCAAATGCCAACTGACAAAGCAAAACTCTGACCAATACGGTTAGCCTGTCGAGGTATCAATGAAGGTTAATTTGTGAATTAGGACCCGTTTTCTATTTACCCTAAAAATGAATTAAGAGTAGATTTGCTGTTATGAATTTACTTAATTATGCTCACTTTCGCCTTACCCTCAGAGTTAGAAAGATAGGATGTGATAACATGGATGAGACCAGATTGATTAAGTTTGTTTCTCTATATCTAGAAGAGAGGATTCCTCCAGATTGCGCTGAGATCGCTCGAGTTGCTCTCATGGGCCTCGTTAAAGAGATGATGAATAGGGGCGTAGAGAAGGTAATTAACGACTTTCTTGTCGAAGACGAAGCTCAGGTGGAACTTTCGTAGACAGTTGCACACATCTATGTTTAGATCTGTATTTTAGATGATATATCGATCTTCACTTTTGTAAGTCTGTGGCCATAACCCTTTTTATACTACAAGGAAAAAGTATAAACTATGGAAGCTCTTGTAAAAGTAAGGCAGATAACTAAGGACGATTGGAGAGATGTACTGAGACTCTATGAGTCTCTATCGGAGGAAGACCTATACCTGAGGTTCTTTCACATCTACAAACTTAGCCCAGAGGAGGCGATGAAACTAGCTAAAGAGGAAGATCACTACACGGTAGTCGCAGAAGTCGGAGGTGAGGTGGTAGGCGAGGCGACCCTTCACGAAGACGGCGAGTTTTCGGTAGTAGTGGCGTCTGACTACAGGAAATCTCATCTAGGTACCTGGCTCGTAAGGGAACTTATTAAGCATGCTAAGGAAACAGGTATGAAGGAGGTTAAGTTTTATACGCTCCCAGAAAACAGAGCGATGATCTCGTTAGGCCAGAAGCTGGGATTTACTCTAACTTTCGACGACGAGGAGATAGTAGGTGTGTTAAAACTCAGTTGAAGCCGTCTCCTCAAAAATTACCTCAGCTATCCTTGCTTGAAGTTAATCCATGACCCGAATCTAGAGTGAACCCACACCTCTCACACCTAAAAGTCCCGCCGACCTTTCGGGAAACCCACATCTGGGGTAGGACTTGGAAGTGAAGTGAAGGTCCACCTCCTTAACGAAAGAACCGTAAAACGGGGCCTTGTACTTGAGGATCCTGTGAATGGTCCTCCAGACGGTCCTGGAGATCTTTCTGGATAGGGAATTACCGGCGTCTTCGAACATGGACTGTTTGTTCAACCTTTCAACTGCGAACGTGGTCACGGGGTACGCCTCCAGGAGTCCGTTCACGAACTTGTGGACGTGGTCCAACACGCGGTTCATCTCCCGATGGGAGTATTTCTTTAACTTAACGGGGGTTGAGGGGACGGAAGTCCCCTTCCGTGAGGACGGACAGCCCCCTTATGTAAACCTCTTTACGGTTGTCAAAATACTATTTCTACGACCTCTACTGTGAGAGCTGGGTCGCACCCTCTGGACTGGGGGAACTCGCGCCCGTGGAGAGGAAACCCTCCGTGATCCCCCTTCCGTACTGTTCACAGAAAGGTTCCACCGAACCTCCGCTACGTAAGGAGATCGAGGTTCCTCCGAGGAGCGGGACTCACCGCGAGGACGCCCCGTCCGCGAGGGCGGGGTAGTTCACTTACTCGCTACATCTCCTCCAAAAGTTCCTTAAAACATTCATCGATAGGGAATTCGTCTGTGTCTTTGAACGCCCCTCGCCTATTCAGTTTCTCCAGAATGAATAGAGTTATAGGTTACATTTTTCAACGCAGAGTCAGTGAATTCACGCCCATAATCCCTAAACATGGTCCTCTCCGTGTGGGAACACCTCCGCGTCAACTCTTCACTCTTTATATGTTAAGCAAGTGAAATTTAACTTCGCTCTACATTATCGCCGTCTAGTACTTCATCGAATACAGTAGGGTCTAACCATCACCCAAACTCTCTCAACATTTCTTAACTCCGATTTAAAATTATAAAAGAAATAAATTTCATTTCTGTTATGGGCTTGTGTGATGTGAATTGTCTCAGCCCCTTAAGGATGGGAGATCCCCGTCTCGCGGCGAGAATTTCTCGCTTCTCTTGGCTACCTCTCCTACAGGAGTTCCACGAAACTCAGTGAAGTAAGGTCGCTGGCTGTTATCCATCTACCCACACGAATCCCGGTCATAAACGACTGAATCCAGCTCTCACACTCGTAGTACTGTCTCTGTGCGAGTTTCCGAGATGAAATGCTCCTAGGGGGTACTCGCCCTCTTTAGCGTAAGGAAAGCCTTCAACCCCACAAAGTTAAATGTTTTGATTCGCGTAAGAGGAGATTCGCAGTGAGATAAGGTGAGGGCTCTTCAGTTTGGTAGACAAAGTTTGGAGGACCTTAGGTTGACAGAAGTAGAGGATCCACATCCTAAAAGAGGAGAGCTTCTTATAGATATAACTAAAGCGAGTGTTAACCCTATAGACTATTACACCATTACTTCTCTGAAGGTCTCGCCTCTACCACACATTCCTGGTACCGAATTTACAGGGACAGTGAGCCAATTAGGAGAAGAAGTAAAGGGATTCAGCGAGGGAGATCGGGTCGCGATATACACTAGGTTCTTCGACGGGAGGTGTGATATGTGCATCAAGGGACGTGAGATGTTATGCAGAAATGGGGGAAGAATAGGCGTAGATACTGACGGAGGGTTCGCTGAGAAAATCGCAGTTAATTCTCTACAGGCGTTCAAGTTCGATGGACCAGAAGAAATAGCTGCAAGCCTACCTGTGGCAGCACTCACTGCCTATCACGCATTGAAAGAGGCTGAAGTAAAGTTAGGAACCATAGTGGTTGTTCTAGGTGCATCGGGTAACACTGGGATGTTCGCCACTCAGTTGGCGAGGAAGATGGGGGCGACAGTGATCGCTGTAAGCAGGAAGAGTTGGCCGAAGGAGCTGGGTGCGAATGAGGTAGTGGATTACTCAGAGGCTGAGAAGGTGGTAAGAGAAGTTACAGATGGTAAGATGGCCGACGTGGTAATCAATTCGCTAGGAGCTGGGTTCTGGGACTCTGGGATGAACCTTCTGGGAGTGGATTCTAAGCTTGTAACCTTCGGCACCCTCACTGGACATGAAGTGAAGCTAGACCTTTCTAAGCTCTATTCCAAGCATGTGAAACTCATCGGGACTAACAGAGGCAGCCTCCGTGAATTTAGCGAATTAGTTGAGATATGTAGGGACTGCAAGGTTAGGGTGTGGAAGGAGTTTGAGCTTGAAGAGGGAGCCGACGCAGTTAGGTCAGTTCTATCTAGAGAAAGAGATGGGAGAGTACTAATAAATGTTTCATAGAGAGGGTGGGTCAAGCACTATGCTAATGGAGGAACGATTGTGGTCAACATTGCCGAAGTTACAAAAAGCCGCAGATCCCTATCAAGCCCTAAGCCGTTTAGTCAAGGTGAAGGATGGGATCTTGGAAGTAATGGGAAACGAACATAGACTAGGAAGGACTAAGGTGATCTCGGTTGGAAAGGCGGCATATCCTATGGCTAGGTGGGCCTTAGATTACGTTAAGCCTGAGAGCTGTCTCGCTGTAATTCCCAGCGGAGTAGATGTCTCTCTAGATAGAGCAAGAGTGATTCACGGCTCTCATCCTAACCCAGACGAGTTAAGCTTGAGAGCGGGTGAAGAAGTGATGAAGGAGGTAGCCAGCGGGGACTATGATACCTTGCTTTTCATGATATCGGGTGGCGCCTCTGCGATGATAGAGGTTCCCTTGATAGAACTTAGCGAGTTGAGAGAGGTGAACAGGGTGTTGGTTACTTCTGGGCTATCAATAACAGAGATAAACAGTGTGAGGAAACACCTCTCTAAAATAAAGGGTGGAAAGTTGGCCAAATTAAGTAAAGGGAAGATAGTTAATCTGGTAGTTAGTGACGTACCAGGAAACGATCTCTCCACCATAGGGAGCGGACCAACAGTTCCAGACGACAGTACTTTCCTGGACGCGCTTAAAGTAGCTGAGAGAGTGGGTATCCAGGGCAGGGCACTAGAGGTTCTTAGAAGGGGGGTTAACGGTGAGTTGGAGGAGACTCCGAAGAAACTTGATACAGTAAGTTACCTAGTTCTTGACAATATGACGGTTTTAAAAGAGATAGCTCCGCTCTTTCAAAACCCACTGATCCTCACGTCAGAACTCCAAGGTGAGGTGAGTGAGGTTTCGAAAGTGATTGCGTCAATTTTTAAGAGCTGCTTGAGTTACGGAATGCCTCTCTCTCGGCCTTTTTCTCTAATATTGGGAGGAGAACCTGAAGTCACGGTTAGAGGGGAGGGTGGAATTGGAGGTAGGAACAGCGAACTTAGCCTCCATCTCCTTAAGTTGTTAAAGAGATATAGTTTCGCTTTACTTGCGTACGCAACCGACGGAATTGATGGCAATAGTGAGTTTGCCGGGGCTATATTAAGCAGTTCCTTAGTTATCGATCATATAGATGAATACATCAACAACCACGATACTTATACTCCGCTCGCAAAAGCAGGTGTGGTAATAAAGACGGGTTATACACACACAAATGTAAATAACGTTTATGTGTTGACTACTGCCTGAGCGGTCTTTCCCCTTATTCTTTGCTGAAGCATTAAGAGACCCCTCGCCAAGGCCTCAGGTCTTGTAGGACACCCAGGAAGATATATATCGACCGGTATTCCGATCTCGCTAGCCAAAACTAGGTTGTAGGAATTCCAGAAGATTCCCCCCTCCAATGAGCACGCTCCCATCGCTATAACGTACTTAGGTTCAGGCATCTGCTCGTAAACTACCCTTACTGCCCTAGCCATCTTTCTAGTCATAGTCCCCTCAATGACCAAAAGGTTAGACTGCCTTGCGCCACTGAAAGGAAGTAGACCGAACCTCTCCGAGTCGAATCTAGCAGCCGCAAAGGCCCCAAACTCAGTACCGCAACAACTGGTCGTTAGGTGAGGAGGCCATAAGGAGAACGATATGCCCCAATCTCTTAGCGTTTTCACCGGCTTCCTTTCCAGTAGCCACTTGGCTGCTTTCTTCGCAGCGCTTTCCACGTTCCCAGTTAGGAGCAGTTCTTGTTTCTCCGTAGTTATCACCTACCATCTATATCATCTCATCCCCTAAAATAGGTTGCTTAAGATCTAAATAAGTTGTATTTGTATTAATTTTTTTCTAAAAAGAAGCCATTGTTCTATATCGGGCCATTTCTGCACCCTTTTTGTAACACTCAAGTACCCTGTCCCTTGCAGCGTCCCAAGTGAAGTTCTGTCTCACCCTGTTGATAGCGTTCTGTCTGATCTTAAGCCACAACCTGACGTCGTCAGTGCTCACTACTGATTGGGTTCTAAGAGTCTCCATGTTTGATTCCTCAGCCGCCTTAGAAAGGAGGAGGGCAGAGGATAGGTAATCGGCCAGCTCCTCAACGCTCTCGGGCCTAGCTAGGAGGCCAGTACCATCAGCGTTGTACCTGAGGTCAACCACGGTCTCTGCCACTCCTCCCACTCTATACCCCACCACAGGTGTTCCCACAGCCATGGCTTCAATCACGTTTATTCCAAAGGGTTCCCACCTCGATGAGGACACAAACACTGAGGCAGCGTAATGGAATAACTTGTAGGTTGCTCTGTCTATACTCGAACTGAGCAGGAGTCTGACATTATTGGGTAAGGCAGACGCATCGTTTACTACCTCCCTTAAGAGGTCATATTCCTTCCCAGGTATACCCAGTACCACGAGCCTGGCGTCTGGAACTCTATTGACTACCCTTTTGAAGGACTTAAGAAGTAGGTCTAGTCCCTTCTGGTACACTACTCTGCCAGTGAAAAGGACCAGCTGCCCTGGGGCCAGTGGTTCGTATGTCCAATCGTCTCGTATGCCTAAGGCTCCCTTGTGTTGCCACAATATGCTTCCGGTGGAAAAGTCCTCTGGAACGACCTTCATAGATGGGAGGGACGAAAGCAACCTGGTCCTGAGTTGTGCCCTGTCCCTGATTCCGACACCTTCAGCCAGCCTTTCCACCTCCTCTAAGTTCCAATCTGTCCCGTCATAGGTCACACAGGACTTGTTTTCGGCCCAGTAACCTACGAACTCTATGACTTCCCTCAGGTAATTGGAGCTAACTGACGTGAGGAGATCTGCCTCATAGGCGCCGAACCTCTCTATGAATCCTGCCGAAAGTTCGTCCCATACCTCCTTAGTTCTTTTAAGGACGTGCTTACTTACGGACCAGATGTAGTGCGGACAGTTCTGAAGTCCAGCCCACTCCTCTGAGGCGTAATGCCATGGAACTCCGACCTTGTTGAGGAGATGAACGGTGAAGACGGTTGGCACGATCACCCGTCTAACCTCCAGTTCGTATTTGGAAGCCGTGCCCGCTAGAACGGAGTGCCAGTCATGAATATGTATGAGTGAGGGTATTTCCCTTCTGTTCAACAAGTATTGTACCAAGGCAGGAGCGACTCTAGCAAACAAGGCCGACTTCTCCAGGCTCCAGTCGTAAACTCCCCAACTGTCCAATATTCTCCCAGTCTCATAGTCTAGTCCCTTCACTAGAATGACTTCGACTCCGTCCAATCTCCCAGCCTCGGCTCCGATGGCATACCTATAATGCGCACCGTTCTCCCCACGTCTCACCCCGTAAACCTTTACATCGATCTCCCTCAGACCTAGGGAGGATCTATGAGGATCGCTCAAATGCCTTCCGTGGCTTGGCATGATTACAGTGGTCTTTACTCCGGCTCTTGCTAACGCAGTGGAAAGTCCGTACACTGCGGTTCCTAACCCTCCTCCTGATGCCACTTTGAACAATTCAAAGGAAAACATTAGAACACTCTTTAGTTGATCGTCGAACCACAGCGACTCCACTCTATTCATTGCAACCACTCCTTCACAAACCTTTGATGATCCCTCAAAGACTGATCTCGATGCAAAATTTCCTCAACTTGCTTCTCATTCCAAGCAACATTAAATTTTCTGTTTCCCTTATAGAAAAAGAAAGGTTCTCTATCGATGTTAAGAGACTTGAGCTCTTCTTCGAGTAGCCTTGAGAGGGCGTAAAACTCGTTTATGAACGCCTCCACTGGGGAATCATAGGCATTGAAGTAAGAGTGAACCTCGGCTGGACCACCCTCGCCGACGTACATATAGTAGTAGTTGTCGCTAGTTGTAAAGTATCTCCAAGTCCTTAGGAACTCCCCTCCCAACTCCTTAGACGGCAGTTCCGATCTCAGGACCAATTCGTCGTAAGCTCTCTGCATCTGATTGCCTAACCAACCACTCTCGTCTTTTCTCACATCTGCCCAAGAGGAGAGGGAATCTAGATCCATTTCCTCTATGGACTCGTTCACGACATCCGAAGGTACAACTGTCTCTACAGCCCTCCTCTCCAACTCCCTAGGAAGCCACCTTAGAAAGTCTAGTATGCCTGTCTGTCTGCTATGATGTTCTCCGAACGTTTCATAGTCTACAAATATCAGAGCGTAATAGCCCTCCGACTGACTGATCCAGCCAGCGAATTTTTCGGCAGTGAGTGGGTACTGATCCCACGACTTATTGGAGAAGCGAAACGCCACATCGTCGCTTAACCTATAGTTTCTAAAAAGGAGAGATATGTTTCCTCCCTTCAGTTTATATGGTCTGTTGGGACTCCTACCTTTAAGTGTGCTTTCTTTTCCCTCCAAGACTATACCTCTGAACCCTAAACCCTCCACCTCCTTAGCTATGGACCTATCGGTGAGCAGTTCAGTATTCTCAAATATGCTCGGCGAGTAGTCGAGTAGGTCCTTCATTAGAGCAATATGTTGCTTTACTTGTTCTCTGAACTCCGTCTTGTCTTCCCAAGTCCCCGTTATGGAGTGGTAGTAGGTTTGACCAAGGAACTCCACTTTCTTGGTGTATCTAAGTTCCCTCAGTAACTCAAGGAAATCTGAACCCCACCTTTCTACCTGCTCTAAGAGAGTACCAGATAGACTAAAAAAGAACTTGAGATCTACTCCCTCTTCCTCGGCCCTATCTATTTCCTCTAGAATGATCTTTGTCGCCGGAACGTAACAGTTGCGTTTCACTCTCTCGAAAATGTCTCTATTACGCGTTTCGTCGAAGAAACGCTCTACGAGATCCCCTCTATACCTCGGGTTCCAAAAGTAATCCCTTCTTACCCTAAACGGTTGATGTACCTCGAAACCGATCGCCACGTGTTTCATGCATTGCTTATTTGCGAATTCCGCTAAAATCCTATTATGGATCTCTCGAAAATGAAGGTCATCATCCCCATTGGGGGAGAGGGCCTAAGACTAAGACCATTGACGATAGAGACCTCCAAGGCCACAGTCAGGATACTTAACAGGCCACTGTTGGAGTTTCCAATACTCGAGTTGGCCAGACAAGGAGTAAAGGAATTCATTTTTGGTGTCAGAGGTTACGTTAACTACAAGTCGTTATTCGATAACTTCAAGGAGGGAATAGGGCTATCTTCGAGATATAAGATAAAGCCCAGGTTGCACTTCAAGTATCAACCTAGAATAGACAGCGTGGGAAACGCAGATTCTGTGAGAATAAACATGGAGTACTACGATGTAAACGAAACTACGATGGTCATTCAAGGTGACAACTTATTCCATATAGACCTGAAGAAGTTCGTTGAATACCACGAACAGAAGAAGGCTACCATGTCTATTCTCCTAAAGAGGTTAGATTCAGTGGAGGGTTTCGGAGTCGCAGTGATGGAAGAGGATGGAAGAATCAAGAACTTCGTTGAGAAGCCGAGGCCCCAACAGGCCCCTTCAAACCTAGTTAACACTGGAATATACCTTCTATCTCCAGATGTGAAGGAGATCTTCAAGGAGAAGGAAGTAGTCAAGATGAGGAGAGAGGGGAGGATGGACTTCGGTAAGGACTTCATACCCTATCTCATAGAGACAGGAAGGAGCGTCTACGGATATCAGACTGACGAATTGTGGTTTGACGTAGGTACACCAGAGAGGTATTTGGAGGCCATGCTAACTTTATTGAAGACTGTTCCTGAGGAGGGTTTTCTTGGAAAGAAGATCGATGATGATAGGAGGATATTTATCCAAGGGCAGAGCCCCGACTCTATTAGGAGGAGAAACTATATAAGAAGAAAGTATAAGGAAAAGGAAATCCAACTGGAGGGAAACATATTAATTGGAAGACATTGCCACATAGGAACGGGAACCTACATAGAGGAGTCCGTTATAGATAACTTCAGTGTCATTAGGTCAGAGGCTAAAATCATCAGATCAGCAGTGATGGATAGGGTTTACATAGGAGAAGGAGCGTCAATTGAGAACTCAATAATAGGTAGGCATTGTGAGATCAGATCAACTAAGGACAATCCGGTCAGAATAGTTAATAGCGCCTTGGGCGACGACGTAGTAGTGGAGGAGGGTACTGTGATAATAAGGTCTAAGGTCTACCCTCACAAGCTCATTAATACAAGCAGTAGAATAGAGGACAGCGTCATAGTTTGAACGCTGCTCCTTTCTTCACTTCTTCATCACTAATCAGAGATCACCTCAATCCTCACCATTCAGCAACGACACATTAGCTGTGAAAAATATAAGGAAATCCTTAGGAGAGCCTAGTTCCGCAACTAGGACAGAATTTGTAATTGGGTGCAATCTGGCCTCCGCAACTAGGACAGTAAGAAAATTGTTGGTGGGAGGCTTGAGGCTGTTGAGGCATGGGTTGGTACTGGGGCACGGATTGAGGAGGTTGAAACGGTGGTGGAGCCTGTTGAAAGGAGGATGGCGCCTGGTTAACTATGTTTTCGATCATCCTAGCGAACTTTCCCTCTATGTGTTCGTTATAGACCATCTCCGGCACATCGACGACGAGGAAGATCGGACCAAGAATTACAGTTTCTATGGCTGTCGCCGCTAGGTTTTCTACCCACGCTCCAATCCCTATCTTGACTTGAAGCCCATTAACCGTATTGTTGAAGGTGAAGGTGAAGGCTCTGTTAGCTGCTACGAGAGTCCTGAGGAATCCCTCCTTCTTCGCTTGGACTACGGCCATCGTTGTTCCAACATTGGACTGAACCTTATAGCCTTCGCTGGAAAGCTGGGAAACTAGGGAATTCACTACGTAGTTGAGGTCCACCTGTCTTGGAAAGTATAATTCCTTAGCCACAGTCGGGATGAATTAGACAGGAATTAAATGTTTGTCCTTTATGTTTGTACTTGTAGAGTGTTAAAAATATATTTAGTCATGAATGCGAAATATTAAGGATACTGTTTTTAAAGGGGATAGAGTCAGGCTGCTTTGTGAACCCAGTTCATATACTGGCCCGCAGGGAAGATGTCGCTCCAGTAGCTCTTATAGCGGGCGACCCAGGAAGGGTAAAGAAGGTAGCTACTCTTTTAAGTGAAGCTAGAATAGTTAATGAGAACAGAGGTTTTCTTACCTTCACTGGCTATTATAATGGGAGCAGAGTTACAGTAGCTACTCACGGAATAGGAGGGCCATCGTTGGCGATCGTCGTAGAGGAGCTGTATATGCTAGGAGTTAAGACTTTTGTTCGACTGGGAACGGCGGGTTCGCTAGTAGAACATTTGAAAGTAGGCGACGTAATTGTGGCCACTGGAGCCTCATATCTTCATGGGGGGACAATAGGGCAATACGTAGGAAACTCAGCCTCAATTTCTACTTCTCCTGAGCCTATCCTCACATCTAAGATAATGAAAAAGTTGTCAGATAGAGGAGTCCAGTTCGCGCAAGGTAGCGTTTTCAGCAGCGACGCGTTCTACGCTGAGGATAGCTCCTTCGTCTCCAGGTGGGCCAGCTTAGGTAATATTGGAGTGGAGATGGAATGTGCAACTCTCTTCGCTCTAGGTAACATGAGGGGACTCAAGACTGCGGGGATCTTAGTGGTGAGCGATGAGTTAACAGGAGAGAAGAGATGGATTGATCGATCCACTTTAGAGAACAGGGTAGACCAAGTCGCAAGGGCGATATTGGAGGTGCTGGCGGAGGAAGAGTGATGAAGCTAGTTAGAGATCCTATACATGGTTTTATAGAAATAGATGAGGACAAAATAGAGATAGTTTCAAATCCGTTATTCCAAAGGCTTAGGTTCATATCTCAGACCGGTCTGGCAAGTCATGTCTATCCTGGGATGACGCATACTAGATTTGAGCACAGCTTAGGAGTAATGAAAGCCTCGTCAGAGATAGTGAAGAGGGTTGGAGAAAATAGTGGGCTTGACTTCGTAAGCAAAGGATTTGTGAACCTCGTTTCCTCGGTGGGAATGCTTCACGATATAGGACATTTACCGTTCTCTCACACCTTCGAGCTCGGACTAGAAATGGCAAATAAAGTATATGGACTAAGACTTGAAGACAACGGGCGGAAAACTCATGTGCATATAGGTCTCCGAGTTATTGAAGAGGAATTCGCTAAAAACTTGGAGAAGATATCTAAGGAGACCAACATATCCGATCCGGTCAAGTTTACCAAAGACGCTCTTCTAGACGTCCCAAAGAGTGAGGAAGAAAGGCTTTGCAGTTACATTATTTCAAGTTCAATTGATGCAGACAGGTCAGATTATCTTTTAAGAGACTCTTATTACGCCGGCGTAGTTTACGGCCTCTTCGATCTCGAGAGACTCAAGCGAATATTGGTATACAGGGACGGGAAGCTTCAAGTGTTGGAAAAGGGGGTTCCAATAGCAGAGGAGTTCCTTCTAGGTAGGACCCACATGTATCAGAACGTGTATTTCCACAGTGTAGTGGGCATGTTTAATGCAATCTTGGCCTTAGCTTTAGCCAAGATGTTTAAGGATGGAGAGCTTTCGTTACCTAATAAGTCCGAAGAACTGCTCGATATGACCGATTTCAGAATCCTGACAGAGGTGGGCAAGAAAGGAGGATATGCTCACGATGCTATACTTTTCAGGAAAGGGTTCAAGAGGGCTAAGGACTTGGAGCTGAACGGCGAATGTGCCAGGATGTTTTACCAAGTTAGAAAGGAAGCCATCGATATAATGAGGGACTCCGATGGGATGGTCGTTTTTCACGAGTTCTCCGACGCTCCAGACCAAGACCCCCTGAACCTATTCGTATACACAAAGGAAGGCCCAAAGGAGATGAAAACGGTATCTAAAGTAGCTGGAGCTCTTGGAAGAATAGATAAGGTTGTACTAGCTTTTCATGAAACGGCGAATAGTTCTATGGTCGATAGAGCTAGAAGCCTATTGGAATGGTTGAAATCAACCTGTTAATTTTGGAGGCCATTGATGTCTTGGACCTTAGATTGACCAAGCAGAGGTTTTCCTTAAGCTAATAGTATAGTGAAGTGAACAGCCTGGACTCAACAGAGCTTCCGCTTCGCCAAACACCCCGCTCAAATGTGGAGAACGGGGCTCCACTAGTACTGACAGCCGTTGTCAACAGTTTCCGATAAGCCTGAAGTTTACATACTTTGTATGTATATCTACTATGATTCTTAAGCCTAAGGAGGTATGCCAACGCCTAGGAATATCCTACGCAACACTCAGAGAATATGTAAAGAAAGGCTACATTAAACCAGTAGTACTACAGAGCGGGAAATGGAGGTTCGGAGAAGAGGACGTCGAGAAACTGATGGGAATTGTCAGAAAGAGGAAAATACTATACGCAAGGGTCTCCTCAAACACGCAAAAAGACGATCTGGCAAACCAAGTGAAGTACCTCGAGGAGAACGTTAAAGAATACGACCAAGTGATAACAGACGTTGGATCTGGACTGAACGCGAAGAGGAAGGGGTTCCTCAAATTACTAAGAATGATACTGAACAACGAAGTATCAAAAGTGGTCGTAGCCTACCCGGACAGACTGGTAAGGTTCGGTTTCGAAATACTTGAGGAGGTGTGCAAAGCACACAACTGCGAAATAGTAGTGCTAAACAATGAGGACGAAACACCCGAGCAGGAACTGGTCGAAGACTTAATCTCAATCCTAGTCTCTTTCGGCGGTAAACTCTACGGTATGAGGAGCCATAAACACGAAAAGGTGAAGGAGTGTGTCGAAGAGCTCAAGGATTAGATCGTTTCAACCAGAGGAGTTCTTTTACCTAACGTACTCCATAAAGAACGATAAGAGGGAGGAAAGTAAGGTACTACTAGAGAACTGCAGAGTCCTACTACGGAAAGCGTTAGACCGGTTGTGAGGGAGGGTGAAAGTTGAGAGGAAGAAAGTGTAGAAAGGTAAGAAAGCCACGAAGGTCAAAGTAACCTTACCGAAGAAAGAAATGTACAAGACGTTGAGGGACGAGTTGGAGAAGATCAACATTCTAGCTTCCCACTACGCGGATAAGGCAATGAATGATGCTTACTCAATATTGAGGAGTTGGAAGAGGAGGGCTGAGAAGGGAAAGTCGTTGAGGAAACCTAGATTGAAGGAGGTTTACGTCAGAATAAAGTCGACGCTTAGGAAGGTCGATGGTGCGAGCGTAAGGATTACTGTAAGACCTCGCGAGTATATTACCTACTCTTGGTCTCACACTTGGTTCTCCAGACGAGTTAAGGGACTTGAGTTGGGTGAGCCCGTGATAAAGGAGGACGAGGTGTACTTGCCGTTCCGTTACAAGTTACCTCGTTCAACTCCCCTAGATTTCCTAGCAATTGATAGCAACATTTACACGTTGGACGCATATGACGGTGATAAGTTCGTCACGTTTTCCTTGAAGGAATTGTACAGCTTGAAGTACGGTATGGAGTTGAAGAGGGGTAGAATACAGTCCTTTACAGAGAGGGGGGTTGAGGGGGCGGAAAGCCTCGCCCTTCACGGCGGGGACGGACAGCCCCCTCATATTTATACTTCTTTGTAAAATTTCTCTTAGTGGTACTAACGACGCTCCTCCCCAGCTCGATCTAAGGTTTAATGGGACTGAGGGAGGAGCAGCTATTATCTCCTTCTCTTAAGGGACTAGACGTAATGGGTGAAAGTCCCCTCCTCTTCAAATGGGAGTGGATCTCTGATCCACTCGACTGCCCACCAGATGAGGGATGTAATCCCGAACCGATGGTGGGAACGACGATCCCTTTGGGAGGGAACCCTCGTCCCTTCCAGGGCGGGGAGGAAGTCAGTTCGAAGCACGGTAGGAAGTTAGTGAACTACCCCGCCCTCGCGGACGGGGCGTCCTCGCGGTGAGTCCCGCACCTCGGAGGAACCTCGATCTCCTTACGTAGCGGAGGTTCGGTGGAACCTTTCTGTGAACAGTACGGAAGGGGGATCGCGGAGGGTTTCCTCTCTACGGGCGTGAGTTCCCCCAGCCCAGAGGGTGCGACCCAGCTCTCACAGTAGAGGTCGTAGAAATAGTATTTTGACAACCGTAAAGAGGTTTACATAAGGGGGCTGTCCGTCCCCACGGAAGGGGACTTCCGCCCCCTCAACCTCCGTTAAGTTAAATACTAAGGCCTCCATACGGCTCCTTCGTGAAGAAAAAGGATCCCCGACTAATCTCAAGTCCTGCCTAGGTATAGGCTTCCCGAAAGGCGGGCGGGACTTTCGTGTGTAAAGGGGTTTCACCCTAGACAAACAGTTGAATACGTCTTTCAACATCTACAGAGGTTGGGCAAGTTCCCTCAAACCTGTGAAATTGCGAGGATGTGGATCTGAGTCTTCCAGCTAACTGGGCCGAGAAAGGTGGGGTTTCCTACATGCTTAGGTGAAGTTCAAGGGCCGAGGAACGATGCCAAATATCATGAAATCCTAAGAAGCCCAAACCTCAAGATAAGGAATGTAATTGTACTGATTAAAACTTCCCTAGACGAAGGTGATAAGGTGTATGGATAAAGACCTAATGTGGAAATTTATTAAAATGCTGGAATCACATGAGGCATTTTTGAGAGAACAAGGGTGGGTGATAACAGATCCCTACTCTCCGGCGTGGTGGGGAGGCGCCTTCACTGCTGATGAAGTAGTAATAACTGCAGTATTAGTTCAACTCACTAGGTGGAAAAGAGTAGAAGAAACCTTAACTGTATTAAGAGAACAGGCGTTGAATGACCTTCCTAGTATGAGCAGACTCGATTCATCTTCCGTTCTTAGAATTCTAAGACACATCAATTTTAAGGAGAGAAAGCTAAAAAGCATAAAGGCGCTAGCTTACCTTAAAAAAATTAAGGGAGATGACATTCTTTCGAATACAAGCGAACTTATTGGAATTAAAGGAATAGGGGAAGAAACGGCACTAGCAATCTCACTCTTTGCTGGAAATGTACCCCACATCCCCATTTCCAAATACGTCTCGATAGTGGGTCACAGACTTTTAGGTGATAATTTTTACGAGGACCTTAGTGAGGCCGTAATCGGGCAAGAACCTCAACGTAAGCTCTACATTTTAAAGATGATGTACGCTGGACTCACTTCACTAGGTAAAACATTCTGTAAACCTAGCATTAAGGTCGAACCTATGTGCCGTTCCTGCCTATTTAATAGGATATGCCTATATTACAATATTCGCAAGAATCAGCAAAGTTAGTAGAAAAATAATATAAAGAATAAACGATATAATTTAATTCAATGTATATGACAATTCATTGTGCTTTCTCTCCCTTTGGTCGTATAATTATTATACCGCTATCTTCATCGACTTGCAAATAGAATCTGGTCCCAAATTTCTCAACCATAGATTTAGGAACGTAAAGATTGAGTGGTAGAGTGTAGTACTCATACTGGTATACCCTCCCCTTCACTACCTTTTTCCCCGTTAATTTTCTCGCCTCCACCTCTCTCTCCTTCATAAGTTCTTTCTCTTCAATGTAAGTTTTAAACTTTTCCCAGATTCTCTGAAACAATTTATGAATGAAGACCCTACCTATATGTGAGGGGTAAAACACGTCTAGGTAGAGCATGAACCTTAATACGGAGTTCCATATCTGATCAATTCCTCCCAGTCTAAGGGATTTCTCATCGCATCAGGACTACATCTCTCATTAGGGGCAGTCGAGAGGCTCAGAGAGACCCACCTTTTTAGGTTGGTGACAGCTACAATACCCTACTGTTCTCATGACCGTAGGTGCAATTAAACCAACGGTGACCAACTTCGGCCTTTTCCGAGTGCTTTTAGGACACGAAATAGAAGAGTGGAAGAGTGATCGAGATTCAGGTATATCCGTAGGTGAGCCACACTTTTCTGTACTACCTACTCAATTCTACTCCACGTTCTACACTACTGCGTTAAGCCCCACTTCCCCCTTGCTATAGGGTTCCTCCTCCAAGGGTTTCGCCGTTCCCTCCATCGATTCCGGTCTCGTTAGGTGGACGGTTGGTTGATCTGAGGGGAGGCCCGTTAGAAATTGACGAAGGGAACCTCCATCGATGGCATCTAGTTCGGTGGAAAGGGGGGACTGTTCGTCCCTCAAGTTTTTAGTCTGGCCCTAGGTCGAACTGTGGAGGGACGTCGTTGGCTCCCGGGAGGAAGTCTTAGGAAAATCGTTGTTGGAATTGTGGTCCCTGACTCTAGAAGGGCGAGGCCTTCGTCGGTTTGTAAAAGAGTCACAACATTAATACTGTTTATTAACCTGGAACTTTAACGCTTCTCTAGATTTTTAGACCAAAAGACTCTGCAAACACCCAGAAGGACCTCCTTAGTAGCGCCTGGGATGATGAGGGGATTCTCCTGAAGTTGATGTGAGAACCCGCGGCTGACCACAAATCAAGTTAAGGAGTTTGGCACAGAGTTTCAGGAATTTAAAGATGTGGTGTCAGGCATAACGTCCTATAATCACGGATCTCTCATAAAAGTACTGTTGCCAGATATATCATAATACTGTTAACAGTTCAATTTTAACATATACATGGATAGGGAGAGTTTGAAATAGTTTAGCGTTCTGACTCATCGTGAGTCTAGGTGCGGATTAATGAACGAATATTCGCGTTATTGGTTCGATTTATCTACTTAAAAGTGCGTGTTAAGATTAGGAGAAGAACGAAAGTCAAAGAGCTGGACTTCCTTTTTTCACCATCACTGTACGATTTCCATCAATTAAAGTATAAAGTATGGACATGTTTATGTTCATCCTTGACATCTAATGATAGTTAATAGTTACTTGGACGTTCCTAGCCAAAGGGGGGCAGAATTTTGGGACGTGAACAGAATCTCTCACATAAGAAGGCTGGCCACTACAGGGAAAGGAGAGGTGAGAGTGGAAAAGGCTGGTTCTCTCAGGATACTAGATAGGGTTTACTTTAAGCGGTTAGAGAAAGGGAGAGAGGCAGAAATCGTAACTAAAATGTTAGGAACAGAGCTTAGGTCCCCCGTATATTTAGGGGACATGTCCTTTGGAGCGTTAAGCGGAACGCCCAACGTAGTAATAGCGGAGGCAGCTGACAAGACTGGGACACTGGCAGGAACCGGCGAAGGAGGACTCCATCCAGAAGTAGCTAAGCATAGAAACATCCTAGTTCAGTGGGCTTCCGCTAGATTTGGAGTAGATATAAATACCCTAATGGCGGGAAGGGGGATTGTAATTAAGATAGGACAGGGAGCTAAGCCTGGGATAGGAGGTCATCTACCTGGATCTAAAGTAACGGATCCTATCTCCCTGACTCGGAGAATACCTAAGGGGATAGATGCCATATCTCCAGCTCCTCATCACGACATATACTCAATCGAGGACCTGGGCCAAAGGATCGAAGCTTTGAAGGAGGCTACTGGAAAACCCGTACTAGTTAAAGTCGCAGCGACGAACTACATACCGTACGTCGTATCTGGAATTGCTAGGATGGGGGCGGATGGGGTGATAATTGATGGCCATGGAGCCGGAACTGGAGCAACTCCAACCGCAGTTAGAGACAACATAGGGATCCCAATTGAATTGGCCGTGGCAAGTGCAGACAGAGTTCTACGAAGGGAGGGCAGACGGGAAGGATTTTACGTGATAGCTGGAGGTAGGGTAGGAGATGCGATGGATGCTGCCAAGCTAATAGCATTAGGTGCGGATGCCGTCAACTTGGGCACCAGTGTACTGATAGCAATGGGGTGCGTCATGGTCCACAAGTGTCACATCGGTTCTTGTCCTACCGCACTCACTAACAAGATCGATGGCACTCGGGAGATAGACTTCGATTTTGCCCTCTCAAGGTTAGTTAACTTTGTTAACGGCTTCTCGGAGGAACTCTCTGAAATTGTGGGTGGACTTGGATTAAGGCGAGTCAGCGACTTAGTAGGCAGAAGAGATCTCCTTAGAGGTAATTCCCTAACTAAAGATGCCTTGGGGGTATTAGGGATAGAAGGGGTTCCAGAAGACTCAGAGCCATCAATCAGGTCGAAGGAGTCAAATGAGGTCCTAACTCACCTTCATGAGTTGGCATCAAAGGGAGTTCCAACAGTGACTAGTATGGGGAGTACCGCTCCTCCGGACGTGGAGCTTCCCAGACGAATAGTGGATTGGCTTAGAATTGATGGGGCTCAAGTCACTAGGCCCTCCATAGATCCATATAGAGAGGAGATAGACAGCTCGGTGAGGTTACTAGGAGGTAAATTACCTTTTTCGGCACCTTTAGGTTTTGACGTTAGACATGCGGAGTTCGAACTGCGAGACGCGATAGAATGGGGGGCCTTGGCGAATAACATCCCTGTTCTCACGCTAAAAACCACTAAAGGATATGAGGACATCTCTATTGCCAAAGATGGGTTAAGTGTAATAGGTTGGTCTGATAAGCCAGAGAGTGGCAAGTACTGGCTGATAGGTAGTACCTTAGAGGGACTTAGACTGGTGGAACATAAAGGAGTGGCTGGGTTAGTTATAGAAGAGCGGGGAGAACCACTAGAGCTAGTTACGTCAGAAATAGATACCCACCTCAAGAGACTAGGAGTGAGAGATAGATACGACATAATTGTAACAGCTGGAACCCTTAGGGACGCTGGGGATATAATGAAATTAGTAGGATTGGGAGCTGATATAGTGCTTCTTCCCGCTGAAGTAATGGAAATAGCCGTAGGGGAAGGAAGTCGAAAGGGAATGGAGGAGAAGGCCCTGAATCTAATGGCCGGATTGAAAAGAGAGATCGCCCTGATAGCCGGAGCAGCGGGGGTTTACAAGGTTAGTAACTCAATGGTTGGTAACAGGGAGCTCATGAGAAACATCAACCTAAGCTCTGAGGTAAGTAGAAGATTAAGAGTGAAGGTGGCTGGTTCGCTATGATGTATCAACCCTCAGGATGTGGGGTCTTCGGAATCTTAAGGAAACCTCACGCCCCAAAAGTTAGCGGGGAAGAAACTCTAAGAGCCATAACTAGAGTTAGGCATAGGGGAAGTGAACTCGGGGCGGGTTTCGCAGTATTTAATGCAGATAACAAAGCCGAAATAGAGGTAAGGGCCTACGTCAGAGATCCCAAACTAATCACAGAGAGGCTAAATCGAATGGGAGTGGACGTAATGAACTTAGAAGTGAAGAGAAATCTGGGAGAACTGTGTGATTGTGTTTTGACAGTAGTAGGTGAAGAACCTCTAGTCCATAAGGCGATAAGGAGGGCAAACGAGATCATGTGGGAAGACAGTGAGGGACGGATCTACTCTATAGGAAGGGCTCTACATGTAATGAAGGGAGTCGGTTTTCCAGAACAAGTGGCTCGGGAGGCCGACCTCTACAGAATACTGGGCGATCTCTGGCTGGCCCATACTAGGCAGCCAACTAATTCCCCAGGGTATTACCCCTTCTGGTCCCACCCGTTCTCCGGCTTCGATGTGGCCGTTGTTCATAACGGTGATGTCAGTTCCTTTGGAGCTAACGTGGAATTTCTGAGGTCGAGGGGAGTGAGGAGCTTCGTTGGAACCGACAGTGAGGTGATAGCCCTACTTTTCGAGGAGCTTCTGAACGAGGGATTGAGTGTAGAAGAGGCCACTCAAGTTCTAGTAGGAGCAAAGGAGTTTGTGAAGGGAAGTTCTTTGGATGGCCCATTTACCGCAGTGATTGGATACTACAGTGGAGACGACCTCTACATGATAGTTATAGCGGACAGGGCTAAGTTCAGGCCAGCCGTAGTGGGAGAGGACGAAAACTATATATTCGCGGCTAGTGAGGAGAGCGAGATCAGGGAACTAAGTACGAACGCTAGAGTTTGGACCTTAAGGCCTGGAGGATACATGATAGCCTCACTGAACAGGGGAATAATAAGAATGGGCAGGGAGTCCATGCCCGTGGGTTCTAGGTTTGTTATGGAAAAAAGTGGAAACGGAATTGATGTGAGCAGGTTGAATTACAAGGAGATAAACGAGCTATTACTGAAGTTGGTAAGAGAAGGGGAAGAGGCCGTATTACTGAATGCCATGGGTCCTAGGTTCCTCGGGATAAACTTACCCAGAGCGGGAATAAAGGGAGCTAAGATCACGGTTTACGGCACGGTCGGGAACTGCATGGCTAATCTCAATAATGGAAATAACTTCTATGTTTATGGAAATGTGGGGGACGATGCTGCGGACACTATGCACGACGGTAGAGTGGTAATAGTAGGAGACGCTAGAGACGTGCTTGGCCAGGCCTTTCAAGGAGGAGAGATATTCGTCCGAGGAAACGTCGGAAACAGGGCAGGAATACAAATGCGTGAATACAAAAACAAGAGGCCATACCTAGTGATCGGGGGGACATTCGACGACTATTTAGGAGAATACATGGGAGGGGGAGTAATTTTAGTGTTCAACAAGAACGAGGAAGAGTTGGGAAATCACGTAGGTTCAGGTATGGTAGGAGGAAGGATTTTCGTGAGAGGACATTTAAGCACATCCAAAATAGGTGTACAACCTAACCCACTAGAGGTAGAGAGATTTCTAAGGGCTATGGTGCTGAAGGGCGTGATAGATGGGGAAAAGGCTAGAAAGCTGAGCCAGTTACCCTATTACGACTTAAAGGAATTACTTCCACCTAAGGCTAGAGAGTTCGCGATCAAACTTTTCGAGGACAAAGCCGGTTCACCCAAGGTGGAGTATAGACACTTAAGCGAGAAGGAAAGAGAAGAACTGCTGCCAATAGTCGCGAAGTTCTCCGACGTCGTAAAGGAGCGATTCGAACAGCTCCTAGAGGAAAAGTACACGGTGATTTCTAGGGGGTGAATTTCAGTCCTCACACGGCTCTTCACTCATCCGACCGGAGTTCTTTTCATCACCATCTCTCTCAACCTAATCTTCTTATCTTCTAGCGTCCCACTAACTTGCTCGGGGGAGACTTAAAGTATGCGGCGCAAACTTCCTTAACAGGACCCCCTATTTTCATTCGTTTGAATTGTTGAGCGAGGCCAATGAGCTCAATTAGGGGAGGTACCGCGTTAGGACCGTCCAACGTTTTTAATGAGACCTCTATCCTTAGTGGAACACCCAAGGAATATGTACCTTCTATGACAATATAACTTACTCGTCTATCTCCTAGGAAACTAACATAATCTGAGGTGCCCGCCACGACTTCTGCCCCCTCAGAGGTGTGGGAAATCATGTTAGTCTTGACTTCCTTTTTAACTTCTTTCCTCCACCCTTCTAGCGTAACCATGGCTTCGGTAGTTCCAGCTATATCGACCTGAAAGGACCTTAGCAACTTCACACCTCGACTTCTCAGGAATTCCATAATCCCCGCATGGGTTATAGTGCCTCCGATCTGGCTTAGCAGGTCGTCCCCATATATGGGTACCCCCTTGGCTTTAAAACTGGAACCTAGCTCTTTAGCTACAGGAGATGGAGTTGTGTTTATAAAAGCCGAGCCTGCCTGTAGCGAGGCCTTACCGTAGAACCTAGAGGCCTCGTCGGCTCCGGTTGGAAGTAAAGAGACCACAACCTCGGCCTTTGCATTCTTGAGCTCGCTCACGACATCAACAAAAGGAGCGTCAGACTCTTCTATTATATCGCCGAGAATCCCTCGTGTACCATCTAGAGTAGGACCCCTCAGTACAGGTAAGTCAGTTTCTACATCTACGTATTTAGCTACAACGTTAGGGGGGGAGAATATTGCTTCTCGTAAAGGTTTTCCAACCTTTCTTTTATCTATATCAAAGGCGGCCACAATCTCGATAGGTTCCTTTGGAGGTAGTTCAATACCTAGTATCTCCTTCCCAGATTCCATTAATTCGGACGCTTGCACTAGAGAGGACGCCACATTGCCTACTCCAACGAGTGCTACCTTGACCAAGCTAGACCACTAGAAGGAACAACAGTGGAGCAATAAATCCTACTGCCACAGTAAGCACAGCCGCCATCACCACACCATCTCGTTCTGGTGACTCCGGCAACTTCAGATTACCCGGCTTGAACATCTCCCTAACTATCGGAATGTAATATCCCGCTGAAATGGCACTATTTATTACTCCCAAAACCAGCAGCCAGGGCTGAACGAAGCTGGACTCGAAGAGGAACAACTTTCCCCAGAAACCAATCAGTGGAGGTATGCCCAATAAGCTCAGGACAAGCAGTGAGACACCCAAAGCAAGTGGCCTATCTGAAGTGGAAAGTCCATTGAGTGAAGAGAGTGAGGTGTCGCCTACGCTCTTATCAATAAGATTAATGAAAAGAAATATTCCAGCCTGAGCTATAACATATCCTAACGTCTGAACTGAAATCCCTATTTCCGCGATCTTAGGTTGAAAGAACAGCATGGCAAATCCAATCATCAGGAATCCTGCTTGAGTCACACTACTGAACGCGAGTATAGACGGCAGATCCCTCCTAGAGAAGGCAGTTACATTTCCCACGAACATACTACCTACTGATATTACTGCGAATGCGAGGAATAGGTAAAGCTTGTAAGGGTAGGTAATATTAACGAACTCGAAAACTCTCAGCAATGCGGCTATACCTATGACTTTAGACGTTGAAGAGATGAAAGTCACAGTCACCCTGTCCGCATTGGCGTAAACGTCGGGTAACCATGCTTGAAATGGGAAAGCACCTATCTTGAAGCTGAAGGCAACTATGAGGAAGAACGAACCTAGAACGAATAACGGAAGAACTGGGTCATTGATAAAGAGAGAGAAATCGAAGCCAGAGGATAGAACGTAAAGCGAGAAGCCAAATATCATCAGCGAGCTTGAGACTAACCCCATAACCAAGTACTTGATGCCTGCGTCGGCCGAGCTATAGTCCTTCCTTATCATTGCTATGGCGTAGGAAGCTGCTGACGCTATCGCCCAAGACGAAACTATGACTAGAACGTTTGCTGCAAATGAGATAAATATAGTGCCCATAAGGGTTAGAAGTACAAGAGACACGAAGGACGTCCTCGTCTTCCAACCCTCAATATGCGCCTTAGCTCCTACTAGCGTTATTAACGTGGCCAAGGTAGCTCCGATTGCCAAGAGATACCCAATTAGATCTACGAATACCGTTTCGGAGAAAGCATACCCTTCAACGTTAAGGCCCATGCCTACTGCCAGGACAGCTAAAACTACTACAAGTGAACCGAGTGCCGACCAAGTAACTTTACTAAACGATGAGTCCGTTCCTTTATCCACGTAAAGTACGGCTATCGCCACCGCCGTTAGTAGGAGAGTAGGGACGGCCAGAACAAAATCCGTTGGACTCATAGTTCACCTCACCCCCACGAGAAGTATTAGGAAAAGAATGAAGAGCACCACTATTCCCGCTCCATAGACGGCAACGTAGTCCCTGAGAACCTGCGTTTGAATGCTGCCGAAAATCTTAGACCCAGCAGTTGTTATAGAGGATGGTAGCTTGTAATTGATCAGATCGTCAAATACGCCGGTCTCGAAATACCTGAACACTGATTGGCTGAACTTCCTGTAGGCCAAACCAATAGCATCGAAGAACGGGTTGACGTACCAACCATAGTAGAAGAAGTCCAGAAGTCCCCTCACTCCGCTGTATTTATAAAGGTCTATTTGGGCAACGTAATAAGCGAGTACGCTAACAACTATTCCTATAAGTCCTACGGCGACGCTTGCAATGTCCAGTGA
Source organism: Sulfodiicoccus acidiphilus (assembly GCF_003967175.1). Lineage (NCBI taxonomy): Archaea > Thermoproteati > Thermoproteota > Thermoprotei > Sulfolobales > Sulfolobaceae > Sulfodiicoccus > Sulfodiicoccus acidiphilus. Next base: position 194,423 of record NZ_AP018553.1, on the reverse strand, counting down.
TGAGATTGAATAAGTCAAGGAGAAAGCCGAGGATATAGAGGAGAAGAAAGAATAGAACAGGCCACCCATTACAATTGACCCTGCCACTAATATTAGAGGAGACACCACCATAAGCTTCGAGGTCTCGTGTTCCTCTCCTTCCTCTGCATTCCTCCACGTGAACGTTTTGAATACCAGACGCATGATATAAACAGCACCGAGCAAGTCAAGTAAAACAGTAGCGTAAAATAAGTCCGTACTAGCAGTTAAGTTACTTATCACATCATGCCCCCAAAAGCCAATCAAGAAGGGAAAGTTGGCCAGGTTAAGAGCTGCCAGAAGTTGAAGCACAAACACCGCTGGTATCTTCTTGTAGAGGTTACGGAAAGATGAGATATATCTGTTCTCTGTGAAATGTATCACATAGCCGGCATTCATGAAAAGCGATGCTTTGTAGATGCCATGAGCTATCATCTGGATTAGACCTGCCACAATACCAGCAGTCAACAATGTGGGGTTACCAGTTACGTAAGCGAGCGCACCGCCTATCGAAGAGGAGAATATCATTAGAGAAATTTGATCTGCAGTGGAATTGGCGAGGATCAGCTTCTGTTCTCTAGCAACAAGTGCGTTAAAGCTAGCGTAGAACGCCGTAAATAAAGCCACCCCGGCAGCTATTTCCATATAGAGAGCAGTCTGTGGACTGGAAAGATCCATGAATGGATAGAACAGGAAGGTTATCATAGCTCCCAAGTTGACCATGGTAGCTGCATGTATCAATGCACTCACTGGGGTGGGACCTGTCATTGCCGTTAGTAACCACTGTGTGAATGGAAATTGCGCGCTCTTGGACAGTCCTCCCAGAAATATAAACAGCATCACAAGCCACGCAAAGGAGGGGTAGTGAGAGGGCAAGGTGAAGAGCAGTCTTAGCAATCCGCCGGTGGGAGATGGGTAGAGCAGGGTAGTAGCAGAATACTGGGTTCCACTACTTAAGAACAGAAGCACGCCAAGGCCTGTGAGCATGGCTACGTCGCCTATCCTGGTGAAAACTAGGGCTCTTATTCCACTGGTAGTCGGGAAGGATAGATTCCTTATTCCCAACACTTGTCTGTCAAAGTCTCCTACCACGTTATGCTCGTCATCATTAAGCCAATAACTTATCAGGCCATAAGAAGCGAGGCCTGTCCCCTCCCATCCCGCCAAGAAGAGAATAAGATTATCAGAGTAAATGACAGACAACATGGAAGCGACGAAAATGGTAAAGAATGCCCAATATCTTCTCAGAACCTTGTCCTCCTTCATATACCCTATACTATATATCGCGATCAAGGTAGAGAGCACAGACACGAACACTCCAAGTATAGCCTGTAAGAGACTAGAACTAAAGTCGAAATAGGAGAAGGTCCATTGGAACTTAGTTGGAGAATAGAAAGGCACAGGACTACCCACTACTGTAATAAGGTTGTAGATGGCCAAAATGGCAGAGGTTGTGATTAAGGTCGTGGATAGAACTCCCCTAGCGGTGTCTTTTACGCCAGAGGGAAGTAGGATGGATAAAAGAGAGCCTAACATAGGAAGGAAGACTATTAATGGAAGCACAGGATCTGTGCCCCTAACTACTTGCACGAAGTAACTTAGAGGATTGGGGCCGCCATGGAAAAGGAGTTGAGGGAAGAAGAAAAATAGAACACTGAAGAAGGCCAGTAAGCCCATCGAAATGCTATATACTGTAGCTATATCTAGACTTTTCTGGACCTTAAGAACCCCACCGTATACTTTCTTGAATAAGTATGTTCCGTAGCCTGAGGATATGGCTATAGCTACCATTAAAACTGCTGTGACTCCAACAAAAACTGGGACTCCATAAACGCCTATGAGTTGGCCTGCTGACATGATCAGGAGGATTTCACTCAGAAGTCCTACTGTAGGTGGTAGACCTAAGATGTTGAGCAGTCCAATGAACGAGAGAGTGGAGTGGAGAGGAGAGTTAAGATATAGGCCCCCCATCTTCTCGATATCTCGCGTCTCAAGCTCAGTTATCCCTGAACCTGCGCTCATGAAGAGAACTGCCTTTCCGAGACCGTGAGAAACGTAAATCAGGAGGGCCGCCAGTATCCCTAGAGGAAGATCTAAGACGGAGTTCTTGAGACCTATAGCGAAGGCAATTGAAGAACCCAGCAACATGTAACCCATTTGGGAGACTGTAGAATAGGCTAGGAATCTCTTGAAGTCACGTTGAGCTAGTGCGTTGATTCCCCCATATATCATCGTCAGCAAGGCCAACGCAATGAAGATTGGGGCATACGGAGCCAGAGCTGAAAATAGATAGAAATAGATAGTTATCACGAATACTCCTAGCCCGACCATGTTAGGACTCAACAAAACGGATATAGGGGTGGGGGCTTCACCGTGGGCGTATGGTAGCCATATATTGAAACCAAATGTGGCCGACTTGATCAGCATACCTACGACTCCTATACCCAGCACAAAACCGACGTAAGGAATTGAGGAGTAATTGAGAAGCCCGTAAGCGGTCCCGTTGTAAATATCCATACTACCAGTGGTAAGACCAATTATTATTATCGAAGATAGTGTTAGTAAAGTTCCAACGTGAGTCCACACGAAGTAGAGAAGTGATATCCTCCTTCTATCGCCATATCCATACATTAAGATTAGAAGGAAAGAGGTGATGAGGGCAATCTCCAAGAAGATGTAAATTTCCAAGAGATTAACAGAAAGCACCGCATACAACATCGAAATACTGAATAACGCATAAAGGGCGTAGTAGGTTCCCCAGCTCCCTCCACCCATCTCCTCAAACTTCTTCGACATGTACCTCGTCGAGTAGAACGCGGTAACCGAAGTCACAAGCAAAATAGTAACAATGAACGGGAAATTGAAATTATTGACAGTGAAGCCGAAATTACCTACTCCATAGGAAACATAAAAGGTGAAGTATAGGCCCCTTCTAACGATGTAGTACAAGTTGATTAGAATTGCTATCAAAGAAATGATGAGGCTATTTTTCTTAGTTTTTGAAAAAACAAGAACGGATGCAAGAATAAATGATATAATAAAAACAAACAATGATATCATTTTAACTCACCTCTAATCTACCCTTCAATCTGTAATACAGAATGATGGCCGCGAAGGCCACTACGACCTCCGTCAAGGCCATCCCGATGGCGAAGACCGAGAAGAGAACTGGAGTATAGGTCCTACCCAATGCGGAAGCAGCAGAAAAAAGGAATAGTATGGATGAATTAAGAATAATTTCGGATGAAAGCAGGATCCTAATAACGTTCCTACTACGGAATATTCCGTATAGACCGACCGAAGTAAGGACGACAGCTAATGTTATTCCCATCAAAGACAAAGTGTTCATTTCAATCCCTCCTGGCTAGGGTTATAGCTTCCACTAGAGTTGTCGCCAGAGCTATTACAATTATTATTGTCGGGAACCAGTATTTTACTAGAAGATCCTGCGCTAACACGGTTAAGTTCAAGGCTTGAGGAGGTAAGGGGCTAGAGGCGCTAAGGAAGGGAACCAATATTACGGACAATAACACAATACCGAGGACGGTGGCCAACGGAGAGGCCCAAGGAATGTTAGACTCGTTTACCTGAACCCCTCTAAAGAGAACCAAGGATATTGCAATGAAGACCACGGTGGCACCGACGTAAAGCAACAAGTGAATAGCAGAGTACAAAGCATATGCCTCTGGATTAAGGAGAGCAATAATCACCGCAACGGATATGCCTAATATGCCTAGGGAGACCGCAGAGTAGAAGACGTTCCTAGAATTAACTATCAAAAGCGAGGAAATTATGGCAGATACGGAGAAGATCACAAATACAGGAAGCTCGATGTCAATTATCGGCAGGCTCATACTTAATCCCCTTATTTTCATCTATTACGGTCTTAACTCTCCTGACAACCTTTCCGGTAGGCATATCTTGGGTGAAGTCGGCATTGAACTTATCAGGATCGAATACTAAGTCCCTTCTATTTTTGAAGGCTGCGTCATGCATGCCGGTCTCCCTTAAGGCATCTACCGGACAGATGTCGACACAGAAACCACAGAAGACACACCTACCATAGTTGATCATTGGATACTTCTTTCCTTGATCCGTCGCCATTTTCATTGCATCGGCTGGACAGACTAGCGCACACAAGGTACAGCCTATACAAACGTCCTTATAGAGTCTTAGCATTCCCCTATAACCGTTGGGAAGTAGTAAAGACTCTTCAGGGTACTTCAGCGTTATCCTAGTGGGCTTAACGGTGTACTTAAGCCCGGTCGCTATTGCGGTAACGTGATCAGCGAAGAGTCTGAACGTGTTCTTCTTCTCATACTCCTTTATTTTTTCTTGATTTTTGTTTTCTATCTTATCCATACTCCAACCACCCCACCTAATACTAAAGATACCAAGGCTAAGGGGAACAAGTATTTCCAACTCCCTCTTAGCGCTTGGTCAATTCTGTACCTACCGTACACAGACCTCATGAAGACGGCGAACATGAGGACTAGTACGGCCTTGAAAACCGTAAAGATCATGCCGTAATAACCAGTGAAGGGTTGCCATCCCCCTAGGAAGAGGTCAGCGAACAATATCGAGTAACTAAAGGTTCCAATATAGGAGCCCCCCATAGAAAGGACGAAGAGAAGTCCACTATATTCCGTATACGGACCCGCGACTAGCTCAGACTCCGCCTCAACTATATCGAAGGGAAATCTCCCCGTTCCTATCAACATTCCAATTAGGAAAAGGAAAGCTGCAAATGGATTCGCCACAAATCCAGGCAAAGGTCCTTCAACAATCTTGGCTATGTCCAATGTGTGATACTCGATCGCTAGAGAAAGAGAAGCCATTATGAGAAGGACGTCGTAGGACACCGATAGCAGTCCCTCCCTAACGGCTCCAAGTAAAGCGAACCTGTTGTTAGTGACCCAAGCGGTTAATAAAACGAAAATGGGCGTAACAGACTCGAGCGCTAATACAAGGAGTAAACTGTAATTAGAAACTACTGCCGCTACTACACCGGTGCCAACTGAGGAATCGAAGAAAGTATGGTAGTAAACGGAGAGAGGAGAGCCGGCAATCGGGATTACAGACAAGGGAATCAGAGCTAGTGGCAATATACTCACTAAGAGATACAACACTGGCCCTAACACGAAGAGCGTTCTGTTTACCTGTTCAGGAACAATTATCTCACTAAAAGCGAATTTTATAGCATCTGCAACTAGCTGGAGAAATCCGCCGCTACGCTTGGAGGCGTAGAGTGGCCCAAACCTCATTTGGACCTTCGCTGCTATTTTTCTCTCGAACCATATCGTATACAAAAGGACTACCAGAGCGAAGATTAAACCAGGGAAAATTATCATGATGAAGAACGACGGATAGAGAACGTAGAATCCTACGGTAGAAAGTATGTTCATCATCTATCCGCCTCCGGTGGGAAATAGTCTAGACTTCCATATATAGAGACTAGGTCAGCGTACCTTGCCCCCTTGGAGAGCTGCTTAAAAACATATATCAACCTGTAGGAAGGTGTGATCATTCTCAACCTGTAAGGGTGGGCAGTTCCATCGCTTACTACGTAGTAAACTAATTCTCCTCTCCCTGCTTCGATCCTGGATATTGCCTCTCCCTTAGGAGGCCTAAACGAAGCATAATACCCAGGGAACACTACCCTACGTTGTTCTTCTAACCATTTCTTTCGTCTTGTTGGAGGAATTTGATTGAGGAATCTGTCCGCAAGTATAGGACCTTCTGGAATGTCTTTGATTATTTGTCTAATAATTTTCATGCTTTGCTCTATCTCCTCGAACCTAACCAGGGTCCTAGCGAAACCGTCTCCTTCCTTGTATACGGGAATTTCGAAGTCTAGTTTATCGTAGGCACCGTAGGGCTCCGTCTTCCTAACATCGTAATATACTCCTGAAGCCCTCAAGTTGGGACCTACGGCGCCCCACTTAATCGCATTCTCCTTACTCATAACTCCTACATTTTCCAACCTAGCCCTAAGCACTGGATTGTTCAGAACCATACTTCTCCAGTCTTTGAGTTTCCTCTCCGTATAGTCGAGAGCTTTATTAGTCATCTCCACTATCGATGAGCCTAGATCTCTCCTTACACCACCAGGAATAACGTAGGAGTTGGTCACCCTAGCGCCAGTGAGGGCCTGCAGTATCTCGACCCACACTTCCCTATCCCCAAATCCCCACATGAAACCAGTTGAATGACCTAAAAAGACGGTCAAGATGCCGAGACCATAAAGGTGGCTTGCTATCCTGTTTACTTCGGCCGCGAAACTCCTAAGATATTGCGCTCTTTCTGGAGGTTGAACATTTAATATTTTTTCCACAGCAATTATATATCCTAGGTTCATATGTATAGAATCCAGTATAGCAGGTCTCTCAACCAGGGGAATCAAGTGCATGTAATTTCTGCTTTCACACAGTTTCTCAACAGATCTGTGAACATATCCTACGTCGAGATCCACATCTTCTATTATGTCTCCGTTAAGTTTGACTACTATCCTCATGTGCCCAGCTCCTGGGTGCTGTGGCCCTACGTTAAGTTCTCCAGAAGCCGGAACTATTTCTACTCCCATACCCCCTTCTGGGAGCATTTCCTCAGGCCTGCTTGTCAATGAATAACGCCTCCTGTTTGACCTTGAAACTCTTCCTCAATGGGTACACTCCCTCAAAGTCCTCGGGTAGGAACATTCTCCTAAGATCTGGATGCCCTTTGAAGGTTATTCCCAACATCTCATACGTTTCCCTTTCAAAGGTCCACACGCTTGGCCAAATTTCATAAAGTGTTTCAATTTCTGGTCTTTCATACGGAACATAAGTTCGTAACGATAGTATCAGTTTAGCTAATTCAAAGTCTCCATAGGATGACACATGGTAAACTATTGAAAATTTCTTTTGATCGGGATAATCTATCCCTGTGATAGACTTAACATGATCAATCCCTTTTTCTCTTAGAAACTCGGCTACTTTCCGTATCTGTGCAGGATCTGGAATCTCTATCATAATTCGCCGATCGCTCTCTGCCTTTCCTTCTATCCCAAAGGTATTCTTTAATTCCTGCAGTAATTTATCACCAAACCTAGATTTGGTGGGTTGAGTGGTAGGTTGGTTGGGTTGAGTGGTAGGTTGGTTGGGTTGAGTGGTAGGTTGGTTGGGTTGAGTGGTAGGTTGGTTGGGTTGAGTGGTAGGTTGGTTGGGTTGAGTGGTAGGTTGGTTGGGTTGAGTGGTAGGTTGGTTGGGTTGAGTGGTAGGTTGGTTGGGTTGAGTCATTTTCTCACCTTCTCAACTCCCAATAAGATATAGTATTTATCTGTCTTATCGCATAATTTATAACAGGATAAAGTACGATTATTAACGCCCCTACAAGGAAGAGGAGATAGTAAGTAGCTTGAATAGTTAGAGCAGACGATGCCAGAAACAATAGAACAATTATAGGCTCCAATGTGGTGTAAATCAACAAATACCCGTAATATTGTAGAGGGAACCAAAGCCTCCCTTCTCCGGTTGGTATATTTCCGGCCTCAAACCTATCTGTCTTGAGGGGAGAGGGCTTACCCTCTAGAGCTATACTCAGGAACTTATATCCTCCATAGCCTATCGCAAGGATCAGGACAATCGTAACGCCGAAGGCGACTAAAGGCTGTGTTAGCGTCATCCCATCCGTCCTACGGACGTAGCCATAAAAAACCTTTTTCAGAAGTGTCATTATGTATTTTTATTCGCGGTTACTCTTGAAAACGTTCACGATCTGTCTTGAATTAGTTATACATTTAGGGATGTTTGGCCGAGGGACTCCTTCTATGCACCTCTCTGAGACTAGGTGATGCTTTCCTTCCTCAACATCTTCCACTGTAGCCAAGGAATTGCTTATCCAGTTATCGTGAAGTATACAGGAAGGCCCGGCATACTTAAATATGAGTGGATGGACTTTTCTTACTTCCTCGAACATTCTCCAAGCAACTTCCCTTATTTCCCATTGAGCCCTAGAGCAAAGACGTAGAGCAAAGAAATTTATCAATTCCCTAGCGTTCATGGTCACAACTATATTAGTGTTGACTCCATTTGGCAACACATACCTAGCGTCTTCCTCAGGTACTCCCTCTTGGAGGATGGACCAGTACAACTCATATATCTTGGAATAGGCGCTCTCTATTTTACCTCTAGCAGAGGGAGGCGTGATGGGCTTGTAATGTTCATCAATAGGTCTAGCAAACCTGTGGGAGGTCTGCGTATAAGACGCCACCCTGTGGCGCACTAGTTGATGAGAACAAACCCTCGATATTCCCTCTATAGAGAAAGTGTAAACCGAATGTTCAAAAACCGAAAGGTAACCATGTCTGAAGGACTCTCTTATCCACGTTTCGACCTCCTCTCCACTCATGTCCTCGTGTTCAATCCATCCTTTACGAGAATGAGAGATCTTGGCTGCTATTGCTATTAACTTCTCACCGTTCTCAGTGAAGGACACTAGGTGAACATTCACGAGATAGTAATTATTCAGCAGGTTGAATAAGGCTTGTTGCTCAACGCAGAGCTTCACTTCGTAACACAATTAAGCGGCTACTAACAGTCTTCATATCGCCCCAGAGGTTTAAAGGGACACGATCTAAGATTCAATCTTAATGCCCAAAATGTACTACCGCTTTCTTCATATTTTCTTATATTTTCTTATAATATACTTCCTAAGTTCGTCTGAACCCCCTCCTTCACAAACTACCCTGAAGGCCGTAAATCTATCGCTGAGGAAGTACTTCAAGACGTGTGTAAAACCATGCCTCTTTAATGTGAGAGGTGCATAGATGGCGGAAATACCAGCCAAGATCAAGATATCTGAACTAAGCTTACTTAAAATATCGTCAACCGTCCCATTGACCAACGTCGATCCAAAAAGGACCGCAACCTCACAACTTTCGCCCTTGAACATAGAATATGGCCTCAGTACAACGTTTCTCTCTACAATCTCTTCCCTAACATTAAAATCATATATATAAATTTTATTAAATTTTTTGCCATGGAAATTTGGAGAGTAACCGAAAACGCAAAGCCTGCCCTCTGAATCGGTGGTGGGATCTTGGTCCCCAAAAGGATGAACTGTAAGAGCGTTCATAATAGCAGTGGCCACACTCCTTTCAGTAGAAGTTCCTAGAGCCGACGCTGCGTCGTAGGCAGACATTCCCGCTAATTTTCCGCCTAGAGGGTACTCCTTATCGTAGATCGTATTGCTTATGCCTACGCTCCGATCGTCAAGTACAGCTGAAGTGTAGTTAACTCCCATACAAAGGTTAACCACTTTACGGCCTTTCAAGAAAAAGCTTAACTCATCGAGTACTTCTTCAATTATCATAACACGATCTTTCCCGTTTCTTCTATTGACTCATTTATCTCTTTGAATGGAAGAACAATTGTCTTGGAGTTCAGTAGCACACCCTCGGACACATTGACCTCATCGCCCAATATGGAGCCCTCCCTCACATGGACCCACTCTCCCAAACTCACTCCAGCCCCTAATATTGCTTTAGCTATAGCGGATCCTGAGCCAACTTCCACACCTTCCATCAGGAGTGAATCCGTTATTCGACACCAATCTCCTATTTTCGATTCTCTACCTATTAGACTGTTCTCTATTTTCGAGTAGGCCCCGACTTTCGCACCCCTACCCACAAAATATGGAGGTATTAGCTTAGCGTCTTTTGAAACTAAAGCATCCTCACTGACGTATCCTCTTTGATACGAGCGCCTTATCAGTTTGAGGTTAAGCTCTAGGTAATCTTGAGGGACACCTATATCGGCCCAAACTCCCTGATATTCGAAGACTCCCACTGTTCCCTCGTTGATTAGTTTGGGGAGAAGTTCTCGTCCAATGCCCCTCGCTTGAACCTTTCGTAATACTTCAGTCTTGAAGACGTAGACCCCCGCGTTGACTAGGTTATCCTTAGGGTGAGAAGGTTTCTCGGCAATTTCAGTAAGCACATAATCGTCTTTCAGAAGTACTCCGTACCGCCGAGGATTCGAAACCCTAGTCCCTACTACGGTGGCTGTAAGATCCTTTTCTTTGTGAAACTCGTAGACTCTACTGAAATCCACTTCGCTGTAAACATCTCCATAAACTACTAGGACGTCATCCCCAAGTTCGTATTTGTTTGCTATGAGATTCAAAGGTCCCGCATCCCCCAACGGCTTATCCTCTCTTACGAATATTAGGTCTTCTTCACTGTACCTTTCCTGTATCTTCTCAGCCATGACTCTTACCGATATGTAGATCCTATCGACGCCTCCTTTTCTGAGACCTTGTATTATGTAATCCAAGATAGGTTTGTCAACTACGGGAAGAAGGGCCTTCGGCCTCGTCAAACTTAATGGCCTTAGCCGGGTAGCGTTTCCTCCAGCTAGAACTACAGCACTTACCATAACACAAGAAAAAGAGCGGTGCGATAAATTATTTCATGTACTTCTTCAACTTCTCCTCTGCATAGTCCCAATTAACGACGTTCCACCATGCGCTAACATAATCCGCCCTCTTGTTCTTATACTGCAGATAATATGCATGCTCGAACTCATCCACTATCATAATTATTGGAAGTTCAGCAATGTGGTTCATGAAGTGATTCTCAAATGTCATCAACTGAAGGTTACCATTTTCCGTATCATAATACAAGACAGTCCAGCCAGTGCCAGGTAGGGAGTTTGCCACCTCTGTGAATACTTGCTTGAACCTGTCGAAACCACCGTACTGCTTCTGTATTAGGTCGGCCAACGCACCTCCAGGTTTTCCACCTCCCTTTCCTGCAGGTGCCATATTCTTCCAAAAGAGGTCGTGCAGTTTGTGACCATTTATATTGAAAGCTAAACCCCTAACTATACCCTGTACATCATAGCTCGTCACTTCGCCTTTAACTACTTTCTCTAACCTATCCACAAGGGAGTTCGCACCGTTAACGTAACCCTTGTGATGGCCATTGTAATGAACATCCATTATGTCTTTACTGATGTAGGGCTCAAGAGCATCGAGCTTGTAAGGAAGCTGGGGGAGTTCATACTTCCTTAGCTGTATGGACAAGACCTATCCACCTCAGGTCTTTTTCAGAACGTCACTTATAACTTTTTGCTTGATAGAATGTTCGAACAATAAGGTAGGGATGTCTTTCTTTGGTTATTGCCTTCTGTGAGGAAACAAGAAGTTTAATGATTTTCTTAACCATAAATTTCCCTTAGGAATAATATATATCACGTAAAAGAAAATCCTGAAGCCGACCTTATTCATGCACCGATGTATGAAGTTAGTTATAATTTTGGTATTAAGCTTCCTTATATATCGATTTCCATAGGAGGTGGGTCATTGGGACTTCCCTCGCGTTCATTTCGTAAGTAGAATAAACACTTATAGCAGGAGTATCTAAAGGGGGTATTATGAGCAAAAGCTATACCAAATGGAAGTGTGGTTTTTGCGAGAATCAGATCGCTTGGGAAGAGCCTTTTACCTACATGTCGAATAAGACGGTCGTTCACTTCACATGTCTTAAGGATCGTGCTCTACGAACTCCGAAGGGGGATCAAGAAACACTCAGGGCAGTTCTGGATTCGCTGGAAGAGGAACTCACTTCTATTCAGAACTACAAAGCAAGGCTATCAAAGATAACAAACGATGAGGTTAGGAAAGTCCTAGATCAGGCAGAAAAGGACGCTGAGAAGAACGCTGGAATCCTTACTAGAATGATCGAGAAACTCAGCAACGTCTTAGAATCCTAAAATTCATTTATAAACTTCTCCGCTTTCAACGTCTCTGTTCACTATACGGCCTGGGTATATTATGGCCCTTGAACCCACTTTCACTCCAGGCAGGATACTAACATTGATACCTGTTTTGACGTATCCTCCGATGATCGCTCCCATCTTCCTTCTTCCGGTCGACACTTTGGTGCCCTTGATACTCATTTTTACTTCTGATTCGTCGAATCTAAGGTTAGCTACTATTGTCCCCGCGCCTAAATTCACTTCCTCACACACCACGCTGTCTCCAACGTAGTTTAAATGAGGGAGCTTCACACCTTCCATTAAAACAGTCTCCTTTACTTCAACAAAAGAACCTACTTTGGATTTCCGTCCTATTACTGTGTAAGGTCGAATGTGAGCTAAAGGACCGATCTCAGCACCTGATCCTATGTAGGCGGGACCCTCTATTACAGTTCCAGGCTTCACCTCGGCTGTCTCCTCTACAAAGACTTTCCCAATTACCTTCACATCCTCGTGTACTTTACCTTTTAACTCCGTTCGTAATTCTGCGTCCATTACAGTTTTGTTGGCCTCTATCACCTGCCAAGGTTTCCCCACATCCATCCACATTCCATCGTGAATGAGAACACTCACTTTTGTTTGACTGGCTAAAACATTTATGGCATCTGTGAGTTCAAGTTCGTTCCGAGGAGAAGGGAGAAGTTTATCTATGATAGAGAAGACCTCACTACTCAGTTTATAGATTCCCCCATTCACGATGTTGGATGGTGGGTTCTGGGGCTTCTCTATAATCTTCTCGAGCTTGTTTCCAGACGATAATATAACACCGTAATTAGAAGGATTGGAGACTTTAACCCCGAGAATTGTGTTGCCCGGCGCGTCGACCACCTTGCTTATTGCTCCTTCATCAAACAAAAGGTCTCCGTAAACTACGAGGAAGCTATCCTCGTTTAGTCTTAAGGATGATAATGCCGCCGCGGTTCCTAGGGCACCTGGCCGTTGCTGAATAACCGTAGTCTCGAAATACCTCTCTCTTAGTTCCTGGTTTCCAATTACTATTACTTGATCAACATATCTCTTTAATATATTAACTATTCTCTCCAACAGGGTCGTACCCATGAGCGGGATGAGCGGCTTTGGCCTAGTCTGAGTTATAGGCTCTAACCTCTCTCCACGGCCGGCCGCTAGAACTACGGCTTTCAAAAGAACTCACTGAGCCGGTAACCTTAGAACCTTACTTTTCTCTATCTCAACCTTCCTAAGTGGATAAATTTTCTTTCCTACCTCGAACAGATCGTTAGAGAGCTTCCCAAATACAACGTCCTGAATGAACTGATCAAAGGAAGACTCTTGCGCCTTCTTCTTCAAAACCTCACTCATTATATTCCTAAGGGCCGTCCTCTGGGATCTATGACACCTGTATGTAGTTAAGGCTAGTCCCTTCAGCCTCATAGTATATCCATCCTTCGTGGTAACATCTACAATGACATTGACCTTTGAACTCTTTCTTCTTATTAATGATCTTATGTAGTCTCTCGACATCTCGTGACCCACGAACATGGTGTCTAGTCTCTCTCCATTGTTCTTAGCCGCCTTAAAGTAGAGATGGACATGTATCATACTCGTGTCTCCAGAAAGCTCGTACAGAGTGGTTTCCACTTTTCTACCAAGGGCCATTTCAGCAGAGTAGGCCGGAGTTACGCCTAACTGCACCTCCCCAAAGATCCTTGGCGCGAATATGGGATACCACCTCTTGGCTCTCCACTTGTCCTTCACTGAGGTTGCTTTCTGAGGCATCTTGCCCACATCTATAAGATGGCCAATTAAATCTTTTCACCGCCACACACCCTCAAGCTTCAAATACAACTTTCTCATGAGCCGCATAAGAGTCCTAGCCTCGGCTTCAGTTCTCACGCCCCTGAAAATGACTCTCTTAGTTACTATGTATGCTCTCTCGTCCACACTCCTTCCCTTCACCTGTTCGTAGAGCAACCTCACATATTTGTCTAGGAGAGATAGTGACTCAGCATTGACATTTCGTTGATCCCTGTTCGCCTCACGTCTGAACTCGTAGAGAAGGATAGATACGGCGTGTGACAGGTTAAGAACCGGATACTCCTTAGAGGCCGGGATGTGAAGTAGAAAGTCTGCCATGGAGATCTCTTCCCGCGTCAACCCAACGCTCTCTCTTCCGAAAATTAGAGCAGTCCTCTTGCCTCTCCCTACTTCTGCCGCAGTCCACGGGGGAATTGAAAGTCTCAGAATGTCTCCTGGATTGTCGGCATCACTGGAAGTTGCCATCTTCAAGTCCACACCTTCCAAAGCCTGAGACAAGGTATCGACCACCTGAGCCTTCAGCAGGGCCTCTTTACCATGAGCGGCGAAATTGAGGGCAGAGCGCAGATCGCATCTGGGGTTTACGATGTATAGCTGCTCAACGTCGAAGTTACGACAAAGGCGTGCCACGAAACCTACGTTATATTCCCCCTCAGGTTCCACCAGTACTACTCTTATCATCTACTCCTTCGAAAGCAACAAGCTCTTCGAAACCTATAACTTTAGTCTTGGACCTAAATGCAAATCCCGACTTACTTAAGAAAGTCATTAATTCATCTAAGTCCCCTAAAGAGGATGCCAAGAAGTAATATCGTCCTGCTCTCAGACTCTGAAGGAACTTAATAAGAACATTGTTCCCAGTTTTACCACCAGACCAACTGTAATGTAACCACGTAGTATATTCCTCAAAGGGAAGATAAGGAGGATTGAAGATGCCTACATCTACTTTGAATTTTCTGAGGCATGTCAATAAATCACAATTCAGTACATTGACGTCAACCTTGTTTAACCTTGAAGAACATAGAGAAGCTTCAGCTGCCTGGGGATTTACATCGATCATTGTAACCCTTCCTCCGAGCATAGCTGCCCTCACGCCTAACACGCCTGTTCCCGATCCCACTTCTAGAACAGATTCGCCTGGCCTCACCTGGATAAGTTCCATCAGTAACGCCGTGTCTTCGGCGGGTTCGTAAACCTCATCGTTTAGGCACAACTTAAGCCCAAGGAACTCAAAAGTACGCAAACCTCTCTTGGTTTAAAGGACCTTACTTTCCTTGATAAATCTGACTTCAGTCCACAAAACGAGGCCGCCCTTCTGAGGCTCTTGTTTCTGAATCTTGAGATACAAGATAATACTCTGTCTAGCTCTTCACTATATTCCCTTTTCCTTCTCATTTCAACCAGCGTAGAATAGACTTTAGGTCTGGGTCTAAAGCTGCGCGGGGATATAGTAAGCTTTTCTGAAATGTCAAAAGTGTAGTTCGCTATATATGAAATATAAGTAGGTTCGGTTAGAAGTTTACTAACGAAGTCAGATTGAAGTATAAGTATTAATCTAGACACCTGACTCGCAGCGGAGAGTTTCATAAATTCTCTAGATATAGAGAACGGAAGGGATGAGAACACTTCCCCCCTTAAAAAGGGTGGGCTCTTCGCGTCTGCGAGTACTGGATTGAAACCCCTTATGTAGGGGATAAATCTCTCGTCCAACTCAACGCATAAGTCAGGATGGAGGAACTGGCTCAGAGAACCTTCTCCACATCCCACCTCTATTATAGGTCTATTAGTCGCGAAGGACGAGACGATTTGGGCAACCCTCTTGTCAACTAGGAAGTGTTGAGAAAGGCTTTTCCTCGCTTTCAAGTTCAAATCCGCAGCCTCTCGAGGGAGCCGACGAAAACTGCTTTACTATTAAACGGGTAAACGAACAGGTTGTACTTCTCTCCTCCCTCTAACTCCAACAGGATTCGGCGAACTAGAATTTCCTTCACGTTCTTCAAGCCCGTCCTTGCCTCTATGTCCTCAAAACTGTCAAACTTCCTTTTCCCTCGCTCATCAAGGATCTTCCTCAAGGAACCCTTGCCTATACCTGGTAGGAGCTCTAACGAGTGCAGCTTCAACGTTAACGACTCAGATAAGTTGAAGAAAGATACGAACTCGCTCTTTCTATCCTCGACTATCCTTTCCAATATCCTAGGAAGTACGTCCTTAGCGATGGAAGTAAGGTCTTCCACACTTATTACGTCGTCTATCTTTAAAATGTTCAGCTCTTCAAGGTCCAACAACTGCTCCGGCCTTATCTCGACGTCTTCCACTTTGGGAGAGCCATCCATGAGAAGGAAGTAGTCTCTCCCGAGAATCTGAAGCACGGGCTTATTTTGGTGATACTTATGCCTATCTAACGGATTTCCTTCCTCCATGAAATCCAATACGTAGACGTACCTCTCCCTCGGTCGTTTCCTCTGCAGCAAATGTTTCCCCTGCATTACAAGTTTGTTTAGAGGTGTAAAAACTTTCAAGACTTCACATATTTCCTTACAATCTCTAGTACACGATCTAGCTCCTCCGTAGTATAAGTCTTCCCCTCCAACGTTAAGAGTGTTCTAAGCTCCTCGTGAGTCTTAGGACATATGCTAGCTATCATCACTTTCGTTTCTTCCTTTGATAGTAAACCATCTAGCTCCTCTACTATTTTCGAAGCATCCTCGGCACTGCATTTAGATACCGAATTTAGGTACTCGTAAGTCCTTTGAAGGATAGTCGAGGTCTGTCCAGATTTCACTACTTCCCCTAATATCTTGCCCGCCACGGAGTAGGGGATGTACTTCTCCTCAATTATCTGGAGGGGCGTACTGTATCACCTTAAGGGAGACAAATGCTCAGGCCTAACTATTATCATCTTTTCTTTCTTTCCCAACTTAGTTACAACCAAGTAGGCCTTGCCTCTTGAGCCTATAACGGTTCCAACTAGACCTTGATACCTTCTATGAGGCATCCCTTTGTGAATGGAGCTGTTGATCTTTATGACCACTTTCTCCCCCTTTTCATACTTCTTCATCAAATTACTAAGAGGGGGTACAGCTCCCCTCTCTCTCACTGACTTCCTAAGCAGACTCCTGCTCCTAGCTCTATTCCCTCGACTAGCCTTGACCATGTAATGTCCCTGCGTACTTGACTGCTCCACGTAAATAAGTTTTGCCACTTCAACCTCAGAAGGGCAGCGTTGTTCCTCCTTTTTCCCGTCCTTTTTCCCGTCTTTCTACCCGCTTTTTGATCTCGCACAGTTAGTAAAACTGTTAGTAGCACTTAAGGAAATAGCAACAAAGGAAGAAGTCCCTAACCGATGGAAGTACCATGAGCGAATACTCCCAACCACCGTCTTGGGCCTTTTCGAGAGACTTAGGCTTTTATGGTAGGGACTGTAAATTGAAGAGGTGAGGACAGGTAGTTTAGGTAATGGCAGGTTATTGATCAATTTGGATTCCAAAGGTAACATAATAGATCTTTACTATCCTCACGTCGGCATGGAAAACCAGAGTAACGGAAGAGGTGTGGAATTCTCGATTTACGTAGATGGAACAGTTTTGCGGCCCGATGCCTTCACTTCAACGACGAGGTACCTTAATTCGTCGATGATCTTCGAGACAATCCTAAACGGGAAGGAAGTTACTGTCACCTTCCAAGATTTCGTTGACCCTGATGAGCCAATCTTCTACAGAATAATTAGCATTAATTCCGAAGCCAAGAAAGAGGCCTCAATTTACTTCATTAACAAAATCGCACTATATGGCAATGATATAGGAGATACAGCATTTTACGAACCCAAGAGTAAGTCGATAATACACTACAAGTCGAAGAGGTACGTAGCATTCAAGTTAATCGGTCAAGAAGATGGTGGAGTATCATTCACGATAGGAAAGGGTGACGCTGAGAGTGACATTAACGACGACAAACTGGAGGGCTATCCGATAGCCCAAGGACGCGACGTCACTTCTATAATAGGCTACAAAATGAAACTGAGTCCTACAAAACCGAGCAAGGCATACTACGCTATAGGTTTTGGAAGAAATCTAGACGACGTCAGAAATTTGGTGTCTAAAGTAGACAGAACGAATATAGAGGCCTCGTTCGCGAGAACATATCTTCTTTGGTCAAACTGGTTAAGGTTGTGCAGGATCGTTGAGGTCCCAGAGGAGCTGAAGGAGCTATTGTCCGTGAGTCTATTCGTGATAAGGTCGCACCTCGGAAACAATGGATCCCTTATAGCCTCGTCCGACTATAGCTTCGTTAAGCTATATGGCGACGGCTATTTCTACTGCTGGCCAAGAGACGCGGCCTACGCTGCGCATGCCCTCGATATCGCGGGTTACGGTGACTTAGCCCTCAGGATATACAGATTTCTGGCCTCCCTTCCAACTCAAGGAGGAGCCTTGTATCACAAGTACAACAGTGATGGCACTCTAGCTAGTTCTTGGCACCCGTGGTATATGGGAAGCAGGGAAATACTTCCTATACAAGAGGACGAGACGGCTTTAACTGTGTGGGCACTGGCTACGCACTTCGACCTCTACAGGGATTTAGACGACGTCACAGAACTATACAAATCCTTCGTCAGGCCAGCAATGAAATTTATGATATCTTACACAGAAGATGGACTACCGAAGCCAAGTTTCGACCTCTGGGAGGAGAGGTATGGTATACACCTCTTCACAGTTGCTACTGTTTACGGTGCCCTAACAGCGGGATCTGAGTTGGCCGAGAGCGTAGGGGATAGAGGGCTAGCAGTAGATGCTAGAGACGTGGCTAAGCAGATGAAGGAACGAGTTAAGAGTAGAATGACCGCAGAGGATAGGCTTGTGAGACGCCTCGATGAAGCTGGCAACAAGGATTTGACAGTTGACTCTAGTCTCTACGCGTCTTTCTTCTTCGGACTGTTTTCCCCACGTGAACCACTGGTAGTTAACACGATGGAAGTGGTTGAGGAGAAACTCAAGGTGGGAGGGGGAATAATCAGGTACGAGAACGACCTATATCAGAGGCGAAAACAGGCTCCAAATCCGTGGATTATTACCACGCTCTGGTTATCCGAACATAAAAGTGCCTTAGGTGATAAAGATGGTGCCATGTCTTACATAAAGTGGGCAGCAAACCACAGAACTCCAAGCTATATGTTGCCAGAACAAGTGGACCCAGAAACTGGCGAGTCTGTCTCCGTGACTCCGTTAGTTTGGTCACACGCAGAGTTAATTATAGCGCTGAAGTCTCTTCTTTAGTAGATTAGGATGGACCTGGACGACTGCCTCTCCAGCGAGTGGATACTGCCGAACGGGCTCGGCGGTTATTCTTCCTCTACCCCATGCGGTATAAATACAAGAACATACCATGGTTTACTGGTTTCGGCGACACTACCACCTCAGGGGAGGAGAGTCGTCCTCTCTAAACTGGAGGAATGGATCTACGATGGCGAGCAGGAGTTTCCAATGTCTTCTAACACGTACCCGGACATAATATATCCTCAAGGTCACGTTTATTTGGATACATTCGAATGGGGATCTAATTATGTTAAATGGATCTACAGGTTTCCTAACTGTTCCATTGTGAAGGTCCTAATTCCCCATGTAAGAGAAAATGCTGTGACAGTGAAATATAGAGTAGAAGGGAAATGTGAGGTGAAGATATTACCCCTAGTGACGGACAGGAGTCACCACTTAACTAGAAGGAGCGGATTCGCTACCTTCGTTACTAAGAGTGAGGGGCAAGAAATAGTAGTTAGGGAGGGAGATCGCGAGCTCCTGAGGGTTTGGTCCGACAAAGCTTACGCAATGCAGAGGACTGGTTTCTGGTATTATAACTTCAATTACATAAAGGATAGGGAACTAGGTAACAACTACGTTGATGACCTCTACAACCCAGTTGCGATTAAGTTCACCTCAAGGCAGTTTGAGTTGGGTTTTGGGACAGTTAGGTCGTCTCCCCCAGACTTGGAGTATACTCCAGACACTGTGCTGGGAAAAATGAGGAGAGCTGCCTTAGACTTCTTAGTCAAAGGATCCAGAGGTCCAGCTATAATAGCGGGATATCACTGGTTCGGCGAATGGGGAAGGGACACCATGATAGCTATGGAGGGAATTCTCCTGATGAATGGGTTGTTCACTGAGGCTAGAGAAATACTCCAGAGGTACATTGATTTCTCTTTTAGAGGGTTCCTACCTAACCAATTTAGGGAATATGACGGTGAACCTATCTACCGCGGAGTTGACGTAACTCTATGGGCTATTAACTCGGTCTACTCATACTACAACTACACACATGATAAGGAGTTTGTGATAAAGAACTTAGATAAACTGATCGAGGCGATCGAATGGTACCTGAAGGGTAACGGTGTTGTGAGAACCCACAATGGACTACTTTTTCATAGAGGTGCGCCGCTGACGTGGATGGACGCCCAATACAACGGTAGAACGGTCACACCGCGTGAGGGGGCCGCAGTAGAAGTTAATGCTTTACTCTATAACTCGTTGAGAGTAATTGGGAAACTGTCGGAAGAAATAGGAAGGGAGCCCATCTTCCTAGATGAGGCTGAGAAGCTAAGAGAGGCTTTCAACAATAACTTCGTGGGAGAGCACGGCCTTTACGACTATATCGACGAGGAGATGAGGCCTAACACCTCCTTAAGGCCTAACCAGATATTCGCCGCTTCACTTCCATTCAAGGTTGTAGAAGAGGATACCTCGAGAAAGATAGTAGAGGTAATAGAGAGAGAACTCTTGAGACCTTTCGGTCTAAGCACACTTTCTAGATCAGATCCCCAATATAAGCCAATATATGCGGGAAATAGAGTTTCAAGAGACGAGGCGTACCATAATGGCCCGATATGGCCATGGTTGCTCGGAGCCTACGTGGATGCGAAGATTGATATCGAGAAGGATCCCGTAAACATAAAGTCCCTAATAGCCTACTTCGAACCGCTGACCTCCTACGCTAGGGCAAATAGGGGATTCGTTCCAGAGCTCTTCAATGATGTGGCCCCATACAGACAAGGAGGCTGTATTGCACAGGCCTGGAGTGTAGCGGAGGTCCTTAGAGGATTGAGCAGACTGTTGTCAGTATGACGTTTTTAGGCTTAGAGTCTCCTTAAAATCCGTGAAAGTTCAGACTAGGGTGCTAACTGTTGACCCCCTTAACCCACAGGCTGAGGTTATAGCTGAGGCGGCTAAAGTAATACGAAGTGGAGGCCTCGTGGCCTTTCCCACCGAGACCGTTTATGGATTAGGAGCGAATGCCTACGATCCGCAGGCAGCGACTAGAATATTCTTGGCTAAGGGAAGACCTTCTGACAACCCTCTCATAGTTCACATCGCAGATAAGGAACAGCTATTCGAAGTAGCTACAGAAGTTCCCGAGAAAGCTCTCGAGATAGCGGAAGTGTTCTGGCCTGGACCATTGACAATCATCCTAAGAAAAACTGATAAGATTCCCCCTCAGACCACTGGAGGGTTGGACACAGTGGCGATAAGGATGCCAGCCCATCCAGTTGCTCTACAGTTAATAAAGGAGAGTGGCGTTCCCATAGCTGCCCCCAGTGCGAACAGGTCAGGGAAACCCAGTCCAACCACCGCTTCTCACGTGGTCGAGGACTTGTTTGGGGTGGTTGAGCTAATCCTTGATGGGGGAAACGTATTTTTTGGAGTCGAGTCTACAGTAGTCGATTTAACAAAGGAGCCTCCGATTCTCTACAGACCTGGCCCCTTGGGGCCAGAGGACTTAGAAAAATACCTAGGAAGAGTAGAGCTACCAGATGTAGCTAGAGGTATGGTGTTCGCGGAGAAAGCGATGGCCCCTGGGATGAAGTATAGACATTACGCCCCAGAAAAGAAGTTACTAGTAGTGGAGAAAAGAAGCGAATTAGATAACGTGGTGAGGCTACTGGCAAATCGTATGGATGTTGCCCTGTTGGCTTCTAAGGAGACAATAAATGCATTGAAGGGAATCCCTAAGTGTAACATCGAATTAGGCTCTAGCTCCGATCTCTACGAAATCGCAAAGAACCTCTTCGGTGCATTTAGGGCCTTAGATAAGTCTGAATGTCAAGTTGGAGTCATGGAGCCCTTCCCAGAGAGGGGAATAGGGTTGGCTATAATGAATAGGGCTAGGAAGGCATCTGGAATGGCAATAATAAAGAAGGTGGAAGACGTGTGGAAATACGTTCAGTGATTAAATGTAAACTGCTTCAAATCTCTCTTCGAACGCGTGCCTGGACAACCGACCTTTTATAGGTATAGGGGTACCACAGAATCTACACCTCTTGTTATTGTCCAAGTTCCACGTGACCAGCCTGAAGCCGTCTCTCCCTATGACGACGCGGCCACAGGACGGACAGTATGTACTTTCGTAAGGGTGTCCTGGCACGTTACCTATATAGACATATTTCATTCCCTCCTCCTTGGCGATCTTGTAGTGAGCCTCCAACGTTTCGACCGGCGTCCAAGGTAGATTATTCATTTTGTAGTCTGGATGGAACCTGAGGAAGTGAATCGGAACTTCGTCTCCCAAGGAATCTCTTATAAATCGGACCAACTTCCTTGCATAATCTAGTTCGTCACCCAATTCAGGTATTACGAGATCCGTGAATTCGACGTGAACTCCCCTCCGAGCCAGCTCGACCGCGGTCTCTAGGATAGGTTCTGGTCCTGAGGCCCCCGTATATCTTCTCAAGAACTTAGGGGAGGCATTTCCCTTGAAATCTATGGTAATGGCGTCCAAGAACCTAGAGAGGTACTCAACACCTTCTATCGTACCGTACCCGTTAGAGACGTAAGTGTTAAAGAGTCCATACTTCCTAGCTTCTTGAGCCACGTCGTGAGCAAATTCTGAGAAGATCATAGGCTCATTATAGGTATAGGTCACACCGTCTGAGCCGTAGGCTAGCGCCAGCTCGACTACCTCCTTAGGTGAAAGATTAACGCCTTCAACTCGCCTCCGCTGGCTTATCTCGTAATTCTGGCAGTACATGCACATCCAAGAACAACCTGTGGTGGAAATCGAGAATACCTTAGAGCCCGGGTTGAAGTGGACCAGCGGCTTCTTCTCTATGGGATCTACATGGGCTGCCTCTACTAGACCATAAACATCCAAGTGAAGTTTTCCGCCCTTGACGGATCTGACTCCGCAGAACCCTGACTGTCCCTCTCCTATCAAACACTTCCTCGCACAGGCTAAACACCTTACCCTCCCTCCCTCCAGTCTGAAGAGCGACGCCTCCATACTATTATTAACTGTGGACCTACACTAAATCTTATGAGGTTCCTGCTCTTTTTCAAATCTGAGAGGGACGCCGAAGAAGTCAAGAAGTACCTTAGAGGCTCAAACCTAGATGTAATAGATGTGAGGAGGGGTAAGCTGTTAGAGGTGGACCTAAGAGGAGAACAGAAGGACCTAGAGGTAGTTAAGACGATGATGGGAGAGCCCCTAGAAGTAGTCAACGCTGAACGCCTAACGGGAAGTTTCTGGGAGAAGTTCAACAGTGAGAGGTTTTGGGAGTGTCATGAGTTATTAGAGGATAGATGGAAAGTTAGTTCGGGAGAAGAGAGAAAGTACCTACAGGCGTTAATATTCCTTTGCACCTCCTTGCTTAAGTATAGGAAAGGACAAATAGAGGTCTCAAATCAATTATTGGAAAAAGCTCTATCTCTTATATCCGAACTTCCTGAGGAGCGTCTTCCTCTCCTCTATAGCAAATTCGTCCTCAACACCTAGCGGAGACTGTCCATCAACTACTCCCACGATTCCTCGTCCCTGATCTGTATGAGCCACAATGACTTGTAGCGGATTTGCTGTAGCAGCGAAGATCCTCACAACTTCCTGAACAGATTTTACTTGATTTAAGATATTGATGGGATATCCATTTTTTATATAAATAAAGAAGATGTGACCCGCTCCTACTTTGAGACATTGTTCTACAGCTAGGTTGGTCAATTCTTCATCATTTCCCTCTTTCCTCACCAACCTCTTCCCACTGGCTTCAGAAAAGCAAAGGCCGAACCTCAGGTGGGGACTTGAAGTGACCAAGGCCTCATATAAATCCTCCACCGTCTTTATGAAGTGAGCTTGTCCTACTATAACATTTGTTCCTTCAGGGATGTCTATCTTCACGACATCCAGCTTTAACGACATAATTAGTTCCTAGCGACAAAACTATTTAGCGATTATGTTAATCCAATTTCCTCATGGCCTTAAGGAGTAGGCTTTATAATTTCACTGTAAAAGTAATGAGTCCATAAGTAGAGTCTTCTCTAATAATTTACTTAAGTTTCTTAAGAATGTTAAGAATAACTATATAGATATTATCATTTGTAAAGATAGGCATAATCGATTTCTATCTGTTCACTCTGAGTCAAGTGCACTTTTATTGTTTCGTGAAGAACAGTAACTAGGACCGTATAATCCCCTGAAGGTAACTGGAACGTTACTATCCCATGGGGATTAGTTGCATTCTGAGCTACAATACCGCTAGGTCCACTAACCCAGACCTCAGCGTCACTGAGCGGAGAAGTTCCTCCAAATGGGCCGTAATTTATGAGCACCTTTACCTCGAGTTCATTCTCCCCATTTATTGATGAAACCGAAATGGGAGTCACGGTCACAATGGTCCTATAAGACGAAAGGGCGTAAACACCTATAGAGGTAACGGCCAGAACAATTACCATTAGAGCTACAACTATAGTCCTACTCACGCGTCGTAAAGCATTTTTCCCAATATATAAATGATGTGCAACGATGCCTAAACTACATACACTGCGCGAAGTACTGAAGTACATTGCCTACATGAATTTAGCTCCAATGTTAAGAAGATATCTTATACTAGGTGCTTTCGATGGAATCGTCCTAGCCATGAGCGTAATAATACCATTATACACAATAGGGGCTAGGCCCGAGACGGTGTTACTAACAGCACTGGGGGGACTCGTAGGAATCGCGATTTCATCGGCGGCAAACTCTCTCATAGTAGAATCGGAAGAAAGGAAAATCGAATTAAAGAATTTGGAAAGACAGTTAATGAAGAGGCTAGATGGAACAATTTATGATTATGGAGCTAAGGTCGCTATTGTCCTTTCGGCAACAGTTCACGGATTGTCGCCCATGTTGGGCTTGATCCCTGTCCTAACATATGTTTTAATAGGGGGGAGAATAGGAATATTGTTAGCAATAGTTTCTCTAACTTCGACGTTTGTAGCGCTAGGTTTCGTTTATGAGGGAAGACTGGAGGACAAATTGAGGACCTCGGTAGTTATGGTTTTAGCCGGTTTAATTTCAGCTGGACTGGTTTATGGGGTAACTAGATAACGACCCCTCTCCTCACTGTCCCAATGACGTAGCTTTTACAACGAGTGGGTTAAGGAGGCAAAAAGCCTCTCCGTTTACGGCGGGGATGGATAGCCTCTTATATTTAAATACTTCTTTTCTAAATTTTTCTTAGTGATGCTAGCGATGCCCCTCTCCAGCTCGATCTAGGGTTTGATGGAACTGAGGGAGGAACTAGCATCTTCCTTTCCTCTTAAGGGACTAGACGTCTTGAAAGAAAGTTCTATCTTTTCACGTGAGGGGCTCTCTTGCTACCCCGACTGCCCAGCAAAATGAGAGACGTAATCCCGAATCGATGGTGGGAACGATGAGCTCTATGGGAAGGGAACCCCCACCCTTCCAGGGTGGGAAGGAGTCAGTATGCTGGAATTCAGAGCCACCAACCGGTTGCACTCCAACATCCATAGCGAGACAGAAGTTCTCTACATGAAGCTTTCTGACCTTTATCACATTCCTCACAGAGCTTACCGTAGTCCGAAACAGTCTTTTCGTCACAGACGAGCTTTCCACAGATCTCAACACATATTCTAAATCCGTCGGAGGAGTAACAATTCATGCAGGGAAATGATCCGTTGAGAAAAAAAACACTAGGTAACAATAAGCAGAATAAATGAAACAGGTCCCGCCGCGGGGACTTGAACCCCGGACCACCCGGTCCCCGCGCCCCTATCTACAGCCGGGCGCTCTACTACTGAGCTACGGCGGGACACCCTTACTCGGCCTCAACCAGAATATAAGTTTTAGCTGAGCTATCTCAGCCATCGACTTCTTTTACAACTAAGAAGGCACTGAAATCTCGGTTTACCAAGCACGCACAGAAAGTAGGAAGGAGAAGCTACACACTTCTTGATCCCCAATCTTTATAAATCACTCGAGGTTCATGTGAGACTGAAGGTGCAGTGGTTTGGCAGAAACTGCCCATAAGATGCTCTCAGATTCAGTGGGTAACGTAATTCTCGTAAAATTAAAAGGGAACAAGGAGGTAAGAGGTATACTAAAGAGCTACGATCAGCATATGAACTTAGTTCTAGTAGACTCTGAAGAGATACAGAGTGACGGAAACGGTAAGAAGCTAGGTACGATAGTAATAAGAGGAGATAACGTCATACTGATATCTCCTATACCGCAGTAAGGTGAGATAGTTGAAAGGGACACCTTCCTTTGGCAAAATGAACAAAGGGGGCACTCACATAAGATGCAGGAGGTGTGGCAGAAATTCCTACAATGCCGCTAAAAAGTATTGTGCTGCATGTGGCTTCGGGCGTTCCGCAAAACTGAAAAGGTTCGATTGGCAGAACAAGAAAATAAATGGAATAAGGTTAAGATAACATGTCATATAATTGGAGTTGGCACATCGAGTGGCAAACACCCTACGAGTTTCACGCTCACGGTATAACCAACGTGTTTTTCGACAAACAAACTGATTTCCAAAGAATTATGCTTGCCAACCTTCATAGATTCGGAAAAACCCTCATAATAGACGGGAAGATACAGTCTTCGGTAGAGGACGAATACATTTATCACGAATCTTTGGTACACCCTCTCCTACTATCGCTTAACGAACCTAAGGAGGTCCTAATCCTAGGAGGGGGAGAAGGAGCCACCCTGAGGGAAGTCCTCAAGCACAGATATGTAAGGAAGGCAGTTATGGTAGATATAGACTCGACGGTTATAGACGTTGCGAGGAATTACATGAAGGAATGGCACGCCGGTGCCTTCGAGGATCCAAGGACGGAGCTAGTGATAGGGGACGGGTATGACTACGTGAAGAAAAGTAGTGAGGTTTTTGACGCGGTCGTACTGGATCTTACGGATCCCATGAGGGAATCTACCTCGTACAAACTATACACGAAAGAGTTCTATGAAATACTGTCCTCAAAAGTGAGGGATGGGGGCGGCATAGTTACCCAAGCTACTTCTCCCTCATTTTCCCTAGAGGTGTTCAGCGTTATAAACAATACCTGCAGGGTTGTATTTGGTAACTCACATCCCTATATCACATACATACCTGCGTTCGATGGGTTGTGGGGATTCGTGGCATCTATAAAAGGAGGAGGCTCTATAATTAAAAGTGAAAAGGTGGATGAGGAAGTTAAGGAGAGGATAGTTGGAGAGCTCAAACATTATGATGGACCTACTCATGCGTCGATGTTCAACATACCTAAGGGATTAAGAAGAATCCTGAACTTTGAGAAAAAAGTATCCACCGAGTCCAATCCGGTGGTTGTACCAGCTTAACTTTATAACGTTAAGGGAAATCTTCACCTGCCGGGGTGCCCGAGTGGTCAAGGGGGTGGGCTCGAGACCTAATTTCCAGCTGGGAGAGGGACCCACTGCTCTTCAAGAGCGCGCGGGTTCGAATCCCGCCCCCGGCGCCCTTCTCTGAGGAACTTAAACTCCAATCCAGAAACAATAAGTCGAATCGCACATCAAACAGTGTGGACGTCGAAAAGATCCTTAGATCCCTTCTATGCCCTTTCCACCTAACTTTTTGGAAAGTATTTCCTTCACTCTACTCTCCACTTCATCTTCCTCGTATTCCTCCTCTTTTTCATTTTCCTCCTTTCTCCTCATAGCGAAAGCGCATCTATTTCCTGGAAGCAATGCTCTCTTCTCGCAATAAGCGTACTGACAGTCTCCAGTTATACAGGTATCACCTACCCACCTGCACTTGCCAATCTTGTACGGATTTCCCTTCATGTACTTCATTGTTATCATTAGGGCCTTCTTATTGCACTTGAAGTAGGGACAAAGGTAGTTACACTTATCTCCTAATGGCATGGGTTTCGGTTCGCCATCCCCTATCTCTCTCCTCTGGTCTCTCGGTGGCCTACTCTCTCCGAACCTTCTCGAGTCACCAATGTCCAATACGACGACCTCCTAGTAGCTTTGATGCAGGTTAATATCTACATCCTTTCCCATTTAAACGTTATGTACCTGACCCACTTTGCCTTTTCATCAACAAGTGCTAGAATTAACCTTTTTTTCACACTGTGAGAAACCCTACCAAATCCCATTAGCTCATTCACCGAGATTTGAGAGGCCGCGTCAAGGGCTACAACCAAATAGGGAGCGTGTTCAACTCCTGGTCCAATAGTATATATTGCGTAATCCGCCCCGAACTTGATGCCTGATCTGACTATGAAGCCCTTGTCTCTGAGGTTCTCGTAGACGAAGTTTAGAACGTTAAATCTGGAGACCTTAGTAGAGGCCAAGTCGATTAATTCTTCTACTGAAAGAGGAGTCCTATTACGGACTACCTTTAGCTCTCCTTTCTTCATTAAATATACGGACTCTATTAAGGATAGCTCTAATGGTGATTTAATTTCCCTGGGCTTACTTTCGCCTAGAGGCTTGCCGAAGTAACCCTTATTGTACAGTTGCTTAGCTTCATCGATGTCAAAAACTACTACCCTCTCTCCTAATAGATTTCCAGTACAGGGCAAGTCAGGTCCTCTGTATCGCTATATAGCGCATATCATCTGCAGCACTTTTCATTAAATCTACGGCGTCCTCGAGTCTGTCTGTGATATCCTTCATCAGCATAAGGTATACTAGATCGTCGGCCTTCTTATCGAAAAGTTGCAACTCTAGATCCCTGTACAGTTCATCCACTTCCTCCTCTATTTTGGAAATAGTAATAGCGTTCTCTATCGCGATCTTTACGTTGACGGAAATCATCCTTAGTCCTTCAAGGAAGTGTGTGAGAGAGGCGATGGCCTTCTCTGTTATCCTGGTTAAAAGGCCGTGAAAGGAAGGTCCTATATTGACGTTTCTTGCTATTAACGTCGCAAGCCTGTAAGCAGCCGCGTCGATGTCCTGAGAGGTCTCCTCAATGTAATTTAATAAGTCAATATAAAGGTCCCTCTCCATTAAGCTAGGGCCAACTCTAACTATGTACTCCATGGTCCTGTGTTTGCTTTCCTCTACAGCGTTCTTAACTCCGAATATTTTGCTGTAGCTCTGCATTGCCTTCTGTTGGCCGTCTGGGACCTTTGAGAGCATCTCGTAGAATAAACGAACCTCGTCTAGCAAGAGGTTGGCCGTCCTCTGAATCTGTTCTTCAATGTTCATTTGAGCGATACCTTCACTCATCGAGAGAGGTAAATGAACTCTCGTTTAAAAACTAATTTGCGCCAGGGGGTCTCGGATCTCTTTCACGGCCTTCATGTCTTCCCTGACTTTCCTTTCTTCGACCGGATCTAGTTTACCCATGAGTTCTGCTGCCTTGGCTAGCAACTCCATTTCCTCACTGAGTCCTACAAGGTACAAGTAACCTAATATACCCTTGACTTGTTCTTTAACCTGGCTTTCAGGCATGATGCTGAAATTATGACTTAAAGAGGTCACACTCTTCTTCATCTCTTTTCTCAATCTCCTAGCTGAGGACAATGTCTTCAGTAGACTCTCCGTGTCCTTAAGTGTTACACTCCTTTCAAGCGCCTCAAGAACAGAAGAATGAGCGTCTATAACCTCATCAAGATCGTTCAGAGTGACCTGCAGGCCATCTACATCACCATGTCGGCTATCTATGGAGTCCGTAGAACCTTTCTTAACGCCGGTGTTTTCGCGCTTAGCACTCATTTTGAGGCCCTCACAGTAACAGTACTGTTGTCTTGAAGTCCCTTAGACACCATGTCTGACTCGTTAGCATATATTTCGTAATCTGGAATCGCCTCCTGAACGATAGCTCTGAACTTGGATCTGCTACCTTTTACGGATATTTCTACAGTATCAACTATTTTCAATTCCGATGCTAATTTTGAAGAGATCAGGACGAAGCCCTGTTGAACATCTGGCCGTCTCCTCAACTTAACTCTCTTCTCCTTAACTTCTAGCTTCTTGTCCCCTTTAAGAGCAGAAGCAGGGGGTATGACATTCACTAGGTCCCTCACGTTCATCTTTCGCTCTTCGGGTTCTGACACTAGAGCTCACCCTTCACGGGCATACCTAAACTCTCTAACTTCTCGCCGTTAAATAACTTCTCCAACACTTCCAGCAACGTTGCCTGAGGAACCCTAACTTGGTTCCAGCTATCCCTGTCCCTTATGGTGACCGTACCATCCCTTAATGTGTCCCCATCCACGGTTATGGCAAATGGCACCCCAATCTCATCTATCCTAGCGTACCGCCTACCTATGCTACCTGAGGAGTCGTATAGAACATCGTACTTAGCTCTTAGCATCGAGACTATTCTCTCTGCCTCTCTCACCATATCGTCTCTGCCTAGCAGAGGGAATACTGCAACGTCGTAAGGAACTATATCGATTGGTAGGGACAGAACGACCCTACCCTGGATTTCCCTATATGCCCTCAGCGTGGCCACGTATAGACACCTTTCGACCCCGAAGGAAGGCTCTATTACGTGAGGAACGAACTTCTCACCAGACACTTTCTCCTCCACTTCCTCAACCTTAACAAGGGTACTTAGAGGTGTGTCACCTATCACGACCCCAAGTTTCAACGCCTCCTCTATCTCTTCGGGGCTCTTTCCCTTCAGGAACTCTGTTAAGTTAGCTGCAGTTAACTTGTCTTTCCGAACAGGTAATTGAACCACTTTTTTCACTCTAGTAAGCTTTGGCTCTTCAAAACGTCTGAAAACAGTGAGATCCTCCCCGCTGAACTGCATGTGTCTCGAAAGGTCGTAATCGGTTCTGTAGGCATGTCCTGACAACTCGATCTTCTCGTCTCCTATTACAACTAACTGATCGAAGGTCTGGGAAGAGTAGTGAGCTCTCTCCTGAGGGAGCTTTTCTTCGAAGTAGGAATTCTCACTTCTAATGCCTAGCTTATTAACGAAGTCATTAGCTATCGCCATCCAATACACCATCCATGGACTCTGAACTAGTTTACCAGTCATCAACTCTTCCACACTGAACGAGGAAGGGGGGTCACCTCTTACCTTTGACTCTGCTAGAAGTATGTTTAGCTTCCTTTTACCAATTTTAGAAATGGGAGGGTCTCCAGGCTTCTTAGGGTCGATGAAGAACTCCATTTCCATTATCGTGAACTCTCTCATTCTCAGTAGCCCTTGCCTCGGGGATATTTCGTTCCTCGCCACCCTGCCCACCTGGGCGATCCCTAAGGGGAGCTTCTCTCTGGCACTCATGAAGACTCTCTTGAAAGAGGTGAATATTCCCTGTGCGGTTTCAGGCCTTAGATATCCTGTCTCACCTGTATAAGGACCTATATTCGTGGTGAAGAGGAGGTTGAACGTCCTAGCTTCGCCAAGTTCTCCCCCACATTGAGGACACTTGAGGCCCTTTGACTTTATCAGTTCCGTTAACTGAGAAGTAGTCAGTCCCTCCGCTGAAATATGAAGAGCCCCCTCCACTAAGTGATCTGCCCTGAACACCCTATGACAACTCAAGCACTCGACTACTGGATCAGTGAAGTTCTGTACATGACCACTAGCTTCTAAGACCCTTTTAGGGGTGATGACAGGAGTCTCTATCTCCACCACAAAGTCAGAGTTCTCCTCGACAAAGAGCCGTCTCCACAACCTGATGATCCTGTTCTTAACTTTAACTCCCACGTGGCCCAGATCATAGAGTCCTCCTACTCCACCGTAAATTTCGTATGATGGCCAGAAAAGTCCCCTCCTCTTGGCGAGATCCAGCACCTTATCTACGTTATCCACGGCCATGGAGAAACGCTAGACTTAATAAAAGAACATCGAATTACGCCACTATGGACGAATCGGCGTTGCTTTACGTAAATGAGGGAAGTCGGCTTTTCGCCGGGTCGAGGAGACACACCTCCAAGTTCGCTGTAATGGGAATCCCCATGGACATAACGAGTAGCTACAGACCAGGTAGTAGATTTGCTCCAGGTGCTATTAGGGAGGCTGCACAGTTCATAGAATTCTACTCTATTAGAACTGGGGTTGACGTAAGTGAGTTCGGCTTCGACGACGTAGGCGACGTCATATTGCACCCCTCTGATGTCGAACTCAACTTGAGGAGAATAAGAGATGCTGCAACATATGTCTTGAATAAAGGAAAATTCCTGATTTCCATTGGGGGTGAACACACCATAACGACGGGAATCGTGAGCGCAATGAGTCCCGAAGAAACGTGTGTTCTCTCGTTTGACGCTCATCTAGATCTCAGAGACGAATACATGGGCTATAGATACGACCACGCATGTGTAATGAGGAGAATCTCGGAATTAGGATTCAAGATAATGGAGGTAGGAAACAGGGCCGTAGGTAAAGACGAAATAGAGTATGCCAATACAGCTGGAATACCTTTCATCACCTCTCATCAGGTGAAACTGCTCGGCCCTAGGGAGGTTAGCAGAAAGGTACTAACACACTTCAACGGATGCAGGAACGTCTATGTTTCACTTGACATGGACGCTATAGATCCCGCTTATGCACCAGGAGTGGCAACTCCGGAGCCCGAAGGTCTAGATCCCTCAACTATACTAGACATCATGAACCTCATAGTTGACCAACGAACGGTGGGATTCGACGTAGTAGAAGTGTCTCCGCCATTTGACCACTCAGGGATAACGGCTATTCTAGGGGCCAAGATGATATTTGAGGTCGCTGCAGCTGTAAAATCTAAACTGCCTTAACCGCTTTTACAATCGGCTTTCTTACCATATATATTATTCTATGCCCACAGTATGGACACCTTATTCCAGGAAGTACTTTAAGCTGGGCGTCGTCAAAGGTTTTCCAACACTTACCACATCTGTAGGAAGCCATATAGAGGTGTACTGAACAGACCAAATTAAAGCTTGGGGAGGCCTATTTCAAATCGGACAATTACCAGGTCTATGGACCAAATTTGGGATCGTGAAACAGTGTTAAGTCCTTGGTAAGGTTTGTGGGGATGTTCTAGTCTATGTTTACCCGCGGCGTAACTCATCCACCTCCAATTCCGCCCCGGCCACCCTTAAGGGATCGCAAACCCTCAAGTCCTCGGGGCCGGTGGAGGGGAGCACCACCCTCCACCCTCACCTTCGTCGTCCCCCACCCTCTCGAGAGGTGCCCGTCCTCGGTTCATGGGTAGTCGACTGAAGTCCTCGGGTGGCACTACGTGAACGCAACTCTCGACAAGGACGTTTAGAAGAGATTGAAAGCGTTTGGTTGCGCGAAGGTGCTATAGTCTGTAAAAAGTCCTTAATCCACCCACAACTAGTAACCTCCAACTTCCTGATCACCGTTGGGGAATTCCTAGTCGGTTCAAGACTACGTCTCAGTTAGGTAGTAAGACGATTCAGAAGTGATCTTCCATAAGTGGTGTGGATCCTTCGTTGATCCGTATCCCTAAGAGACTAACTTCGCCTACGCTCATGCATTTCCATCGGACCCTCGATAGAGCTAGAACGCCAATATCGTTTAGGACTTATCTAAACAGTAGATTCCTGTTTTATACGCTCTAACTCTTTGATTTTCCTTTCTAGGATCCTTCTGTACTCAGCTTCTATCTGAGCTACTATATCACTCTTTTTTTCGTCTAGGACCTTCTTGACATAGTCAACGTAATCACCCATTATTACCTCCTCCGCTGAAGCATTCTTCTCATTACCTTAAGTCTTATAAATTCTTCTCTCATTCTATCCTCTAATACAGTTTTAACATACTTTATGGAGGAATCATAAAAGGGCATTATAGAGTTATCCACAGCATTAATCAACCTCTGTGTTCTCCTGAGTTCCATCGATAAGGAACGTATGGTAGACTCCAGTTCTACTAATCGAATTAGCATCTTTAACCCGTCTTTCATCTGATCGTAACTCTCTACGAGGTACGGAGAGGTTTCTATTCCTGAAAAAGTCCGCTGAGGGATGCTCGACTCATTGAGCTTAACTATAGGTATCTTAACTCCGAAAATTGACTTGGTCACTAGACCTACCTCGAGGGTCCTCGGAGTAGAGGAAGTAATCTGCTGAATTGAGTCTAATCCTTCGTCCACTGAGGCGTTTAGAATCCCGTCGTAGCTAACTTTCAATGCCTTCACTACCTCTCCATATACACTCTCATACTCCGCAGCATACGTCCTCAAGTAGAGAAGTAGAACTTCCCTCTTGTTCTCCAATATTCGCCTTATTGTCTTTATGAGCTTCGACTGCCTCCTTAGTGTAATTAAGTTAAGCTTGGTTGGCAAAACCTTCTTAGAACTCATTTCCTTATTCCCTTCATATACTTTTCAATATACTCCTGTCTCACATTTGTTAACTCTCTCTCCGGCAATGTGGAGAGAACCTTCCATCCTATGTCTAACGTTTGTTCAAGCGTCCTATTTTCCGTTACCCCTTGGTTCACGAACTCTCTTTCGAAGGCGTCAGCGAACAGTAAGTATTTTCTGTCAGTTTCGCTGAGGCCCTCCTCCCCCACTATGGCGGCCAACCCTCTTAGTTCTACTCCACGAGCATACGAGGAATAGAGCTGGTTGTAGACATCCTTGTGATCTTCCCTAGTTTTACCTGCCCCTATTCCATCCTTCATGAGTCTAGACAGACTGCTTAGCACGTTAATCGGAGGATATATGCCCTTATTGTAAAGGGCCCTGTCTAAGACTATCTGTCCCTCGGTTATATATCCCGTAAGGTCTGGTATGGGGTGAGTTATGTCGTCATTAGGCATTGAAAGTATTGGCATTTGGGTTATCGAGCCTTTCTTGCCCTTCACTTTCCCTGTCCTCTCATATATAGTCGCCAAGTCGGTGTACATGTAGCCAGGGTAACCTTGCCTGCCTGGAACTTCTTCCTTGGAGGCACTTATCTCCCTAAGCGCCTCACAATAATTTGTCATGTCTATGAGGATAGCGAGGACATGAAGGTCCTGTTCGAAAGCTAGGTATTCGGCCAGGGTTAACGCTGTCTTAGGGGTTAATGTTTTGACAACGGGAGGATCGTTAGCCAGAGTCATGAAAAGGGCGACCCTGTTTATAGCGCCAGTCTCCTCGAAGAACTTCCTGAAGAACAAGGCCTCGTCATACCTTATCCCTATGGCTGCGAAGACTACTACGAAATTCGACTCCTCCCCCTTACAGTCGCTTGCCTAGCTATTTGGGCCGCTAGCTGATTCGCAGGAAGTCCACTACCACTAAATATGGGAAGCTTCTGCCCTCTCAGGAGGGCGTTAAGACCATCGATAGCGGAGATACCAGTCTGAATAAACTCTTCGGGGTACTCCCTAGCAGCTGGGTTAAGTGGTTCGCCATTAACGTTCCTCCTCTCTCCCTTGATTATAGGTGACCCACCGTCAAGAGGTTCGCCTAGGGGATTGAATATACGTCCTAGCATCTCCTCGGAGACTTTGACCTCAAGTCCCCGCCCTAGGAACCTAACCCTAGAGCTACCTGGAGATATTCCACTGGTTCCTTCGAATATCTGTACTACGGCAAGTCCTAGTTGGGAGTCTACTACGATACCCCTTCTCTTCTCTCCATTCCCCAATTCAACCTCAACTATTTCGTTGTAGGCCGCGTCATTAACGCCCTGTACAACCATCAGCGGCCCCTTTATCGAAGAAATGGAACTGAACTCTCTAATCGAGACCTGCACTTTAGCTCACCTCCTTCATTAATTGGTCGAACTGTGTCCTGAGCTTGGCCTCTAGCTCGTCGAACTTCTGTAGCTCGTTATTCTTTATAGAGTACCTAGATCTTATTACGTCGGTTACGGCCGTCACCGTATCCATTATTTTCTTTGCGGAGACACCTTTACCTATAAGCTCAGAGGAGAGCCTATTGTAGACGTATATTAATTTCATCACTCTGACCTGCTTCTGCGGTGAAGAAAAGGCGTCAACTTCGTCGAATGCGTTCTGTTTCAGAAATGCCTCCTTTATCACTCGTGCCACTTCTATAGTCATCTTGTCCCTTTCAGATAGGGATTCTGAACCCACTAGCCTAACTATCTGCTTCAGTTCATCTTCCCTTATGAGCACCCTGACCATGGTGTCACGGTACTCTCTCCACATCGGATCTACGTTTTTACTCCACCAGTCCGCTACTAAATCCACGTAAGCGGAGAATCCCTGTATCCAATTTATGGCAGGATAGTGTCTGGATTGAGCTAAAGAGACGTCTAAAGGCCAGAATACTCTCACAAACCTCAAGGTAATACTAGTCACAGGCTCTGTGAAGTCTCCTCCTGGAGGTGAAACAGCAGATGCAACCGTGACTGAACCACTTCTATCTGGACTACCTATAGTCCTGACCCTCCCCGCTCTCTCATAATACTCGGCCAGTCTAGAGGACAGGTAACTCGGATAGCCCTCCTCAGCCGGCATCTCCTCAAGCCTGCCTCCTAGGTCCCTCAGGGCCTCGGCCCACCTTGAGGTTGAGTCTGCTACTAGTAGAGCGTCATAACCTTGGTCCCTGAAGTACTCCGCCATGGTTAGTCCTACGTATATGCTGGCCTCCCTCGCGGCCACGGGCATGTTACTCGTATTGGCGATAAGGATGGTTCTCTCCATCAAAGGTTTGCCTGTCCATGGGTCCTTCAGTTTAGGATAAGAAGTCAGGGTGTCTGTCATCTCGTTACCTCTCTCCCCGCATCCTATGTAGATCACAACTTTCGCCTCACTCCATTTGGAAAGTCCTTGCAGAGTGACCGTCTTGCCACTCCCAAACGGCCCAGGGATCGCAGCTGTTCCTCCCTTAGCTATGGGGAATATAGTATCTAAGACTCTGGTACCCGTTATGAGTGGTTCGCTAGGATCCAGTTTCTCCTTAAAAGGTCTTGGTATCCTAGCGGGCCACCTCTGCATCATTGTGACAACTCTTTCTTCCCCTTGAGACTCAATAGTCATTATTGGCTCGTCTATTGTGTAGTCCCCTTCCGGCCTGATCTCTTTCACTATCCCATGAACATCTGGCGGAACCATGATCTTATGTTCTATTAAGGAAGTTTCCATCACTGAGCCAATAACGTCACCTCCCTCAACCTTCTCGCGATTCAAGTTCTTTGACGGAACGAAGTGCCACTTCTTCTCCCTAGGTAGATTTGGAACCTTAACTCCTCTCTTAACGAATGGAACCTTAACCTCTTGAAGAATCTCGTCGAGGGGCCTCTCTAATCCGTCAAATATTCTGCCCATGATCCCAGGTCCTAACTCCACTGATAGGGGAGAGCCAGTCCTGTATACGTTCTCTCCCGGCCTTATACCACCTGTGTCCTCGTAAACCTGAATGAAAGCACGGTCACCCTCTATCCTAGTTATCTCACCTATTAGTCTGTCCTCTCCTACCTCGACGACCTCGTACATCTGAGCCTTTCTCATTCCCTCGGCGACAACTAAAGGCCCGTTTACTCTCACGATCTTCCCAGTTTCCATGTCATTCACCCTCGAAGAGTATTTGAGCCAGTTTCTCCTTATTGGTCTCGAAGACTTGCTTAGCAAAGAGGTCTATTGAGAAGTCCTTCATCATTGATATCTCGGGGTAGTAGAGTTGAATGCCACCTATAATCTTGTCGCTAGTCCTTATTTTTATGTTCTTAAAACCCCCTATTGCCTTCCTAACCTTCTCTACGTCTCTCGGAGAACATACCACTTCCACTCCTTCAGTTATCTCCCGTTTTATAATGGCAATTAAAGCTTCCTCGTATTCCTTACTTGCGAAGTAGCTCCCCAAAGCTTCCTGAAGCTTGGAGTAGGCCTTGTCTAACCAGTAGTTTCTTTCATCTATCAAAGCTCTCTTATTTTCGACGTCTAATCTAGCCTTCTCCCCTTCTATTCTTTCCTTAGAACTCTCCGTCAACTCTCTAATTTTAGATGTGGAGTGATCTAAGGACTTAAGATAGGATTGCTCTACCAATTTCAACGCTTCCTCTTTGGCTCGAGAGAGTTCCTGTTCAACCCTCCTCTTGACTTTCGAGGTCGACTGGTCAAGCAGTTTCTCTAAGTCCACACCATCACCCGAACCCTAAAGCCTTAAATATTATCTTCTTCACGTCAAGTGGGGTTCCTTGACTGAAGGGTGTAGGGATCACTGTAACCACTGGCTTGGAGAGGTTCAACAAAAGAGAATCTACGGATTCCCTGACAGGTTCATAGAGGTCGCGTGACACCAAAACTAGGTCAACGTCTTCCCTTCTTCTTATACTGTTAAGTGTTTCGAGTAGTTTGTAGGGATCCTCAAGTACCATATCTTCGGCTCCAAGTACCGCAAATGCTGAAGTGGTGTACCTATCTCCAACAACAACGACCTTTCCCATTAGGCTTCAGGTCTGCGGTGAAGAATTAAGCTTTTTTATACGTAGGGCTGAGTCCGTGTGACTCGTATTGATATTCCCTGAGGACATGGTTAGAGTAGGAATATTCGCCGAAAGGGAGTCCCTCAACCAAGTTGTGAGTAGAATTCTAAGGTTCGGAATGTTTCAACCAGAGGAGCCAGCTTCTGGAATAAGTGACGTGAGGATGGATGAGGCTAGGAGAGTGCTGAGCTACATTCAAGAGCACATCAACAAAGTGGGGCTAATAATGGAAGTAGCTGGTCTTGACAAGTTGACGGAGGGACGGATGAAGGTAACTGACTGGTTTGAGGCCGCAGAGGAAGTAAACAAACAGGCGAGCGAGCTTGAGAACAAGTTTTCCGAGGCATTTGAAGAGCTAGGGCAGGTCAGGGGAGAGCTAGAAATAGTTAAGGGAAAATTGAAGGAGCTCGAACCCTTCAAGGAAATCAACATATCAATGTCTCAAATTTATCAATCACAATTATTTGAAATGGCATTTGGGATAGCCAACGAGACACAGTTGGCTAAACTCAAGGAGTACGATTGGATTGCTACCAACGCCGTGGCATTAGGTAAGGACTGGTACGCAGTTCTATTAGTGTCAGAGAAAGGTACTGAACTTAGCAAGGTTGTGAAAGAGGTGGGACTGAGACGTCTAGAGTCCCTTGAGGGGCTTCAAGGATCGCCATCCGCAGCTTACTCGGAGCTGTCTAAGCAGGCTGAGGAGTTGGAGAGAAGGGCCCAAGAATTGAAGCGGAGATTCGGAGAGAGAGTTAGGAAGGAAGAATTAGAAATACGTGCAGTACTCGGTAGGCTTTGGACTGTTAGGGACGCAATGACGATGATATCGAAGGCGAGAGTCTCAGAGTTCTTCCTTCAGTTCGAAGGATTTACCCCAGAAAAACTTGTGAAGAAGTTACAAAAGGAACTTCAGGGTATAGCAACTGTAACGTGGGACAGGC
Organism: Sulfodiicoccus acidiphilus; assembly: GCF_003967175.1. NCBI lineage: Archaea > Thermoproteati > Thermoproteota > Thermoprotei > Sulfolobales > Sulfolobaceae > Sulfodiicoccus > Sulfodiicoccus acidiphilus. The sequence goes on along the minus strand of NZ_AP018553.1, from coordinate 155,311 downwards.
CGAGACGGTATGGAGAAAAGGAAGAGCCACCAACCTATGTGCCGCTCGGAAAGGCAGCTAGAGTCTTCGAGTCCCTGACGGAGATATACGGAACTCCGTCCTATTGGGAGATATCGCCTACGGTGTTCCTAATAGTCTCCTTTCCCATTCTCTTTGCCCTAATGTTTCCAGATTTGGGAAATGCCATAGTGATCTTCCTTTTTGCACTATGGTTCAGAAAATATGGTATCAGGAGGAACAGTAGGACGATTAAGGACATATCACTAGTATTGCTCTACTCGAGTGTAGGCGCAATGATAACTGGACTTATTGCTCGCGGCTTCTTCGGGCCCCTCCCTGTAGGGGGGACACGAGAGCTGGGAATTCCTGGCGGTCAACCAGGACCTTTACCTTGGCCCATACCCACCTCGGTTTACACGGCGCCAGGTTCAATAGTGAGTGTCCTTCTTCCGTTCGGAGAGTATGTGAACATCTCTCAGACCGTGCCCAACGCTATACTTCTCTCGATATTGATAGGGGCGATCGCACTCTTCGTGAGCGCCCTCTTAGGACTGATTAACGCCATTAAGAAGAGGGATTTGGAATACATAAAATACGATAAACTTCCAGTGTTTCTGCTCTACCTTGTTCCCATCATAATTTTCGCCTATGGCACTACAGACCCCAGCAACTACTTTGGAGCAGTGATTCAAGTGCTCACAGGTGTCTTAAATGGCCTAGAGCACCTCTTCACTCCTCAATTGAACACTCCAGCTAATGTTCTGGGGTATATACTCATCTTTTGGGTGGGCCTTACATTGCTCTATAACTGGATAGCCAAGATTCTCCTATTGAGAAGACATGAAGGGGGATCGATCGGATATGCGGTTGGGCTAGGTTTTGTAGAAGGGGGTTTTGAAGCCGGGTTGCTCTTATTCTCGAACACGGTATCGTTTATTCGAATATTGGTCTTCGCGCTAGCCCACTACTACATCCTTTACGCCTTTTCCTACATGGCCTACTTAGTGGCTAGGACCCCAAACGTACTAAGTATACTTGCGAATCCTTTAGCAGTAGTAATATTGATAATAGGAAACCTGTTGGCCATAGCGCTGGAGGGACTGATCGTCTTCATCCAAGACCTTAGACTTCACTTCTACGAGATGTTCAGTAAGTTCTACGAAGGAAGAGGAAGGAGCTTCTCCCCGGTGTCCACTTACGTTAATCTAGAAACTACCTAAGCAAGGGCGGTCTTACTGCCTCAATTTTCCTTCTAGCGTCCTTTAATTTTTCTTCTACCTCCTTTTCAAAGTCGTCGGGCAACTTCTTGAACAACGTTCTTACCTCACCGATCTTATGTCCTGGTTTAATTGTAAGCTTTCCAGCTGAGTCCCAAACGTCGTCTTCAACCTTTCCTAAGTTCAGCATGGAATAAAGATAGTTCATGTGAGTAGGCATGACCGGGTAAAGCAATATGCCTAGAGTCCTTATGGAATTTACAGCTATAGTGAGAACTGTTCCAGCTTCTTCCATTCTGCCCTTTGCTATAGCATCCCATGGTGAGGCTCTGTTTAGGTATTGGTTACCTTCCCTAGCTAGTTGAAGGGTAGATTCTAATGCTCCCTTCAGCTTTGCATCGTCATACTTCTTAGACACTTCCACCACCACCTCTTCCATGAATGCGCGAAAGTTAAGGTCGTTCTGAGAGGGATTAGAGATCTGGGGGACAACTGAATTGAAGCTCCTTTTTATCATGGAAAGAACCCTGTTAATATAGTTCCCTAAATCGTTGTTGAGTTCGGTGTTGATTATGCGTATTGCCTCCTTCCAAGCGAAGTTCATGTCCCTCTCCTCAGGCCTCAGTCTAATCAAGAGATACCTCCAATACTCAACATCCATGATCTCCAAGGCCTCGTCAATCCAGATTCCAACTTTCCTGCTTTTACTGAACTTCTGCCCTTCGTAGAGGAGGTATTCCGAGGCCGCTATCATGTACGGAAGAGAATATCCTTTCTTAGAGGCCAACAACATTGCCGGAAGGATCACGGCATGGAAGGGTATATTGTCTTTACCCATGAAATAATAACTTCTCACATCCTGGCCTTTCCAGAAGTTGAGCCACTCTTCCTTCTTTCCTTTCCTCTCAAAGAATTCCACAGTAGCTGACAGATATCCTAAGAGGGCTTCGAACCACACGTAAATAGTCTTACCCTCAGCTCCTGGAAATGGAGCTGGAATTCCCCACGAGTTATCGCGGGTGAGGCTCCTAGGCCTCAGACCTTCAGTTACCCAACTCATCGCTACCGCCTCAACGTTCTTTGGGAACTTGGCCCGTTCTAACCAACTCTTCAAATCCTCCTCTAATCTTTCGAGATTGAAGAACCAATGCACTGTTCTCTTCCAAACTGGCTTCGACGAGCAAATACTACATCTAGGATCCTTGAGCAGTTCAGGACTAAGGAGTCTACCACAGTTGTCGCACTGGTCTCCCCGAGCATCCTCGAAGCCACAGTAAGGGCAAGTACCCTTTACGAACCTATCAGGGAGATATATTCTGTCCACTTCACAGTAAGGGATTTCTTCCTCCTTGACTTCTAGGTAGTCCCTCAGTCCCATCAGAAAATCTGAGACGAACCTCTTATGAACAGGAGATTCGGTCCTAGAATAGTTATCGAAACTGAGCTCCCATCCATCGAATAACTTAACGTCGTAGTCGTGAGCTTGATCCGTTAACTCCCTAGGACTTGTTTTCCTTCGTATAGCCTCAACCTCAATGGGTGTTCCATGTTCATCGCTCCCACTGACGAAAACCACGTTTTCCTTTCCATAACGCAACCTGGCATATCTGGCGAACACGTCAGCAGAAAGGTGAGACCCAACTAAGTTACCCAGGTGAGGAACAGCGTTTACATATGGCCACGCTGAGGCTACTAGGACTTTCATCTCAATGAGTCCCCCTCTCTGCTTATTAAAAGTCTCGGAGAAAATATAGGCCTGAATTGACCTCCACCTCGCTCGACTCGAAGTTCCCTTTCCTCAATGACTGGAAGAGAGTCTTGGCAGAGCTAGGAATATCAGTTCATGATCTCCTTACAGGTGACCTAGGGAAAGAAGCGAGACATAGAGCAGGTGGAGAAAACTTTGGGCGTCACACCGAATCCTATAACCTCAAGGTCTTCTTGGCATTAACCGCATTTTTGGCTGCATCCGATGACGAGTCGCTGAGGCAAGAGACGACAGTAAAGGAAGCTTCGTTTTTCACCTCTTTAATAAAGTCGCCGGAAGAGGTTGTAAAACTACTTGAGAAGTTTGGGCTGAGAGCGAGTATATCGCAAGAAAAGAGGAATGGAGCAGTATTCGTAGTATTTCGAGTAGATTTAATACAGTACCTACATGCATCAGCCAGATTTAGAGATGAATCACTCGCTCTACGGAACTTCAACGTAGAGGCCGGAGTTGTAAAGCTAACAGATGCTGATATAAAAAAATTAATTTTCTATCTTATTAAAGAAAAGATAGAGAAAATAGTCGAAGAAATGAGGGGAGAATTGGAGGGATTTAGAATAACAAGCAGTAAGGAAGATGCCTTCCCTCCATGCATGGTAGAGTTAAGCAACAAAGAGTTAAACGAAGCTCAGACCACAATACTAGCCGTGTTTCTGACGAATGTAGGGAGGTACCAAGAAGCTGAAAGGCTCTTGGAAAGATGGCCTGAGCTTCAAGACAGGATGAGAAAAGCCAAATTCATTCCTTTCTCATGTAGGAGGATGGCTGAACTTGGACTATGTGTTAGCGACTGTGGGACTGAGAACCCACTGCAGTATTACTTCGAGCCAAAAAAGAGGAAATCATCTCCAAATCGCCCTTCAATAGTTCCGGATTCTCCTTGAGCCAAAGGAGTCCACCTACCGCATCCACCACCCTTCCCTTAAGGTTTAGCTTTCCCACACTATCCTTCCAGTTCTTCACAGCCTTTGTAACGACCAATACGTAAAGCTCCCCAGTATTCCTTAGGTGTATTTTTCCCCAATAATCTTTGGCCTTATATTCGGCTTCCTTGGCAAATGGTTCCTTTCCTGGACGCTCCGAGACGGGAATCCAAGGCGAGACCTCTGCGCCAATAGACTTTAAAACTGAGGATATTGCCTCTTCCATGCTCTACCTGATCGCCTTATAGCCGATAAAAATTCTTTGTATTACAGTGATCGCGGATAGGAGTGTGAAAACATAGAAAATATAAATGGCAACAGTTTTCTGAAATGATCCTACTATTAATATAAGGAAAATGAATAATAGTCTGTCTCCCCTCTCAATTATTCCCCTCCCTCTCATAACTTGACCTAACGCCTCGGCTTTTGCTCTAACATAGGAAGTTATGAGTGCTGAGCCTATGGTTATCGACACCGCAAGTGGCGGATAACCTAACACGAGGAAGCCTAAGAGATACACAAGATCTTCGATCCTATCCAAATTGGAATCTATGAAAGCTCCCGCTGGTCCGCTTGTTCCCCTCATTCTGGCCACTTCTCCGTCAAAGGCGTCCATGAGAGCGGAGGACACTAAAAAAGCAACTGCAATCAAATAAAAGTTAAAATATAACAGTACTAAATATAAAAACGAGAATACAAGGCCCAGCAACGTCACTTGGTTTGCAGTTAATCCTAGTTTCACTAGAGTTTTAGCAACAGGTGAAACCAGTCTTTTGGTGGCTTCCCTAAGGTTTTCAAACATCTGAATCGTTTAGGGTGGGTTGGACTAAAAACTACCCCTGTGGTAACACTCTCATTTGGTAGCTCACTTTATTCTCATGACGATCGAAATCGTGAACTTAGTCTAGACCACAAGCCTAATCCCCGTTATAGATCGTTCAGAAATTCACAATGCTGTTATGAGAGGATTAGCACCTTGTCCCTCACTTCTACAACTTCGAGACGGAGTAGATGTGAAGTGGAACCTCGTAGAAAATCTTCTACTAGAAACCCGAAAATACTTCTATAATAGTGAAGGATTCGAGCTCCCACACAAATTTGTGCCCATCTAGTGTAGGAAAACCTGTAATAGGGCATTTTACTAACCGCACCTGAATCACCGATCTTCCTCCTTACTCTGGGAAGTTTCTGAAGTGGTTCACCAGTTCCTTCAGCAACTCTAGAGTTGCATCCCCATTAGAGTATTTAAGGAGAATCAGAAACCTCTTTCTACAACATATAGCAGATACTTAGCCATAAGTCCTCTGGGTCTCCTTGAGTCGGAGTGAACAAGGATTAATAGAGAAGTCCCGTAGTGTCCTCTAAATAGAGGAAAACAGAACATCTACCTTCTAAGGTGGAGCATCAATATCTCCAACTGCTTCTCCGCAGAAAGATGAAGTTCCAAATGTAACCGCTGGGCCTCCTGACAACCCTCGCAAGGATAAACTATCCATCCTCCCTCGAAACCAACTTTTCCATACGATGCTCTCCCCTTAACTTTGGGGAGATATACCATCGATTCGTATATTTCTTGGTCGAAGACAGGAAAAGCAGCGTAGGTCATCATTTTCAAGTATCTAACGCGGAGTCTCTTCAAATAAGAGGGACTCAGAAGAACGGAATATTGCGTATAGAAATCATCGAACTCTCCAACCTTGATCATCTGAATTATGTCTTCACTGTCAACATATACTGCAGCGTTTCTATAGTCCGCGAAAATGTCGCTCATTTCAGACCAAGAGGAGAATTTGGTTCCAACTATCCAACTTAGCATTTTACAGGTCCGCCTCGAAAGGTAAAACCTGAGAGCCAAACACCTCGGGTTCGAACAAGGTTCGGGTCGTAAATTAGAGAACGCCGCCCGAATAAGAAAAGGCTAAGTTTATATCCTAGATTTAATTGATTTAATTTGACGACCATTCTCTCATCCACAATTACCATTTCTTCCCCTTAGCTAAGATCTCTAAAACGGTTTGAGTGAATTGTGTCAAATGTGGAAACCTCCATAGCTTTTGATCGACTATGTTTCCCAAAGGTTAAAAGCTGTCGGCAGTGATTTTACGATAGATGATGAGGTGACGGTTTCCCGCAAAGGTGAGGAGCGTTTCCCAAACCTGACTATCCGGAAACAAAGTTTCGTCTTGCTAAATTTTTAAAAACTGGCCTCTCGAATCTACTACATGGCCTCAAGCATCAGGACACTTTTAGGGACAGTATTAGGAGCGATGTTGACGCTTTACGCTTTAGTGGGACTTTTAGGGGTATACTCGACGGTATACGTCGTGCCATACTTAACCCCGCGCTCACACCTCAGTCCGATGATATATGCACACATGGCCCTGGGAGGTGCGTCTGCGGTGGGATCATTACTCTTCGCTGCACTGTCCTCAGCGATAGGTGATAGGAAGCTCCTTGCAGCTTCTATTCTAAATCTTGGTGCTGTAGGGGCTGCTGGGATTGGGGGGATATTCTTCTTAATTGAAAGGTTATCGTTTCAACAGTTCAGTCTCCAGTTAACCTTCGTAATGTTGGCAGGCTTCGTCACAGCAGTTGCCACAATCATCTATTCGCTCGTTCATTTCGCCTTGAGGTTCCGGGTTCGGCAACTGGCATTTCCGTTGTCGCTTGGAGTCTTCCTATTAATCTTAATAGTAGGAATATTAGGAATCTCCGTGTTTCCAATTCAAAGCTCGCTTGAGGGTATCCTCCCCTCCTTTTCATCCACGTGGTTCTAGGAGCCTTAGCCTTCTTTACCTCGCTGGGACTAATGTTCGTCTCGACGTCACTCAACAAGATCTTTTCCGCCCTATCAGTGGTTAGCTTCTTTGGGGTCAGTGTGGCAGCCCTAGGAGGGATGCTTTATGCGGCATTGGCCGTTCCTATGTGGCCTCTAATGCTGTCCGGTTTTGTAATTTCAATGACAACCGCACTCGTATTGGTAGTGAATACATGGAATTTAAGGTGAGTTGACAAGCACGTCTGACTGGGAGAAGACTCTACATGGAGAAAAATTGGTAAAGTTTTATTAAATAGGTTAATGAGCGGGTAGTATGTCTAAGGGACTTTCCTCTTTCGTCATAATCGCGATAGTAGTCGTAGTAGTCCTGGCAGCAGTTGGTGGGGCCTTGATTGTCTCACACATGCATGGAAGCGGCACAATTCCTTCCCCGAAGCCGCAAAACACCACTAACTCTAACACAACGGCAAAAAACGTCAGTTCGCCATCCTCTAACTTGACAATCTCCGTGCCTGGCACTCCCTTGCCCTACTCCAAGGCTACGAATACCGTGTATATTACTCTGATAGCAGAAGATATCTCCCAACCATTCAATCTAAACGGTACAAGCGATGGTAAAATGGTAATATATGTCCCGACGGGGGCCAATCTTAACATCACGTTCGTAAACGAGCAATCTCTACCTCATAACCTGAACCTAGTGATGAACAACACTCCTATACCTAATAGTGCTGACATAGGTCTAAACGGCAAAATATTATTTCAGCTGGGGACCAATATGAGTAGCTATCAATACTCTGGTATAATGAACGGTCAGTCTGTAAATGGAGTATACAAGGATATACAGGCCGGATACTATTGGCTCTGCTGTGGAATAGATACTCACGCTGAAAGTGGAATGTGGATAGTCGTAGTGGCGTCTTCCAACGTTTCTGCTCCATACGTGATTGTAAATTAAAAGCTTCATAGATTCTGGGGTACCATGATCACACGATTTAAGAATTCTATAATTTTATAGAACGTTCTATACAGAATATGCTTCAGAAACGATTACACGATATTTTGATTTCACATATAAGATAATTACTATAAAATATTTTTATGTAAATAGTGAAAGAGGCTTCGAGGAGATAGAGCTACACACTTAGAACTGTGGGAACAGAGGTCGAGGGGAACGACCTTACGCGAACCTTCCGTGTGGTTCGTAAGGAGGTTAGGGGAACTTCCGCGGCTGACGTGTGTGTCTTCGTGAATGGCCTAGAAGCCTTCATAATCTAAATAAGTGAATAAGTGAGGTACACCTTAGTTGAACTAAATAGTTCAATCCGTATTCCACTCCGCCTTGACGTCTAACTTTTCGGAAAACTAGGCTATCATATATAGTCTATATAGTTTACTGCTTCTCTATAAGGTATCTATTTAACCGGCGTATCTTCAGCTCTCTCGAGAACGAGATGGAGCAGAACGGAGGAAAGCAGGGAAGAAGTCCGTTTGAAGGGGCCGACTCATTAAAACTATCGTTCAATCACTTGAAAATATGGTACACAGCCGGAATGGGTTTCTTTACCGACGCATATGATCTGTTCAATATAACTGCAATATTAATCATTTTTGGAGCATATAGTATTCCAGGTTTTATAATTGAGCATAACACATTTGTAACAGGTGCCCTAGCCTCTTCATCAATCATTTCTGCTGTCATAGGGCAACTGATCTTTGGCTTCCTAGGAGACAGAGTGGGAAGGAAAGCAGTATATGGTGTTGAGGCCTCCCTGATGGTACTTGGTGCTGTCCTATCGGCGTTATCTCCTAACATTTACTATCTAATTGCCTTCAGGTCAATAATGGGCTTAGGAATCGGAGGAGATTATCCAATTTCAGCAACAATAATGTCAGAATATTCAAATACTAAAGATAGAGGTAAGTTAATAGCCCTGGTTTTCGCGAATCAAGGGCTAGGAACTCTAGCTGCGATAGCAGTAGGAGTTGGCTCTGTGATAGCTTTTCCAGCTTCTATAGCTTGGAGAGTAATAGCAGGAGTAGGTGCGATCCCCGCGGCCACCGTAATATATTTGAGGAGGAAGACTCCAGAAACTCCTAGATATGCTCTACTCGTGAAAGGGGATGCTGAAGAGGCTAAAAAGGCCGCTACAGTGTTAGGAACTCAGCTTCAGAGTAGTGCAGTTAGAGCGCGAAAAGTTTCCCTGACGGAATTTCTATCAAAGTACGGATTCCTTCTTGTGGGAACGGCCTCCACTTGGTTCATATTGGACATGGCACTGTATGGCACCGGAGCGTATAGTGGAGTAATCGTTTCCTCAATACTGGGTACGGCCTCCACTCTAGAGAAAGCCATTCTGTATGCTGGAATTCCCTACATAATTGGGTTCTTCGGTTACTTTACGGCAGTGGCTGCAATGGATAGATTGGGCAGGAAAGTTATACAGACCCAAGGATTCTTAATGATGGCCATACTCTACGCAGCGGTGGTCTCGCTGGCATTAACAAGTGGCTCGAAGATAACGGGGTTTTTAGTTCCTTCTTGGGCGGCTATGCTAATCTACGGACTTTCCTACTTCTTCATTGACTTTGGACCTAACACTACTACGTTTGTGATCCCAGCAGAGGTGTTTCCAGTTAGATATAGAACTACGGGTCACGGGATATCTGCGGCAGCTGGGAAGTTGGGAGCTGCTATAACCACATTCATTTTCCCAGAACTATTACTGTCTATAGGAGTAAAGGGGATCCTGGAGATGCTAGCCATAGTCAGCGTGATTGGAGCGATCTTAACGGTTATATTGGTAAAGGAGCCAAAACTGAAAAACTTGGAGGAAGCTTCAAAAGAGGAGTTGGAGATAGCTACACGTTCCTGAGCTATTAAGACTTAGGTTTAAGAAAGGAATCCTGACTCTTCTTACCGCCCTGGATGGAACCTAACCCTAGAATTTCCCTTATTAATTTAGTACAAGCACTCGTGAGCTAAAACTCGAAAGTGTTCTAATAACTCTAAGAAGTATATATCTGGAGGTTTCCCCACTTACGCGTAGTCCACGTAAGTGGGATCGTACTCTTCTCGAATAATTGAGAAGAAGGTAGCCGTTTTCTCACGAGATCGATAAGCCCAAGAGAACTAAGAGAATATATACCGAACATCGCAAAATTGTCTCGAAGGGCTTGGGGTCTTAATCTTCCTAGACTTCAAGTCCGAATACATCTATCATAATTCGTTTTTCCTCTTCTACTACGTCACTAGAGGAGGCGTAACGTTCAAGGAGCTCATTGTTCAATTCGAGGAAAGTGTGTCCCCACTTAACCAAGGTGAGAATTTCTAGTGCCTGCTCTCTTTCCCCTAATATAAATAAAGCGGCCGCAGTTGCTTCCAAAGAAGAGAGCTTGTAGGGCTTGGCATAATTAACCGGATTTCCAGCTAACAGGATCGGAAGTCTCCTCGAGCTCGAGAAAAACTTTGAGAAGAACCCCGAATCGCTCTTATTCCACGACGAATCTATGACAGTAATTGTGTCAAACGAGGATCTGTCTTGTGGCCCTAGGACAAAATTGGAGATCGGATTCAACACCAGCCCTCTAGGTCTAAGTGTTCTTTCTGCCCTACCCATTCTGATCATTCGTTTTCCTGTACACTTCTTAGGATCGTCCTGCGCCAAGTCCAAAACGAGTATCCTCATCAATTACGAACTCACATTTGAACAATGTTCCTCTCTGCACCTAAAAATAACTTATTGAGGATCTGAGGGAAACATTGAATATGGACGAGTGACAACTGCCTCAGCGAAACATGGACGTCATTCACCCAAGTTCGAGAATAGCCGACCTTGTAGGCCTCCTCTATGTCCTTATCAATACCTTTAGGGGAAAGACGGATCTTTATCAACTGGAGAAAGAGATGGAAGTGGATCTCGACGATCTTATGCCAATAGTGTACTCTGCGGATTCGCTAGGCTTCATAACAATAGGAGAGGGGGACATAGTTGTGACAGACAAGGGGCTCGAGTTCGTAAGAGCTGGTCTCAAGCATAGAAAAGAAATAATAAGGAACTCTATAGTAAAGGTGGAACCGTTCGCCACCGCAGTTAGTCTAGGGGCCTTTACGTTGGAGGCCCTCATAGAGGAGCTTAGAAGAAAAGGAGTGAAAGTTTTCGACACTCCCTCAGGTATGTATGACCTAGAGGTCACCCTCACAGAGTGGGGGGTGTACTCGGGGCTCCTGAGGAAAGAGGAGAATGTATACAAGGTTACTTTGTAAATCTCTTTATAGTCTCATCAAGTTTTTCTAGTCCTATGAACTACACCTGCCATTCGTCACATCTTTGATCTAAGTAGGAACAGTGCCAAGATTGTTTTAGCATCGTTAAGGAGGCCTCTATTGAGCATACCGTAGAGTTCATTAATGTTCAATTTATTTACCTCTATAAGCTCATGTTTTTCTGGCTTGGATTCCCCCACTCTTAACCGTCTTGCCAAAAAGACGTACATTAACTCGTCACTAACCCCCGGCGACGGATAGAAGGCGATAAGTTGTTGAAGTTCTTCCGCATTGTAGCCGGTTTCCTCCTTGAGCTCCCTGATAGCTGTCTGCACTGGAGACTCTCCTTCCTCTACAGTTCCAGCTGGAAACTCGTAAAGCCACTTTCCTACCACTGGTCTATACTGCCTTATAACCACTACCTCCTCAGAGCTCAGCATCGGCACCACTACGGCAGATCCCCGGTGGTGGATGAACTCTATCTCCGTCTCATCTCCATTTGGTAGAGACTTCCTCTCGACAAGCACTTCGAATTTACGACCCTTGAACACTCGCACTCATGCTCCCTCTCTATGGCTCTGTGTCAACACCTTTCGATAAATATTCTCCCAGTCTAATTTCGCGATAGCTAAGCCGATCACAACGAATGCTATTGTACCTATGAGGCCTAAGTCTAAGTAAGATAGCCCAAACCCCCTTAGCAAGCCTTCGGCTACTCTCAATCCCTCCAGCTCCACCGTGACTTCTGCTCCAGTCTTAATCAGTTTCCCGAGAGAAGATACGGCCAGCATACTACCTACCTTAGCGTCGGAGGCCCCACCTACAATGAAGACATAGTCATCTAAGGGGAGAAAGGGAATTATGGATAAAACGAATAGAGTCACATAAAACGACTTCTTATTAACAAATTTGGAGATAAATCTAATATTTTTACTTTTGGTTAGAGGTCTTTTAAGGGCAACCCCTAAGACATACATCACTAATTTTGATGTAGAGGCTGCTAGCGCCGCCGCCGTTACGAATAAAACGAAGTTTAACGGGTTAACTCCTGCTTCAGCTAACAGGGTGGCCGTAACCAATGTGTATGGAGCCCCGAAGAATGGGGTAGCATTGGACAGGAAAGACACTAGGAACGTCGTCAATAGGTAAATGATGAGGCCCACGGTATTAGAGGGTCTCCTCTCTTAAAAAGGGTAGAAGGGTAAAATAATATACGATGCAGGTAGCAGTTCGCACTAATTTCCCACAGGACGAGAAGGTAATAGCAATCAACGTGGATGGAAAACCAGTATACGACTTCTCTCCAAACTTAATCCCTAGAGGAGACAGGATCACGCCGATTTCACTCGCCGGCATCATGCCCACCCGTGGAGAACATACTTTAGAAATCCTAACCGAAGGTGGGAAGTACGTCAAATTTCCCTTCAAACTCTAATACAGAATTTTTCATTCTCACACTAACCTCATGCTGTCTAATATGGAGGGTGTGAATATTCTTGTTCCAGTTAGCCCCATTTCCCTCTTCCGTTGCTCGAGTAAGTGAGCGAATGAAGCTATAGCAGAGGGCTCACCGTGATTTAACACTATGTTCTTGGGACGAGGTGAGATATTTTCCATGAACCTCTTCAGCTGATTTCTGTCAGAGTGTCCAGAGAAACCCTCCACTGCGTTCACTTCCATTTGGACCTTTATGTTCTGCACGCGTCCGTCTCTATCCACCAGCTGAACCTCCTTTGCACCATCTCTTAACTTCCTGCCCAGCGTTCCCTCAGCCTGATAGCTCACGAATATTAATGTGTTTCTGGAATCTGAGGCCATGTCCTTGAAGAACTCGAGTGAAGAACCTCCGTTGAGCATTCCAGAGGTAGCCAGAATAATGGAAGGATCTCCCTTTGCTACGTCCTCCCTATATCCCTCGATCCGACGGAAGAACTCTGAAGTAAAAGGGTTCTCGTCCTTATAAAGTATTTGATCTCTGACTTCCCTACTTAGAAGCTCTGGATAGGCGTTATGTATTGCAGTCACCTCATCAACTAGACCAGAAACGTAAACTGGCACCTGTGGAATTAGCTTGTTCTTTATCGCGTTGTTTACGATCAGCATTATTTCCTGTCCTCTTCCCACTGCGAGCACTGGAATTAGGACCTTCCCATTTCTGTTGATAGTTCTGGTTATTAGTTCAATCAACTGTAGCTCTGACTCCTCCCTAGTAGGCTGTGACTGGGCCCCATATGTAGTCTCGCTAATTAACGTATCCACTCTTGGGAACTGATCCGTTGCTCGGTCAAGGAGCCTAGTTCTGGCGTACTTGTAATCTCCGGTGTAAACTAGGTTGTGTATACCGTCTCCTATGTGAAGGTGAGCCATAGCGGAACCAACTATGTGTCCAGCATTGTAGAAAGTGAGCCTCACATCAGGGGCTATGTCGGTGACTTCCTCGTAGTCGAGAGTTATGGTGTGGAGAAGCTCCTTCCTTACTTCTTTAGCTGAGTATGGGAGGGGCCTGCCCTCTTTCGAGGCCACGTCCAACAAGTCGAGCTGGAGTAGGGCCATTATGTCCCTAGTAGGGGGAGTGGCGTAAACTGGACCCTCGTAACCGTACTTAAAGAGAAAAGGAATCATGCCAGAGTGATCTAAGTGGGCGTGGGTAACCACAACCGCGTCCACGTCCTCTAGGTTCAACTGTTCAATGTCCAACTTAGGGTACATCCTCTCGCCGAAGGAGACGCTGGGATTTACGCCTGTATCCAAGAGGATTTTGCTCTCTTGCGTCTCCACTAGGACCGCTGAGCGTCCCACCTCACTGAAGCCACCTAGGGCAGTAACCCTGACGTACCTGTCCTTAAAGATCAGTTCGCGGTGTATCCTCTCGCCGAAATTTCTTAACGTCTTCATCCTATATTCATTCTCATTAACTATGTGGACCATGATATTATCCAACATTCTAGATTTTATTGGGGGTTCCCTTACAATGACCGGCCTCCACTTCGTCTCCATGAATATCTTCTGCTGAATCTGCCCACCCTTACCTATCACTAGTCCAGGCTTCTTGGCCTTTATAATAACTTCGCCCATCACGTCGTCGAACTTTATGTCTACAATCTCCGCCTCGGGTGTTACCATATTCTTTATTATCTCACTAGTTTCCTTTTGATCACGTCTAACAGAGGGATCGGCCTTTACCACCACTCTCTTCTTTATCTCCTTGGCCACTTTCCTAATAGCGTCCATCTTGTCGGCCACGGCCTCTGGATTCTTAACGTAAACAGCTATGGCAGGCCCCTCAAACTCTATTCTGGAGATTTGGGCCTCCTTTGGGAGACCCTCCATTAGGGAAGCTATTATGTTCATCCTTAGGTTACTCACTGCCAATTATTCTCACCATCTCCTAGTCGTTAGAAGTAGAACGACTTCGAAGAGTGGTAGTAGCTTTATTATATTTAAGTCTTCTATTCTAAGCCGTGCAGTCCCGAGAACACGTAATAGACCTACCACGGAGAATATACGTCGGCACGGGACTGATTGAGAGAATTGGAGAGTTCGTGAGGTCCTTGGGACTGCGTGCTCCTTACCTCTTAGTTACAGGGCCCACCGTTAGGACCATGGTAGTCGAGGCAATACTGAACAGGACTGAAGGAAAGGTGGAGGTCTTGGAGACCTACAGGGGAGACATGGAAGAGGTGGAGGAGGCCGAGTCGGTAGTGAGATCGAAGGGAACAATGACCGTATTGGGCGTCGGAGGTGGAAGAAGCATAGACATAGCTAAGTACGTGAGCTTCAGAACCAACTCCGACTTCGTAAGCGTGCCTACTGCTCCTTCTCACGACGGTGTCACTTCCCCGTTTGCCTCACTCAAAGGACTAGGCAGAGTAGTCTCGGTTAAGGCGAAGGAGCCCTCTCTAATAGTGGCCGACCTCCGAGTACTATCCCAAGCCCCCCGGAGACTGATAAACGCAGGAATAGGGGACACCGTGGGAAAGTTGATAGCAGTAAGGGACTGGAAACTCGCCTCCAAATTGAGGGGAGAATACTACGGGGACTATACCGCGTCCCTAGCTCTAATGTCAGCAAAACACGCATTGAGTTGCGCTACGTTAATAGAGAGGGACAAGTTTGAGGGGGTGAGGAGTCTAGTGGAGGCGCTAATAAGTAGCGGCGTAGCCATGGGGTTGGCTGGAAGTACAAGGCCAGCCAGCGGTTCAGAACACCTCTTCGCTCACGCCGTCGATTTAATTTACCCCAATCACGCTCTGCACGGGGAACTGGTAGCGCTAGGTACAATAATGATGGCTTACCTTCACGGAATAAACTGGAAAAGATTAAGAAAGATATTAAGCGGGGCGGGGATACCAACTAGGGCCAGAGACGTGGGGATACCTGACGACATAGTTGTCAAGGCCCTAACCATTTCTCATACCATAAGAACTGAGAGGTACACCATATTGGGCGACAGGGGCTTGACGTGGGAGGCCGCAGAGAGGTTGGCCACCGAGACTGGAGTTATTTCCTAGATCTTCTTCGTTATGCGTTCAATCTCTCCTCCATGTGCGACAAGTATCTCGTCGTAAAGGGGGGACAGAAAATGCCTGTCTCTACCACCCCCACATACATCTTCAAATCGCGATCAAGGTCACATAGCTTTTTCAAATCTCTTACTTCTACATCAATAACAGCGTTACCGTTGTCAGTAATCACTGGACCTATCTTCCCCTCAGACTCACGCACTAAAACGTTGAATCCTTTCTGCTCTAGAGTTTTAACTAAATAACTAAGAGATGTTGGAACTACCTCAACTGGGACAGAAACGGGAGGAGTATCCTTCAACTTGTGGGACTCTCCTAGGTATATTCGTTTCTGAGAATAGTATGCTAGTAACTTCTCTCTCAGAAGGGCCGCACCACCTCCCTTTACTAACGTCTTTCTCTCAACTAACAAGTCGAAGCTATCTATGTAGATCTCAGGTTGCTTTCCCACAAATATGGACAGAACGTTTCCTCCTAGAGCTGCCACCTGCCTCTCGGTGTCGACGGAACTGCATATAACCTCTATAGAACTGAGAATTCCCTCCTTATTCAGTCGCTTGATTAATGTCCTAACTGTCCTCCCAGTCCCTAGACCAAGGAACTTCACATCACGAACGTAACGCATTGCCTCTTGCGCGAGAACCTCCTTTCCATCCATTTCGACACGTCTCACAATGTAAGTTCACATACCTATAGATAAGGACTTTTTATCTTATCGGGGGATTGGTGGGAAGGAAAGCCCCTTCCGTGAGGGGCGGATAACTTGTCGTTTAAATTAGTGTTAATCACACTGAGAAGATGGAATATTTGTAGGACAAAAATCCCTTATCGCAAGCCTCACTACAAAGAAGTAGAGATTTTAAGGCGTGGAGCAACGAAAACCTGGACCCGTAGCTCAGCCAG
Source organism: Sulfodiicoccus acidiphilus (assembly GCF_003967175.1). Lineage (NCBI taxonomy): Archaea > Thermoproteati > Thermoproteota > Thermoprotei > Sulfolobales > Sulfolobaceae > Sulfodiicoccus > Sulfodiicoccus acidiphilus. The sequence continues at coordinate 138,931 of NZ_AP018553.1, read as the reverse complement.
GACAGAGTGCTGGCCTGCGGAGCCAGTGGTCCCGGGTTCGAATCCCGGCGGGTCCGTTGTGGAGGTTTTTGGATCCCTTCTGTAACCTTAATGTGAATTAAGAAGAGGAAGACCATCTCCAGTAGGGATAGGTGGCCCCTTATAGAAAGGTTTTCCACCCAAACATATAGTTACTAGTATTGATTATTTTTGTGCCCCTGGTAGGTCGATCCCAAATGCGATATTTGAAGGACGAGAAACTGACAGAGAGGGTTAGAGAAATAATTGGCCAGTTAGGCCTCACCTATATCGAGAGCGAGCGAGTCACAGTAGTGAGGTCTATAGGAAGTCGAGGTAAGGCAGTAGCACGCATATGGTCAGTTCCTAGAGCAGTTCTAGTCGGATTTGACTTGAGACCATTGTACGTCATTGAAATTATTAACGAAAAATTCGAAAAATTGACAGGTGAAGAGAGGACTAAGGTATTAATCCATGAACTACTTCATATACCCAAGAGCTTCGGCGGAGGATTGAGACAACACGGTCGGTTAGTTAATGAGAGGGAAGTAGAGAGATTAGCTAAAAGGCTTGGAGAGAGATTAAATAAATGAGAGCTGAATCCTTTTCATGTTAACAGAAACGTTTTATATCCACTTATAGCGGTGTTTGATGGAAAACGAATTCTCACGTCGACGTGGCCTCCGCCCAGAAGTATGGGAGGAGAACACAGGGATCTGAGTCTCCCTACAGTTTGTCCCTAAGGAGTCTCACGGTCAACAGGGTGGTAGAGAGGCTAAGTCCTTACACTCTAGCACAGTAGAGCATGAAACAGTTGAAATGAAAGTGTAGAACAGACGCTAACTTTCTCCATACCCTGAAGGGTGGAGTTCCCTCATCGATTCGCGGATACATGGCTCGCGTAACTTTTGCTTTTATAAAGGAGAATACCGAGTGAGAGTCGTGTTTGCCCTAGAGACGTTGGCCAGCCGTGGTATCGCAAACGCTTCGAGAGCCCTAGATTACGCAAAGAGTAACGGTATGGTTCCAATAATCTCATTCTATCTAGAGCCTGAGCTGATGAACAGACTAATGAGAAGATACAGGGAACCACTAGAGAGGGCCTACAAGGAGGCCGGCTTCGAAAGAACCCTCTTTGTCAGGAGGGCACTACAGCTGTTGGATTATAGGAGCGAAAATTACATGAACTTCGCCTATTACGCGACGCCACTCTCCGATGCTGAAATAGAGGTCTACGAAAACAACCAGGTGCCAGTGAAGGTAGTACCGCTCCGAGGCAAGTTCAGATTAACCTTTATGTCATACTCTAGCCTGAACGAGTTAGAAACGAGAGTAAAGGAGGGAAACGAGGATGATGTGATTGCAGAGTTTGATAATAGTCAACTAATAAAAATAGAAAAAAGGAGAGTGGTGTTCATGGAGCTCAAGTCCATAGACCAATTGGCAGCCACCAGGAGCAAGGTGGTGCTTAACTTCGTTCCCACGGCCCCGACGTTCCTCATATTTCCAGTAATAGCAATGAACGTGAGACCCAAGAACAACAAAATATTAGTGAGAAGAGGAGGGGACGAAGACCTAGAATACGTGGTAGCGGAAGGGAGGGTAAAAGAAAACGAGGTTATAGAGGGCAATACACTCACACCTGTTGAGATCTCGAGGATGTATTATGAATGGAGGAGTAGAAAGATCAATAGGGACCTTGAACTCCAAGGATTAATAGCTAGGCTACCCTACTAAGTCACAAGCGAGAGTTTCAATAAACCCGCACCACTTCTTCCCTAATGGGTAGCCTCCAGGAGGTTCACAATTCCCACCGCGGACTGGAGACTACTTATCTCGCCACCTGAAGGGCGGGTCCGAAGATAAGACTTACAAACTGGGGGTCGAGGGGGCGGAAACCCTCGCCCTTCACGGGGGTGTAGCCCCCTCCACCCCTCCGTCTAAATTTCCCTGGTTGGCGCCAACGACGCCCCTCCCCCCAGATCGATCGGGGTTTCGACGAAAACGAGGGAGGGGCGACCGCGTTCTCCCTCAATGGACTTCACGGAGGAAAGTCCCACCTTCGAGTGGGGTCCCTCCCCGATCCACTCTACTGCCCACCAGGGACGTGAACCCGAACAGAGGGTGGGAAAGACGAGCCATAGGAGGGGAACCCTTCCAGGGCAGCGAGGAGGTGAGTTAGAGGGTTCGTCACTAGGAACTCGGAGACTATAGCACCTTCGCGCAACCAAACGCTTTCAATCTCTTCTAAACGTCCTTGTCGAGAGTTGCGTTCACGTAGTGCCACCCGAGGACTTCAGTCGACTACCCATGAACCGAGGACGGGCACCTCTCGAGAGGGTGGGGGACGACGAAGGTGAGGGTGGAGGGTGGTGCTCCCCTCCACCGGCCCCGAGGACTTGAGGGTTTGCGATCCCTTAAGGGTGGCCGGGGCGGAATTGGAGGTGGATGAGTTACGCCGCGGGTAAACACTCCGTCGTGTGACAACTACTCTAAGTCACGTCCAATCTGGCCCTTAATGAAAGGGCTCTAAAACACCGAGAGACTCTAGGTTAAGTCCCCTTTTGCCTGGCTTCCTCCCCATCGTTGAGGGTTCTCCTCCAAGGGTTCGTAGTTCCCACTGTCGGTTAGGCTCTACTTCGATGGGCAATAGGTGGTCCATAGGACTCCAACATCCGATGGGGGAACCTTCGTAGACGAAATAGCGTTAAGTGGGAGACGAATTAAAGTAAAAAGTTGGTTGTTCCTCCCTCATTTTGGTCGAGTCCTCGGTCGAGTTAGAGAGGGGTGTCGTTAGCGTCGATGAGAACATTTCAGCAAGTTGTTGTTTAAATCTACGTCCCGCCTCCCAGAAGGTGGGGCTCTCGTCGTTTTGTGAATCGGAGCAGCTAAAAACGGTGTAATGCTCTCGTGGTCCGTGAGCTGCTCCGTTGTGAAACTTGATACAGGTTTCCCTACCCAAGAACCCAAAGTAAGGGAGAGATAACGGTTTATCCCAACACAATCAGCTGCCTAGAGATTTACGCTCAATCTCCGTCAACGATTCATCCTCGTTAGGTTCTAGCAGATTTAAGTGAAAGCTTAACTTAGAAAGAATGAGACACTGTCTAGACTAGGGAACTTCTACCTAGGGATGTTTGCGGTGGCACTCGCCTTAAAGTTAGTTTGGACTATCATCGAGCCTCAGCGATCCGCTGATATGGCTGACGATGTAGCTGCGGTATTGATATTCGTAGCAGCATTGATAAACAGGTTATCGTGATCCCCCTTTCGTAGTCCCACTAAGGCAATAGTGTTGTCACTTAGTCCCTATTTTATAGTTTATCTACTGATGAGGAAGTGCGATAGTTCTCATACATATTACCTTAACATATTAATTTAGAAAAGACGGACGTAAGGACAAGGATATCTTTCTGAAACGGCACCAATGAGTTAGTGACCAGGAATCGTCTCTCGAGAGGGTACTTGTAGCTGAATTAGAAACAATTAAGAAATTTAGGAGAAGTTACATCGTAGCCAAATCAGTGGGAAACGTGAAAATGATCGGTTTAACCAACTTAGGGGGGCCGCGAGGTAACCCAGCTTCTGTTCTGGTCGGCATCCGGCTACGCGTTCTAGGGGTGGATCGGGCCGTCTCACGCCCACCCTCACTTGCTACGGACAGGACGGCCTTTCACGCGATCGTCCCAGTCTCGCCACCCAAGTGAGGTTGCCCCCACTTGAGGCAGGTTCATTTTCATTTCCTAGACGATCGCGAGTTTCTGTGCCGTTGCCGGGGCTACTGACCCCACCTCTCACGAGGTTGTCCTTGGCCAGTAGGCTGGAGTTTCCTCAGGGGCAGGAAGCCCCCGTCAGCCGACTCCGCGGCCCCCCTGGGCCGTTATCTTATACAATATAATATCGCTTCTCGTGATTATGCCGAGCGGCTGCAGCTTCTCGTCAACTACGAGAACTGCTTGATGTTTATGTAGGAGCTTCATGGCCACGTCCAAGGAAGTCTTTAATGAGAGGAGTGGAGGTACAGGAGCCATGACGTCTTTCGCCTTTAGCTCGCGTGCAGGGCCTCTTAACAACCTCTTAAGAATCACGGAATCGTAAATCATTCCAATCACTCTACCATCCCCGTTAAGAACAGGTAGCTGGGAAATTCCATTGGTTTCCATTTTCTGAGTTATAGATGACAGGCTCTCATTTTCCTCCGCGCATATTACTGGGTGTTTCATGACTTTCTCGACAGTCTCGTGCGTATTAAGGACGGAGTAAATTTCGTCCAGTATCCTTTTAACTAGCGATACCTTTGGGTCTATTCTACCACTTTCAACCTTGGCTATCAGAGATTGCGACACCCCGACTCTCTTGGCGAGCTCCTTCTGTGTCAAGCCTGCCAATTCCCTAAGTTGCTTCAACTCTGCCCTCGAAGGTATCATAACGGGCCCCGCGGCTCAGGGTACGGGAAGTAACTTGGTTACAACTATAACAGCGGCCACTAAAACCACACTGCACACCAAAAGGACCTTAGGCGATACTTTAACTACCTCCTTCTCTTCCTCATAGTACCTAATCAGGCCAGCCATACTGCTCATGGGGACTGTCTCCCTCTTCTTTTTCTTACTTGGCACTCTCCCTCACTGTCCTGAATTCGGTTACTGCCTCTATAACTTTTACGGCCCTCTCTGGATCCGTCTCCAGAAGAGTCCCCGTCACCACGATGTCTGCTCCGGCCTCGCATATAGACCTAGCGGCCTCTGGGTTCCTAATTCCACCCCCAACTATCACGTTGAGGTTAGTTAGCTTCGCCACGTACCTTACCATAGATGGATTAACTGTCCTAGGAGAGCCAGAGCCAGCCTCTAGGTAAATATAACGCATTCCCATGAATTCGGCTGCCATTGCATATGCTGCACCTAGCTCATGATTATCGAAAGGGATAGTCCTCACCCGCCCTACATGACCAGCCGTACCTCCTTCCCCTATTATCAAGTAGGCCGTAGGGAGGATCTCCAAGCCCATCTGCTTAACCAGAGGTGCGCCCATAACTTGGGCCCCTACAACATAATACAGATCGTCAGAATTGAGAAGTGACATGAAGAGTACTGCGTCGGCCAAAGGGGATAACACATTGATGTTGCTTGGGAAAATGATTTTGGGAATTTCGTAATCCTCCATCGTTTCTAAGACAGCTTCTAGCTTGCTCTGAGTTACACCTATCGTCCCACCTACCAGAAACCCAGAGGTTCCAGCTTTGTAGAGCCTCTCGATTAACTTCCCCAACTGATCTAGGGAATCCACCTTGTCTGGGTCTATAAGAGAGAAGTGCAGGGTCCTTCCTTCCCCTAGCAACTTCTCTATGTAATTATTCACCCTCCCCTTCATCCTCACCTTTCACGCCCTCTTGTAGAGTTATTCTACCTTCTGCGTAGAGATCAATGAACTTCCCATAGACGTCCACCTCACCGAAAACTGGAGGGACCTCTATCTCGGCACTTAGTCCGCAATTACCACAACTTAGCCTACCAACTCCCTTCTCCACCTTTATGGTCATTGAGACCTTCCCGCATCTAGGACACTCGAAGGTCTTCGGTAGCTTAGGCTTTTGCCTTACTGGTACTAGTTTTCTTCTTTTTCTCCCTCCCAACTTTCACCTTCCCTCCTTTCTGCTTCTGTGCACTGCTTTCAATAGGTAACTCAACTACTATAGCGTAGGCGGTCGCTATCCCTATCCCTGCCACCGACGCCAAATACACCAGCAGGGGTAAATTCATTGATTGCCTCCTATTGAAGACACGTATAAAAAGCTATTACACAAGAAGACGCCAATAGTGATAGATTCTAACGAAATAAGCCCAAATAACACTATCTAGTAAGAATTACAGTGAAAGAGGAACGGGAAATAACTTAGGGCTCCCTCCGCACGAACCCCATTCCTATAATCTCCTTTTCACGTAGTAGATATATGCTGCAGGAGGATTTACGAAGACACCTCTCTAACCTCGAAAGCAGGTTAGCCGAGCGGTTCGAGGGAAGAGAGAAGATCTTACTCACTTCCAGAGAGTTAATCAGACTTTGTGGGGAAATAGTCTCACTTTCACATAGGAGAGAGAAGGACAAAGCCCTAGAGAAGTACAAAGAGGCACAGGTGAAGGTGGAAGAACTCAGGAAGGTACTCAAATCGTTTCCAGAACTACTTTACGGGGACGTTGGAACCGCATTTCAGGAACTTGCTGAGGCGTCGGTGGTTATATCGCTCTACTTCCAGACGCCGCTCGGAGGGCCGGAGGACCTCGGCATACCCGAGACATATTACGTCTCAGGGGTGGCTGACGCCGTGGGAGAAATGAGGAGGACTGTCTTAGAACTCCTAAGGAGAAACAGGATTGAGGAAGCGGAGGAGCTCTACAAGGTAATGGACGAGATGTATGAAATGTTGTGGAGGCTAGAGTATCCAAAGTCTCTAGTTCCTGGACTAAGGCAAAAGATCGATATGTTAAGGAAAATACTCGAGGAAACTAACCACGATCTCTTCTTGGCCCGGACTGCCTGATTTTTCCAAGCTTAATGAGTTCTCCGCCATCTATAAGACCTAACCATACTTGTGTTTCAGGTACTCCACCAATCTCTCTGCCACATTAATGTTAAGAGCCACCATGAAACCTTTAAACTCTGGAACGTCATTGATTTCGTTTACTAGGTATCCGCGGCTTTCGTGCTCTAAAATGTCGATCGACATGAATTCTCCTCCAACAACCTTAACCGCTTTCCGCGCCAACTTCTCGAGGTCCTCATCTGTGTCGATCCTTGATGGTACTCCTCCTAAAGCTACGTTAGCCCTCCAGTCGTCCTTTGGTATGTTCCTAGCGTAGCAACCTAGAACTTCGTCTCCCATCACTATGCATCTTATGTCCCTAGACCTATAGTTAACGTACTCCTGAACTATGTGGACCTTCAGCAGACTATTACCCATCATTTCCCTATGCTCAATTATGGCCTTTCCCTCTATCACGTCCCTCACTAGGGTCACCAGTCTACCCCAGCTACCTATAGGTGGCTTATCTATCAGAGGAAACCCTCTCCTTTCATATGCCTTAAAGGTGGAGTCTGGAGAGAGGGCCACTTCAGAGTCGGGTATCGGGATACCCTCTTTGAAAAGCATAGAGTAGGTGAGTATCTTGTCTCCAGCCAAGGCTATGCCGGTTGGGGAATTTACGCAGTGAACACCTGCAGCTTGGAAAACTGCAGAGGAATAGAGTGCCCTGCTCATGCTTACCGGCCTCACCACAGCTACATCATATCTTCCTAACTCTCTAGTAAATGGCAGGGACTCCTGTCCAACGTTTATAACGTCGTACTGAACACCACCCGCACTTAGCGCGTTTATGAGGAGCTTCTCTTCCTGTCTAACCAAATCAACTAGAAGACTTATCCTCAAATTCCACCACCGTAGGCCCTTGTCTCGTAAAAGGTGAGTTCCTCTCGGAAGGCCTTGGATAGCTCTAGAGCCAGTCTACCATTTAGTACGAGGGGAACATTGAAGTCAGCCGCTGTCCTCCTTACGTCGTAATCCATCTTTATCTCATATCCATCAGTCATTAGCATCTCCACTTTTCCTTCCCTGATCATTTGGATAGCCCTCTCCCTTTCTATGAGTTCCAAGCCATCTAAAGGTATCAAATCCAAGGTCGCGACTGGAATCCCTTCCTGCATTAAGGTTAGTGCAGCTTCCCTAAGAAATCCCGAGTTTCGCCTACCATAGACTAAAACTAACTTACCTGTGGGCAATCTGTTTGGAGGAGTTGACAACCAACTTTTGATTAGGGCGTCTTGGAAGCTCACACCGAATGCGGCAGCTTCCCCTGTGCTTCGCATCTCGGGCCCAAGGTACGGATAAGCACCCCTCAGTTGGGCCCAGGAGAATTGAGCCGTCTTCACGAACCACGACTTTGGCCTCAGCTCTGTGAATCCATCCATTTTACTTGAGCTAGAAATGATCGAGACTGACTTCTTTATTAAGTCGAGGCCAACCGCTTTACTGCTGAAGGGCATGGATCTGCTCGCCCTTAGGTTCATTTCTATGACGTAAGGTTCGCCTTCTTTGACTAAGAGCTGCAAGTTGAAGGGCCCTTTCACTCCAAGACCTACAGCGATTCTGTGGGTCACTCCCCTCACTTTACTCAGGCTCTCGCTTGTCAGCTTCCTGGTGGGAACCACTATAGTTGCGTCTCCGCTGTGCACTCCTGCCTCTTCCACATGTTCCAAGATCACGCCCAACACACCATTACCATCCGACACACCGTCAACCTCCACCTCCACCGCATCATCCACGAATTTGGAGATTGTAACTGGATACCTAAGTGAAACTATTGTGGCGTGCCTCACATAGCTCTCTAGCTCTCTCTCATTGTTAGCAACTCTCATGCCAGAACCACTGAGTACGTAGCTAGGTCTCACAAGAACGGGAAAGCCGACCTCTTCGACGAATTCCCTGATCTCTTCCATAGATGTGGCTTTAGTCCATCTAGGCTGACTCACGCCGATCTCCTCTAAGAGTTGGGAAAACTTGCTTCTGTCTTCGGCGACGTCGACGCTACGGCCATGGGTTCCGAATATTTTCACTCCCTGTTCTTCCAACTCCTTGGCGACGGTGTTCCCCAGCTGTCCCCCAGCGAACAGAGCGACCCTATCGAACTTTTCTTTATACAGTAGGTCCAGTATCCTTTCTTTACTCACCTCGTCGAAGTAGAGCTTCCCAACGACGTCCCAGTCAGTCGAGACGGTCTCTGGGTTGCAATTTAGTACACTCACTCCAGAAGAAGCCTCCCTTAACGCCTGAACTAACGAGACCACACCCCAATCGAACTCAACTGACACACCAATTCTGAAACCACCTGCTCCAATCACTAGTGTACTGTCCTCGGACTCCTTGAACTCCACGTCGTCTTCCCTTCCGTTATATGTAGTATAAAGGTAGTTGGTAGAAGCTGGCCACTCACCTGCCAACGTATCAATCTGTTTGACGACGGGCAATATATTGTTCTCGAACCTCAGTTTCCTCACTATGTCCTCATCTATTCCCCAAACCCTCGACAACTGTAGATCGCTGAAGCCCATCTCCTTGGCCCTTCGAATAAGTTGCGGAGAGGGGGTGGTAACTCGCAGCGACTCGTAGAACTTCACAATCTCGTTTATCTTCTTTAGAAAGAACCTATCGATTCCAGTGAGTTCATACAATTGTTCCTCGCTCACTCCTTCCTTGAGGGCCTTAGCCGCGTAAACGAACCAATAGGGTTTCCTCTTAGTTAATGCAGTTAACGCTTCCTTTATGTCTCCCTCTTCATAGAATGAGCCTCCCACAACTCCAGGTTCACCTATATCTAACATCCTAACGGCTTTTTGAATGGCCTCCTCGAAGGATCTTCCTATGCTCATGACCTCCCCAATGCTCTTCATTTCAGTGCCTAGGGACTCCTCTATCCCTTCGAACTTACTCATGTCCCACCTAGGAGCCTTTATCACCACGTAGTCCAGACTAGGTTCAAAGGAGGCGTAAGTCACCCCAGTCACCTTATTGAGCACTTCATGTAGCCTGTAACCTAGAGCCAGTTTTGCCGCAACGTAGGCTAGGGGATAACCAGTGGCTTTACTGGCCAGGGCGCTAGACCTAGACATCCTTGGATTGGTCTCTATTACGAAGTGTTCCGAGCTGTTTGGAGAGAGAGCAAACTGTACGTTGCATTCCCCTACAAGTCCTATACTCTCTGCCACCTTCACGGCCTCTGTTCTCATGTCCTGTAGTTCAACGTTATCTAGCGTCTGGCATGGAGCTACGACTACGGATTCCCCAGTGTGAACACCCATGGGATCCAGGTTCTCCATGCAGGCTACCACAACACCGTTTCCGGCCTCGTCCCTCATTACCTCATACTCTAGTTCCTTCCAGTGGTGAAGGTACTTCTCTACCAGCAACTCTCCAATGTAACTTTGGGCCAAGGCCCGCCGTATTTCCTTTCTGAAGGACTCCTCGTTCCATGCTACAGTTGATCCCCTTCCTCCTAGGTTGAAGCTCACTCGCACCATCACAGGGAAACCTAGCTCCCTGGCCCTCCCTACCGCCTCGTCCTCATTTCTCGCGGAGAAACTGGGAGGAACTGGGAGCCCGTGATCGATCATGGTTTCTCTGAACTTCTCCCTGCTAAGGGCCTTTTCTATTCCCTGGATTTGAGTCCCCAACACCCTTACAGAGTATCTCTGGAGAATCCCCTTATTGTGTAGGTCCACTCCAACGTTGAGGGCCGTTTGTCCCCGAAACTTACCACTATCGCGTCTGGCCTCTCCTTTTCAATCACCTTCTCCACGCTCCACCACGAGACTGGCTGCAGGTAGAGCTTGTCGGTAAACTTGTAACTGGTCTGCACCGTTGCTACGTTGGAGTTCACTAGTATCGTCTCGATTCCCTCTTCTTTGAGGGCCTTGAGGGCTTGTGTACCACTGTAGTCAAACTCGGCCGCCTCTGCCACCTTTATAGGCCCAGAACCTACTACAAGTACCTTCCTAGGAATTTCCATTCTTTTTCACCTCTTTTAGGAAAAGATCGAACACCCATCGGGCGTCCCAGGGGCCTGGACTAGCCTCTGGATGAAACTGAACTGTCATTATAGGCAATTTCTCATGTTTCAATCCTTCCACGACGTTGTCATCGGGATTATAGAACCAGACCCTAGTACCGTCAGGTACACCGTCCCTGAAAACAGCGTAACCGTGGTTGTGAGTAGAGATGTAGAATCTATTAGTTCCTACTTCAACCACGGCTTTGTTAACACCCCTATGACCAAACTTCATTTTCTCAACCCTCCCTCCCAAGGCAAGTACACCTATTTGGTGACCCAAACATATGCCGAGTATTGGGATCCTGTACTCAGAGAGATCCCTGAACGTCTTCACCTGCCCCTCTAGCAAGTTCGGATTCCCTGGACCGTTACTGAACAGGATTCCGCTTGGAACGTAGTCCATAACCTCATCAGCACCGAAGCTGCAGGGAACTCTCACCACCGTGAGTCCCCTTTTCGTTAGAGACCTCAATATTCCATGCTTTACTCCACAGTCCACTACGACTACAACACCCTTACCTTTCCCTCTATGAATAATTGGTTTCAAGGGAGAGAGTAAGGAGGTAAAGTCGATCTCGTCATACTTCCTCTTAAGTAAGGTCTCTGGGTCGCTTGGAGGTTCACCCTGAGTGATAACACCCATCATAACGCCGCTTTTCCTCACTTTCTTAACTAGCGATCTCGTATCGACGTTGGATAGTCCAGGAACTCCTTCCTCCTCCAACCAACGGTTAAGGGACTTACTTGAGTTCCATTTCACGCCCTCGGTCTCCTCTTGTACTACCAATCCTTCCGCTTGGATCCTTTCAGATTCGAAGTTAAGGAGAATTCCATCGTCAATAACTGGACTAGGTACACCATAGTTCCCCACCAATGGATAGGTTATGACCAGTATCTGACCCCTATACGAGGGATCCGTCAAACTCTCTGGATAGCCGTTCATGGCTGTAGTAAATACGACTTCGCCGATCCTCGTCTGAGGTGAGCCGAATCCACACCCTTCAAGTAAGGTCCCATCCTCTAGATATAGATAACCTTTACTCCCCCTTCTGCAGTAACTCATTCTTCCATACCTCCAACAACCTCAAGCCCTCCTCAATTGAGGACCTATACTTAGCTAGTCTCGAGTAGTCCTCATTTAGCCGAATCCTAGCGACTTCCAAGTCCGAACTCAGAAAACGTGGTGACGGTGAACCCATTACTGCCTTGGAGCTAATAGAGCTCACAAAGTCTAAGCTGGGCTTGAACTTGCCTTGAATAACTTCGGAGGCCACTTCGGAATAGGCGGTTCTATAAGGTTCTCCTGCCATGGACCTCCGTTCCGCCTCGTCCGTCGACAGCGTGTAAGGAGACAGAAAGCCTTCCTCAACCTTCTTTCCAATGCTTAAATTCTTAACGATGTCTTTGAAGACGGAAATGGAACTTAAGGCACTATGTGCGAGCTCCCAGTAGTGGGGATTCATTTCCTGCAGATCCAAGTTGTAACCTGTAGGCAATCCCTTGTAGTTTGATAGCAGTGAAGTCATGTGTCCTATCGCGTCGGCCGCCTTGGCTCTCATTATCTCTGCGGTAACTGGATTCCTCTTCTGTGGCATGAGACTACTTGTACTCACATGGGAGTCTGGTAGCTTCACTATCCCCATTGAGCTATAGACTACCAGATCCTCAGCGAACCTGCTCAGCACGGTCAACAACAACGTTAACCCCATCGACACCATGAGTAGGTCTGCTCTAGAGGACGTCGCAGATATGGTGTTAACTAACACACCTTCGAAGCCTAAGACTCGTGCTTCTCTCTTTCTGTCCAAAGGTACTTGAGTTCCGACAACGGCCCCAGCCCCCAAAGGTGACCTATTCACTGCACGTAGAGATGAGAACAGGTTTTCCCACAGTGAACTCATTTCCTCCTCTACGTGAAGCATGTAATGAGCTAAAGTCGAGGGCTGAGCCTGCTGCAAGTGAGTGAACGTTGGAAACACCTTCTCGATCGTCGTTGATGACCTCTCGAGGACAACTTGTCTAAGTTCCAATAGTTCATCCAAAACTCGCAACAATTCCTCCCTCATTTTAAGGCGAAGGGCTGTAGCTACGTGATCGTTCCTGCTCCTACCTAAGCCAACTACTCCGGCTTCCTGGCCTACTCGGGAGATCAGGTGGGCCTCAAGTCCTTCGTGAATGTCCTCGAATTTCCCCCCATCCATTTGAAACTCCTCTATGGCCTTAAGCAACTTGGCCCCTAACTCCCTACTCACTATCCCCAATTTGTTTAGCTCAAGCACGTGAACTATCATCACTTTCTTCACCTCCTCTTGGATTTCCTTGTCAGAGATCAAAGAGGAGGTGAAGGAAACTACGAAGTCCGACTCATTACCCCATTTCCTATAGAGCAACTTTTAGGCCCTCGACCTGTTTGCAAGGAGTGAGTGCATGCCCCATATCTCTATGAACCCCCGTGCCATCTCGTCCGTGGGATACCAACCCCTCTCGTAACTAGCAACGTTCTCGGCATAGGGGGAGTACTTGGCTCTCCTCCCCAACACATTAACTCCACCCCCTTTCACCCTCAATTTGACTACTCCCTCAACGTACTTGTTCATCGATCTGCCTACTTCGTCAAGAAGTGATCTCAGAGGTTCATACCACAGGCCCCTGTACACCAAGTCGGACCAAAGTTGGTCTACATACCTCTTGAACCTCAGTTCGAGTGGCGTATAAACTGCCTTCTCTAAGTCCTGGTGTGCCGAATAGATGAGGAGAGCTGCAGGCACCTCATATACTTCACGTGACTTGAACCCGACCAACCTGTTCTCTAGGTGATCCACCCTTCCAAATCCCCTAGCTCCGGCCTCTCTATTCAAGTACCTCACAATCTCCAACAAAGAGGACCTCTTGCCGTTGATCGTAATTGGAACACCCTCCTTGAATTCCAGCTCGATCTCCAATGGTTCAGTTGAAGTTACTTTAGTCCATTCAAAAGCCTCCTCTGGAACTTCCGCATATGGATCAGATATTGTGTCCCCTTCTATACTTCTTCCCCATAGGTTCTCATCTATACTGAACTTCTTGTTTTCCTCCTTTATGGGAATCCCTTTTTCTTTGGCGTAAAGGACCTCCTGTTGCCTAGTCATCCCCCAAGTCCTTGCTGGCGCCACGATCTCGGCCTCCGGCATCTTCGACTTGATTGCTAGGTCGAACCTGACCTGATCGTTACCCTTAGATGTGGAACCGTGTGCCACGTGGGTGGCACCTTCCTTCTTAGCCACCTCCACTACCTTTTCTGCTATCAAGGGCCTAGCTAGGGCGGTGGAGAGGGGATATACACCCTCATAGAGGGCATTCATCATTATTGAGGGCGCCACGAAAGAGTTAGCGAACTCTTCCTTGGCATCGATTGTGTAGTGCTTCTCCGCTCCTGCAATGTAGGCCCTCTTTTCGATTTCACTGAAATTCTCCTCCTGGCCTACGTCAACCGTAACCGTAACTACCTGCGCCCTATACTTCTCCGACAGCCACTTTATAGCCACAGTGGTGTCCAGACCTCCCGAATAGGCAAGGACTATCTTCATACCAAAGGGCGAGAGTACTAATGGAATATAAGCCATGAAGAAAATGAAAACTATATGGTTCTCCACATAGATAAAATTAAAGGAGTCCTTTAATCTACCTTTATGACACATCTCACGAACCGTTCACCGTCCTTTCCTCATTGAGTTTTTTTGATATATAGAAATCTAGAGCGCTTTTAATGAAGTGCGTCCTACTTTCGAACTTCCTCTCATGTATTAATTGATCTATCTTCTTAACCACACTATCCTTCAATCTGACACTTAGGACCCTCTTAGAGGCAGACTGAGTAGACTTCACGGACGAGAAATGACTCAGGGCAAGTATTAAATGAATCTCTCTAGATTGCCCAAACAAGATAACATGGTTTAAGGGTGAAATAGGGAGAAGTTACTTATTTGTGGAAGTAAATATTACCTGCTCCCTGGCCTTCTTCAGGTTCTCCAACTTCTGCATAGAGTTCTTAATAGCAAGGACCACTACCTCCTTATGGAACTTCCTTATATGCTCCTCAGTGTCTTCCTTAGGCATAGACTGACCACAGATCTTGCAAACGAACATACCAGTACTTGCTTTTGAAACAACCGGTTCTGTATCCTTAAATATCTCCCTTAGAATTGGCACTATCTTCTTAGCCCTTAGTTCGCCTCCACTCTTCTCGGTCACCCTCTGCGCATATCCTCGCAACTGATGTTTTGAGATCGAGTACCTGTGAGCGACTGTAGCAGGTCCGTCACCCTTGACTAAATATTCCTCAAGGGCATCAAGGACGAAGTCGCTCCCTCCGAGGACCTTTAGGGCCACATAGCTTACTAGGGACTTCATGTCAAGTTGTTTCATCGTCTTTCACACTAGGAAACTCTACACCTAGTCAGGGTTTAAAAGAGATGCACTATATTCTATAAATGGAGAACTTTGCCTCGATGGGTCCTTAATACTATACCCTCTCCTACACTTACCTCACCAATAACTTTAGAGCGATAATATCTTGATGTTATCTTCATCACCTCCTCAGCCTCCTCTCTAGCCACAAAGAGAACCATTCCTACTCCCATATTGAAGACTCTATACATCTCTTCGTGGGGTACCCCAGCTTTCTCTATTTTGATAAAGATGTCTTGAGTTTGCTCTATTGATAGGTTCAACCTATGCCTAGTTATTCTTCTTAATTTGGAGAAAGATCCTCCAGTTACATGGGCCACCCCCTTTATATATGGGAGAGATTCTAGGACTGGCTTAACGTAAATAAATGTAGGCTTAAGGAGTTCAACCGGATCCACCTTCAAAGTCCCCTTCTCCAACAGGGAACGAACTAACGTGAATCCGTTAGAATGAAGACCGTTACTTTCCATTGCTATTATTAAATCTCCTGGAGCCACCTCACTCCCGCTCTTGAGGGAAGTGGACACTCCTAAAGCCGAACATGAAAGGTCAAAACCCTTTATTACACCAGGCATTATAGCAGTCTCTCCTCCGACGACGTCCACATCAGCTTCCTTTGCTGCCATTCTCAGACCTCTGGCTATCCCTTCTATTAACGTATCAGAGGGACTCTCCATTGCAATGTAATCAACGATAGCAACAGGAGTGAGTCCGAGGGAAACAAGGTCATTAACGTTCATCGCCACACAATCTACTCCAACTGGCTCGAAGTTCTGATACTGAAGAGCTAACTGAACTTTTGTTCCTACCCCGTCAGTGTGGAGTCCTAGGTACAGATCTCCCACCTTAACTACGCCAGAGTAGTGCCCTGGACCCAACACGGTTTTTTCTGAGCTAGGAGATAAAATCTCTCTTAACTTATCATGCAGATCTAGAACCTTAGACAGGTCTACTCCAGCATCTTTGTAGGTATATCCATTCAAGACGAGCCACCCTTGACGTCAAAGAAGGTGCTTAACATGGCTCTATACGCATCTGAGGATCTCATCCTTCTCGACAATTCTGCCAACTTTATTTGATCAGAGATCGTAACACCTATGTCGCTCCTATGATATAGAGGGTAATTGGAGCTCACCATGGATATACAACGCTCTAACCTCTTAGAGGCCTCTTCGAACCCCCCGAGAGCAACAAGTTCCAGAGCCCTTGATCCTTGAGTGACTAGCTTTCCTCCTTCCAGTGAAACGGAACCGAAATAGATAATACATCCAGCCTCCCTAATCCTCTCAACGTCTACGGTGAGGGAGTGGCCTGCGGCCATGTTCCTGTTCATAGGATAACCCCTAGGAGCTACAACCTTCACTACTGCCGGCTCATCCATCACGTCGACAGTGGCCCTAGCGAGGCTTGTTGAACCAACCCTATGGAGGAGTTCTCCGAAATTTCTCACACGAGTAATTATGGACGACGCCTCAGGATCTCCTAAACGGGTGTAGTACTCTATTACTGTCGGGCCCCACAGGGGAGTTAGCATCATCTGACCTCCAAGAAATCCAACGTAGCTCCCTTTTGTTTCAGCCTCAACGGCCTTAATGGTGGCGTTTAGTATGTCCTTAGTCTCCTCCAGTTCCGAAGAAGTAATGAAAGGAAGAGAGTCTTTAGGACCTGAGATCGACCCCATTCCGCCCGTCTCTGGGCCTACCCCATAGTCGAAAGCATGTTTGTAATCTTGGGCTAGCGGGAGGAAGATCATTGAGTGACCATCGCTTAACCCATGAAGGGTGTACTCTGGTCCCTCAACCTTCTCCTCTACGATTACCTTCTCCTTACCTTTAACAGTAGTGGAGATCTCGCTTAATGTGAAGCTGGCTGACTCCTTCTTATCCTGAGACAGGTAAGCTTGGATATCAGTAATCACTCTCACACCCTTACCTCCAACCTGTTCAGCTGGCTTGATCACTATTGACCCTTCCACAGACTTCACGAAGACTGCCGCTTCCGCTATTGAGTCGAAACTCTTGAACCTGAGCCTGCCAGGTATATCGTACTTCTCCATCAGTTGACGCATCCACACCTTGGAGGCTTCTATACGAGCCATGGAACTGTTTGGTCCCACTACTGGGATCCCCTCCTCTCTTACCGTTTCAGATACCCCGCTGAAGAGCGGATCCTCAGGACCTATCACCACTAGATCTGGACTGATGCTCTGAAGTGCCCTCCTGGCCGTCGAAGGATCTGTGACTCTACCTAGAAGGAGACGTCCACCAGTTCTACTGGTGACGGAGAGCAGTCCTGGGTTCCTAAAAGAGGCTAACGCAAATACACTGTCGCCCGCGTTCGCAAGTGACTCTGCGATAGCGTGTTCTCTCGCTCCTTCCCCTATTACTAGGACCTTCACTTTTCATCACCCAATCCCTGTCCTCCCATGCACAGAGTACATAACTCACGAGTACCTAAGGCCCTGTACATCGACTCTATCGTTATCCACCTCAACGAGTCGGCCCCGATCCGCTTGTACACATCACCCTCGTTTACCAAGAATCGAGAGTCTGGAACGTCGACACCATAAGGACAACTCCTCACCAACTTAGGACTGGCTAATAACACATGTACTTCTTTGGCTCCGGCCCTTCTCACAACTTGCACGGTGTTCCTGAGGGTGTTTCCAGTAACCATTGAGTCGTCGATGAGAATCACCCGACGATCATCGAAGACGCTCTTAATTGGATTTAGCTTAAGTTGTGCTCCGACTAATCGCATAAACGGATCATCTATCCCCATGGTCCTGACGTAGGAGCCCATTTTGACGAAACCCAGTTCAAACGAAATTCCGCTCGCCCTCGAGTAACCTATGGCTACCGGTATTCCCGTTTCTGGAACTCCCACCACTACGTCAGCGTTTATGGGATAGTCCTTCGCTAGGAGCTCTCCCAACTTCACCCTAGCCTGATAGATAGGAACGTCGCTTAACACTGAGTCAAGCCTCGACATGTATATGTATTCCAAGGAACATGTTCTCCTTTTTTCGCGTTTACTAGGCCTCATCGAAAGTCCCATGCGATCTATCACTAGGAGTTCACCAGGATCCAACTCTCTTCTTAGCTCACCTCCAACAGCCCATATAGCAGAGGGCTCTGACGCAACCATGACCACGTCGAATCCGAAGGAACCCAAGTAAAGTGGCTTGAGACCGAATGAGTCCCTCCTCACTGTGAGAGTGCCATTCTTCGTAAGGGAGATGAAGGAGAACTTGAGGGGTTGAGTCGGATCTTCTAGAGCCCTTATCAGCTCATCGTCACTTGCAATTCCGTCAACCACAATTACCTGACTCCCCAATTGCAGAGGATACTTTCTATCTCTCCCCACATATCCTATTGAAGCCCAGCCTCTGGCCCCCTCCACTTCCAGCTCAGACGCCTCCCCTTTGGTACCTATGATCTGTTGGAGATCGTCGTTAACCAAGGCCAATCCTGCAACTCCCCGCCCTCGATTTTGGAGGGCTATAAGGCCATAGTAGGTGAACTTGACTACATTCCACGTATCACTGAAAGCGAGAAGTCCGACTATGCCTGACACTCCCCTCTCCCTCCAGTAAGGTCTACGTGGGTACGGGGGTAGAACCCCTTAAGCGGATAGATCCCAGAGAAGCAAGCGTGACACAGATCCCGTCTCCCTACTCCTCGCATCATCTCCTCAATTGTCAGATAATCCAACGAATCAACGTCAAGATAGTTAGCTATGGAGTTGAGGTCCATAGAGGCCGCCAGTAACTCTCCACGGGTGGGAAAGTCTACCCCCATGTAGCATGGAAAGGTGACAGGTGGAGAACCTACTCTAACATGGACTTCAGTCGCTCCCGCCTGCCTAACCCTCTTAACTAAGGTTCGTAGAGTATTTCCTCTGACGACTGAGTCGTCGATCAAGACGACCTTCTTTCCCCTTATGGCTTCCTTCACCACACCGAACTTATCCAATGCCACGGCGTTTCGCAACTCCTGACTAGGCATGATAAACGACCTGAGGGAGTTGTGGAGCCTCACAAGTCCTTCAACTAGTGGAATCCCACTTCTCGCAGAGTACCCTGAGGCCACAGGCCTTCCCGAGTCTGGGACAGGTACAACTACCTCGGCCGGCGCTGGGTGGTATGCGGCTAGAAGTTCTCCCAACTTCCTCCTGGCCTCGTAGACTGAGACTCCATCAATTACGGAATCTGGACGGGCGAAGTAAACGTACTCGAAGGAACACGTATGAACTTCCCGTCTAACCCTAAAACTCCTCACACCTTCTCTCGACAGAATTAGAAGTTCCCCTGGTTGAATGTCCCTTATGGCAGTGCCACCTACCTGCTCTATCGCGGACGTTTCTGATGCTATTACAAGGGTTTCACCGACCATCCCCATTGCCAGAGGCCTAAATCCTGTCGGGTCTCTGAAGGCTGCCACTTCGCCATCCAAGTTTAGGAGGACTAACGAATATCCTCCGTCAGCTACCTCTGAAAACTTGATCAGAGCTTCCTCGACGGAGTAGCCTTGGCGCAAGTAGTTTGAAACCACCTTTAAGATCACTTCGGTATCGGTGATGGTTAGTAGATTATTCAGTTCCTTCCTTAGATCCATATAGTTGGCTATAGTGCCATTGAAAGCCAGTGACAGAGTTCCATCATCCATAGGTTGAGCCTCTTCCAATGTGGAACTGCCAGTGGTGGAGTACCTCACGTGACCTATGGCGTGAGTAGCTTGTGCACTCAACTCGCTGATGTTGACAGCACGATCCACCAGACCTAGTCCCTTACGAGTTTGAATTCGACCATCTAACCAACTGACTCCTGCGGACTCCTGCCCCCTATGCTGAAGGGCCCTCAACATTCTGTAAACTAATGTAGATGCTTGTAGACCTACGGCGGCCGCCACACCACAACTCTCCCTCACTCCATCACCCTCTCCAAGTAATTCAGTTGCCTTGAGATCAACTCGGTTAGCTCCACCTTCAGTCCGCTTAGGTTGAGAACAGGTCCATCAGCTACTTCTCCGATATATGAGGCTAGAATTCCCTGATCTTGAGCGCTCGAAACCAGCTCTTCACTGCCAACTACAAGGAACCTTCCACTCGTCTCCGAAAACAACTTTACTATGGGATCCTCGGAGTCGCATGGAACCCGTTCTAACTCAATCTTAGCCCCTAGGCCTTCCTTGAATAGGGGGAACAGAGAACCTAGAAGTCCTCCCTTCGAAACATCCTTCACATACTTGACCAGGCCCGCAGCTACCCAAGAAGAGATTAGTTCTGAGGACCTGAGATCCTCTACAAGAACCGGATCTGGTACTTCCCATGAGCCACCGAACAGTCTATGATAAAGGGACCCTCCTAACTCAGACCTTGTGAATCCGACCAAAAGCAACTGATCTCCCAAGGAAATCCGATACCTTTGGGGAGGAGACTCCAACGTTCCAGCCATTACCACAAGCGGAGTGGGCTTAATGGGAAATCCATCGGGGGTATCGTTGTAGAACGATACTTTTCCACCTACTATAGGAACGTTGAAGAATCTGGAAGCCTCTGCGAGGCCGTTCACTGCGTCAACGAAGTCGGCATAGACTGTAGGATTGACGGGTGAGCCGAACTGTAGATGATCTACGGCAGCCCGAGGCCTCGCCCCCACCGAGGAGAGGTTTCTGTAGGCTTCGGCAAATATTGCTTTAGCACATTTGTAGGAATCCCAGTTACATAACTCTGGGTTAGCGTCTCCCTTAAGTGCCAAGAAGGCCCCATTTGGCAACTTGACTACAGCCGCGTCCGCCCACCCCGGCTTAATCACAGTGGACGCCAGAACTTCATAGTCATACTGGGAGTAAACCCACTCTTTATCTGCGAAGTCCTCGTGACTCATCACGGCCAACACAGCTTCTTGTAGCGTAGGCCGTCTCTCAACGGTGGAACTTCGTTTGATCCTCTTGCCCATCTTCCAAGGTACTCTAGGGACGTAACTCAGGACCTTCGAAGGAAGCGAAACCAAGGTGTCACCAAAGTAAGTAAATCTCAGCGTACTATCGCCGGTGACTACACCTATCTCCACACACGGATAGTCCAAACGCTTAAACTGCAAACAGAAAGCCTCAACCTTATCGGGTTCCACTGAGTAAAGCATCCTCTCTTGAGTTTCAGACACCAAGATCTCCTCGGGACTCATGTTAGAGACCCTAGTGGGAACGCTGTCCAATTTCACTAATGCTCCAATCTCCCCGCCAGCTCAGCCACTGCCACACCTATCCCACCAGCTCCCAAGTCCTTAACTGCGTGAACCAGCTGCAGTGATCGTAGAGTGACGTCGAGTACGATCTTACCCGAGAAGGGATCTGCGATCTGCACAGCTCCCCTCTCATCATCGCCACTCAGAGATCTGGAAGCAAAGGAGGCTCCACCAATGCCGTCGATGCCCGTAGAACCCACTATTACCAATCTATCTCCAGGGGCCAAGGTCTTCGACTTAAGGGCCGTCGTTGCTACTCCTACGCAAGCTACGTCCACAAGGGGGTTACTATCATAACAATCGTCGAAGGATAGCTCTCCTCCAACAACTGGAACCCCAACGCTGTTACCATAAAAGCCAACTCCTCTCACGATCCCTCTGAGCAGTTCCCTGTTTCTCTCCCGCCTTAGGGATCCCACCCTTAACATGTCTAAAAGCGCCACGGGTCTGGCTCCGACACTGAGCACGTCCCTTATTACGCCTCCAACCCCGGTGGCAGCTCCGTTGAACGGATCCAACGCAGAGGGATGGTTGTGGCTCTCTAGCTTGAGCACTACTATGGTCCCATCGTTGAGCCTGAACGCCCCAGCGTCTCCCCACTCTTCTACTCCCATTACTACATCTCCGTTTCTCCACCCTAGTCTCTTTAAGAAGAACCTTGAAGACTTGTAGGAGCAATGTTCCGACCAGAGCTGCTCCATCAACGCCAGTTCTGCCGAGGTTGGACGTCGCCCAAGGGACGAAGTTAAGTAGTCTAACTCCTCTGGAGTCATCGAGTCCACCTCTTAAGTCCCCTTAGGACTAGGAGGCCGTCGGTAGAACCGTCGGGGGACGAAAAGTTGAAGCTGGCCCTCTCTGGGTGAGGCATCATGCCTACTACGTTTCCCTCCTCGTTAGCCACCGCTGCGACATTGAGCACAGAACCGTTGGGATTCCATCTTTCTTCAACTTCCCCTGAAGGAGAGGTGTACTTCAATACTGCTGCTTCAGACGCCCTTGTTTCCTCATCGTAGTATCTTCCCTCGGCATGAGCTATTGGCATACGCAACAATTTACCTTCCAGTCCCTCAGTTACCACGGTATCTCCCCTCACCACTTTCAGGCTAACCCACTTACTTACGAACCTTCCACTGAGATTGGGAAGTAAAGCCCCATTAAGGAGCCCAGCCTCGGTCAGCACTTGAAAGCCGTTACATATCCCAACTACAGGTCTGCCGGACTTAGCAACCTCTCTAATCCCCTTGATCGCCTCAGTCCTAGCCGCTATCGCTCCGGCTCTAAGGTAGTCTCCGAAGGAGAAGCCGCCCGGTATGACTACCCCGCTAACCACGCTCGGATCGAACTCAAGGTGGTCCACCACCCTGGCTTCAACTCCAGCTTCACGTAGTGCTGCGACAGTTTCCACCTCGCAGGTAGTTCCAGGAAACTTCATTACAGCGATCAGAGAACCCTCACCTCCACTCTATGAACTAATGGGTTGAACAATCCCTTGGATGCCAGAGAAAGGGCTATTTCCTCAGCCTCGCTAGGGGAGGTGGCGTCGACTGCTAACCTGATTAGCTTCCCTGCTCTCACCTCGTTGACCTTCGATCCATTCTCCTTCAGAAGGTACTTCTTCACAGCCTCACCCTCGGGATCCCTGATCTCTTCCTTTGGAAGGACTAGAACGTCAACTACGAAATTCAACTAGACAACACCTTCAGGAAACGGAGATAGGCCTCCATCACCCTTTCCAGGGTCTCTCCCCTTCTGTAAAGGTCCTTATCGAGAACCTCTCCAGTACCGTTAACCCGTACCCTCATACCATCCAATGTGAGTTCGTCCCCAAGCAACAGGGAACTGCCTGTTCTTCCGAACTCTACCTTAAAGTCGTAGAGCCGTAACCCCTTGGGTTCAAATACGTTTTTAAGGACTTTATTGATAGTAAGTGCCTGTCTTCTAACGTCTTCAGTTTCCTCTGGACTCATCAATTTCAAGTACCTCAAATGATCGGCGTTGAGTAGCGGGTCGTGAAGTCTATCATCCTTAAGGAAGAACTCCACTATTGGAGGATCAAATATCTCGCCTTCCTTAATAGGCAATCTCTTCACTATCGAGCCTGTGGCTACATTCCTCACTACCACTTCCACTGGTATCATCTGCAGTTTCCTCACCAGCAAGGTTCTCTCGTCATACTGGGAGATGTAATGGCTTCGAATGCCAGCCTCCATCAGTTTAGAGAACAGAACCGCAGAGGTTCTGGCATTAACCTCTCCTTTACCCCTCAGGATGTCCATCTTAACTCCATCGCCTGCGGTTATGGTATCTTTAAACCTCAGAAGGACACGCTCTTCACCTGCTTCTATAACTAACTTGGTTTTCCCCTCCCCTAGTAGGGCACTCACAGAGGATGTCTTTACATGTCTAATTTAAAATTTAACTAGATCAAGACCGCAGATCTAGGATGAACTTTTACTTAGAAATGTAAAACGCCATATTTAAATTCAAGCCCCTCAGAGGAGGGCATGGAGGAAATCTCCATAGAAGACTTCAGAAAGTTGGAACTAAGGGTAGCAATAGTGACGGCAGCAGAGAGGATACCAGGGACAAGGTTACTTAGACTGGAGGTTTCGACGGGCCAAGAGAAGAGACAGATTGTGTCTGGAATCGCTGAATATTACGAACCAGAGCAACTACTCAACAGAAAGGTAGTGATAGTCTACAATCTTAAACCACGAGTGATCAGAGGATACGAAAGTCAAGGCATGATCTTAGCGGCAGGTTGCGAAGATGGTACGTCAGTGAAGGTAGTGACGGTGGACGAGGGAGCTTCTCCTGGCTCGAAGGTTTGTTAAGTTGCCTAGATCTCCTTTTGAAGGTCTGAGAATTCCCTCAAGCCCTACCCTCACCCTCAAGTGGGCCTCCCAAACCATGTTGAAGGTGGGGGGCAGAGACAGAAGGGAAGTAGCATTAGCTAGGCTAAGTGTATGTGTGAAGGTCCTAGACTACTACATCTCGTTCCTGAACTCTATTCCCACTCCAAAGGAGCTCCATCCTTTCTATCGCGAGATGGCAGAGTTAACTCTAGGTTCCGATTGGCCCGAGGAGGTGGAGAAACTTAGAAGAAAACTGGTGGTCGGAAGAACCATTTCCTTCAAGTTCTATAAAGAATTATCCAAAACCCCTATGGACAGGATCGGAAAATTGGAAAAGGAAGCTGTAGGCAGGAGTTTGTCTTTCCTCAGGAGAAACTCGACCGCAGTAGAACAAATAGTAACAGGTTTCTCAAAGCTTTCGAAACTGGCGTTCATAGATCCTTCCCTTCCCACGGTGATCGTCGCGGGCCTCCCCAACGTGGGTAAATCTTCCATAGTGGCGTCGTTGTCTTCCGCTAAACTTGAGATCGCCTCTTATCCTTTCACCACAAAAGATATTCACGTTGGTCACTTAGAGACGAAACTAGGCAAGGTTCAAATAGTTGATACACCTGGGCTCCTAGATCGGCCGAATTCGGAGAGGAACATAATAGAGAAGAAAGCGGTAAACGCGCTTAGGAACCTTAATGGAGTGATCTTGTTCGCTTTCGATGGTACGGAGGCCACCACAGTTTCAGAGGAGCTCAACGTGTTCGAAGAGGTGGTTAAATTGAACAAACCTTCGCTTGCATGCATAAACAAAATGGACATAGCTAGTTCCTCTAAGGTGAAACGTTTAGAGGAGCTAGTCAAAGAAAAGGGAATAAGGCTCGTCAAGGTAAGCTGTGTCAATGGAGATAGCTTAGAGGAATTGAAGGTTGCGATAGAAGACGAATTAAGTAGCTACTTGGGTCTTCGTCCGATATTCTAGTAGTTGGTGACCGGATGAGGGATATGAAGAGGGGTTCTCATTCGTCCTGAAATTCTATTGGAAGCTATAGACTTCAACAGACATTCTTTAAGACTCAGTCATCTAGGTGAAAACGTGAGAGGGACCTTAGGGTGAAGTATTGGATCAGCGAGATCTTCACCTCGATACAGGGAGAGGGAGAAGTAATCGGAAGACCTTCTAATTTCATTAGAATGGCAGGATGCCATTTGAGATGCATCTGGTGTGATACTAAGTATTCTTGGCTCAAAACAGACGGTAAGGAGATGGAGCTAGAGGAGATCCTGCAGTCGATTAACGGCCTAGTGACAACCACTACTATAACAGGGGGAGAACCATTGCTCCAAGATCTGGAACCTCTAGTCAGTAAACTGAAGGAGATGGAACACTTTGTGATAGTTGAGACCAGCGGGACAGTGAAACCCTCCGCGAGGCTCAGGAAAATAGTGGATGTCTTCTCAGTTTCACCTAAATTGAGTAATGCGGGATTCAAGTTACACTATAACCTGAAGGACGACTGGGCCACCTACTACAAGTTCGTCATTGTAGAGCCTAGGAGAGACTTGAGAGAGGTGCTCGCACTAGTTAATGAACAAGGTGTTAACCCTTCTAAGGTGATTGTACAGCCTGATGGGAACAGGAAGGATTACGAAAAGGCCCTAAGGGAGCTAGCCGACACAGTAAGTGAGATGAGATTACCATATAGAGTTCTACCTCAACTTCACAGAATATTAAAGTATAGATAATGTCTCGCTTTATTGAAGTTCGGCACCTCATTCCCCTTGGACTCCGCTCAGTTTCCTCCCCTTAGGAGGTGGGCTCTAGGTGGTTCAAAGTTTCCACCATGGATTCGAAACTGCTCGCCTCGTTTGCTCAAAGGTGGGTCTGTATAACAGTCACTTAAGGAGTTCAGCTCTGAGCACTATGAGACATCGTTATATGAGAGGTAGATGCTTCCCCTCCTGGTCTAACAGGGCTCTAAATGGAGCATTACCTTGACGCTTAAATACAAATTCGTGAGATTCTTTGAAGTTCACTCCTGACAGCCGAAAATTCCAAGTTAAATATTTAAATTTTTTTATTATAAAAAATTTATCTAATTTTCCTATAAATATGGATATTTTACTGTTTCTAAGTCCCTCAAACTTACGAAACTCGCTCATTCCTGCTAAATGCTGTCTTTAAGTGCTTGAGTCAGAGAAAACAACCTCTCCTTCCCCCTTTTCAGTACTTCGTTAGCCACACTGACTACTGGACCGAACTCACTGAGCGGACTTCTGTCGTAAAGCAGATGATCCATTCTCACGCCACTTCTCACTTCAACTAAATACCCATTAGAGTTCTTGGTCAGGAGGCCACTGTGTTTGAATCCCACAGATCTGGATACTTGCAACAACTTCCACACATCATCTAGGGTCTTAGCGTAGACATGAAATATAGGTCCCTGTACAATTAGCCACAGCTTCCTGAGAGCTCCCTTTTCCACCACAGCGTCTAACTGATTGGAGGTAATTCCTAAGTGATCCTTAAACACTACCGTTGAGTTCTTCCTATCCCAAGGCATATGGGCGTCTATTACAGTTATTCTACCACTGCAACTACTCTTAGTGAACAAGTTCGGCCAAGAAAAGAACGCTTGTAGGGTAGGAAGGATGTCCGGATCTAAGTAGCCGATCTCTCTGTCTTTGAATATCCTTTGGTAGGCCTTCTCCTTTTTCACATACCACTGTTCCACGTGAGACTTGAGTTAATGATCGTTAAAAGGATGAGTGAGTAGGGGTTTTGGGCTTCTTACATACTCCTCACTCAAATCTGGCACGCTTAGTTAACAATGCTACTAATACATTGTTGTCATTGATATTTAGCTACGAGATTATTATGTTCGACATTCTTCGGGATGTTATATATTAAGGTATCATATCGTGTAGGTTAGAGACACCACTTTCACTACCTATATATTAGGGAGTTCTACAGTCGAGATGACTGTACCCAACAATTCGTTTCGAGAGGACGACTTTCGAGCTGCCTAGTTTACGTGGACTCGACCAAACCGGAAGACATTCTAGAGGCCATGAGAAAGAGAGTACTGGACTCCCTCGCCGAGTCCACTCGGCTAGCGGAGTCCGTCGCACCCGGCCTGAACCCGGGGAAGCGGGCGGTGGGAGAGGTCAGGCAGGTGGAGGGAGCAAATCCCCGGTGGAGGACGAGAGCGGCCTCGCCTAGACCGGGTGGTACGTCCTCTCCCGGGGGTGCCCCGCCGTCGACGACGAGGTGCTATGTATCGGGTTAAACCGGGAAGGCATTGCCTTCGGCGCGAGGAACGCGGTGAAGACCTTCAGATCCTCGAAACGCGAGACGGGAACCGAACTACACTTTCCCTGGAATTGCAGAGGCACGGTACTCAGGTGGGCCTCCTTCGTTGTCTATGAGCCCCTTCGGCGGAGTGAGAGAAATTGTTGGACGTACTCATAGGAATAAGGACGAATTCCTTATCCATCTTAAAAGTTATGGGATGTTGAGTTTTCAAGTAGGGAGAAACTTGAAGGCCTCGGAGGTCGCAAAGGAATTTGAGTTAAGAGAAGAAGCGTACTTGACTTTGAGAGAAAGTGAGCTTGGACCTGAAGACTTAGAAGATGAAAGAGTTAAGTTGGGAGTTAGAGTTGTACTGGTGGGGAGGAAGAGATCTAGAACGTTCGACTTGGGAGCACTAACCCTAATCTATAACCTCTGCTCTAGAGACTTCGTTAAGGATTACTTGAACCTAGACCTTTCCCTCGAAGACGTAGCAAAAAGATACGGAACATTAACCGAGCTGCACTTTCTTTCTTCTTGTATGCGAAGAGGGAAGGTGAAACTCGCAACCATTCAGGAATTAGGTTCCAAAGACCTAGTGTCTCTCCTACAACGTCTCAATCAGTTCAATGACTCCTGAATCCTTTCTAACCTTTCCTGCAAGCTCTCTATCTCTTCATCGAAATCCCCCTCTGGTATACCATTTTTCCTTCAACTAAGGTGCAGGAGATGTCCCTTCCCGTGGCTAAGTAGACCAGTGAAGATTCTAAGTTGGCCTCGGTCAGGGGACGAAGCCACTTGTTATCAATCAAAATTAGGTCAGCTAAGGCTCCCTCTTTTACTTCTCCTCCATTTAGGCCTAAAAGCTTGTAACCCTCTTGGCTTCCCATTTTAAGCACGTGTCTAGCGCCTACTGACGCTTCCCAATATCCATGTCTCTGCAGGAGTACTGCCTGCTTCATTTCCCTAAATATATCGAGCGAGTTATTGGAAACAGGTCCGTCTGTACCCAATGCTAGAGTAATTCCTTTCTGTAAGAATTCATTAATGGGAAAGAAACCCCCTGTCGCAAGTTTCATGTTCGAAGTAGGACAGTGAACTGCCCTAGCCTTAGAACTCGCTATAGACACGATTTCCCAGCTGCTAACCCAACCTAGATGGGCTAATATGGTCCTCGAGCCTAGAATTCCTTCACTAGCTAACACTTCCACCGGAAACTTCCCATATAGTCTCTTCACCTCGAAGAGTTCATCTCGCGTCTCTGAAACGTGCATGTGTAGGGGGAGATCCAGCTCTTCCATTAACTGTTTCGCTAAAAGGAGGGTCTGCCTGGAGACCGCATATAAGGAATGAACGTTGATTATGGGGGAGAAGGTTGGAGAGCGCTTCCTTGCGACCTCTCTGATTTCCTTATCGATCTCGTGTGGATCCTTAAATGAATCGAGGAAAGTTGGCCCGGCCGCCGCCCTCACGCCATACTTGGTACTGAGCTGAACTAGATCAAAGGGATTGAAATACATGTCTATGAAAGCAGTGATCCCCCCTGCCAACATCTCAATAATGCTCAGTTCCGAGCTCAACCGCATCCACTCCTCTTTCGCCCTCGACTCGACTTCCCAGACCCTCTTCAGCCAAGGACCTAGCTCCTGATCGTCGCTATATCCCCTGAGATACATCATACCGGTGTGGGTATGAGCGTTAACTAACCCAGGTGCGAGGGTCATTCCAACGCAAGACAGTTCATCCCCTACTCTCTCCCTTCCAATGCTCTGAATTTTCCCTTCATCAATCACTACATTTACATGACGCAGGACTCCTCTCGATGATAACACGAAGTCGCAGTTGGTTATAGTATACGGCTGATGTCGTATCTCCATCTGAACTCTCCCTCCTTTACTGTTCTTCCCTCCAGTCGCAGCTTCCTAGAGAAAAGAGGAGCGAAAGTTACGAAAGTTTCGGCCTCTCCCCCCTCGAACGCAGGATTGAAGCCGTAGGTAAGAGCGGCCTCTACTATCTCCTCCACTTGTTCCTCGCTCACCACTTCCTTGCCAACTAAGTGAAAAGGAAATCCGTAAGCCGATGCCGAAGTGATAACGAAAGTGAAACCATGCCTAATAAGATCGAACATGTACCTAGACTGATCTTTTCGCCAGAGGGGAGAATAGACCTTGAGGCCGGCCTTGAGTGCAATCAGATTTATGTTCAGACGCTGATAGTCCGACAGGAGAGCTCCAGTTATTACTCCAGAAACTCCCTTCTCCTTGACGTAGAGAAGGGCTTCTTCTAGATCCTTTAGTTCCTCGTTTTTAGCACCACTAGTTCTCCAGCTGATTAGAGGAATTCCCATAACCGCGGCCTGATATGTGGCGAAATTGACACTGCTTTTCTGAAACATCCATGACTCATCACTAGCAGGGAGTAAAGTCAGAAGACAACATACGTCAAATCCCTTCTCAACCGCCCAATGGAGGGCATACGTACTATCTTTGCCTCCAGAGAACATTGATACTACCCGCAATTTTCCAAAACGAAAAGCTAATCACATTAAAAAAGTTTGACTTGCGGTGAGTGGATTCTTCGCTCAGTTTTACTTCTTTTTCTCTTCGGGCTTCTGTCCGCCTGCTTTCTGGCCCTCTTCCTTCTTCTTCTTTGCGGCCATTTTTGGCTCTATGTAGGAGATGAGATAGGAGCAATATAAGAATAACTCAATTGGAGATTACAAAATACTGATTTAAAAAGTGTTGGTCTTTCATGAAAGATAACGAGTATTCTGCCTGTCACATTCAAAAGTTTTCAAGCACTCACCACAACTAAGTTGCCAAGTATCAAAATTCTCTAAATAAAGAAGGTCTCACTTTTACGCTTCCCCCCTTAGGTATTCTTCAGTAGTAATGTAGAGAATGGAAGAGTCTGGCCCAGCTCCTCAACGGCAGGGGTGAGTGGGTCCGCTCGACCTTCCCCCACAGGTCGTTTACCCTGTTCACGTTCAAGAGGGAGGAGAGGGACGGGTCGGCCCGGGAGACCTCCTCGGTCCCCACCAGGTAGACCGACTCAGTCCCGTACACCAGGTCCGCCATGGACCTGGCCCTGGGAAGGACGTCCCTGAGGTAGGCGGTCCTGTAGCAGGCCAGCATGGGCTGGATCGTTCGGTTCACCACCGGGGCCACCACGTCGTAGTCCTTGCCGCAGATCAGCTCCACCACCGGCCTCCTGAGGAAGGGGAAGTCGCACCCGGCGACGAAGACCTTCTCCCTCCGAAGGAGGGGGACCGCCAGTTCGACGGCATCCAGGGGACCCCTGCCCTCGTCCGTCAAGCCTCCCCTCCCCACCACTATCGGGCTCTCGAAGTTCTCCACCACCCTCCGGAGCATGGACTTGCCGGAGAGCTCGAACTCGCACTTGTCCGCCCCGAACCTCCTCGACTTCCCGCCCGCAAGTACTACCGCGTCAAACCAGTCTCCGTACGACAATTCTCTCCCCCCTCCTGTAAGTCTCCCCCCTCCTCAAGACGGCGTATGCGTCGGCCTGGGCGAGGACGGAGTAGAGCCCGACTCCCCAGCGCAAGGGAGTAGCCACGCCGTCGTCCACGGCGAACACGTAGAGGGTGTCCATCTTGTGGTTCACCGTCACGTCCGTCCCTAGCTCCACCGTCTCTGTCCTCTGGAGCCTAGCCCCGAGCATCCTGGAGAGGAGCCTGTAGCCGTGCTCCGCCAGCGTGGCGAAGGCCGCCACGGCCTGCCCCGGGAGCATCAGCACGGGCCTCCCACCCACCTCGCCCAGCCCTCCCCTCTTGATCACGTTCACCGTGACCCCCTCGAACAACACCTCCCCCACCGAGGACACGGCGGCCTTGACCAAGTCCCTCTCCCCCACCGAGGAGCCCCCCACCGTGATCAGCAGGTCGAGGGACCTGACGCTCCGGCTCACCGCCTCCCCTATCTCCCCCACCGAGTCCCCCACCACCCCCAAGTACCTGACCTCCCCTATCCCGGACAGGGTCGCCACGAGCGCCCTGCCCAGGGCGTCCCTGGACTTCCCGGCCTCGGGGGAGTAGAAGGGAGAGAGCTCGTCCCCAACAGAGAGCACCCCTATCCTGGGCAGGTAGACCTCCAGCTCCTCCACCCCCAGGACAGTGAGGAGCCCCAGGTGGGTCGTCCTGACCCTGGTCCCGGCCCCCAGGACCAACTCCCCCCTCCTCACGTCCTCCCCTGCCCTCCTCACGTCCTTCCACCTGAACACCTCCTCCAGCACGCGGAGCTCCCCTCCCTCCAACTTGGCGGCCTCCACCCTGGCCACGGCGTCGGCCCCCTCGGGTAGAGCTGAGCCGGTGGCGACGTAGGCGGCCTCCCCCCTGTCCAACCTACTCACGTCCCCTCCGGACGGGAACACCTTCCCCCTAACCCTCAGGCCCCTCCCGGCGTCCTCCGCCCTGAGGGCGTACCCGTCCATGGCTGAAAGGTCGGCCGGCGGGACGTCCCTGTCGGCCACCACGTCCCTGGCGCACACCTTACCCACCGCCAGTTCTAGGGGTAGGGTCGCCCTGTTGACTGGGGGGAAGGTGAGCTGGTCCACTATGGCTCGGGCCTTCTCCAAGGGAATCAACATTCTAATTGTTGATATTGGTAAGGTGGAAATAATGGTTTGCGTATTTCAAGTCGTAGGTCCTTCAGGATCTGGAAAGACAAGTGTAATAGAGGAGGCCTTAAGGAGGTTAAAATCCAAGGGAATTAGAGTGGTAGTGATCAAACATTCCCATCATCAATTAGATTTAGAAGGAAAGGATACTTCTAGATTTATTAATAGCGGGGCAGACGTAGTGATATTTAAGGGAAGAGGGAAAACAGCGATTTTCTTAGACGTGGATCCTACCCTACTAGCTCTCGCAATTCCGTCGGACGTGGTGTTAATAGAGGGATGGCGAGAGGCTAATCTAGGCGAAGTAATTGAAGTAGAGGGGAGGGAAGATTGGGAGAAGGCCATCTCAAAAATTGCTGATGAAGCCGAAAAATGTGTTTCTTATGAATATGTGGAAGTAGATGGTGAACGGAAAAAAGCTACCGGATTACTAGAATTAATAGATAAGTTGATGAAAATAGGCAACATTAAAGCGATAAAAAGGGTGTGAAAGAACGAAGTCAAACTCTGCCATAAGCCGCGGTCGGGATTCGAACCCGAGACCCCCGCCTTACCAAGGCGGTGCTCTAGCCAGCTGAGCTACCGCGGCGATAACCCAATTTTCTTGTACCATATTTAAGTTTTCACTATGAATAATTTGGGCTTAAACGTCTCTCATCGAGCCTAAATCTGGCTTCCTCCCCACCGTTGAGGGTTCCCCTCCAAGGGTTCGTGGTTCCCACCTTCTGTTCGGGGTTACGTCTATAGAGGGGGACTCGGGAGGGGGCCACCCTTAGAAGTGAACTCTCGTCGAACGGCCTCTAGTCCCTGTCGAAAGGGACGTAGGAGGGAGATGCCGATCGCCTCCACCTCAGTCGCGTTAAACCCTCGGTCGAGTTGGGGAAGGACGTCGTCAGCGCCACTGAAGAAATATCTAACTGATATTTAAACGAGAAGGC
Organism: Sulfodiicoccus acidiphilus; assembly: GCF_003967175.1. Lineage (NCBI taxonomy): Archaea > Thermoproteati > Thermoproteota > Thermoprotei > Sulfolobales > Sulfolobaceae > Sulfodiicoccus > Sulfodiicoccus acidiphilus. Next base: position 105,932 of record NZ_AP018553.1, on the reverse strand, counting down.
CGTCCATCCCCGCTGGGGGCTTTCCGCCAACTCAACCTCCTTCCTCTGTAAAATTAAATTCAGGAAGAGTTGTCCCTGGCTTACGTGGTCGCATGATCCTTATTACAGAAAACGGACCCGCCGGGATTCGAACCCGGGACCATCGGCTCCGAAGGCCGACACTCTGTCCTGGCTGAGCTACGGGTCCTCAAGTAAGTTTATAGATGGGGAGCAGGTCTAAATTATATTTAATGCAGAAGGCAAAGCAGGGCACACTGGACGATTTCCTCTTAACTTCTCTCGAGCAGCCTAGAAGCGAGGAAGAAAGTAAGGAAAAAGCTAGGAACCAATCTCCAAGGCCGACTAAGGAGAAAGAGGGGAGGAACTCCACAAACAGAGAGGGCCTCGAAATGCCCGCAGCCGAAGAGGGGAAAAGCTACCTCTTACTTCAGGTCGATTACGATGGCGAACAAGGAAAGGCCTTCTGCAAGTTATACGATGTAACAACAAGTAAGGTTCATGTGTTATATGACAACACTAAACACCTACCTTACTTCCTCGCCGACGTTCCTCCGGATAAAATAAGTAAGATAGCGAAGATCGTAAAGGATCCTTCCTTTGAGAGAATTGAGTTGGTGGAGAAAGTCGATCCTTTCACAGGGAGGAAAGTAAAACTCACGAAGGTGGTAACCAAGGACCCATTAGCAGTTAGACGGATGAGGGATGCCATACCCGTGGCCTACGAGGCACATATAAAGTATTTCAACAACTACATTTACGATTTAGGACTTATTCCTGGGATGCCTTACGAAGTAAGTAAGGGCCAGCTCAAATTCGCCGGGAAGGTCCCTTCAAGGGATGACGTCGACGCGTTGTTAAAGAGCTTAGAGTATACTGACGAGATCTCTAAGAAGACTGCGCTAGATTGGTTTCCGATTTTCGAAACTCCTATACCCACTGTGAAGAGGGTTGCCATAGACATAGAGGTATATACACCAACTAAGGGTAGAGTTCCTAACCCGAAGGACGCAGAGTTCCCTATCATAAGTATAGCACTTGCTGGAAGCGATGGGCTGAAGAAGGTTCTCGTGTTGGAGAGGAAGGACGTTGCAGGCTTCGATGGTGAGTTGAAGGAGATTCAGGTGGAGTTCTTTAAGAGCGAGAGGGACCTAATGATGAAGTTCTTTGAAGTTCTTTCTCAATACCCAGTGGTCCTAACGTTCAATGGTGACGACTTCGACATACCTTACATTTTCTACAGGGCTGTGAAGTTAGGAATAGGAGACTTGACACCCTTCACAGTTACCAAGCAGGAGGGAAAGCCAGCTACCAAATATAACCTAGGGCTTCACGTAGATTTGTTTAGGTTCTTCTTCAATAAGGCAGTAAGAAATTACGCCTTCGAGGCTAGGTACAGTGAGTACAACCTAGACGCAGTGGCCTCGGGAATACTTGGAGCGAACAAAATGAAGTTGGATACCATAGTGAGTTTCGTAGACCTGAAGACCCTGATCCTTTATAACTACAGGGACGCAGAGATAACGCTTGGCCTCACCACGTTTAGCGATGAACTAGTGTGGAAACTAATGATCCTGTTGGCTAGGATCTCCAAGCTGGGATTGGAGGAGCTGACCCGTGTAGAGGTATCAACGTGGATTAAGAATCTGTACTATTGGGAGCATAGACAGAGGGGTCTTTTAATACCCTCTAAGGAGGAGATAGCCAGGAGAGGTAAGATCAGGACCTCTGCCATAATAAAAGGGAAGGGATATAAGGGGGCCATAGTGATAGACCCGCCTGCTGGTGTCTTCTTCAATGTTGTTGTCCTCGACTTCGCCTCTCTATATCCCTCGGTTATAAAGAACTGGAATATAAGCTACGAGACTGTAGACATAGCAGAGTGTAGAAACGAAAGAGAGGTCAGAGATGAGAACGGGGACGTCCTGCACAAAGTTTGTATGGATAAGGTAGGACTTACAGCGCTAATAACAGGATTACTGAGGGACTTCAGAGTAAAGATATACAAGAGGAAGTCGAAGCAGAAGGATCTAGAATCCTCACAGAAGGCCCTCTACGACGTCGTCCAGAGGGCAATGAAGGTGTTCATCAATGCTACTTATGGCGTCTTTGGAGACGATAAGTTCCCCCTCTATGCGCCAGCTGTAGCGGAAAGCGTGACGGCTCTGGGTAGATTCGTGATAACAAACACGCTGAGGAAAGCGGAACAGATAGGATTAAGAGTACTTTATGGCGATACTGACTCTCTTTTCTTGCATAACCCAAGTAAGGATAAATTAGAAGAGATTGTCGCTTGGGTGAAGAAGGAGTTTAACCTGGATTTCGAGGTGGATAAGGCGTACAAACTGGTGCTTTTCTCGGGACTAAAGAAGAACTACATGGGGGTGTCCCAGGACGGAAAGGTGGAAATAAAGGGAATGTTAGCCAAGAAGAGAAACACACCAGAATTCTTGAAGAGCTCATTTAATGACGTTAAGTCCATTGTGGCTTCTATGAACTCCGAGGCGGATGTGGAAGTGGCGAAGCAGAAGGTGGCAGAAGAGATAAAGGAAATCTACAATAAATTAAGAGAGAAAGGTTATAACCTAGATCAGCTCGCCTTCAAAGTCATGCTCTCCAAGTCGATAGAACAATATACGAAAACCATGCCACAACACGCTAAGGCTGCGCTACAACTGAAGAGAGTGACAGGACAGGAGATGACTTCTAGAGACATAATACTCTTTGTCAAGGTGAAAGGGAAAGAAGGAGTGAAGCCTGTCCAGTTGGCTAAACTTAAGGAAGTCGATGTGGAGAAATATGTGGAGGCGGTGAGAAGCACGTTCGAGCAGGTTCTGAAGGCCCTCGGTCTTAGCTGGGACGATATAACGTCTAGGATCTCAATAGATTCGTTCTTCACTCCTCAGACTCCTGATCCTCGTCAGTCTCTTCAGTCTCCTCGATAGTCAACTCTTCCGCATACTCTTTCATCTCGTTTTTAGACTCCTCGTCTAAATACGGCGCGATCAGATATACACTTCTGTCCTTGAAGTCCTCTTCCTCCCAGTCATTATCGAAACTTATTATGTACACTGGGACCTCAGCTAGGGCTTCTCCCTGTTCCTTTCCTTTAAGGTATTTACTTATCACTTCATAGAGTGAGGGGGAGAGAGGAAGCTTCTTCCTTATTTCGTGAACGTCCTTCAATATAACGAAATCCGACTTATCCACATCCCACTCCTCTAATGCCTTCTTAGCTACAGATGTAACAGCGGCCCTGAGCTCACCTTCCATCAATTGTTCTGAAGTCACTCTTCCTCTCTCACTTTTCAAAAGCAAAATCTTCACTTATTTTCACCTATAACATAAAGATAAACGGTGTGAGTCATGTTACCGTCTTCAACCCTAACTACCTGCTTGGGAGTCCATCCACGCATCTCAAACTCGTGAGAGATTACTCTAGTACCAGGCCTCAACTCCTTCTCTAGTTTAGGCCTTAACATCTCGTTTACATTGGTCAGAAGGAACATGGTAACCACTGTAGCTTCCGAAACGTCAACTTCGAAGAAGTTCCCCTTGATCACTTGCACCCTTCCCTCTACACCGTTCTTCTTTATGTTATCCTGAACTTCTCTGATCCTTTCGTCGTTGATCTCCACTCCTACCGCCTTCTTTACATTGAAGTCCTTAGCTGCAGTAACTACTACCCTACCGTCACCGCAGCCTAAGTCGTAGACAACGTCGCCTGGACTGACCTTAGCTATCTCTAACATTTGCTTCACTACCCTCTCAGGGGTAGGAACGTAAGGTACGTGTGGAATGTAGCTCAAGCTTCTCCTCGAGTTAGTTCAACCTAGAGGTTTTTAATCTTCCTTATGGTTTCCTCTCTTCCCTTGGCCTTGTCTGGTTTGAACTTCTCATCTAGAGGGAACTGCGTCAGGATTGGAACTACCTGACCATCGGTTTTCTGTGCCAAGAGTTGAGGTACCCAAGACATGCCTAGGTCATCCTTCTCACCAAAGTCTGAGAGGAAAGCGTAGTCCTCCTGTCTAACCTCATTTTCTATTCCTAGTTCCTTGGAGACCTCCTCTGTAACTTCTCTGAAAACTTTATCTAAGGGATGTCCGCTAGAAGTTACAAGGATAAGCTTCTTGACATTCATTGAGACGACCCGTGAGTTAGGGAGTTCTTCCCGTTTAAAAAGTGTGTGGGAGGGTGGCCAGTAGAGCCTCAACAAATTCGAGGGTCTACTAGGTCTTCAAATTCAATTGACGACCTGTAGACAAGTTCAATAACTCATAGAAAATTGTTTATAACGGGGTGTGGATATCTCTATTTTTCAGGTCGAAGGCAATTCCTGTCAATTATGCCAAGGGACGTGGCTAGAATAGACCATGGAAAACAATGGACTTTCAATGAGGGAACCTAAGGTTGTCGGGAAATCAACTGCTCTTTAGCCTTAGAGTAGAAGCTACTAACCCCCACCCTTAAAAGGAAAACACCCTAATCGAGACTTCTGAGATGGAGGAGATAAAGTCCGTACTAAGTGCGATAAGAGATGGGGCTCTTAATCCTGGAGACGTAGTTGTCAAAACTGGCCTTCCGAGGTACGAGGTTCTAGCCGTATTCCATGTACTAGAAGGGCTCGGCCTAATAAGGCAGATATACTCCAAGGGCTCTCACAAAGTCTTTAAACTAACCGATAAAGGACTGGAGATTCTACAAGCTCTAGAGAAGGGATCTAATGTAACCATCACTGTGGTAGTAGATCAGGAGGAGGCCTAAATCATTGCCCTTTCCATAGTTCCCTGACGGGCTCGATCTTTACAACGTTCTCATTGTCGTCATAGACAACTTTAACTAGCTCCCCCTCAGTTATCTTAAACTTTTGTCTTATCTTGGATGGGATCGTGATCTGATAGTTCCGGGAGACCTTCACGATCTCCTCCGTCCTAGCCACGCAATCACCTGTTGAGGAATTATAGTCAAGGGTTAAAAAGTTTTTGTAACTTTTTAAAAACTGGTCGTATAAACAAAACAGTAGCGATATTGCAGTTTGTCTAAATTTATCACTCCGATCAAATGGAAATTGTGAGGCTCTCACATTGACCTATGAAGCCTAAATTGTTTTCACTAATATAATAGTCATGAGAATTATGGCCAAATATGGTGAGGAAAACTTAAAAGATTTCCAAGCTTCGTCTGCAGTCGGATTTCGTACTAACCTAACAGTGAAGTATGAGAGGGCCGCACTTACCAGAGCAGTCGCAATCAAATAGACCAGACCGAGATAGATAGAAAGAAGTAACGCGAAGGGGATCATAAGGAAGTTAGAGATAGCTATTCCTAAGACTGTGTTCCTCTCGTTGGTCACCACGGAGAGCATCGGGATCCCGGCCCTCGCATAGTCTTCTCTATATTTGAGGGCTAGAGACCAAAAGTGTCCCGGGGTCCACATGAAAATTAGGAAGCCTAGTAGAAAGGAGGCGAGGTCGAATTTTCCTGTTAGTGAGGCGTAACCAGCCCACGCCGCCGCGCTACCGGCGAAGCCTCCTATGACTATGTTCCAATAAGTCCTTGGCTTTAAGAGTATAGTGTAAACTACAACATAAATTAACGCTCCTAAGAGAATGAAGACCGCAGTCAAGGTATTAGCTAAGAGACCTAACGAAGTTCCGACTCCAACTAACGAGGATCCCAGCAACGCTGCTTCCTTAGTGCCAACTCCACCAGTGGCAGTTGGACGCCAAGAGGTTCTACTCATTAATTTATCTCTGTCGGCCTCGAGGCTCTCATTTATCATACTTGCTCCTATTGAGGCTAAACTTCCTCCAACTAACATGGAGAGAAATGCGACAACGTTGAATAGACCTCTCTCATAGGCCAACAGTGCTCCAGCAACGGCCGCTAGATCTAGCAGTGCAACTATTCTAGGTTTACTGAGCTTAGCGTAGCTCTGGAGTCTTGCTCTCACTGCCGGCATTAAGATAATGGAGGGTTGTCCAAATTTAAACTATGGTTTAAAGAAAGTGGAAGAGCTAGCATGTCGCTAGGTCCTCCTCTGCATCAATTCAACACCTAACTTCACGGCCTCTTCGGCGGCTTTGGAATCCTTCGTAAGTAGAAGGGCATTCAAATCTCGTGCCAGCAACAGGGCCTCCCACTCATGTACGGGAAGACCCTCCATGGGAGGGACCTTGTGTCCGAAAGATCTGATAGAGCATGTATCTAGAATGTAGTTTATGGGTAAACCGTTCCTCATAGCGTAACTCAGGCCGGTGGTGGTTACGATCAACTCATAGGCTGAGTCTTCAGCTAATTCCTCTATATCTCGGTAAGCCGAAGGTGAGACGACTACTTTGCGCCGCATTCATTGAAACGTTTAAATGTCTAAAATTTAAAGTCTCGGTGGGGAATCGGGTTGACTCAGGAATTAACCGTGGAGGATCCGTTAGATAAGTTATTGCAACCTTCCACACTAATAGCGTTGACTAAACTGATGGACTCTCTTCCTACGCTGGAAAAATTGATGGAAAGAGTTAATGACTGGGAGAAAAAAGGGTATTTAGATCAAATATCGAACTTGTTAGAGCAGGGAATGTCGCTTTACGAAGCCGTACAGAAGGCAGACCTCATAAATACTCTAGTAAGTATAGGAATGGATCAAATGGGGAAATTGCAAGCGTTCTATCCTATTCTGGAGAAAATGACAGATGAAAGAACGCTAACTGCGATCCAAGAAATGGATATAGGTGCACTTCTGCAGGGGATGTCCTCTCTCTCCCCGCTCCTGTCTAAGCTGGGGAAAGAGGAGATGGTGAAATCGATGGAGAAGGTTGACTGGGAAGGACTGCTAGGGGCTCTCAACGGTGTAACGCCACTAATGAGGAAGTTCAGTGAACCGGCCGTATTGAAGTCAATAAATCAGATAAACTGGGACTCCCTCTTCACTCTGCTCGGGAAGTTCGCTGAAATGCAGGCCAACGGTTCTTGGGATAACCTAGTGAAACTGTTAGATGTGTTAGGTACACCCGAAGTGACGGGGAGCTTGAGCATGTTGTTGGAGAAGTTAGCCAGGGCGCTCAGGGAATGGATCAAGAATGCACCAAACGCGAAACCTGTCGGTACTTTCGGTCTACTCACGGCCGGAAGAAACCCCGACGTGGCCTATGCACTAGGACTCATGCTCTCGTTCGCGGAAGCATTAGGAAGGAGTTTCAGACAGTAGGAGTTAGCTTTTACGTCCAATTGGACTATTATTTACATGTGACGATCGAAGTAGAAGAGGATTGTAGGAGACTCGGAATATTCGTCGCAACGTCCTCGGCTGAAAAGGTAAAGGTTGAACAGTCACCGGAGGAGTTGAGAAGAGAAGTCGAGTCGATCAAGGAGGAGATTAAGGGAGAGGACCTTACAAGAAACCCAGTAGTGAGGGCCTACAGGGAGTTCTATTGGAGGATAGGTCTAGATCCTACTAAAGTCAGACCAAGCGGCGAGGCCTTGCGCAGGAGACTAATTAATGGCAGGGATTTTCCTTTTATAAATAATGTCGTTGACTCAGGAAACTTGGCCAGTGTGAGGACTTTAGTTCCAATAGGACTCTACGATCTAGACAAAGTAAAGGGGACCCCGCGAATAACTGTCTCCAGAGGGGGAGAGTCCTTTCACCCCATTGGTGGAAACGTAGATAGCCTCAGCAGCGGCATACCGATTATGAGGGATGACGAAAAAGTGATGCATGTATTCCCTCATCGTGACTCGAGGCTCACAGCTATATCTCAATCCACGACCAAATTACTAATAGTAGCGGCAGGAGTTCCTAATGTACCTCGGGAGTTACTTCTAGAAGCAATCAAGTTAACCCTCTATTACTTGGAGAAGTACTGTGGAGCCTCGGGGAAGGAGGTGGTTGTTATTTGAAAGTGTTGTTGTTAGGATATGGAAACGTGGGAAAGGCCTTCGTGGAGCTCCTAAGAGAGAACCAATTGAACGTGAAAGTGGTGGGGGCTTTCAAGAGAGGAGGACTAGTCGCCCCATTAGGGGGTGAGGAAAAGGCCGTTGAAATCGAGAAGGGCCTAGAACAACTCTCTCCAGACGTATTAGTTGACGTTTCGTCTCCAAACTACGTTAATGGAGAACCCTCCGTATCAGCCTACCTGGAGGCCTTCAAGAGAGGAATCCACGTAATAACCGCGAATAAGGCCCCATTGGCACTCAAATTCGGGGAGATTTTAGATGAGGCTAGGAAAAGGAAGGCCTCGCTGGGGTTTCAAGCAACAGTCATGAGTGGTGTGCCCTCCGTTAACCTTAGGAGGGTGTTGCCAGCCTTGAAGGTATATGAATTAAGGGGAATCCTTAACGGTACCACTAACTACATTCTCTCCAAAATGCATGATGGATTAAGCTTCGACCAGGCATTAAAGGAAGCTCAAGAGCAGGGATTTGCGGAACCAGATCCCACCTTGGATGTAAATGGTTTCGACTCCGCTGCCAAATTAACCATATTAGCGAATGTGTATTTTGGATGTAGAAAGTCGATCAAAGACGTACGGTTCTCCGGAATAGAGCATATAGACTTCTCTGAAGTAGGTAGATGGAGGAATGAAGGACTGAAGCCGAAGTTGGTCGCTAAGGCTTCCAGGTCTGAACTTAGGGTTTCCGTCGAAGCCCTGACTCGGAACGATCCCCTCTATCATGTAGACGGTGTCACTAACGGGTTACTAATTCGTACTGATATTCAAGACATATTCATTTCCGGCCCTGGGGCAGGCCCAAAGAGGGCAGCCTACGGAATTCTAAGTGACCTACTTATCATCTCTAGCGGGCAGTCGATTGAGTTTTAACGGCATATCCACATCTTCCCCAAAGAACGACTTGGCAGCCCCAGTGAGGGCCTCTCCCAGCGAAGGGTGGAGTAGGACCGTGTACGAGAAGTCTCTTAAGGACATCTTTGCTCTCACAACTATGGTCAAGGCGTTCATTAGTTCTTCCACGTTGTGACCTACTGCCTCCCCGTAAACGATTCTCCCAGAGGAGTCTATGCCTATTCTAACAAATCCTTCTGTAAATCCAGTAATTATGGACCTAGTAGTGACGTTAAGAGGGAAATAGGCCCATTCACGGACAGACTGTTCTTCTCCCACCTTTCCGACCTCAGGATCGGTGTAAACAAGCTCTGGAACGGCATTGTAATCGACTGAACACCTTTGACCCATCATATTTCTATAAACTACAGTTGCTTCATGCATGGCAGTATGTGCGTTCTTAGGCCCTGACTTTGACACTACGTCTCCCGCGGCCCAGATCCTCGGGTTTTCTGTCTTCATTTGCTCATTGACGAGAATCCCGCGCTGGTCTACTACCACTCCCAAGCCTACCGTTCCTCGCGGGACGCTAGGTCTCCTTCCAGCAGCAAGAATAACGACGTCTGCCTTGAGGGAGCCAGACTCGCTCACCACTTCTTTCTCTTTCACGGAAGTAACCTTGACCCCTTCTCGTACATTTACCCCATCCCAAATTAACGACTCCTTTATAGCTTCAGATAGTCTCGGACTTAGGTTTCCCAGTAACCTTGCTTCAGTAACGAGAGTAACGTTAGAGCCGAGTCTAGCATAGAACTGGGCTATCTCCACCCCAGCGTAACCTCCACCTACCACGATCATAGTTTCAGGTGGAGTGTCGATCTCCCCCACCTGGTCTTCAGTGTATACACCCCCTCCCTTGACTAGTGAAGTATCTGGTGTAGATCCGGTGGCCACGAGTAGTGCGCCATACTTCACCGGCTTTCCGTCGATAAGAACGTAGTCCTCCTTAAGCTCAGCTTCGCCGTAAATAACCTCTGCACCCGCGTTCCTAACTAACTCCTCTCCAGCTGAGGAAAGTCTATCTCTGATTTCCCTCATTCTCTGGACGAATTTTCCCAAGCGCAACTGTCCCTCAAGTCCGAACTGATTTTCAACTTCCTTAAACCTCGAGATGACGGAGGTGAGGTCGTGAAGAAATATGCTTGGTACGCAACCGAAGTTGACACACACCCCGCCGAAGCGTCCTCTCTCTATTACCAAGACCGACTTCCCTGCCCTAGAGAGAAGTGAAGAAGCCATGTAACCGGCTGGTCCACTACCGATCACTACGACGTCGTAGGCCGTCAAAAGAGCCACTTACCTTAGAAGAATAGACTCCTCTCAGCCTCCATGGTAAGATCGATGAGAGTAGAGCCTCCAACAATCTCTACACCATCCACTATCTCGTCCTCTCTCATATGACACATGTCCTTGAGACTCTGTACACAGACGTACATCTTGACACCATTTTCCTTCGCCAGGTCGAAGAACCTTATGAATGGATTGTCGCCCTTCTTTCGTGCCTCTTCTTGCCAAGACTTAGAGAGAAGGAGAGGGCCTTTAATCATGTAGAAAACCGAGGTATCTAGCTCCATGGAGGCTGCTATCGATGCCATGAAGAGTGGAGCGTAGGTTCTGTCTATATCCTCAGGGCCGTGAGTGACCACTATTAGGAACTTCTTCTTTGCTTCCTCCAAACCAACCACCAACATGTTGCTTTTATCAGCAACTTAAATTCGTTTCTTACATGCCTTGAAATCATATCAACTATTTTAATCCTTCAAAGGTCCTTTACGCGTTCTAAGAAGGAGAAAAACGAAATACATCATGAGCCCTGCGGCTAAAAATATAGCAATGTAATTCAGGTATTTATCCATTAGATAAATTAACATGTTCCAAGACGAAGCGTAGACGTAGCCTATCGAGGCCAAGACCGTGTCCCAAATTACGTGACCGCCGAGGGTGGCTAACGTGAATTTCCCGATCTTCATTCTACCGAAGCCCGCAGGGAACGAAATTAAAGCCCTGAAGCCAGGCACAAACTTCATGAAGAAAACGGCAGCTACGCCGTATTTGTTAAACCAACTCTGCACTCTATCAATTCTTCGCTCGTTTAAATGCAAAAATCTCCCGTAACGCCTTATTACTGCCTTACCTGCGTAAAGTGCTATGTAATAGTCCACCAAAGAACCAAGGAGACTTCCCATGGTGCCAACCGCAACTACCGCCCAAAGACTCATGAAGCCGTCCCTAGAGAAGGCGCCCGCTAATGGCATGACTATTTCGCTAGGGACTGGTAGGGACATTCCCTCCAACAACATCAGTATAAATAAGCCCACATAATTTCCTATTAAACTCTGAATTAGTGTAGAAATTAAGTCCACTTACTTAGCTCCTCCTTCAGACTTAACGTCAGGTATTTCGTGACTGTGTGGACAGCGTTCGGGCTTGCCTAGAAACCGATAAATATGCTCTACAACCTCCTCGGGCACCTGCAAGTCGAATTTATCAGTGAGCCTACACGCGTCCTCAACTCCCATGCCAGTCTTAACTAGGAACGTTTCTATTACTCTATGCGCCTTTTTGGCGTAGAGTAGCTCCCTATTTCCCTCCTCTGTAACATAAATATACTCCCCTTCCCGTCTAACCAGGCCTTTGCTTACTAAGTGAAAGACCTCCTCGTAGGCGCTGGCTGGGGAAACTTTCAGGTTTTTCGCCAACTGAGTCAACCTAGCACCTCTTCCATTTGAGGCCTCGTTACTTATCTCGGTGATGTAGTTGTATTCCTTCCTGGAGATCCTCACGAGAATACAATCTGTGGATGAGGTAAAAACATTGATCTCTAAACTGAGTCACTACAATGACGGATTACCTCACACGGTCTTCAGAAAATGAGTTTTTACTCATTTTTGCTACGAGTGACTCAAAAGTCCATATATAAGGAGTGAGCTCCGATTCAAAGGGTCTAGCAGTTCCTAGTTTACAAAAATTGGGGTTAAGGGGGCGTAAAGCCTCGCCTTTCACGGGGGTGAACAGCCCCCTTGTATTTATACTTCTTTGTGAAATTTCTCTTAGTGGTACTAACGACGCTCCTCCCCAGCTCGATCGAAGGTTTAATGGGACTGTGGGAGGAGCAACCATCGTCTCTCTTCTCCCTTAAGGGACTAGAGCTTTGCGATGAAAGTCCCCTCCTCTTCGAATGGGAGTGGATCTCTGATCCACTCGACTGCCCACCAAACGAGACATGTAAACCCGAACCGATGGTGGGAACGACGATCCCTCTGGGAGGGAACCATCGCCCTTCCAGGGCGGGGAGGAAGTCAGAAGGATGAGGGTTAGAAGGAAACATGGAACTTCGCCTGCGGAAACTGACACCCTTCATACTAGTTTAAACGTCTCTTCGAAAATCTCTTTTTCAGCGATATTGACCTTCTAGGTCCACGGAGGGACTGAGGAGGGAGCGTCAAGGAGCTCATCGTCGTGATCGTCGGGTCCCTTCAAGTGTGGTGTCTCTGGACCACCCCTACTGTTTGACTTGGGACTAAACCCCGAATGGGGGAGGAAAATGGCCTAGGAACCCTCAACGGTGAGGAGGAAGTTAAACAGGGATTAGGAAGAAGATAATCAGTCTCTAGCTCCGTCCCTAAGTAATGAATATCTATCGAACAGGAATGGATAAAATATATAAATTCACGATATGTTAGTGAGCGTTAGTCACGGCGAATCCCATTGGAGAGGCGGAGAAGAATACTTGACGAGCTGAGGGCCAAAGGGGCCACTTTCGCAGATATCAGAGAGGAATCCTTGGAAGTTGAGGTGCTGGAGATAGAAGGTGACCAAAGGGCGAAGAATTGGAGCTATAGAACTGGCGTTCAGGTAAGGGGATTATTCGGAGGGAATTGGGGGGTAACGATCTCCGATGATCTGCACCACGTTAGTAGCGACCAAGTTGTGGCTACGGCGTTAGGACATGAGAAGATAAACATCGTCAGGCTTAGGCCGGCGAGGTTTAAGTGGGTGGAGACTTCAGATGACGAGCTCTGGGCCGTCGTTGAGGGCCTCAAGTCTGAGATAGGAGTAAGTAAAGTAAAGTTGTATAAAGAGAGGCACTCTAAAAAATATTTAAGTACGGAGGATAGAGAGATTGAATTAAATTGGAACATGTTTCTAACAGAACTCTCCATAGGTCAGGGATCCCTACACAAAATCGTAAGAAGAATAGGTGGACTTAGGCCTCCTTCCTTCAGCGAGCTAAAACGGATCGTAGAGGAAGCATCCGAATTAATTAGAGTACTGAAGGCCGAACCCAAAAAACATGTGCGGGTTGGTAGCGTACTAATGAGTCCAGAGAGCGTGGCAACTGTGACCCTGCACTGGTTGAATCGTGTCTATCCCGAACCTCCCAGCGAACTTAACTTAGAAGAAGAGGTTGGCCCATCCAGCTTGGAGATAAGGGATGTACCGGTCCCCAAAGAGTTTCCAACAGTCTCTCCGGTACCCGTAGATGACGAAGGGGTTGAGGGTAGAGAACTTAGGATAGTGCATAAGGGAATTCTTGAGGAAATAGGAACCGATCGTTACTCTTCCGCCTATTATGGAATAAGACCCACAGGAAATGGGAGAGCCGCCTCGTTTAAAGACCCAATATCAGCTCACCCTCGAAACATAGTTATAGAGTGTGGTAAGGAGGAGACCGCTATTTCGAGTGAGTTGGTGGAGGGGGAAGCCTATATGAACCACGTGTGGAGCATAGCGTCGGCTGGTAGGTCTCTAGTTGTCACGGGTGAGGGAATGAGCGAGGGACAACCCTCACTAATTGAAATAACACTTGAAGCTAGTAGACCGTTTTCCTATCTTTCGACATGCTCCAAAGAAAGAAGGACTTTGCCCGTTAATACCAAGGGACTGTGGGTTACTTTGAGTACTCCATCTATGCTACTCTCGAGGGCTACAGATTGATCGATCTGGATCTGCTATTAACTAAGATCAAAGAGAGCGGTGGAGAGTGTGTGATTTATGCCGAAGAGGTGGAGAAGTACTCCCTAGTCTGGAGGGGACAACTAATTCCTTCGTATCAAACCAATACCGAATATTTCGTGAAGGTCGTGAAGTGGGGAGGGTCAGTGGAACTAACGTTCAATGAAGGTGTGAATGTCCATAACATCCTTGACGAGATTGAAAAGAGGTACTCTCCAGATCCTTATGCTGAAGTAGTGAAACCAGATCCGTTGGATAAAATTGACTTGAGGGATCCTAAATTGGATGATGTAGTTAAGGCAGGAACCGAATTGGGTATAGAAATGGGTCTGACGGATCCGACAGGAAATATGACTGGAGAGGTAGAGGTTGGAAGAAAAAGGAGGGTTGTCAAGAGCACCAACGATAAGGAAGTTAGTGAAGTAATAACTGTGGTGAAATTGAGGAAATGGGGCTGGAACAACTACGGAGGAGTCGAAGAGGCATCTTCAACACGACTTGACGATCCAAGTTTAGGGAGAGTGATTGATTTCACACCATATCGTGGAGGGGGTAGTGAAAGGGTGTCTGGAGAAAGGCTGGTGGAATTTGGCCCTAAAGCAGCCTCTCAAATAGTAAAGCGAATAATACTTCCTCTGACGTACCCTGAGTTGTGGGACTCAAACTCCCACATCGTACTCAATCAAAGTATGGAACTTTATGACCAACCTAGAGATCCGTTCTCCCCACACAGTAGGTCCTTCGATGACGAGGGACTAAGGACTTCGACCTCATTACTTACTAAAGATGGGGAGCTCAGGCCGGTGACGAATGCGAGATGGTCTAAGAGACTTGGATTACTTAACACGAAGTCGGCTACTTGGATAGACTCTAGACTCACCGCTAGGCCAACCAACGTGGAAATAAGGGGTGATAAGGCTGAAATGGAGGGAGACATATTCGTAGAAGAAGTCGAGGACATAACGGACTACACCTTGTCCGACATCGTGTTAATTTCCGTAGTAAGAGCGTATTTAAAGTCTGAAGGAAAGACCCTTAAACCTACCATAATTAGACTATCCCTTAAGGATTTTCTCCAGAACATGAAATTAGGGACAAAAGCTCCCCAGAGATACGGGAATATTAAGACACCGTCGCTGATATCGAGGGCCACATTGCTATAGTTTTATTATTAATCCTTAAACTAATAATATAGAAGAAAAACTTCAGCACAATGCATTTAAGTTCTCTTCATGCTAAAAATTAATTATGTTCACTCACATAGTGGTCGCCTACGACGGCTCCGAGCCAGCCAAGAGAGCACTGAACGCAGCAACGGAGATAGCTCTCAAGTTCAACTCTCAAGTGGATGTGATACACGTGGTAGACACCCTGATACTGGCGGCCAACGGCGTTAGTCCAATTCCAGACGAGGTGATAAGAACAATGTACGATAGGGCCAAGTCCACTGTTGAAGAGGCAGCCTCCTCGTTGTCAGCTAAGGGAGTCAAGGTTAAGGCCGTTACCCTCGATGGAGACCCTGCCAACAGCATCCTAGAGTACGCAACTAAGAATGGAGCAGACCTGATCGTGGCAGGAAGTAGAGGACTCTCTACACTAAAACGGATAATGCTAGGGAGTGTCTCCACTAGGTTAGTAACGGACTCTAGAATACCCGTTCTCGTGGTTAAGTAAAGTAGTTACCCCAGCCATAGAAGGAAGTCCCATGTTTGATTATTTACTATATCGTGGATCCAGAAGATGAGGCGCATAGGTTACACCACAATAAGCTCAAAGATTCGCTAATTCCGTATGACCATAGAGTAGAAGGAGCAGTCGTTCAAGCGTTTTGAAGATCGCGGACTTCCATCCCCTTCATGGTTGAAGTCTTTCACCTCCTTTGAGCTCCACATTAGGATAAAAGGGGGTTAGGTGAGGAAGTTTAAGTGAAGAGCGTAGTTTTGGGATCTGGCCCAGCAGGCGTCTACGCTGCTGTTATGCTATCTAGAAACTCCAAGGTCACCCTCGTAGACGAAAAAGAGAAACTAGGTGGCACTTGCGTCCTGTACGGGTGTATTCCTTCAAAGGCAATGTTTCATCCGTTTCAGTTGGCGTCGGGTCTTCGGAAATTCGGCCTATCTCGATCGATAAGCATAGAGGAGCTTCAAGAAGTTGGTCGAGAAGCGGCCGACAAAGTTTCCAAAGGAGTAGAATATCTCCTAGAAAGTTACGGGGTAGAAATAGTTAGAGGAAAGGGAAAGTTGTCTCAAAATGGAATGGAGGTCGGAACTCAAACCTTTCCCTTCGATAAAGCAGTGATTGCATCGGGAACAAGTAAGCCAGAAGTTGAGGGGACTGTCGCTTCGGATGAGCTACCTTACATCAACATAAGTGGGGGGAAGGCAGTAGTAATAGGGGGAGGGGCTGGAGGAGTTGAGTTCGCCTGGTTCCTATCCCAATGTGGTATGGAAGTTCACATCATAGAATCATCAGATTCTCTACTTCAAGGGGGCGATCCCGATATCTCTAAGGCCATAAAGTCAAACTTCCTTAGGAGGGGAATTAAACTACATCTAGGGGTTAGGGCCTTGGGTTCTACGAAGGGAAAGGTTATCCTATCTGATGGGACGTCCATAGAATCCGACCTTACATTATTCACCTTTGGTAGGAGGCCAAACTCAGGGGGGTTAGGATTGGAATTGAAGGGTAAATACATCAAGGTCAACGAACTAATGAGTACGAGCAGAGAAGGAGTTTATGCAGCTGGGGATGTCACAGGAACATTCACCGCACATGAAGCTATACACCAGGGAATAGTTGCTGGGCTCAACGCTACTGGGGTAACAACGATCTATGAAGGGGAGGTTGTGCCTAAAGTGATCTACACAAAACCGGAGATAGCAACTGTAGGAAAGATGGAAGGAGAATCGGTCAAGGTGAGCTACAATTCGCTTTCCAGGGCGTTGGCCGACGGCGAAGTTGAGGGATTCCTAAAGGTTTTTCACACAAAAGGGAGAATAGTAGGGGCTACAGCCTACGGTGAGAGGGCAGAGGACCTAATCTCCATTGCCGGTCTGGCCATAAAGGCTAGGATGAAAGTTGAGGATTTATTCAATTACCACTTCCCTCATCCATCATATATGGAATTACTATGGGAAGCCGCCGGTAAAATATTGGGACACTTTCACTAAACTCTACATCCTCATGTTTTAAGGTTAGGCTTACACTATCGTCACCTGTGAGGCTACCTTT
This sequence comes from Sulfodiicoccus acidiphilus, assembly GCF_003967175.1. Classification (NCBI taxonomy): domain Archaea; kingdom Thermoproteati; phylum Thermoproteota; class Thermoprotei; order Sulfolobales; family Sulfolobaceae; genus Sulfodiicoccus; species Sulfodiicoccus acidiphilus. Next base: position 88,905 of record NZ_AP018553.1, on the reverse strand, counting down.
CGTCCTGTGCCCTGAAGGACGAGGGTTTCCCTAATCAATTTATATCCAAATCTTTATAAAATTAAGATTTAATTATAACTTAGTTAATTAATGTTCTCCAATATCCCAATGGAATGGGGGAGGAAACTCGCTCACCTGTGAGGCGATCATAAAGGAGTCAGGTGTAATATATCACTTTCCCGAGAACTTCGGTTCCCTCTTCTCCAAGAAAGCCTTAATTCCCTCCTTCTGATCGTCAGTAGTGAATGTGAGGGCCCAGGCCAAGCTCTCAATGGGGGATCCCACCTCCTCTGGGGAATCTAAGGAAGAGATGACTGCTGTTTTAAGCAGCTTGAGAATCGCGGGCGACTTCAACGCCAACCTATTTGCGAAAGTCATCACCTCCTCATCGAACTTCTCGGAGGGTATAACTCGGTTTACCAGTCCCACTCTGAGGGCTTCCTCTGCGGAGATCCTGTCACCTGTATACATCATCTCCAAGGCCTTGGCCTTTCCTATTATCTTTGGGAGTTTAACTGTACCACCAAACCCCGGAAATATACCTAAATTAATCTCAGGCAAGCCGAGGAGTGCGGCAGACGAGGCGAACCTGAGATCACAGTTTAACGCTAACTCCAGCCCCCCACCTAACGCGTACCCATTAATTGCCGCCAGAGTGGGCCTCGGAAAGTGTGCCAAGTATTTTAGGACTTCTTTACCTTTTCTCGAGAAATTTAAGGCCGTGGATGGGGTCAGTTTGATGAACTCCGAAACGTCGGCACCAGCACAGAAAGCTCTTCCATTTCCACGGATCACTAGGACCCTTAGCTCGTCAAGTGAACTAAGCTCTTGAAGGGCCTTGGAAAGTTCCTCCAACATTAGGAGGTTAATTGTGTTGAGTTTATCGGGCCGATTTAATAACAGAACATAAACCTGCCCATATCTCTCTATCCTGAGAGTCTCCATAAATCACGTGGCACCTAAGGGCTCATAAATTATTTATAGGTTCTCCTGCAAAGTATTTCCCATGAATGAGGGGAGGACTTTTTTAAAGTTAGCTGAGGTAAGTGCGTTGATACCAGTTATAGGACCTCCCCTCAGTGGTTTTCTGATAGGTAGAGAGACTTCTGACTTCACACAAGCACTTAAATACGTAGCATTTTCTCTACCATTCTCGGCCCTAGGTGCACTATTTCTGTATCTAGGGATACCAACCATACAAAAATACCTTTACGCCATATTGATATATTCACTAGCCACACCTTTCATAATTTCCTTTATGATAACCACCTTCTACAATAAGGTAGAACTAACATACGATGAAGACACGTTAGAGATCAGGCTATGGTTGAAGAACATAGATCCTTCGTTTGACCCTAACACGCTCTTCAAAATGGCTTTGGATATGGCCCTTAGGAAAATAAGAAACCCATACTATAAGTCAAAAATAAAGACCGTCATGGAGTGTCCGCCTCTTAGAGTAAGAGTGAACCAAGATGGAATTGTGATGAGGAAGAACTGCAATGGAATTGTCGTAGAGGCGACTGTAGTTAACGATAAGGCTAAAATAAAGGTTTCAATTCCTTATTGAAAGGCCGGACCCCTCTGTTTCCACTGGAAAAGCCTACTCTAAAACTGTGCGGGTGAAGATAGAACAGATGTTAGTACTCGCCTACAGCGTTTTAGCTTAATATACAAACCGACAATATTGAAGTAGCTTAGGGCAAAACAGTCTCCAGTGGAAACAGAGGGGTGGACGTCTTAAGTCGTTTATCAGTAAGTTCACTACTCCTTTTCCAGTGGAAACAGAGGGGTATTTTACTCCCCAGTTAAAGGGATCTCATCACTTATAAGGTACCCAAGTGAAGATGTTGTAAGACAATGAGTGACATTATTGATAACATTATAGCTAGAGTTCAGGTGTCTCCCATCTTTAGGAGCAGGGAGTATATGCGTCCAGACTACGTTCCTGACGAATTGCCTCACAGGGAGACTCAGATAAGAGCTTTGGGGGACATTCTAGTGCACGCAGTGAAGGGTGAAGCACCCAGCAACGTTTTCATATATGGACTCACAGGAACCGGAAAGACCGCAGTGACTAAGTTCGTTCTATCGAACCTCCATCGAAGAGCCCCAGACAAGTTCTCTTTTGTCTATGTTAATGCTAGACAGAGTGATACCCCCTATAGGGTAATGGCTGACGTCATTGAGACTTTGGGTGGAAAGGTTCCATTCACAGGTCTTTCAACTGCTGAGTTACATCGTAGGTTGCAGAGGACCGTAAACGATGTTAGAAAAGTGGTAATTTTAGTTCTAGATGAGCTCGACGCTCTTATTAAGAGACATGGGGATGAGCTTCTATATCGATTGACAAGAATAAATGTTGAGCTCTCCGTAAGTAGAGTATCAATTGTAGGAATAACCAACGATGTAACATTGGTTGACGAGCTTGACCCGCGAGTGAAGAGTAGTTTGGGCGAGGTGGAACAGGTATTCCCGCCCTATAACGCGGTGGAACTGGAAGACATACTGAAAAGGAGAGCTTCAGTCGCGTTTAAGTTAGGTGTGGTCTCTGACGAGGTGATCAGTTTATGTGCAGCATTGGCAGCGAGGGAACATGGTGACGCCAGAAGGGCTTTAGACCTCCTGAGGGTGGCAGGAGAGATAGCTGAGAGGGAGGGTAAACAGGTCGTACGTCAAGAGCATGTATACCAAGCCAGAACAGAGATAGAAAGAGACAGGATGCATGACGTTATTCAGACTCTACCTTTTCACTCTAAACTTGTTCTTCTCTCTATAGTTGAGGGTTCCAAGAGGGATAGATCCTTGACAACCGGTGAGGTTTTCGAGATTTATAGGGGATTAACCAGAAAACTGGGATTAGAGAGTGTAACACAGAGGAGGGTCAGTGATATAGTAAACGAGCTTGATATGTTGGGAGTGATTACCGCTTCCGTAGTAAATCGTGGCAGGTATGGGAAGACCAAGGAAATTAAGCTCTCAGTTGATAGGAAGTCAATCCTGGAGGTCCTGAATGAAGATGAGCGCCTTCACGGTATTTGGAGCTGATGATGGATACTTTCCACCTCAATTTAAGGGTAGGAGGGGTAAGACTGTTTTGGCGGTAGCAATATTTAGGGGACTTGAGTTAACTTCGGTAGACTTTACTACAATAACCGTGGACGGAGAAGATGCTACTCAAGCCTTGAGAGATGTGAAACCTGAAGGGGTAGGACTCTTGGACGGCGTTGTGTATGGAGGTTTCAATTACGTGGAACCAATGGAGGACTGCATCATTTTCTATTCTACGCCTCCCAACGTGGATGAGGTCGAGAAAGCCCTGTTTAAACACTTTCCAAGTGACATAGGTAGGAGGACCACCATTCTCAGAGTCCTGAAGTCTCTCACCAAGGTTACTACGAAGCAGGGAGACGTTTTACTTTACAGTCCTGGCATATCCTTGAGGGATGCTAGGGAGTTAGTGGAGTTTTATCAGGTGTTCGATAGAAAGCCTGAACCCATTAGAGCAGCACATGTTGTTGCTTCTGCAATCTCTAAGTATCTTTTGACCAAGTAGTGGTGCGGGGGATGGGATTCGAACCCACGCAGGCCTACGCCAGCGGATCTCTCACCTGTAGGTCTTAAGTCCGCCCCCTTTGACCGGGCTCGGGCACCCCCGCATTACTGAATGCCTAACTTCTTGGTTAATTAGGTTTTCAGTCTCATTCGAGCTGAGTGTGATTTCTTAGGTAGTAGCTTAATTTAGAGGGGTTGAAGGGGTAAGACCTACTCGAGGGGTAGTCGGTGGTGGGAATGGCCCTACATTCTAACCAGAGGCGACAGCTAGGCCGCAGGAGTTGATATCACACCCTCTGGGTTGGGATTAGTACCAGCGTGGTGTCAACCGTCAGCGACTTCATTTCGCTGAACGGTTTCGTAGAACCCCTCTAGGAGAGGTCCTCTGCTGGGCAAGAAATCACTATGACGTCACTTCACTAAAGTAAGTAGTTCGCGGGAACTATTAACTCACTGCGTACGCTGTTAAACGCCTATATTTCTAAAAATCTCTAGAAGCAACAACTCCGTTAAACGTTCCTTAATGCCTCAATAACATCAGACGCATCAATTGTAGTTTGAGTTCGTTGAACGAGATCTCTTATGGTAACCTTAGACGTTTCTACCTCTTTTCTACCTATTATGATAGCATGGGAGTACTGTTGTTCTCCGTAGTGGGATAGAAGTTTCGAGAGAATTTCGTCCCTTAGGTTGATGGTGATTAAGAGGCCGGCCTTTCTTAATAGTCCTACTAATTTCAGCCCATACTTTAATATGTCTGGGGAGCGATCTAGGAAAAGTAGAACGATCTTAGGTGAGGACTGTGCAGCACTAGTCGGTATAGCTAAGAGGGTCCTCTCTAGTCCCACAGCGAAACCTACTGCTGGCGTCTGAGGCCCGCCGTAGAGCTCCACTAGTCTATCGTATCTTCCTCCTCCTGCTATACTGACGCTTACACCCTCCACTTTGGCTTCGAAAATCGGACCCGTGTAGTAGGCTAGCCCTCTTACGAATCCCACCTCGACGCTAAGTTTAAGTCCTATGTCCATCAAGATTCGCGTCAACTCGTCTAAGTACGTCAAATGTGGAATCACGTACTTTAACTCCTCTTTAGCTAGGAGTTCGCGGGCCTTTTGGTCGTCAGAGACAAGCACCTCACTTAATGTGTTTAGGATCGCCTCAGGTAAATATGGCTTAAGGACCTTAACTGCCTCATCTATTAATTCCTTGTCAATTAGATGCAAGGTCGACTCCTGAACGTCTTCAGGAACATCGTTTCTGTTCATAATTTCCCTCAGTATTCCCACGTTCCCTAACTTGAACGTTACCTTGTCCCTTAAACCTACTTCGTCAAAGAACTCCTGTAGCAGGGTCAGTACCTCTACGTCAGCTAGGATACTGCTGGAACCGAAGAGTTCGACTCCTCCCTGCCTGAACTCCCTGTACCTCCCCATCTGGGGTTCGTCGTATCTGTAAACAGGCCCTACGTAGAATAAACGAACTGGTTTAGGCATTGGAAGCAACCTGTCTATGAAAACCCTTACTGCGCTTGGAGTTATTTCTGGTCTGAGCGCCACTTCCCTTCCGGCCTTGTCGGTGAATGTGTACATTGTCTTCCTTAGCTCCTCACCTCCCTTCTTAGCGAAGAGCTGAAAGCTCTCTAAGATAGGTGTAATGATCTCGGAGTAACCCGCTCTCCTCACAGTTCTCCTGAAGGTATCTTGAATCCACACCAATCTATCTGCTTCTTCTCCTACGTAATCCCTCATTCCTCTCATAGATTCCAAAAGGCTTTCACTTCAACGTATGGAGAGACGAGAAGGAGTAATAAGTAACATCGCCCGACCTATCCACTACTGCCAAAACAGTTTCCAAACTCAACCTTCTCTGGTTCTCCGCCCAACTCATTAACTCTCCTAGTTTGAGTTCCTCGTTTTGACTTACGATATATATGAGGGTATTGAAGCTGCTTCCTGATTTTATTAAAAGGGAATTATTGAATGGTCCACTCTTTACCTGTCTTCCTCTATTCCTTAAGTCTACACAAACTGTAACTTTTTCCCAGAGCTTCTCGTCTCTTATCGATAGCCTCTCGATAAGTTCCCCTACCTCCAACTTTCTTTCGTTCCATATAGCGGAAATTTTTCTTCCCTTGATTAACCCTTCACATAACACCTCTAACAGGAAAGAGTCAGTAGCATTGACCTTCACCCCCTCACCAGGAGGATCAGTGATTATGGTTAAAGTTTCGCCCTCCACACTCACACCACGATCTTTGGAACAGAGGTACTTATCTCAACTGGATCGTGGTCTCATCAATTATGAACTGTGAAGCGTGTGGTTCCCCCAATTTAGTTTGGGACTCGAGAGGGGAAGTTGTCTGTGAGGATTGTGGGGTAGTTAATGATAAGGTGTATTACTCTGATTCGCCTGAACAGAACTACGTTATACTAGGTCCTTCCCACCCTTTAAGCAATAATAGAATGTTGAGAATTAATAAATATCAAATATATATAAAAAGTTTTAATTCTAGGAGATTTAGAATAGTGAAGTCGGGCCTATACTCCTACCTGACTGGAACCAAACAGGTGAAGACAATGATAAGGCTAGACTCGTTGAAAGCCAAGAGGATTTTGATGGGGGATCCAAAGGCATTTGAAGTTTACCAAAAAATAATAGCTGAAGAACCATTGTTTAGCGGTAAGACCGAGAAAATCAAAGTAGCATTGGCCTTCTACTTGAAATGTTCGGTCTTAAGCGAGAGAGAGAAGCTTAAAGAACTTCTCAGACTAATAGGAGTTAATGAATCGTACTTCAGGGGAGTATTGTCGAGCGTTCCCTATCCAGTTAAATGCGAACTAATAGAGAGAACTTCGCAACTATTCAAAGCTTAGCCCATCACTTGCCATGGATGCCATAAGTTCCGCGTACGACCTCTTCTCCCTTGCTCCCTTTATGTTAAGGACGGTAATCAGTTTATTTGTTAGTGTAAGTAGTTCTTCTTCGTTTATATCGTTTTGTTCAATTTCTAGAAACTCCCCTAATCCTTCAACTTCGTCCAAGGATACTGTGGCTCCTTCATATGAGTAGTTCTCCCTAAATTTCCTCACTTTCAGTATCGGACGATACCCAATACTTTCCAAGATCGTTACTATGGCCTTTGCGTCACTTACAGCCGTCGTAGCTTCCAGTCTAGATTTAACTAGGGAGTTTTCCTTCGGGCCTTTATAGGTTAATTCCGTTCTTGCGTTTGATATCCTTAGCCTTAATGCTCGATCCGAGGAAGTAAGTTGCCGGTGCTCATTATCGAAGTAGTAATCTAATTGCTCCTCAGCTCCTATGTAGACAGCAACGGCCCGTAAAGACTCTCTCAGCAACCTGAGCGGGGGAGATAATATCCTTATTTTAATCTCCCTTTCTATAACATTAGGCATTGGAATGAGTGATAGGCCCCGAATTAAAAAGTATCAAAAGCTCTTTCAATTTGAGAACAGCGATAAGTGGAGAGGGCTAGCATCTAGGTTTGGAGTACTGCCTTACATGGTTGAGAGGTATGTAAATATGTTAGGAGAGGGAGGTACTATTTCCTTCCTTTCCAGCTGTCAAGTCCCTCCGAGGCTTAGTATCAGATGTAACGACCTCAAAGTAGACTGTGGGGAACTATCCGCTCTCTTAGAGAAAAAGGGATTTTCTTTTAGGAAGGTGAGGTGGGCACCTCATGCTCTTGTTCTGGAGAAAAGCCCTAGGAAACCTTCTCTTGGAGCTACTCCAGAGTACCTCAAAGGATACTACTACATTCAAGGTTTAGCGTCAATGCTTCCGGCCTACGCTCTAAGACCCTCCTCCAGCGACATCGTTTTGGATATGGCAGCGGCCCCAGGTGGCAAAACGACTCAGCTGGCACAATTGATGAAGAACTCAGGTCTCATAGTCGCTATCGAAAAGAGGAGGGATAGAATGAGGAGCCTGATGTCGAATGTGAATAGGATGGGCGTTAAAAACACTGTTCTGCTAAGGGCTGAGAGTTCCATTGTGTCCAAATTAGACCTGAAGTTCAGTAAGATTATCCTAGATGCGCCCTGTTCTGGAGAGGGGTTGATTGCTAAAGACCCCTCTAGGAGGACTAAGACCACTCCAGAACATTTGAAAAGATTTCAAGGAATCCAAATTAATCTTCTCACACACGCCATTGCCGCCCTAGATGAAGGGGGTAAGCTGATCTATTCTACATGCAGCATAGCACCAGAAGAGAACGAAGCGGTAATAGACTTCGCTATAGAAAACTTGGGTTTGAAGACCCTTCCTTTAGATCTAGGCGTTGGAAACCCTGGCCTTAGAGAGTTTAGGGGTGTAAGTTTTCATAGTTCTATCGAAAACTGTAGAAGATTATATCCTCACCTACATGGTACTGAGGGGTTCTTCCTATGTCTTCTATCGAGGTAGTAGAGGCAGAACCGGGAACGGTTGAACTGATACTAAGGGAGCTCTCTCTCTCGTACGGATGCGAATTCGACGAACTCCTCAGAGGCTACAGCTTCTTTCTCATGATAGCGAATTTTTCCCAGCTTTTTTTGACCACAGCCACTAACGTAAAGAAGATAGTTCAGGCTTTAAGGGGGTTGAAGATGCATCCATATTCTATAGGAATACCAGTCGCTACGCTAGAACCTAAGGTAGAGCCTTCTCTAGCTTTTGGTGAATATATGGCCCGAGCATGTCGTAAGATAGTACTTGATGATAGTCAGCTTGTTAGGTTTTTATACGGGAAGAGTGTGAAGGTTGACGCTAATTCTGGATTGTTTGTTGTGGTAGACAGGAGAGGCGATTTTTTGGGGTACGGAGAAGTGATACCTAGCGGAAACCTGCTAAGACCATTAAGGGATCTAGGGTGGTATTTACGTAAAGGTGGTTGAATTAGCACTAACTTCCTCCTCACCGTTGAGGGTTCCTAGGCCATTTTCCTCCCCCATTCGGGGTTTAGTCCCAAGTCAAACAGTAGGGGTGGTCCAGAGACACCACACTTGAAGGGACCCGACGATCACGACGATGAGCTCCTTGACGCTCCCTCCTCAGTCCCTCCGTGGACCTAGAAGGTCAATATCGCTGAAAAAGAGATTTTCGAAGAGACGTTTAGATTGCGTTCCCATCTCTCAAGAGACGGATTTTCACCATTTTATAAGGAGATAGATGATTGCAACTCTACAGTAACATAGGTACCTCTGTCCCACATCTGAGGAGGACTACCCTTTTTTCACCGCGCTCTCGTTCGCCGAACGTGTGAACTTAGGCCCCCATAATTCACGATTCCGACAATTAGGGACTCAGAGTTCTCTATCCTTCGTTCAGACTAAGTCCCTCACCTAGTTAGAGGGCCTATAGGGTTCCGAATCAATGCGAATTCCGTAAACGTGAGATTCGACCCCTAGATCTCAACTCTAGCGTCTTTGAGTTGGCCTAACGAGTTAACACGCTCACTTAGCAGCCAGTTTCTTAGTGCAGTCCCTCACTCTCCTACAAATCGGTCCTTCGAATGGGAGGTCTTCTCGATTTCTTCTCGATTACAAACCAGAAAGTCCTCACCTTTAAAGGCAGTGTAATTTGAAGTCCTTGTAGAGAGATTTCTTAGCGATGTAACGAAATATCAGTTCTATTGGTGATATGAGGAGATCGAGGAGGTATCTGCCCACTGCTACTTCATTCACATGATCCGCATTAAATCGGCTGCCGACTTCCGCTAGTTCAAATAGGGGGGTTCTAGACCACGTAACCTCTCCTTAAACTATACATGTGGGTTTGAAAACCCTCTTCCGCAAAGACTCCTGCTTCTCGATCAAGTCTGAAAGGGACAAACTTGAAAGAGACTGTTACTTACCACTTCTTCAATTATAGTTTCATTTAGAGTTTGGATTAGTATCGATGCAATCTGGTGAGGCTAAAAGTTTGAGTGTTAAACGTGGTTAGTGAAGAGAGCTTACAGTGCTCCATATGCTAGGCCTCTCTCTTCACCATGTTACGCAGAGTCCCTATTTTATCAACGATTACTTCCACTACATCTCCATCCTCTAGATATCGAGAGCCGGTGAATTCTGCCACGCCAGATGGAGTGCCAGTGGTTATAAGGTCTCCAGGCTCAAGGGTTATACCGTTACTGACGTAGCTTATCAAGGTTGCGGCATCAAACACCATTTCTTCTGTGGTTCCGTTCTGTCTCACCTCACCATTCACTCTAGTCGAAATCTTCATTGGCCAACCCGCGTCCTCCTTCGTTACAATCCAGGGACCGATCGGGAGTGCGGTGTCCACACCCTTACCTAACACCCAATTCAGGCCGTACGGATGTCTCTCAGGGTACTGCATGTCCCTTACACTCACGTCGTTTACTACGGTGTAGCCGAAAACGTAGTCTAGGGCCCTCTCTCGAGGGATATATTTCCCTTTTTTACCAATAACTATTCCTATTTCTCCCTCATAATCAACTCTTGAGGCTCCCTTGGGCAGGATCACTTCTTCATCAGGTCCTACTACGGTGTTTGAGAACTTTGTGAAGAAGTATGGTTCTTCAGGTGGTTTGGTAGAACTTTCTTGTGAGTGACTCCTGAAGTTTACAGCTGGAAGGAAAACCTTCTTAGGGACTAACGGGGGTAAGAACTTTTCAACCTTAACTTCCTCGAGCGATTCGAATTTGAGATAGTCGAAGGCTGAAATGAAACTTCTCATGTCGGACAGGACGCATGATAACCCCTCAGCTGTAAATGATAAAGTAGTGTTATTCTTAATTATTACGACTCTCCTTTCCTGTCCCACTTTAGCTACTCCTATTTTCATGCTGAAAGCTTAGCTGATTAGGTAAAAACCATTCTTGGAGAGCTAACCACCTCACCTTCCCAGGCGGCTCACCAATGTTGAAAGACGAAAGCTCACAAGTCAGTCCATTGTTAAAGATCTATTCTTTTGCTTTTAAAGATTTATATTATAGTAAAGTTTATTAAACTTAAGGAATTCGCCCTAGATGTGTAGAGTCTATGAACTAGTTAGCCTCTCAAGGAAGCTCAGCCTAGAGGAGAAGGCATTGATCCACCTTAAAAACCTTGGAAGTCGTATTTCCCCTATGATTAAGAAGTTATTAGGTGCAGTTGGCGGAGTGATTTTGCTGGTGGTATCGCTCATCTTAGTAGTCAAGGATATAAACCAGGGATTGCAGAGCGTTACTGTACTCACCTACTATGGGTTCAGTCCTTACTTCTTCTACGTGATAGGTTTGGTGTTTGGGGCCTATAAGATAGTTTATCTCATTACCAACAAACAATCACTAAACGAGATATTTCAGGGACCGGAGGCCTTTTCAGCCCAAGCTAGGATGTCCCTATTCCTCATTTTCCTCGTAGCTGCAATATATATTATCATTTATAACGCAGTCAGCGGTTTTCAACCTTTGACATTGGTGGAGACCTTAGGCTTCGTGTTCCTTGCTATCGATTATCTTTGATCGCTTGAATTGTGAGCCATGCTCCATTTATCTCGGAATGCTCTACTTTTAGGCCTACAGTTTTTGCTAACTCGTGTAGTTCACTAGTTCTCAACGGTTCTGCGTGGAACAAGGTCCCTAGGGCCTTTCCTAAAGTCGTGTCACTGACCAAGGTCGTCATTGTAAGTCTTCCTCCCTTCTTAAGAACCCTTTCCACTTCCTCTAAGGCCTTTGTCTTGTTTGGGATTAGGTGGAATGCCAAATTGAATATAACACCGTCAATGCTCCCATCAGACAGCGGAATTCTCATCGCATCGGCTCTAATTAGTTGTAGGTGTGGTCTCCTCTTTTTCGCCTCAGCCAAAAGTCTAGCTGAAACGTCAAGACCTATACAAAGTTCACAGTTAACATAGTCGAATGACTTTCCGGTTCCTGTAGCTACGTCAAGTACAATGCGGCCTGAGGAGAAGATAGACTTTCTGGCCATCCACTCGTAGCTTCTCCTTGAACTCAGCGCAAACCCCAAGGGGGCCCACAATCCTTCGTATATTCTTGCTATTCTCTCTAGGAAGCCTTCCTTAGTTTGACCTTCTAGGAAGTCTACGAAGCCGTTGTTTATCGTGTACTGATGGCCTTGAGGGCACCTTAATTTGGAGTTCAACTCCATACCATCTAACGGACACCGAAGGATGAAAAGAAGCTCCGTTCGTTCTATTCCTTCCAACTCACTTCTCAGTCCTCATCGTTTTCCTCGTTTCCTTCCAACTCATCTCTCAATAAATCTAACCCTATCTCTCTATAGTACTCTTCCCTTTCCTGCTCAAGTTCCTCTTCCTCCCTCTTCCTCCCGGACTTATCACTTACTAGGGAAGTAGTTAGCACTTTCTCGCTCTTGTTCTTAGTCTCTGTTACTACATACTCCTTCTTCGATTCCTTCTTCATTTCCTCCTCGTACTTGCACTTAGTACATCTTAGTAGCTCCTTTCCATCTCTCTTTACAGGAACCATAGCTCCTCCACATTTGGGACAGAACTTCAACTACGTCACCGTGGTATCCTAGTACTCTGCATGTGCCGAATATAAACCTTTTCGGTCGTTGCTTCTATCATTTAAAAATGGTTCACTTCTTCAATTGGCCTTCGAGCCAGGCCTCAACTTTCCTCATTCTAGACTTGGCGTTCTTCAGGAACAACTTCAGTCCGAGCCTAACTGGATAATATAGGGGCCCTTGCATGTAGAACTTGTCGATTATGTCCTCAGCCCAATAAACGTCATGCCAAAACACTTTCCTGTAAAGCTCTATGTGGCTATCGTTCAGTTTTATTCTTGTGAACCAGTCCTTATTCTTGAACATACCCATGGGAACAAAGAACATTGGAACTAGTATGCTCCTATAGGGCCTCAGGTTATCCACCATTTCAATAGTCCTTATGACATCCTCTTCCTTCTCCTCTGGCAGACCGATTATCATGGTTCCGGCGGGGATTACAGCGTGCTCATGCATTATCTTGAATGCTTCTTCAACCGTTTCGGGATACTCCTCTGGCTTGTATGGAGAGGATTTGGCAGGCATTATCTCCTTGGCCAGCCGTGGAGATCCAGTCTCCACCCCCACTTCTACACCCAAGTAGCGCTGATTATCGTCTATTATGATCTCCGATAACTTGCTCATGAGCCCATACTTCTCCTCAGAGTATCTGATGGCGGCTAGGCTAGCGTGGCTCCACGCAATAGACTTATAGTACCTTTTAATCAACCGGTGTAATTTTATAAGTGGTTCTGGTCTTGGAAATATACCCACCGCTCCGTAGAAGAGCATATCGTCACTATGAATTACTCCATCCCTTATTCCCGCCTTGACGTTCACCTGCAGCTCTTTCTCAATTTTTTCCAAGGGGTAGTATCTCACTTGCCTCAATGTTACAGAGCAGAACCTGCAGTACCTAGGGCAACCTCTCATTACTTCAATTAAGCCATTCACGCTGGCACCCTTAATCTCTGGTATCTCCTCTAGAGACGGAGAGTCCTCAGCGTCAACATACATATACTTAGGCAAAGGCTCTCCATCTATTATCGACTGTGCTATCTTCACTATTAGCCTCTCCCCTTCTCCATCGAAGAGGGTGTCTACTCCTACCTTCTCTATCATGTCCTCCCTCCAGAGCCACTGCCAAGTTGATGGGCCACCTACTATTACCTTCATTCCTCTCGATTTAGCTTGAGCTATGGAAGGCCTGTTTATGAGTTCCTGAAAACTCTTGTAGTTTATGGGTTCCTTCTTAGTTATCCCCCACCACGTCGAAGATGGAGGACCGAACGCGAAGTAATCGTGGTGAGAAAACATCAAGGCCTTGGCAGTGGGGAGGTACTTATCAATGGCATCTGGATCTATTATGGCCGCGTTGAACCCCTCGTCGAGAAGTTTTGCCTCTATCTTCCTGAGTCCGTATGGAGCCTCATTAGGTCTTCCCAGCGAGTCCGTACCTATCTTAGGGCAAGCTAACCACTTCCATACCTTCTCTGGCAGTCCAATGGCAGGCCCTGTGCCTAGGAATCCGAGGAACTCTTTGTGGTGGTGGTTAGTCATGAGACATCTGTCGGTCGTTATAACGAAGTCGAAGGACACCATGACGTTCTCACCTTAGATCTTGATCCAAAATAAAAAGAATACTTATGAAAGGGCAAGCAACTTTCTCAATGCTCTCTTCAATTCTGGTGGAAGTTCCTCCCTCTTTACGGTCTTAGCATCTTCTACCTTGGGAGTCCATTTTTCCCCGTTAGGGAGTGTGAAAGATGAAACTGTAGAAACTAAAACGAGTCTCTCTCCCCTTTCGTTTCTAGAGTCCTCTATTAGGAGTTGTCTTTCGCCTACGGTTAGAAGATACTTCGAGTCTACGCTACTGATTTTCATGGGTGGAAACCTACTCCTCAACTCCTTTAACTTTTTTGGGTTAAGGGGGCATGAAAACTCCTTCCTCTTCACGTTAAGTTCTAAGCTAACGTCTGCAATTACAAGGAAGAATTAGTGAGGTATTCAGTCTTTCATTCATACCGTCAAAGGTGTGCGGGTAGTCCGGGTTCTACTTGCGTCATCTATTCTTCAGCCCATTCATTATTCCCTAAACGCCAAATCCGATAAAGGAAAATCATAAAAATACCTATATCGCTTTCAGCACGGTGCTGTAAATGGAGGAAGATTGGGAAGAGGAAGATTGGGAAGAGGAAGATTGGGAGGAAGAAGAGGAAGATTGGGAAGAGGAAGATTGGGAGGAAGAGTGAAGGTTAAACCTTTAGTTTTTGAGTAGGAAAGATTGTGCACGGTGCCTAGTTTTGAGGGTAGCTGTCATAAATTACGCCGACTGTAAGCCGGACAAGTGTAGGGTCGAATGTGTTAACTTCTGTCCAGTCAATAGGTCCGGCACTAAAGCGATAGAGCTAGTAGAGGCCATGAAGGGCAAACCTGTTATTTACGAGGAGACCTGCATAGGATGTGGAATTTGTGTGAAGAAGTGTCCCTTTGACGCCATATCTATTGTGAACTTGCCCGATGCTCTAGAAGGAGAAGCGATCCACAGGTATGGCATCAATGGCTTTAAGTTATTCGGATTACCGACCCCAAAGCGCGGAGCGATCACTGCAATTATAGGTAAGAACGGCACCGGCAAGACCACCATATTGAAGATTCTGTCCGGGGAGCTCGTTCCCAACTTCGGGGATCCAGAAGTCATGCCTACACAGGACATGGTGCTTCAGCGGTTTCGGGGGAAGGAAATACACTCTTACTTCAAGGAACTCTATAATAAGGAACTGAGAGTTGTCCATAAAGTCCAGTATGTTGAGGTGGTAGGGAGGTTACTAAAGGGGAAGGTATCGGATCTACTCCGAAGAATTGACGAGAGGGGAAAGTTGGACGAGATCAGGACTTTATTGAGAATGGAGTCGATGTGGGAGAAGGAGAGTTCGACCTTGAGCGGTGGAGAGCTGCAGAAGCTTTTGGTGGGGGCAGCTCTCCTAAGGGAGGCCGACGTCTACGTATTCGACGAACCCTCCTCTTACTTAGACATAAACGAACGCCTTAACCTCTCTCGAGTACTTAGACAGCTCTTAGGGGATAAGTACGTCCTTATGGTTGACCACGACCTGATAGTCTTAGACTATGTGGCAGACCTTGTCAACGTGATGTATGGAGAGCCGTCGATTTATGGTAGGGTTTCCAAGTCCTACTCTGTAAGAGCTGGTATAAACCACATGTTAAAGGGCTTCCTTCCAAGTGAAAATGTGAAGATGAGAGATTATGAGATAAGGTTCTATATGAAGGACCTCGCCGAGATGGAGGGGGTTACCGGTACATCTATAAAGATCTCGTGGTCAGGTGTGCAGAAATCGTTTCTCGGCTTCTCCCTATCGGCACCACGAGGAGAAGTGCGAGAAGGTGAGGTGGTTGGGATAGTAGGGCCCAACGGTATAGGAAAGACGACGTTCGTGAAGATCTTGGTGGGCGAACTTAAGGCCGACGCAGGGATCGTGGAACCTGAAAAAAGCAGGCTGGCATATAAGCCACAGGTCATATCACCTTTTACTGAAAGAACTGTTAGGGAGGTTATGGAGGATGCCAGCAAGGATTCGCTTTCCTCCTCGTCATGGTTTTATGTTGAGGTAGTGAGGAGGTTCGGCCTTCATAAGCTACTAGACTCCTCAGTCTCCTCACTTAGTGGAGGAGAACTCCAGAAGCTAATGATCGCTAAAACTCTAGCTAAGGAGGCCGACGTCTACGTATTCGACGAACCTTCAGCCTACATCGACGTTGAGGAGCGTTACGTCATGGCCAGAGCTATAAAGAGGGTAACTCGAGAGAGGCGATCTGCCACCTTAATAGTAGAACACGACCTTGCCATACACGACTACGTGGCCGACAGGATCATAGTGTTCTCTGGAAAGCCTGGAGTTAGTGGTAATGTGGAGGAACCTGTTCCTCTCAGACACGGCCTTAACAAGTTCCTCAGGGAGTTCGGGATAACCTTCAGGAGGGATGCCGAAACTGGTAGACCTCGAGCCAATAAACCAATGAGCTATTTGGACAGGCTGCAGAAGGAGCGTAACGAGTATTATGCCATGGAGTTAAGCGGAGAATGAGTATGCCAGTCTTTTTGGCTCTACTAGTTATTCCTCGTTCTTAGGTGTTTAGTTCATACAAAGTTTTATTATGTAAGATCCTGATGGGCGAACGTGAGAAGGTATACTATCATCGTTTCTATTGTGTCGATTCTTCTAAGCATCATCTTCACTCTCGTTGTCCCCTCACTAGCCTTCAATTACAGTGCCCTCCTTCTCTTTACATCCTTAGACGCTTTAGTATTTTGGGTGCCTCTGACGCTGATTATTATGAACTTGATTAGGCCCGCAGTAAGGCAGACCCTTAGTAAGTTGGGCACCGCCTTGGGTGCGGGGATATTCTTCGGATATCTGATTGTCCATTACTTCGTTTACTCTTTGGTATTGGAGAAGATAATATCCTCGCTCTCTGTTGCGCCATATCTGCCTGCCTCTAGCTTTTACGCCTTTCTGAGCGCGACACCCTTCTCTGGCCTTCTCTCACCCGTGTTCTCTCTAACTCTTAATCCCACCGGTGTATTGCTAATACCCCCATATTTTGAACTCGACCTATCCCCGTTTTCGATAGTAATGGGTCTAATGATAGCAGTCCTAGTCACGGCCTCCCTCACCAGGATAATGGAGGTCAGGGGAAAGATGCCTGCGTACTACCTTCTAATTCCTGTGGGAGGGGTTGTTACTGGGGCATCATGCTGCATATCGCTGCCCTTTTTGATAGCAGACTTCACACCACTCTCTTCAGCAATACTTCTCTCTCCCATCTCCGGAGTAGTCCTTTTAATCGCTTATTACGCGCTTCCACTGTCTACAACTATCGCTCTTGCAGTTCATGTTAGACTACTCTTTAGAGTAGTACCTAAGTCCTTTAGAATGAGAGAGACTGTCAAGGGGTCCTGAGCAACTTAAGTAGTTCGTCCACCGAAACTTCCGCAACCATGGCTGGAAACGTTAGCCCGAAGAACTCCAGTTCCCTAGGGTGTACCTCGCCCACAACTCCCACCTCCTCATCGTCTATTATGATCTTTGCTCCCCTTCCCTCCATGAAGTATGAGTTATCGTATCTTGTGTATGAGGGAGTAACCCCCAACGACGTGAGGATTGCGTGTAGAGCAGACTGCAGTTGTTCATAGCTGATCTTACTATCTATTGTAGCTAATGACATCATCGTTCTGTTAGTGTAGCCTGTCTCCTTTTCAGCGTCTGCTAACACGACCTCTCCTATTTCGAACACCTTAACAGGAAAACCAACCTTCTGATTCTTGGAGAGCATTTTAAGGAGGCCAGGTATAAGCGAGCTTCTGACGCTATTTACGTCTGCCGTTACTGGGTTAGCTAACTTCACAGAGTTCCCCTTGAAGTCCCTTCCGTCCACTAAGACGAAATTAAACACCTCTGTGAAACCAGCTCCAACCGCCAAATCTCTAAGTGCTCTAATTAATTTCGTCTGAGTGAGTAAGCTCCCTCCCTTGGTCACTATGAAGTCTATTGGGTCCACTCTAGAATAGCCGTAGGCCATTAACACTTCTTCTACGATGTCTGCCCTACCTAATATATCGATTCTGTAGGGCGGGATAGTCACAGAGACGGTCTGGCCATCACAGCTGGAGTCGAGCCTTGCTTTAGAGAGCAACGCAACAACCTGTTCACACGCCATCTCGTAGCCAGAGGCTGATCTTATATATTCCAGTTCTACCTTCAAGGCATCGTGATTTAGAACAGGCGTACTTTGCCAAACTCCTCCTTGCAATTCAATTGTACCTATTTTGGCTCCTCCCTCCGCCAGATTGGTTACTAGTATATCTAGTGTTTGAACCACCGCTTCGCCTGAGGTTCCTGTCACATCTATCAGGAGCCTATCAGTTTCAGCGGTAAGTTTAGTTTTCTCAGAGTTTATCACCGGCGGGACACTAAGAACTTGACCATCTTCCTGTAGTATTGCAGGTAACCTTCCCTCTGAAAGCGATATTTGACCATAATTCCTTCCCTGCTCTGTCTCTGAGAGCACTTCCCTTAACGACATCAGTTTCCCTGCTCCTAATGGGACGAATTTGTAATCCAATGGAAGTGTACTGTATTTGATGACTTTAGTATCGACCTTAGATAGGTCATGAATACCTACTGCCACTTTTCTCCGTTTTCTTCCGATCGTCGTATGCAACTTCTCTTGGAACTGTATGAGCTCTCTCAATCCCTCCTCTCCCAATACCACATCCTCTAGAACAGCCGCAGCGACGAAAGGCCTAGACCTAACCTCATTGACCTCTAAGATGTAAGAGGAAGAGAACTGTTTGTAACTTGCCTCTCCCAACGCCTTCCCCTTGAGCCCTTTTACCGCTCTAGCTATTCCATCTGACGAGAGCAGATCCAGTCTGTCAGCATTGACCTCCACCTCTAGTTGTCCTCCCTCTTTTGGCTTAACTTCAGACTTCAGGTCGAAGAGTAACGACTCGAGCTCGTCTTCTTGGACCTCACACTTACTCAATAACCTGAACTTGTTGAACGTAACTGTTACCATTGCCAACTCACCTTTCTGTTCCTCAAGTACCTTAGGTCTTGCGAGTATAGCTCTCTGATGTCCTTAACACCAGAGAACATCATAGCTAACCTGTCCAGTCCTATACCCCAAGCCCCCGCCACTCCCTGCACTCCAGCGGCCAGCATTATCTCGTCCCTAAGTAGTCCAGCTCCGCACACCTCGACCCACCCCAGCCCCTCCATGAAGCCATACGCTTCCACACTAGGCTCGGTGAATGGAAAGTATGCTGGCTTGAACCTGACTCTTTCGATCCCAATTCTCCTGAATATCTCAGAGAGGGTGCCAAGCAACCTCCTGAAGTTGTAGCCCTCCTCCACGATCAGGCCGTCTAGCTGGAAGAACTCTGGTAGGTGTGTGGCATCTATCGTGTCGTATCTGAAGACTTTCCCTACTGTAAAGGTCCTCACAGGTGGGGTCGGCCTCGAAGCCAAGGTTCTGGCCGTGGTGGCGGTAGCCTGGCTCCTTAGCATTATCCTCGATGTGACCTCCTCGCTCCACCGGTATTTCCAGTTCCTCTCATGCATCTCCTTTACTCTCTCAAGCAACTTCGCATCACTTACTTTCCCAACTCCAGGTAAAGCTAGACTGTCGTGGATTTCCCTGGCAGGGTGGTCTTGAGGTTGGAAGAGTAAATCGAAGTTGAAGAACTCAAGCTCCACGTAATCGCTTTTCACTTCCGTGAATCCCATGCTAACTAGAACGTCCCTTATGTGTTCCAAGAATTGGACGAAGAAGTGTTTCTTCCCTATGTAGAATGGAGGCGGCATTGCCTCGACGTTGTATGGTCTGAACTTCACGTCTCTCCATTTACCGCCTACTAGGAGCTCTGTTGTCAAGAAGGTTACCGATTTCTCATCCTCCTCAAACTTCAGTCCCCTAACTCTTAACGACCTGATCTCCTTTTCTTTCACGAGGTTCCTTAACTTCAGGACTGAGGCGATCTCTTGTGCTAGCTTTCCAGGAAGGGAATGAAGAGCCACCGCCTCTTCTGAGTTCGCCCTGTCAACTTTGGGAACGATTAATCCATCCTTAACTTCTACCAACCTTTTCCTTCTGGCCCAGCCTAAAGCGATCTCGAAGTCCTCCCTCATGAAGGCCTTGACCTCGGCTATGGTTCTTGGTCTCCCGGCTAACCAGTTCACCAGCCTATCCTCTGGCAGTCCTTCCTCTATCCTCCTTCTCCCTTCCTCGGTTAATTCGTAAACTTTATCGATCCTCTCCTCTAGCTCTAAATAGCCCTTTGACTTGAGGGACTCCAGGACACTCATCAGTGTGCTCTTTGGAAGGGATAGGGCGTTTTCTAGCTCTTCGGCCCCAACTTCTCCTCGATCCTTTAGGTACCGTAGTACCTGTCTCTCAAGCTCAGTTAGCATCTGTGGCTCACAACTGGATTTGCTCACCAACCTTGGGTATTATAGTCTTGAATCCCTTGGTTTGGTTGAGTTTCACGAATTGGGTCTCGTCCACTTGGATTAGGGGCCATGTATTGTAATGGATCGGGATCGCCGCCTTCTTAGGCCTCAGCATCTCCACAGCCAAGGAGGCCTGTTCTGGATCCATGGTGAACCTACCTCCTATGGGGAGTAGAACATAGTCGGGCTTGAACACTTCCCCGATTAGCCTCATATCTCCGAAGAGACCTGTATCTCCAGCGTGGTACACCGTAACTCCTTCTCCCGAGACTACCACGCCCGTCGGATCTCCATGTTCGCTACTGTGCACGGCCTTGGTGAGGGCCAGTCTCAGTCCATCCACGTTTATGTATCCTCCCACGTTAGCTTGAATCACCTTCTCTATCGGTAACCCCATCGTCTGGTTCACGTATACGCTGAGATCGAAATTGGCAAAGAAGTGACCCCTCCCGCCCTTAAGGATCTCCACGGCATCCCCGAGGTGGTCGGGGTGGTCGTGAGTTACTGCCACTACGTCATATTTCCCTATTACTTCCTCTAATTTAGCTGGGCTCTTGGGATTATCCTTAATTAATGGGTCTATTATGACCTTCTTCCCTCCGAAATTCAACTCAATCGCCGCATGCCCGAACCAGCGAAGTGTCACCATGGATGCTAATTTACGAGTCGTTTTTTAACTCTATTCCTATGATGGTAAGGGAATATGACTGACGAGGAAGTGGAACTTCTCCTTAAAGCTGGCAAGATAGCCGCCAAGGCCAGGGAAGCGGGAGCTAAGGCGGTCAGGGCTGGGGCCAAGGTCTTAGACGTGTGTGATGCTGCAGAGAAGGAGATCTTCCAGGCCGGAGCCATGCCATCGTTCCCCTGCAATGTGTCTGTAAATTACGAGGCGGCCCACTATACACCGTTAATAGGAGATCAGAAAACCATACCTGAAGGGGCGGTGGTTAAAGTTGACGTCGGTGCCCATATAGACGGATACGTTACGGATACCGCAGTAACCGTGTCCTTAGATGATAGGTTTTCTAAGCTTTTGGAGGCTACGCGAGACTCGTTGAAAGCGGCAATTTCCACCTTTAGGGCCGGTAGAGATCTAGGTGAAGTTGGAAGAGTAATTGAGAGGACACTTAAAGTCGCGGGTTTCAAACCCATAAGGAACTTGGGAGGTCACCTCATAAGGCGTTACGAACTGCACGCTGGTGCCTTCGTCCCTAACGTCTTCGAGCGAGGCCTTGGGCCCATCAGGCCTGGGGAGACTTACGCTATAGAGCCCTTCGGTACAGATGGGGAGGGCTCTGTGAGGGAAGGTAAGGAGGTTACCATTTTTTCATTCAGGGGAGTCAGAAACAAGGTTTTGACAGAGGAGGAGAGGTTCCTGATAGAAGTGATCGAGCAGAGGTTCAGGACACTTCCCTTCACTGAAAGGTGGTTAGTTGATGTTATGGAGGTTGAGAAGCTCCGGGCGACCATCAAGTCGCTCTGGAAGAAGGGTGTCCTGAATGGTTACCCTGTGTTGCTGGAGACTAGGATGGGCACTGTAGCACAATTCGAACACACAGTCTTAGTTCAGCAGAATGGAGTGATTGTAGTGACTGAACTCTCCCCTTAGGTTCACTCCATAACCTTGGCTTCAATACCCTCCTTTAACAGGTTCGAGAGGAACTGCCTCACTATTTGAGGATTAGCTAGCTCGAAAGTAACGTATATCAAGGTGTAGCCTGGTCTGACCTCAGCGCTCATCCTATCATGAACCACGTCAATTACGTTTCCCCTCACCTCCGCCACGTAGCTGAGTATTCTATTGAGGTAGCCTGGTTTGTCTGGGACCTTCAGCTTTATCCTCACTACCCTCCTCATTCTGTGTAGTACGTTCTCCACGATGTTGGTGAGCAAGGTGAGGTCAACGTTTCCACCAGAAATCACTGCTACAACTCTCTTCCCCCTTACCTTGACTTTCTCGCTTAACAGTGCAGCTAAGGAGGCCGCCCCTGCCCCCTCAGCTAATGTCTTGTTCCTTTCCAGTAGGAGGAACATAGCCTCGGCTATCTCCTCATCCTCCACCACCACGATCTCATCCACCAGCTCCTTGATCACTGAGAACGTTAAGTGAGAAGGAGACTTGACTAGGATGCCGTCTGCTATGGAGAAGGAGGGCTCCACCTCAGTTAGCGTGCCAAGCTCCTTTGATACCTTCATGGAGGGAGAGGCGCTGCTCTGCACTCCGACCACTTTTATCGCTGGGTTCCTAGCCTTGAGCGCAATTGTTATTCCAGATATGAGACCTCCCCCGCCTATTGGAACTACAACGATCTCTGGCATTACCCGAACTAACTCTAGGCCAAGAGTTCCCTGTCCTACTACTATTTCTACGTCATCGTAAGGGTGAACTAAAGTGGCCCCACTCTTCATAATTATCTCCTCAGCCTTCTTCATGCTCTCGTGTATATACTTCCCGTATAGGACGACCTCAGCTCCGTAGCCCTTAGTCGCCAAGTACTTCGAGGCTGGGGCAGTCTCGGGCATTACTATCACGGACTTTACATTGAGACTCCTCGCAGCGAACGCCACTCCCTGTGCGTGGTTACCGGCCGAAACAGCCACTACCCCCCTCTCTCTGGCCTTCTCGTCCATGGTGAGGAGTTTGTTGAAGGCCCCTCTGACCTTGAAAGAGCCTGTCTTTTGAAGGTTCTCCAGCTTCAGGTAGAGCTCGGAGCCAGTCGCGTCAGAGAACGTCTTGGAGTAGTCCAGAGGGGTCTCGTGCACATAGGGGGCTACTCTCTCCTTCGCTCTAAGGACCTTAGTGTATAGTTGTTCCAGGCTCGCCGAGCTTAACGCCTCAGTCAACCCTGCTCTCATCTCCAATCAGTGATCGAGAGCCTCCTCATCGGCCTCCAAGGCTGGCCTGAGCCTAGAATATGTGTCATTAAGCATCTCGGGCAACACCTTAGTGTTTGATAGTATGGCCATAAAGTTTGAGTCCCCCACCCACCTGGGGACTATGTGAACGTGAACGTGGCCTGCCACTCCAGCTCCCGCCGCCGAACCTATGTTGACGCCAACGTTGAATCCATCTGGCTTGTAAACCTTTCTGATCGCTCTAAGCGACCTTGCTACGTTCCTATGCACCTCTATTGCCTCCTCCTCTGTGAGTAGCTCTAAGCTAGGGACGTGTCTGAAGGGAACCACCATTACGTGTCCAGTGTTGTAAGGGAATGCGTTCATTATGATGTAGGAGACCTTGCCCCTAAAGAGTATCTGTCCGTTTCTATCCTCGTGCTTCGGGGCTTCACAGAACACACAACCCTCGTGTTTAGATGAGGAGACGTACTGTAACCTCCAAGGAGACCAAAGTAAATCCATGAGTTATGCCCCTTCGGGGGAATATTATACTTGTCCGTTAAACCTTTTAAGCTGCTCAACTGGTTAGGACGTGACCCACATGGAATTTACTTCCTAGGCCCTGAGGGTAGCTACTCTCACGAGGTAGCCTCGCTCTTTCAGGGGCGTCCAGTTCCGGTCAGAACGATAACCGAAGCCTTCTCGTCGGCATTGAAAGGTGGAGCTGCGGTTGTTCCGGTTGAGAATAGTATAGAAGGACCAGTGAACGAGACCTTGGATAACTTATTCCAGCATAAGGAGATATACGTCAACGCTGAGGTAGAAAAGGAAATCGAGTTAGTGTTGGCAGTAAACCCCACCGTAAGTGGAATATCTCAGGTTAGGAAGGTTTACTCCCATCCCCATGCCCTCAAGGAGGCGGCCGGCTTTTTGGAGAGACACGGATTGAAAGAGATGGAGGTAGTGGAAAGCACTTCCAAAGCAGCCCAGACGGCCTCAGTAACCCCAGGTGCGGCGGCTCTTTGCTCCAAGCTGGCTGCTGAGCTCTACGGGCTTAAGGTCCTGACGGAAGGAGTTCAAGACCACGTCAACATGACGAGGTTCTTCCTCGTCTCCACTAAACCCTCCTACCAAGGAGACAAGACAACCATCCTATTCACGGTTCCTCATAGGCCCGGTTCTCTTTTCACTGCGCTGAAGGCATTCGCAGAGAGGGATGTTAACCTAACAATGATATACTCTAGGCCACTCAAGACCTCCCCGTGGAAGTACTATTTCTACTTGGAGTTAGAAGGAGGAATCCAGGATCCCATGATCTCCTCCTCTATAGAGGAGGCTAGGTCTTTGACGTCGGAACTTTGGTTAAAGGGTAGCTACCCTAAACGCGGGGTGAGCAACCCTTAAACTACGATCCCTGGCTTAAGGTTGTCGAGGCTGAACAGTTCCATGTAGGATGACGCAGAAGTGAGCTCCACTACTTTTCCTACTACCCCATCAATTACGGCCCTACTGCTTCCGTGAAGCATGCAGTAGCATAAGTAGTCCCAACGTTTGTCCGCTTCCCTGAGCACGACATGTGTAGCTTCTCCCACATTCCTTGCTAACGCATCACAGGATTTTTCAACATTATCGGAACTTATGAGGACCATAGCATTTTCTGTGATTCCGGCCTTCTCACCGTTTACAGTTCCACCGTAGTCCTTCACCACCTTCTTTTCCCTCAACTCCTTAACTAGATCTATCAACTCTTGTTCGGAGTATCCGAACTGGGAGGCTATTTGTGAGAACGGTCTCTCAACGATCGGTAGGGGTGATGAGAGAGCTTTACCTAGCGACTGATCCAGTCCAAGCTGGTCGAAGGTAGGGATTCTCTCCTCTATCACTTCTGGCTCGCTCCATGACACCCCCCTTCGTAGGTCATACTTTACACTCAACTTCAAGGTCTTCTTAGAATATAGAATTATATAGTTCCTACTCTCTGTCCTATTCATCAGCTCTTTCACTTTCTCCTCCAATTCCCTCCTAGTAGGTTCCTTTATTACAAACCATATATTGAACTGCGGGTGAGTTCTGACGAAGTTGTGGGTGATCTCTCTCACGCCAAGGGCCGTCCTTCTGAAGGACTCCACATTGTGTGGAGGGATAGACGCTCCTACCAACGCTCCCTCCATTCCCTTCGCCCTGAAGCTGACATACATACCAATTCTCTTCAAGACGTTTCGTCCCACTAGAATCCTTGCTCTGTTCAGCACGTCTTCTTCCTTGATGCCAAGTCGATGGGCCACTTCGGCGAACGGAGTCTCCGAAAGTGGAAAGTGGTACTGGAGCTCCATCAACAGATCTACATCCGACTTCTCCAACACTGGCATAACGTAACTATTTAGATTGCCAGTTTTAATGCTTCGATCAAACCTGATAACCGTCCTTAAGGTTAGAGGAGGTCGGTAACCTTCCCTTAACTAAGAACGGTTATTCATCTCGACCCCTTATAGATATCGAGAGGTGACGGTTCTCAGGGTGAAATAATCGCTTCATGAACGTTTGAGTCTAAATCGTCCTCCTAGAGAGACCTTGTGCTAAATTTATGTACAAAAGAGGAGTCGACTTTAGCTGGCGGATCTTCACCTGTCCTAAATGAGGTTGGACTATAGATCTATGGATTATAACGCTTCTCTGAACGTCTGTGCTGGGTCTGGACTACCCTTAGAGCCTGCGGACAGGGAACCTCTGCTGCACATTCCCTTTTCCGAGGGAGTGTAAAGCAAGTTTCCTGTAAGAAACAGGAAATCTCTATTGCGAGGTGGGGATGTCCCGTCCATGAGGGTGGGGTTAGTTCACTCACGACTATACCACAAACGGGATGTTAAGAGAATTCTCGTCGCATCCAATCGAGGAAGGGCAACTTCACCCACGATTATCTTAAATTTAGGCTTCAAAGGTGGAAGACCTCTACCCTGGAGTATGGATAGGCGTTAAAGTTAAAGCCTCAATTTTAGAGAAAGGTGATGCGGCCGTCGTCTAGCCTGGTTAGGACGCTGGCCTCCCAAGCCAGAGGTCCCGGGTTCGAATCCCGGCGGTCGCACTATTTCTTAGCAAATTGAAAGAGATACCTTTTCCATGTAAAGGTTCCATGTAAAGGCGTAAATGTAATAACAGTCCTTATTTTTGAACAGCATCGCATTCTAATAGGTGTGACAGGTGACTACACTTAATCGATGTAGAGAGGCTGAACGGCGAACAGAAGCACAGGATCTTGAAGAGGCTGGCGAACAAGCTGAGACTACTTCACGTGTTGAAGACCTTAGAAGTGGGTAGAGGGATTCTCTATATGTAAATGGAGGATTCCACTAGAAGTCCTCAGGAAAACCATTGAGGTGCTTACGCTGATTTTCCTTGTCTGATCCTATTTATGGGCTAAGAGTAACGGAATTTAGACATAACATTAAAACGACCAAGTACGTGAATCTTTTTATTTGACCAAGTCAATGACATTTCTGTGATCCGAGCTTGATTAGAAGAATATCTGGAGCGATTCAAGGTCGACACACTATGGATGGTGCCGGTGTCAAACTGTACAGGGTCTTTGGCGGGATGGACACTGTCAGTCTTACTGATCCTTTTCTCTTACTCGATTTCTTCGGTTCAAATGATCCTAGGGAATATGAGGCCGGATTTCCATGGCACCCTCACAGGGGAATAGAGACTGTGACTTATCTGATGGAGGGTAAAGTCGAACATGAGGATAGTGAAGGGAACAAGGGTGTCCTATACCCAGGAGACCTTCAGTGGATGACGGCAGGAAGCGGAATATTTCATCAGGAGATGCCTAAACCCATCTCTGAGGGCGATAGGGGTTTACTGCAGACCTCAGTTATGAATACAACAGTTAAAGGATTACAGTTGTGGATAAATCTTCCAGCAACTAAGAAAATGACTACCCCAGTGTATAGAGACGTTAGAAGAAATCATGCTCCTAAGGTAGAGTTTGATGGAGGTGAGGTCACTGTAGTGGCAGGGGAGGCCATGGGTGTAGAGGGGCCAGTTAAAGCTGGGGTCGCAGTAGATCCCACGTACTTGGAAGTGAAATTGAGGCCTGAGTCAGAAGCTTCATTCAAAGTGAAGCGTGGATATACGGTTTTAGTATATATAGTTGAAGGAAAGGGGAAGTTCGATCCTTCTTCGAAGACCTCTATACCCGATGGATATCTAGTCATCTATGAAGATGGTGACGAAGTGCGTGTGAGTACGGAGAAGGGCGTTCATTTTATCCTACTCTCTGGGAGGCCTCTAAATGAGCCCGTATATTGGTATGGTCCCATTGTAATGAATACCGAAGAACAGATAGTTGAGGCCTTGGCCGACCTTAGGAGAGGTACTTTCGTAAGAGAGAAACATCCCATTGTGGAATGATGGAGTCAGGAGGCCTTGAGACTCAGCAATTACGAAGCACTGATCTAGACCTAGGCCATAGGAGCTGGGTCGTATCCTAGGCGCTGGGGGAACTCGCGCCTGTAAAAGCGACCCTCTGTGATCTCCCTTCCATACAGCTCACAAAACGGTTACATTGGAACCTCTCCTACCAACGGAGATTGAGGTCACTCCGAGAAGCGGGACTCGTGGAGAGGACGCTTCGTGAGGGAGGGGTAGTTCACTGCTTAGAAATATCCTCCCGTGAATGTCTCTCCTCCGGAAAGCAAGTGTCCCCCCTTGTCGTGGGCTGTGCCCATTACAGTCACCCGTGGTGTGAGTACCACGGAGGACACCTCAGTTGAAACCATGGTTCGCGAAGCTATACCTCGTATACTACTCAACAACTATCTTCATGAAGCTTAAGCCCTCCGTCCTTCAGGCAAAGAATCCCTCTCCCTGACCTCGGCGCAGTCTGACCCTTAACCGAAGAGGCTGTAGTTCTCCGTCGTAATTAGGGGGCATCGATAGCATTCTTTACTTTCGAAGGATCCAGAGGTGTTCGATGGGGACTCTCCTTTCGTGAGGGTCGGTCTGACGCCCCCAACTGCCCACCAAATGAGAGATGTAATCCCGAACCGACGGTGAGAAGGACGAACTCATAGAATGGAACTCTCGCCCTTACAGGGCGGAAAGGAAGCCAGATTGGGACCAGTGTGTCGCTGAAGACAGTGAAGTCCTTTCTCTAAAGGAGATATATTATACAATCGGAGATGGGAGAGTCTTACGTCCTTATAATGGAGCCTTATAATGGAGAATGAAACAAGGGATAAGTAAGAGAGGTTTTACCTTTAGCTACCTCTTAGACGAGCTGTTAGGTTGGTAAGAATATCACGGGCCCACTAGCGCAATGGACCGGCCGGGATTTGAACCCGGGACCTCTCGGATGCCAACCGAGCACTCTTCCAGGCTGAGCTACCGGCCCTCGGAATCTTCCCTCGCTTCAATTGGTTTTAAGCATTTCGTGTTTCTATTTCAGAGCCCACTCTATGCCCCTCTCAGTAACCTTTGGCTCTGCGCCTAGCCCCACCAATATTGACTTTGCGGTAACTGAGTTGAGAAGAACGGCCGTGGGGCTCGGTTCTCTTTCGCTTTCCTTCATCACTTTCACCACCAACTCTTCGGCTGTCTGAGGCTTGGATGCAATTAGGTCCTTCACTTTCAGGACTAACTTGTTCATGTACTCCCTATTCACTCTTATTAGGTCGAGGACTTTGGTTGGTGCAGTTTGTAGGGGACCGTGAGCTATTACTGCTCCTTCTGTTCCTCTGACTAGCTCCTCCGCTAAGTTAAGCGATTCGAGAGCCTGCCAGAAGTCGCCGTGGAAAGGGAAAACGAAAGATTCAAGAACTCTCTGGCCGAAAACTGAATCGCCTAAGTAGGCTACACTACCCAGCACGTAGGCCGTATGTCCTGGAGTGTGTCCAGGTAGAGGCACCTTCTCCACCTCTACGTCCGTTATTTGTGCTTCTATGTCTCCATGAGGTAGATCGTAAGAGAACAGCTGGCTATCCTTGGACGAGAAGCCATAAACCATGGACCTCCTTCCTGCCTTCGATAAAGCCCACATGTCCTTTGAAGGGAGATACTTAAGTCCATTTCTCTTCAGCCCCGCTATGTGATCGGCATGTCCATGGGTGCAGAGGTACCACTCGGCGCTCAGATTCAGCTCAGCGTTTCTCCCCCCTAGGTCCACTACGATCCTCCCTTGATATATGAGGGTGTTTGGACTTCCTGGAACGACCTCTACGTCTCTTGTCAGTTTCAAGGCTATCACCTCCGAGGGTTCACACCCTCTAGCTCAAGGAGCTTCCTTTTCAGTTCCACACCTCTGGAGTAGCCTCCTAACCCGTTTTCTGCCACTACTCTATGACAGGGTATGACAAGAAGTAAGGGATTTTTTGAGAGCGCTACACCAACTGCCCTGGGGGAAGTTCCAACTTTCGCTGCCACTTCTTTGTACGTAGACGTAGTCCCCCAAACTATTTTGGTCACCTCCTTAAACACCCGTACTCTGAAAGGGTTATAATCTAAGTCCAATTGAAAGTCAAAGCTCACTTTTTTACCAGAGAAGTAAAGGTCTAATCGTCTGAAAAGAGCAGAGAAGTAGTCTTGGTCTATAAGTCCTTTTTCTGCACACCGACAAAAGTCCAGCATCCTAAGGCCCTTCTCCGTGGCCGCTACTGTTATCACTCCAAGGGGGCTCTCGTATAGACCGTACTTTATCATCGGATCCTCTCCAAAGTGGTGGGATTCAACTCTCTGTTTGACACCTCCTCCTCTATCGCGGCAAGGAACTTATCTAATGAAACCCCCCTAACTTCTACGTTACCTCTCCCTCTCACAGTAACCGTGACTTCCTCTGCTTCTCTTCTTCCCACTACTACGATGTAGGGGACGCCCTCATCGTAAGCCCTCTTTATTCTTCTTGATAGGGTTTCATCGGTACCGTCCACTTCTGTTCTAACTTTACGTTTCTTTAGTTTCTCGGCGATGGAATTCGCGTAGTAGCTCACTGCGTCAGATATTGGTATCACTCTCACCTGTACTGGGCTGAGCCAAGTAGGCAACTTACCTGAAAAGTGTTCTAGGAGTATTGCCATGAACCTGTCTATAGATCCGAAGATCGCCCTGTGAACCATAACTGGCCTCTTCTTGGAGCCGTCCCTCTCAACGTAGTCGAGTTTAAATCTGTCAGGTAAGTTAAAGTCGACCTGTATGGTAGAGAGTTGCCACCATCTCTCCAAACTATCCTTTATCTCGAAGTCTATCTTTGGGCCGTAGAATGCTCCCTCCTTCTCCTTTACTCTAAACTCGACTCCCATACTCCTCATCGCATTCACTAAGCTGTTGGTTGCCTTCTCCCATTGCTCATCGGTTCCTATGCTCTCGTCCGGTCTAGTGCTGAGGTTCACTCTGACGTCCTCTCCCTTGAACCCTAACTTCTCTAGTACTTCTAGCGTTTTCCTTATCAGAAGAGTGACCTCCTCTTGTATCTGATCCTCCCTTAGAAAGACGTGACCGTCGTCCTGCGTTATTTCCCTTACTCTAAGGAGTCCATACAACTCTCCCTTTTTCTCCCATCTATAGATGGTTCCAAATTCAGAGAACCTGATGGGGAGGTCCTTGTAGCTTCTCTGCCTCGATTTATATATCATTATGTGTCCAGGACAGTTCATGGGTTTGACGCCGAGCTCCTCATCCTCATGAGTAAAGATGAGCATCTTATCCCTATACATGTCGTAGTGACCACTGATCTTCCAAAGTATGCTCCTGTACACGTGACTGGTGAAGACCTCTTGGTAGTTCATGGACTCGTTTATCTCTTGCATGTACCTCATTAATTCCCTCCTTATTAATTGACCCTTTGGATGGAACAGGGCCAGTCCTTGACCTACCTCCTCGTGAAAACTGAAGAGGTCCATAGATTCCCCTATTAATCTGTGGTCTCTCTCCGCGGCCCTTCTGAGCCATTCCATATATCGATTTAGTTCCTCCTCAGTTTCGAAAGCGACTCCATGCACTCTCACGTACTGTCTGTCAGGAGAAGGGTGGTGGGTGGAAATATTTAGTATCTGGAAGTACCTTGGCTTATTGTCAGACGGGATATGTGAGGACTTCAATCGCAATCCGTTAACTTCAATCTCTCCATCCGACACCTTCAGCTGGATGTCGGTATATTGAGCGAACTTCGTAGCTTCTTCTAGTTCTATCGATTTGTCTGACTCTACATCTACGTAGAACTCCCTCTCTCCTACTCCCACTGCAACTGGCCTGTACCCTGCTCTTGCCATGTTTGCCGCAAGTATAACGGCACCCTTGATCCACGTGGAGGTGTAATCCTGCACAGTGCGCTTTTATGAGTGCTGAGTAAATTAGATTATCGTTGGATGTACTCATAATTGCCAGTGGGGGCGGACATACAGGTTACGCTAGAGCGATAGCCCAATACTTAGAGGAAAAAGTAGACTTCGTGGTTCCCGAGGGCGACTTGCTATCCAGAAAGCTACTCGAGCCCTATGCTAGGAAGATCTTTGAGGTAGCTAAGGGAAGGGAGCCATCTGGGGGGTCGCTTCTCTTAGGCGTGTTAAGGGCGCTAACTCAGAGTTTTCAGCTACCGAAGTATGATGCGACCGTGGCAACGGGTTCTAACCATTCTGTCGTTCCATCATTAATTGAGAGGGTCAAAGGTTCCTCGATTTATGCGATAGAGAGCCAGGACAGGATAGTTACTCGGGGAAAGGCAATTCACTTAATCTCTAGATTCTCTAGGGCGGTCTTCCTCCACTGGAAGGAGCAGCTTCCTCTGTATAAAAACGGAGTGGTGACGGGCCCCATAGTTGAAAAACCTAAGTATGATGCCAGGGACGAAGGCTACGTCCTTTTCACTGCTGGAAGTATGGGATTTCACCGACTCTTTAAGAAGGCCTTGGCCCTGCAGGTTAAGGGAGTTGTTCAGACGGGTAGGCTCTCGCCCGACCTTTATAGAAGCCAAAGGCCGGATTGGAATTTCTTCGACTACGACATAGATCTAGAGAGATGGATAGCACACGCCTCAATAGTCGTAACCCATCAAGGGAAGACCGCGATGGAGGCCGTGGTAATGTATAGGAAGCCTACCGTAGTTGTCTACAACTCGGACTGGACAAGGGCAGCATCTAGAGAGGACACCAAGATCTACGCTGAGTTACTTGGGGCATATTTCCTAGAGGACCCGTCAAAGTGGAAAGGTGATGAACTTAACACCGCTCTGGCTTCCGTCAAGGAACCCAAGCCAATTGAGCCTGGGACGATTAAGTTGGTTAACTACGTTCTAAAGAGAAGACTCGGCTCAGGTTAGAGGTTTATTGTTGTCATCCGACCTCAAGTGTCCTAGGTCCTTGGCTTATCTTGGACACTATCACCCTTCTCGCCCCGGCGTCCCTTAGCAAATTCTCGATCTCATCTGCTCTAGAGCTGGAAGTTATTACGTGTGGATTAGGACCGGCGTCGAAGGTATAGGCAGCCTTACCATAGGCGTAAATTATTTCCATCACTTTTATAGATATATCGTTAAGATACCAAGTTGGCGGCCAAGAGTCCATGATTACTGAGTGCATACTGTTGCTATGCCTCATCACCAATTCATAGAAGGAACTCTCGTCTCTGTTAGCTATACTCTCTATCATTTTAGGTAGGGTCCTGTTCACGAACTCCAACCTGCTATCTAACGTGGGGGCAGTCCTTACTCTCTTCATCCCTTCTCTAGATGAAATCTTCTTTTTTGAATCTGAGACGAGTCCTATCACATCAACTAGGTCCCAGTGGGAAGGGGGGAACAATTCTTCACAGTAAGAGTCACTGCCGTCGTTCCTCGTCCCCTTCTTCCACAATACAAATCCACCGAAGATACTCCTGCAGGCGCTGCCGGAACCCTCTCGAGCTAACTTCGAGATTTCCTTTCTGTCTAACCCTAACCCTAACGCCTCGTTGCATGCCCACACGAGTGCGGCCATTCCGGCCGCTGAGGATGCCAGACCTGCCGACTCTGGAAACGTAGAGACAGACCGCACCACCGCTCGAAGTCCTTGGTCCCCAGCCACCTTCCTAATAGATCTCATTACTCTACCTGCATACTCCTTCACCTCTTCGTCACTTAATCTCCTTTGGTTAACGTAGACCTCGTCTCTATCGAACTCCCTGGATAAAGTCACCTCAGTCTTAACGGTTAGGTCTAGGGTCATGGATAAGCTGTCGTTCAAAGGCAAGTTAAGCTCCTCGTTCCTTTTCCCCCAATATTTCACCAGCGCTATGTTTGCAGGTGCTTCAACTACGGCTCTCTTCACTCTTCTCTCACCCCCATATCTTCCTTAACGTAGAACACTGTTAGCCCTCTCTTCCGCCACTTGGCCTCCACACTCGCTAAATCATCTCCTAGGGCGAAGTATAGCTCTCCTCCTCCCGCTCCTGGTGAGAGAGAGACATATGCTCCATTCTCCTCAGCTTCATCTATTACTTTCCCCATCTCACCGTTAAGGTTGACACCTACAGTCTTGGCGGCCTGTGCCAGAATGTTCCTAGCCAGTCTGGTATGTAGAGCAGCAGCATCAATCTTTCCTCTTTTCAACAGATTGATAGCGTTTTGATTCTCCTCGTCGATCAACTTCATTAGCGGTTCTATTTTGGATCTCCCCTCAATGAACCGTTTCACCAATTCTACTGTAGAGGAAGGTCTTCCACTTAGCCCAACGATCATAGACACCTTATCTCCTAGCTTTAATGGTTCATGATAGGAGTCCACCTTGATAGGATCAGTGAAAGTCCTGTAAACAACGCTGCCGAAGACAGCAGCTGCTACATCAAACCCACTTCCTATCCCTCCCTGCCTCCTCCAGTTGGCCCTTTGGGCCTTAACATAAATCTCGCCTAAGTCGAGTCTCCCATGGAGGTATTTGTATATGCAGGCCGTGAGTGCTACTGTAGCAGCGGAGGAGCTTCCTAAACCTGTCTTTCTTCCGTTCCTGATGAACTCTCTATCGTTCATAAGCTTAACCCGTAGTGGAGGAACCTTCCCCTCCTCTCTCTCGAACTCCTCTAGGACAGATTGAATGAGTTCGTTCCCCTTTCCTTCAAAAACACCGAAGTTAGTCTCGTAAATTGGTCTCTGAGACTCACAGACCTCACATCTTACTCTCTTGTCTATAGCTATAACGTGGGCGAGCCCTCCGAACACCACAGTATAACTGCCTATCCATAGGACCTTTCCTGGCGCCGAAATCATTAGTTATAAGCCCACGCTATCTACCTTAAAGGTATGAGGGTAGGAGACTTCGAGGTCTCAATAGGCATAGGAACGTGGAGAATGGGAGGCGGCTATTGGGAGGCCGATACGTCGAGGGATGCTCAGTGGATCGAGGTCATAAGATACGCGCTAGAGAAGGGTCTTACACTCGTCGACACGGCAGAGATGTATGGAGGTGGACACGCAGAAGAGCTAGTGGGTAAAGCGGTGTCTGGTATCGAGCGAGACTCCTTCTTTGTAGTGACTAAGCTGTGGAGTAATCACCTTAGGTATGATGACGTTATCAAGTATGGAAGGTTGAGCTTGAGGAGGTTAGGCCTGAAGTATGTAGATCTATTACTCATTCATTGGCCAAACTCCTCTGTGCCCATAGGGGAAACAGTCAGGGCCATGGAGAGACTAGTAGAGGAGGGAACCACGAGGTTCATAGGAGTGAGTAACTTCAATGAGGAGGAACTTAGGAACGCCATGGAATCCACGTCGAAGTACGAGATCGTTGCTAATGAGATAGAGTACAACGTGTTTAGAAAGGACCCAGAGGAGGGACTAATTCCCTTCTGTGAAAAGAGTGGCGTAACAGTGATTGCATACACGCCCTTGGCAAGAGGGCGAGTGTCAGTAGATCCTAAGGTTAGGAAAGTTGCAGAGAGGTATGGCAGAACCCCTGTGCAGGTAGCTCTGA
The DNA here is from genome assembly GCF_003967175.1 of Sulfodiicoccus acidiphilus. Classification (NCBI taxonomy): domain Archaea; kingdom Thermoproteati; phylum Thermoproteota; class Thermoprotei; order Sulfolobales; family Sulfolobaceae; genus Sulfodiicoccus; species Sulfodiicoccus acidiphilus. The sequence continues at coordinate 54,078 of NZ_AP018553.1, read as the reverse complement.
AGTATGTGATGAGGAGGTCTATTCCTATTCCTAAGGCGTCATCTAGAGAGCACGTCGATGATATTGTTGGGGCGTTAGGCTGGAATCTCAGCGAGGATGACTATCTATACTTGAAGTCGGTTTAGGAGATAATATGGATAAGAGTTTTTAGGCCGTTCCTAGTGAGTAGAAATTCGATCCGTCTATGACCAGAACTAAAAGGACCAGTGTGGAACTTGTTGGCGATATCTTAAGAGTTGTAGCTGAAGGCAGGGGACGGAAGTCAGCAATAATGAGAGATGCCAATCTGAGTTACGAGGTAATGGAGAAGTACTTGGCTTATCTCAGAGAGAAGGGTTTGTTAATTGAGGAAGGTGGGATGTTCAAGCTCACCGAGAAGGGAGTAGAACTTCTCAATAGGCTCGATTCGCTGAGGGAACTGCAGGCAAAAGCTAGTGAACTTATTAACCAAATAAGAGAAGAACTTTATTAGTGGAAATCATAGATGTAGCTATACTAACATTATCGTTAACTTTTGTAGAACTGTCCCTCCTTAATTTCTACTTGCGTAAGAGAACTGAAGTTGTAAGGAGGGACCTCGAGAAGCTGAAGGCTTTGAAGACGTTGGAGCTTCTCGAACGGATGATAACTTCCTTTTCGGAGGGTTCTGTATCAGAAGTTCTCACTCAGAGTCTATTAAGCGTCGATATTCAAGGAGAGATAGGCACAGTGATTGAATTTGTAAACGGAAAGATTCCCTTTATAAAGAAGGAGCTAGAGGGAATATCGTGGTTGGTCAAGGATCTAGAGGAGCTGACGTCGTTGGACGCTAAGTTCTCAGATTACTTAAGGAACTCCATGTTATTGGGTTTTCTCACTTTAGGACTCTCCTTAGGGTACGTTACCACTGGTAGCACCCTTTTTGTAGGTCTAGAGCTTGCAACTCTCATCTACATGAGTTACTTCATCGTTTTATCCTTTAGACTGCTGGAGGTTATAAAAAACATGAAAAGAAAGGCACACTTATTTAAGCATCCCTGACATGTTGTTCTTTCTGAAGGATGTTCTCTAAGATCTTGGCCTCTGTGTCTCCTTTATATTTCGAGACTAGCCCAATTAACTCCTTAAGTAAATCAAGCGGGAGAGTTTGTTCTGATCCCATTACACTTCCCAATCTGTCCCTAATTGGCCTAATTAACTCCAGCAACTCTGGAATAGTTAGCTCAGGCGTTTCACCAGAGAGGGAGAGAAATGCGTTTCCTAACGCCTCCGATAATTCCTTGATACACTTCTTGGCCTCGTTCTCTTGTTTCGATTCAACCGAACTCCTTAAAGATTGAAGCTTCTTCACGATGATCAGTTTGTGCAACTCTAGCGCTACCATAGAGGTCCTCACACTTTTTGAAGCCACCACTCTGACGGAGCCGGACTCTCCAAGAACGTCCACATAGCCTCCGAACACTAGTTCCTCTAAGGACTTGAGGACGCTTTCCCTAGTCTCTAACGGTATCATTAGTTCAATTAATTTATCTACCGTTATTCCATTTGGGCCAGTCCGAGAGATCATGGTCAAACATTTCCTAGTTTTCGCGGAAAGGAATTCCACACACTATCTAACTTCTTCTCCTCTTTATCTCTCAGGGTTGCGGAGAGACCTCATCAGTAACGATGTGAGAGGGATGGCCCATTTAAATATCAATTCTCAAGAAATTTACTGATAAAAGTCGTCGATGACGTAAGCCTTGCCGAGAAGCTTCCGTCAAAGGGAGGGTTCGTGAGGTAACGTCTCCGCCCCCAACCAATCACACTTCGTTTGCACCGACCGATCTAGGTCGAGGCTGGGACTACACTCAACCACCTGTGGAGCCCTCTGCCCGTTGGGCAAGGTAAGGTTATGAAGTAGGAAGTCCAGTCCGTAAGGGATAGTTCACCCCTCAGGGGGTACCATATGATTTAGTTGTAGGCAAGACGTCATTAAACCAGAAGGGCATCCCATTTGTCTAAGTCTCGTGCCAGAGACTCGTTTAAGATGCCCTGTGGAAGAACGATCAATCTTCTCCTCATTGCTGGGAGAAAGTTCGGCTTGCTAACTCACCGATTTGGAGTTTCCGCCACAATCCGTTAACGACCTGAAATACATGCGTCTAGCCTCCTCTGCGGCTCCCCTATACTCCACGATGGGCCTCCTATATCCATTAACTTCCTTTCGCTCTAAGTCAAGAATTTTCTCTTTGCTAACTCCCTTAGTTCAGTAACCCATTTCTTGATATACTCAGCGTCCGGGTCGAATTTTCTTTGTTGTAGCCATGGGTTGTAAAGTCTGAACATGTAATCCGTTCCAGTGGAAGCCACCCACTGCCAGTTTCCGTTGTTAACCGCAGGATCGTAGTCCACCAACTTAGTCGCAAAGTACTTTTCACCTATCCTCCAATCTATGTGAAGAAGTTTCACTAGGACCGAAGCGGCCACCATTCGCACTCTGTTGTGCATGTAGCCGACTGCATTTAACTGCCTCATTCCAGCGTCTACCAACGGGAACCCGGTACGACCCTCTGTCCACGCCTTGAATTTTTTCCAATCGTTTTCCCATTTTATACAGTTATATTCTTGTTTGAAAGCTTCTCCGAATACGCGGGGATTGTAGTACGCTATTAGAGTGAAGAAGTCTCTCCAGAACAGTTGTCTTCTAATTGGCTCAGGCACGTTGTAGTAGGCCTCTCTTATGGACACGGTTCCGAACTTTATGTGAGCTGAAAGCATGGTGGTGGCCTCCTCAGCGGGGAACTCCCGTTTGTCGACATTTAGAGTTCTAGCTCTCTCTAGTAATCCCATTGCCTCTCTCCTACCCCCTCTTACTATCGGTTTTTCCCCGACAACGTACTTACTGAGAATTCGTGTACTAGTTCCCAGTTTCGATTTAGAGAATTTTCCACCCTTCGTTCCGACGGGCTTTCTTATCGAGATTCCCATCGCTTCGGCGTAGAATCTAGAGAACGTGTGATATGGCCTTCCTTTTCTCAGGAAAAACTCCTTCGGCATCAGTGTATAGTCTTCAGTTACATTAACCTGAATTCCCCTACTTTTGCACCTTTCCATTAGCTTTTCGTCCCTTATTTTAGCGAATGGCGTATAATCTTGGTTAAAGAATATCGCATTGACCGGAAGTGAAGGTATCACGTCCTCCGCTATTCCTTCAATCAAGTTCAGCTCCCCGCCTAACGTTTTCAGCTCCTCGTTTAGCTCCACTATGGAGTTAATGAAGAACGCTATTGCGAAGTCTGATTTATATTCGTTGTGGAGAAGCTGTCTTGGATCTAAGACGAGCAATGGTACTACCGCTTGACAGCTTTCCAACGCTAGGTTAAGTCCCGTGTTGTCCTGAAGTCTCAGATCCCTCCTGAATAGAAACGCACAAAACACCTGACGTATATCCATAGATTCCTTATAAAATGGGATTAAATCAGCCCTAATAGTTAGGAGTGGGCCCGGGGGGATTTGAACCCCCGACCACGAGGACCCGAACCTCGCATCCTAGTCCAGGCTAGACCACGGGCCCCCGATGCTTTTAATGTGGCCTCGGATTTAAACTTGATGAGCCTAGAGAACGTTATAGAGACCATCGCGAAGCGTATAGCAGGAGATGTAGTGTGGAACGAGAATCCAGGTCTAGCAATGAGAAAGTGGAGGGTTGCATTCAATGCCTCTCAATCTGATGTAGCGAGGATGCTTAACGTATCAACGTCAGTAATTGGAGATTACGAGAAAGGGAGGAGAATACCAGGCACTAGGTTCATCAAGAAATTCGTGCAGTCTTTAATAGATATCGATAAGGAGAGAGGATTGCCTCTTATCAAGGAACTCGCTAAGGGAATTAGCGTAAATCCTGACTACGTCATAGACGCTGGTGATTTCTATGAGCCAGTCTCGTTTGATAGGTTACTGAAACTGACTGATGGTATTCTTATTAACAGTTTCTATCCAGAGGTTCAAGTCTACGGCTATCTAGTCACAGATAGTATAAGATCGATTTCTATGCATCGAGGTAACGAGTTCTATCAACTTCTAGGGCTCAGTATAAACAGGGCCCTAATATTTACTAAAGTCAGAAGTGGTAGGTCTCCCATGATAGCATTACGGATAGCACCCATAAAACCTAACGTTGTAATCCTTCATAGACCCATAAAGTTCGACCCGTTAGCGATGGTTCTAGCCGACTCAGACGGAATTCCCGTCATACTATCAACACTTAAATCGGAGGAGGAACTGGTGAAGAACCTCAGGAGCCTCCACTCAAGATCGATATAGCTTTAGCTATGTCACCATTAGCCCTCTCCAGTGCCTCCCTAGCTTCCTTCTCGCTCTTTCCAGTTTGTGCTATAACGAAGTTTACGTCTTCTTGGCTTACCTCGACTCTGCTAGACTTCACAGTCTCAGACTTCTTGCCCCCCATTACAGTTATCGCGCTCTGTCCCCCCACCTTGGCTTGGATCACAGTAGGCTCATCTATCGTAATGATGGTATCAGGAGTTTCTATAATAACTCTAATAGCGTTTATCTGATCAGTTTCAATCCCCATCTTCTTGAGCTTCTTAACATCCTTGGAACTAACCATGTATGAAGGCGTCTTGGACAAAGCTTAATACTTTGCGGTCGCACCGTAAAGAAAAACGAAGAATGATGCGAAATGTACACGCTGAAGATTTTAGGTGGCGGTCGAGAGGTAGGTAGGGCTGGCGTTGAAGTAACGGACGGGGTTCATAGCGTAGTTATGGACTATGGTGTGAACTTTGATCAGAACGATAAGCCCAACTTCCCTCTCCAGACCTCACCGAGGGCTTTAACTGGTTTCGTCGTATCTCACGCACACTTAGATCACACGGGGGCACTTCCCATATACCAGATATCTGGCTCTAAGCCAGTGTTCGGGACGTTAATGACTAAGGTGATAACTGAGGTAATGCTTAAGGATTTTCTTAAGCTATCTGCAGCTCACATACCATATGAGTGGGTTGAAGTCAAGAAGACCATGGAAAGCTTTACCGCTGTAGAGTATGGTCAGGAATTCGAGATAGGCCCCTTCAAGGTGAGATTAGACGACGCCGGTCACATTCCTGGCAGTGCGATGATTACAGTTGGAACCGACAAGGGGGTCGTGACCTACACGGGCGACATAAATCTGACAGAGACTAAATTAAGTAAAAGGGCCGAAATAGAGAAACTTAAAGACACTAGCGTTGTAGTAATGGAAACGACGTATGGTACCTTCAGACACCTCGAGAGGCCCAAGGTTGAAGATGAGTTCGTGAACGCAGTTAAAGAGGTTGTAGAGGGTGGAGGGACGGTTTTAGTCCCAGCCTTTAGCCTGTCTAGAAGCCAAGAGGTCATGGCTGTATTGGCGGAAAAGAACTTTCCATATCCAGTTTACTTCGACGGGATGATAAGGGAGTTAACTAGAATGATGCTAGAGAATAGACAATTCGTGAACAGATATGACGTTCTGAGTAAGGCTTTTGAAACTTTCCAGCCAGTGAGAGGTTGGGAGGATAGGCATAAGGTGTGGAGGGAGAGGGGAGTCATAGTAGCAAGCGCGGGAATGTTGAAGGGGGGCCCATCAGTTTATTACTTCAAGAGAATAGAAGATAATCCAAGAAACGCAATATTCCTCGTCAGCTATCAGGGAGAAAGAACTCCAGGCAGGAGGTTATTGGAAATGGGAAAGTTTGACGAGCAGTCTAAGTTACTTAAGGCAAGACTGCAGATGTTTGACTTCTCTAGTCATGCTGGTAAGGATCAGTTACTAGAGATCCTTCGAGCTGTGCCAAACCTTCAGAAGGTTGTGTTAGTCCACGGCTCCGAGCAGAGCGTGCAGGGCTTCGGGCAACTAGCTAAGGAACAATTGGGAGTAGAAGTAGTAGGTCCCGAGAACGGCCAAGACATCCCGCTGTGGTCTTAAATGAGACTCCTACTCATCCACGCAGACAACTTCTGGTTCAAGGTCAAGGAACGAGCTCTAAGGGAGGCCGAGGAAGAAGCTATGGAGGAGTTTTCAAAGAGAAACGTTCTAGTCGCATTCGTCTCAGTTGAGGAGGGCGACGATGTAGAGACAGCCAAGAAAGCCGCTAACGATCTCACTGAGGTCAAAAAAAGGGTGGGTGCATCCTCTATTGTGATTTACCCTTACGCACATCTATCTTCTAACTTAGCTTCTCCCTCAAACGCCATTGCACTCCTGTCTTCGTTGCATAGTTTCGTCAGGGAGCTTGGTGAGGAAGCTGAAAGGGCACCCTTCGGTTGGTATAAAGAGTTCTACATTCATTGCTTAGGGCATCCTCTGAGCGAATTGTCTAGGACTGTAAGTAATGTTGAGGAGCTAAGGATCTCCAAATCCTTGGAGATTTGCACTAAATTCGATGGGGTTTCCATGAGATTCTTCAGGGATGCAGTGGTTCACTACATAAGCCAATTGGCAGGAGCTAGGACTGTGACGGACGGAGAACCTGCAAGTGATTCTCAAGCCGGTGTAGTAATGCGGCCCAACTCTGGAAAATTACTTCCATGTGTAAACGAAAGGATAGGCGTCTTCGTGAAGGTGCTTAAGGACGTACCACTGCCTGAGAACTTTGAGGATGATGCCAATAGATACGTCTTAAAAAGGAAAGACGCTAACGGAGTTTTAGTAGACGTGAACAGGTATATCTACTATCTGCTTATAGAGGCGGTGAAGAGGCAGGAGAAGGGATTGGCTCCCATGCTACCTCTATGGATGGCTCCCATACAAATTAGACTGTTACCAATATCTAGTAAGTTCCTAGACCAGGCAATTGAGATGGGAAAATCACTATCTCCATTTAGGGTAGATGTAGATGATACCGAGGAGAGGCTTGGGAGTAAAATACGTCGGGCTGGAGGAGAATGGATTCCCTTCGTCGCCGTGATTGGGGAGAGAGAGGCCTTGACTGGGACCCTAACTGTGAGGATAAGAGAGTCAGGGGAACAACTCACTCTCACGCCAGAGGAGCTCAAAGCCAAGGTGAAAGATCCGTTAGCCCTAAGACAACCTTTCCCATTCCTTGTCAGTGAAAGGAGTTGAACTCTGTAGTAGCAAAGGTTCCATTGAAGCTTACACTTTTCGGCGAGCATGCGGTAGTTTACAAGAGACCAGCACTGGCCTTCACTACGTCCGAGAGTCTGACCGTGAAAGTTAAGGAGTCATCCAAGTTCCTCCTAAAATCTGATTCACTCAGGTTTACTGGGGCTTCAGTGGATCTAGACTCCCTCACTTTAGAGAGCCCAGAGGCGGGACGACTGGTAGAATATGTTGTGGCCACCTTAAAGCATTTTCACGTCAAAAGACCGTTAGAGGTGGAGATCCAGTCCACGGTTGAACCTTCTGTTGGCATGGGTACAAGCGCCGCTGTAGTAGTTGGTATGGTAGCAGCTCTATCACATTATCTGGGCTTTAACTTCTCCAAAGACGAGATAGCGAGAACTTCCTACGAGATTGAACTTGAAGTTCAGGGGTTAGGAAGTAAAATGGACACCTTCACTGAGACCATAGGTGGGATAATCTACTTTCGCAGAGACGGGACGTATGAAGTCCTCCCTGAGAGGAAGATCCCTATTGTCGCCGGCTATATGCCAAGGACCACCACAACCAAGCAGCTTCTTCACAAGGTCAAGTCCCTTATGGAGAGGGAGCCCAAGCTGTTTAACGATTTGATGGAGCTTATGGGAAACGTTACCGAACGAGCCAAGGATTTGATAGTGAAAGAAGACTACGAGAATCTTTCGTTGCTGGCACCGTTCTCTCACGGGTTATTGAGTGCACTTGGAGTGACTAATTCTTCAATAGACGAATTTGTCTCAAGGGCCAAGGAGCTGGGAGTTGGATGTAAAGTGAGTGGCGGTGGCGCTGGGGGTTCCTTGCTTTGTGTCACAAAAGACCCATACTCGTCTCTACAAGCCAAGTCACTCCTCTTGTCCTTCGGAGCCAAAATAGTAGACTCTAATCCCACGTTCACAGGAGTATATACAAGTTTTATTTGAGTTCGAAACCCATTTGTTAAATGTGTGTGGAATAATCGGTATTGTATCCCATAAGGAGCAACGAGCGTCAATAGTAGCCTCTTGCCTCAGGCTGCTCGAATATAGAGGCTATGATAGTGTTGGCATAGCTGCGCTAGATGTAGGAAAAGTGGAGGTTATGAAGACCGTGGGTGGAGTAGAAGATCTCCTCAAGCAGGTTGACGTAGACTCCATTTCCAGTTCTGTACTTGTGGGGCATACTAGGTGGGCTACTCACGGCATGCCCACTTTCAGTAACGCTCATCCACATACAGACTGTAGTTCTAAGATCGCTGTCGTTCATAATGGAACTATAACTAACTTCGATGTCCTTAAAGAGGAATTAACTTCACTGGGTCATCGTTTTAAGAGTGAAACTGACACCGAGGTCATTCCCCATATGATGGAGGAGTGGATAAAGAAGGGTCTGACGAGCTGGGAGGCGTTCAAGAGGACAGTTCAAGCCCTAAATGGTAGTTACGCTATATTAGCAGTGGTGTCTGGAGAGAGGAGAATTTACTTTGCTAGGAAGGACAACCCGCTTACTATTGGACTAGGAAAGGGCTCTAACTACATTGCCAGCGACGCTGAAGCCTTCGTGAGATTCACAAGAAGGGTCGTTAGATTGATGGATGGTGAGCTAGGCTACATAGAAGCCGATGAGGTGCGCATCTTTGACTTCACAGGGAAGGAGATAGCTGTCGGCGAAAGAGTAATGGAAATCGGTTGGAGTCCAGAGGAGAGCGGAATCATTGGATACGAACATTACATGCTTAAGGAAATTCAAGAGTCTCCTCGTGCAGTCAGGGACACGTTGGCTGGCATAAGGTTTGACCAGGTTAGCGAAGCCGCATCTTTAATTCGCAACTCCGAGAGGGTCCTTGTAGTTGGTTCTGGTACAAGCTATCACGCCGGACTTCTTTTCGGTCATCTCCTGGAGAAGGAAGGTTACGACGTGAGGACTTTAATAGCATCAGAGGCTACAACCTTGAGACCTCGAGAAGGTGACGTTCTCATATCGATATCTCAAAGTGGGGAGACTCTCGATGTCCTTAATGCGGTTAAGAATCACTTCAAGAAGTATAACATTAAGTCGATTTCATTGACTAACAGGATAGAAAGTGCACTTAACTTTGTCAGCGACATAAGGCTCCACACTAGGGCCGGTCCGGAGGTTGGAGTTGCAGCCACTAAGACCTTCACCTCCCAGCTCGCAGCTCTACTCTACCTTAAGTCACTCATCGTGGGGGAGCCAACCGACTACCTTGAAGGTGCTCCCGCGGCAGTCTCTAACTCCCTATCTCAGCAGGGTTACGCTAAGGCGATTGGAGAGGAGCTGTGTAAGAAATCGGACATGTTCTACTTAGGCCGAGGAATGGGAGTCCCATTAGCCATGGAAGGTGCACTGAAGATAAAAGAAGTAGCCTATATTCATGCAGAGGCCTATCCAGCGGGGGAGAGTAAGCATGGACCTATTGCCTTGATAAGCGATGGATTCCCTGTGTTCTTTGTAAATGACGGTGAACGTACGGCTCTATTAATTAATAACCTTAAAGAAATGAAGGCTAGACGGGCTAAGACTTACTCAGTCTCGGTAAACTCTAGGATCGGTGCCGATGAGGAGATCTACTTTGAAGGAGATTCGTCGCTTGCCCCATTCTACATCTCTCCTTTTCTGCAGATGGTGGCATACTTTGCGGCGGTGTGTAAGGGAGCTAACCCAGACAGGCCCAGAAACTTGGCTAAAACGGTGACTGTGGAATGATAGCTTTAGTGCTAGCCGCTGGGTCTGGGAGAGGATTAGAGCCGTACACAACTTTCGTACAGAAGGAGACAATTTCTGTCGTGGGTAAGCCAGTAATAAGATATGTCGTTGATGGACTAGTTGATGCGGGGATTGACAAATTCGTCGTTGTAGTTGGAGACAAGGAGGAGCAGGTAAAGGAGGCCCTTTCAGGAGTTTCCATTCCGTTAACGTTCGTGAGGCAGAAACGTAAGGGTATTGAAGGAGCTGTTCTTGATGGAATGAGTGAAGTAGATGATGAAGTGTTTACCCTTGCCTATGGGGATATAGTAGCCCCACCGAGGTTTTACAGGAGTTTAATGAACGCCTATTTGGAGGGAGGGAAAGATGCGGTCTTCTCCCTAGTACCTGTAAGTGAGGGACTTTCCACATACGGATTAGCCGTTATACAGGAAGGCAAGTTAAAGGCCATTACTAACACCGGATCTACCTTGGCTTTGGCCGGAGCCTATGTAATACCCAAAGGTAATTTCGATAATCTCCTAGATTACTTCAACCATCTTATCCAGAGGGGTTCTAACTACTTCGTGTGGAGCGGTAGCTGGGTCGATGTGGGGTACCCAGAAGATCTGATCAGGGCCGTAGAATCGATATTATCTAACAGGGCAACCGAGATCTCAGAGAAAGCCTACATCTCAAGGACGGCAGTAATTGGACGCGGAGTGATCGTAGAGGAAAACGCGTATGTGGATGAGTATGCTGTGATCAAGGGTCCAGCCTATATTGGCAGAAACGTATATGTGGGAAACTTCTCCCTGATTCGAGACTTCACGTCACTTGAGGAAGATTCTAGGGTTGGAGCATATGCTGAGCTAGCCCACGCTCTAGTTCAACCTAGGGCAGACGTTGGTTCGAAGGCCTATCTATCATTCTCCATCATAGGAAGTTCCTCCAAGATTGGAGCAGGAGTCGTTGCCTCTAGCTATCCAGCTGAAGTTACCCGCAGTAAAGTGGAGAAGTTAGGGTGTCTAATTTCGCCGAGTAGACAAGTTCCTCACGGTAAGGTCTTGGAACCCGGTTACAGGGAATGAAAACTCAAATAGCGTAACAGAGAGTTGAGAAGAGCTTTAAAGGGCAGAACGGCAGAAATTTGTTGAGCGGGGGTGCCCGAGCGGTCAAGGGGGCGGACTCAAGACCTCGTGGGAGATCCGCTGGCGTAGGCCATCCGGGGTTCGAATCCCCGCCCCCGCACATTCACATCTTCTTTAAGACAAGGGCCGTGGTCGTGTTCTTTATACCCTTTACTCCTCTAACCTGTTCTATTATCTGATTCAGACTTGTCGTGTCCTTAGCTGTGATCTTTACTATGATGTCGTATTCACCGCTGACTTCCATGACCTCCTTAACTCCATCCACTAAGTGAAGTCTCCTAGTCACGGAAGTGGTATAAACGTTGGGTTCGCACTTAACGGAAATAACAGCTTCGATCTCCTCGGGAGGCCTGGGTCTAAGCTTCGAGCCAGTTACTTCCTCCACTAACTCTAAAAGATCCTCATCCCTGTAGAATTTCGCATCCTCTTTCTCCTTGATCTTGCTGAGGACCTTATCTAGCACGTCGTCACTGAGGGTTACACCCATCCTTTCTAATTTTCTGCGTATACCGTTCCTTCCAGAGTATTTGTCGATTGTATAATCTCTACTCCGTCCTAGAACTTCTGGAGGAATGAATTCATACGTTTTAGGGTCACTTAATATGCCCGCTACATGAACTCCGGCCTTATGAACGAAGGCGTAGTCTCCTGTTATTGGGTAATTTGGTGGTAGAGGGATCCCACTGTATTTCTCTACAAGCGAGGAGAGTTGGGTGAGCTTTTCCAACTTTACAACATCCACACCTAAATGGTATTTAAGAGCCACTCCAATTACTTGCAACGGAGTTATACCTACTCTCTCCCCGAGGCCGTTAACTGTAGCGTGCACGATCGTGGCTCCTCCCTCCACTGCAGCGAGCGAGTTCGCCACCGCATTTCCCATATCGTTATGAGCGTGAATATCGAGTTCAACGTCTGGTACCTCCCTCCTTATCCACGAGAAGAAGTCCCTAGTAGTTGTCGGTTTCAACACACCTACGGTGTCAGCTATACTCACCCTGTCCGCCCCCGCATTTCTCGCTGTCTTGACCACCCTTATGAGGTACCCTGGATCTGCCCTGCTAGCGTCCTCCGCCGTGAACCTAACCTTTACTCCGTGAGATCTAGCGAACCTGACTGCGTGTTCGATCAGTTGGAGAGCACTATCTCTGTCCGTCTTGTGCTTACTCTTTAAGTGGATATCGCTAATCCCGTAAAATATTGCGACCCGATCTACTTCTAAGCTAGCCGCTTCCTCGATGTCTTTCTCTACCGCTCTACTGTGGCCTATTATTTCTGACTCTATGACTCCCTCTCTCTTCAACTTGACGATCCCCTTAATCCCCTCCCTTATATCTGGGGAGACAGTGGGGTGGCCGGCCTCTATCATGGCCACTCCTGCATCTGAGAGGGCTTTCGCTATCTCTATTCTTTGTTGTACTGTGAAAGCAACTCCTGGCGTCTGTTCACCTTCCCTAAGAGTAGAGTCCAGTATTCCTACCAAAGTCGCACCTGGAAGGTGCTATACAGGGTACATAGTATTAAACATTGTTCATATTAATGGGTATAACTTCGAACTAATACCAGCGAAGCCGTTACTATTTTAATGAATCCCTAATCAGGTTAGCTACGTTATCCGCACCTAGCTTTCCAGCGAACTTCTCCATGAGCTTAGTGATGACGTTGAAAAGTTCCCTGTAGCTTCTGACCTCGGAATAATGAAGGGAGTATACGTATATAAGGGCGTTGGTGACTGAGCTCCCCATCTCTATCTCTGACACTACCTCCTGTAGAATCGACTCCACCCCCTTCACATCAACTTTTCCTTTAAATTTTCTTAGCTCCTTAAAGTCTGGGTCTTCCATCACAGACAACCTAGATCACGCAGGCTCAATGATGGTGGAAATGTCTTTACCTTTAAGTACTTCCCTTAGCTTGGAAAGTTTGTTGTAGTTCATCACTACCACTTTTATCTTCGACCTATTAACTATCTTTATGGCAATGGGATCTAGCAACTCGTATCCTCCAGCGTTCACTGACTGTGAAGTCTCAAGAATATCTGAGAGTTCCTTGGTGGTAAGCCGCGGAATCAGTTTAGCGTCCTTGAAAAGTCGTGGATCTCTTTCATAGACACCGTCAACGTTAGTTGCCAATATTAGTAGTTCACTATTGGACGCTTCCGCCACTAAGGCGGCGACCGCAGCCGTGGATTGGCCAGGTTGGAATCCTCCCACCACTACAACTTTCCCACTAGTCCAAGCATGAATGAACTCCTCTAGGCTCTCGGGGACCTTTAGGTAACTCACGTCAGCCATTGAAAAGGAGAGCAAATATGCGTTAAGCCTGGAGGCCCAAACTCCTAAGAGGTCCAACATAGATTCGTTGGCACCCATGGCCCTCCCCTTCCCAATGTAACGTCTAGCAGTTGCTCCACCTCCTGTAACTACTGCGACTCTCTTTCCTTCCTCTATCAACCCCCTTATTCCCTCCCTTAGAGCGTTAAGCGAATCCACAGTTTCCTCATCAAAGAGTTTACCACTCACCTTTACTACAACGCTCATCGAACTCACAAAAAAGAAGGTTGAGTTATAAAATTTACATTGGGTAGTCGTCGGGCAGCTTGTGTCTGAAGTACTTTCCCGATTCGGGATCTTTAAACAGCCCTATCTTCACTCCCTTTCTTCCCTTGGGGGCGAGTAACCAAACCTTTTCTGGACTGAGCTCGGCCTCCTTTCCGTTGGGTGTCTTCACCTTTACGGACTTCTTCCCAGCAGGCATCTATTGATCAGTAGAACCTACATGAACCATTTAATAAACCTTTCCATGACTCATTTAATTAGTAATACCGTTAGTCCTTTAATGGTAATGCTAAAGGAAACTTTTAGTTCAATTCGTGACTAGACCGCTTGGGTTATTCCCCCGTCAGCTACTATGTAGCTCCCTGTTATGTAACTGCCCTCCTCGCTTGTGAGGAAAAGGAGCAAGGCGCCCAGATCTTTTATAGAGTCTCCTATTCTTCCAACCGGAACGGGTCCCACAACTTCTTCCAACCATATCTTTTCGAAGGGTTGTCCTCTTCTCTTGGCCAACTTACTTATAGAGTCCCTAGCACCTTCGCTATCGAATGTGCCCATGAGTATCGTGTTGACTGTTATGTTGAAAGGACCTAGTTCTCTACCAAGTATCTTCGTAAGTTGAATTAGGGGAGACCTGGACACATCAGCTAGAGAGAAGAAGTCCTTTGGCTCCTTCACGGTGTAGGAGGAGAGAAAGAATATCCTTCCCCACTTTCCCTTCATCATGTCCTCCGCCATCTCTCGAATCAACTTAATTGGACTGAGGAGAAAGAGATTGACCGATTGAATCCAGTCCTCCATCGTGGTTTCGAAGAACGTAGCGGGTTCGTTTGAAGGATTTCCAGAATTGATGATCAGGACGTCAATTCCCCCTAAGGTTTCTCTGGCTTCTCTAGAGAACCTACCGACGGATTCCAGTGACGTCATGTCAACTGTTATTCCCCACACGGCCGGGCTGATTTTTCTAAGAGATTCTAGTGTCTCACGTACAGCTTCTGGATTTCTAGAACCTATGAATACCTTAGCGCCAGCACGGAGGAAAGTTTCTGCCACTCCCCTTCCTATTCCTCTTGTTGAGGAGGTTACAACTACCCTCTTCCCCAAAGCTCTCCTCATTTAAACTATCTAGTATCCTTGTGGAAACATAACATTAACTCGAGCAAGAGAGAGAACGCCGGGGGCGGGATTCGAACCCGCGAAGGCTTGCGCCTACTGGCTCTCCAGGCCAGCCCCTTGACCGCTCGGGCACCCCGGCAACCGTCGCTCAGATCAGTTCTATTTCAATATATACGTCCTCTGGTACCTTGACCCGCATTAACTGCCTCATGGCCCTCTCGTCTGCAGAAAGGTCTATAATCCTCTTGTGCAACCTCATCTCCCATTTCTCCCACTTTTTCCTCCCTTCACCGTGAGGCAACCTCATCACAGGCACTGTCATCGTCCCCTTGGGCAGAGGGATAGGACCCCTTATATTGACTCCAGTTTTCTCTGCGATGTTCCTGATCTGTCCAACTACGTAGTTTAGATTGTCTACATTCGTACTCCAGAGCCTTATCCTAGCCTTACTTGGCATGAAACGCACCTAAAAAGTTTACTTTATTTCGACTTTGGTGGCCTTCACGTCAGTTACTATACCCACTCCCACCGTCTTCCCCATGTCTCTCATTGCAAACCTACCTAATGCAGGAAAGTCACTAAATTTCTCGACGCAGAGGGGTCTAATTGGTTTGAACTTCACTATTGCTGTATCTCCTTGCTTTATGAATTGCGGATTCTTCTCCATCTCCTTACCTGTTTTAGGGTCTAGTTTGGACGTGATCTGGTTGATCATGCATGCAATGCTGGCCGTATGTAGGTGGAGGACTGGGGTGTATCCTTCGGTTATTGCTGTCGGATGCCAGAGGACTATTATTCTAGCTTCGAACTCGTCGGCTACAGTAGGTGGATTAGTCGGGTGGCCAACGACGTCTCCCCTCTTTATGTCCTTCTTATCTACACCTCTAACGTTGAAGCCTATGTTATCGCCTGGCTCAGCCTTCTCTAGTTTGGTATGATGAGTTTCCAGCGACCTCACTTCTCCTACCTTACCAGCAGGCATAAAGACTACCTTGTCTCCTACCTTTATCACTCCTGTCTCTACTCTTCCAACGGGCACCGTTCCAACTCCAGAGATCGAATAAACATCCTGCACCGGCAATCTCAGTGGTTTGTCAATTGGTTTCGGAGGTATCTCTATCGCATCAAGAAGTTGCTCTAATGTGGGGCCGTTGTACCACTTCATGTTCTCTGACCTCTTAATTATGTTCTCTCCAGTCGTCGACACCACCGGCACAAACTTCACCTTGTTCATATCGTACCACCTAGACATGAACTTCGTCATCGTATCAACCACCTCCTTGTACCGTTTCTCATCGTAAGGTGGTTCAGTTAGATCCATCTTAGTTATGGCTACCATGAGTTGATTTATGCCCATAGTCTTGGCTAATATTACGTGTTCCCTAGTCTGTCCCTCTAAGCTCATTCCCGCCTCGAACTCTCCCTTCTTAGCTGAGACTGCAAGTATGGCGGCATCAGCTTGGCTCGCACCTGTTATCATGTTCTTAACGAAGTCCCTATGGCCTGGGGCGTCTATTACAGTGAAAAAGTATTTCTGCGTCTCGAACTTCATGAAGCTCAGAGATATGGTGACACCTCTTTCTCTCTCCTCTTTTAATTTGTCCAGAAGGAAAGCGTACTTCTCTGTCTCCTTTCCTAACTTCTTTGCAGCTTCCTCTGCCTCCTTCAGTGTCTTCTCATCTATGAATCCCCTCTCGAGCAAAAGCCTGCCTATGAGGGTACTCTTACCGTGGTCTACGTGCCCTATTACTATGATATTAACGTGGGGCTTCTGAGACATTGAAACACCTCTTGGCGAAAGCATAAGGAGATGTAGTTAAAAGTTTTTAGTTCATTCCTAGGACTCTACCTCGAGCTCAGAGCTATTCTCTCTATTTCTTCCTTCCTCTTCACTGCAAAGCTCTTGGGGTCGGCGGATGCCGCGGCCATTATTTCCTCCGCAAGTGCTTCCTCTATTGGTTTTGGGTTGTTAAAGGCCGCAGCCCTAGCCCCTTCAATTATGTGTCTCAAAGCCAAGTCAACTCTTCTCTGGGGGGAGATGTCAACTGCCACATAGTACACTATTCCTCCGTACATTATCCTTGTCGTTTCCTCCCTTGGTGCGCCGTTCTCTATCGCTCTTACCAACACTTGAATCGGGTTCTCTCCTGTTTTAGCTGAAATGATTTGGAATGCCATCTTCACTATGTTATACGCTAATATTTTCTTTCCCTTGTTTTTTCCTGGCCGCATCACGTTGTTTATCAGTCTCTCTACTATCGAGATTCTGGATTTGCCGAACCTTCTGTGTTCATGTCTTCCTCCACTATGTGGTAAGTAGACTGGGCTCAGAGAGATGTACTTCTTTAGGCTTGGGTCTCTGATCTGCACTTCGGTGTCCCAAGCTCCGAAGATCTTCACATCTAGCTGCGACTCCAATTCAAGCTTGCATGACGGCTTTACGGAATAAATATTTACCCTTCTTGTCTGACTCACGACCACTTCATTAAGTGTAAATAGGGGAGGTCTGCAATTGTTATTAATGGATCCTGAGACGAGCCGGGACACGATCAAGGTTGATCGCGTGGAGGCTTTCTTCCTCCCAGTATCTCCCTCAGTCCCGGTGATTGTTTGTTACCTAGAGGATGGTAGGCAGTTCAACCTTCTTAACGTTCCAGTTGAGATTGTGATGGCAATTAACAAGTTCAAGGGACTCACTACTTACAATGATAGAGAAACCATTTATGAGGTTCTTTTGATGCTCAGTGAGGTGATAGACGAGTTGGAGAAAAGAATAGACAGTGTGGTTATTGATAACCTTAATAGGGAATTAGGAGTATATAGTGCCACAGTTAGCATAAAGTTCGACGGTGTGCTGATACAGAAGAACATGATTCCCAGTCATGCGATATACTTGGCTCTCCTTTCAAAAACGGATATATATGTGAAGAAGGAACTAGTCGACGACCAGGAGAAAGAAATGAGCAACGGCTAACTCACTTACGGGCTTTCGTTCTGGAATAACCTATCTCACCGGTTTCTGTTTCTTGCCCCTATATAGGGAATCCAGCGACACCCCATTTACCATTATAACTTTATATCTAACTCCAGGCAGGTCTCCCATCGATTTACCTAACGTTCCACCTATACCTGCTATTATAACCTCATCGTGCTCATCGATGAAGTTTACCCCACCGTCACCTGGAACGAACGCTGTTACCACCCTACTGTTTCGCACCAGTTGTACCCTGACACACTTTCTGACGGCCGAATTAGGTTGCCTTGACTCAACTCCAACCTTCTCCAAGACCACACCTCTAGCCATCGGTGTGTTTCCGAGCGGGTCGTACTTCTCCTTTAACTTCAACATTCTGTTCTTGAACTTCCTTTGACTCCACCTGAACCTCAACCTCTTTACCTTTAATTTTCTAGCGGCAAAAAGGCCCTTCGGAGATTTACTACCGGTCATTTTACCACCTACACTATTACTACGCTGTCTACGTCCATGTACCTTTTCAATATAAGTTTTGCCCTACTTACGTTCTTCCCGTTCTTTCCGATTGCGAGACCCTTATCTTCTCCTGCCACCGTAATGTAGAGCGTTTTCTTGGAATCTGTCTGAACCAACCTTATGCTTCTGACTCGTGCTGGCATCATGAGATTTTTAACCATATCCTCTAAGCTGTTACTGTAAGCTACCACCTCAACCTCTCTGTTTAGAACTTTCCTTAACCTCTTCACATTGGCTCCGTTCTTGCCTATTGCCAAGCCCATATCACTCGGATCCACGAGAAATACAATTCTATTTCCCTCTTCATCTATGATGCAGTCCCTGGCCGTGACTTTGGTAAAATCCTGAAATAGAGAAAGAAATCGCATACCCTCAGGTGTCAGTTTTATTTCGGGCAAAATTTCACCTCTTCGCCAACTGTTCCATTCTAGAGTCTCCGAAATCAGTGATTGCCATTGTAGATATCATGTAGGGCTTACCACAGAGCGTCCCGAGCTCCCAGCCTGATCCAGCATACTCGTAAATAGGTACGTTGGAGAGCTCGGCATGTCTCTTCAACTCCTCCCTTAACTCCTCCTTTAAGTAGGAGGAAATGATTAGCATTTTCGCTTTCCCCCCCGCAACTACATTTAGAGATTCTTTAGTTCCGATCACCACCTTCCCAGTTTTCAGAAGCCTCTTCAGTTCTGACTCAAAGGAAACTGACTGTGACATCCTCTCACCTTAACTTCATGGACAGCTCTACCATTCCCGTTCCCACCGCTATGGGTTGACCGATAATTATGTTCTCCATAACCCCTTTAAATTCTTCCATTTCACCCTTAGCCGCGGCTTCAAGCAAGTGCTTCACTGTCACTTCGAATGAGGCTCTAGCTAATACGCTTAGCTTCTCTCCAGATATTCCATGCCTCCCTATCTGCCTTATAACACCAGTCCTACTCATAATGTCTGATACGAGAATGATATGCCTAATATCTACGTCTAATCCCTGTTCATCTAAGACTCTCTTTATTTCCCTCACTATCAGTTCCCTAGCTGCCTCCACGCCGAACATTTGCTCTACCTCATGAATGTTGTTAGTCTCAACTCTCGTCACGTCTACTCCCTTTACTCCTATCACGCCTTCCAAGTTGGAGCCGTCTGTAATTATCACGTACTCAGATCCTCTTTTCTGTACTATGGCTCTCTTTATTCCTTTCACACCCTTTAACTTAGATGAGAGTACCTTCTCTCTAACCTTGAAAAGCGAAGAAACGTTCTCAAGTTCTGTGAAGTTTAGAACTAGAGTATTCTCGTCTGCCTCATCCACAGTATATTGACCTATCTTCAATCTCGATATCACTTTCTTGACGTCGTCCATGGTTACTCCCTTGTCTCTCATTAACTCCGGATCCAGTTTGAATACTATCGACATGGAGGAGATGTCCATGCTTGTTGATGCAATTACGTTCTCCACCTTGGTATACTCGATCTTTCTCGCCACTTCTAGCGCTTTTTCCCTATTATCCTTGTACTCATCTGTCAAGTAAATGGTCATCATCGGAGTTGAGGGGACCTTTCTAGCATCTACAATTTCGATCAGTCTAGGTAGGCCCAAGGTGACGTTAAGTTCCCTTACGCCAGCGTAGTGGAAGGTCCTTAGTGTCATTTGGGTACCTGGCTCTCCTATAGATTGAGCAGAGACTACTCCTACCGGTTCTCCAGCTTCAACTAACGAACTTACGTAGTCCTTGGCCAGTATATCTACAATTTGGTCTACTTCTTCCTCTGTTATTTCTACGGGGTAAGACGTTATAGTTTTCTTAATGTCTTCGATTATTTTAGGAGACAGCAACTGCCCCAGTTCTGTCAGCCGCTCCTCAAGACGTCTTGCAGCCTCCTCGGTTAACAACTACCTCACCTTTTCCAGCCCACAACCCTTTCTATAGCCCTATTTATGTCTATGGCCTTACCGTGTACACTCTTCATTGGGTGCACACCGTCGTATCCATAAAATGTTTGAATTAGGTCCCCACCTATGTTTCTCACGGTTCCATCGTACTCTAACCTCACGTCAGAGAGCGCATTTATCAATCTTCTCTGCATATATCCGCTCTGGGAAGTTCTCACGGCGGTATCCACTAGTCCCTCCCTTCCGGCCGCGGCGTGGAAGAACATTTCTACTGGAGTTAACCCTCTACTGAAGCTGGAATATATGAATCCCCTCGCCTCAGGTGATATGTCCCCTTTCTTGAAGTGCGGTATAACTCTGTCCTTATAGCCTCGCTTTATTCTCTCACCCCTTATTGACTGCTGCCCTAACATAGCGCTCATCTGGGTGAGATTGAGGAGGCTTCCCCTGGCGCCTGTTCTAGCCATTATGTAGGCATTGTTGAAGGGGTCGAGGTAACTGGATCCAGTCTCTCCCGCGCTATTTCTTAACTTATCTAAAGCATCCAAAATGTAGTTCTCTAGACTCTCCTCTAGCGTCCTGCCAGGTATTGGCTCTAATTCACCTTTATTGAACTTATTTATTAGTTCCTCCACCTCTTTTCTTGTTTCCCTCGACTGCTCCGCTATCTTAGAAACCGCTTCTGCCGGTATTTTAACGTCGTTGAAGGTCATTGTGAGCCCCCGTATCTCTATGAATCTGATGAAGAGCCTGAAGAGGTTATCCATAATCCATAATCCATAATCCTCTGGATACTCCTTGATCAGCCAGTGAAGCACGCTCTCAGGCTGCTGATTTCCCAACGCCTTCTTGTCGAAAACACCTGTTACCAATACTCCCCGCTTAACTACTATGTATGAGTCATGTGGACAGTCTTCGTCCCTGCAAATTCTAGTACCACTCGACACGTTAGCAGGTCCGCGGAAGTTGAAGTTATTTGGTAGGAACATGCTAACTACTTGTTTCCCAGTCCAGTATTCCTTAGGTGACAAGATAGCTGGCTCTGGAACGTCGCCCGTGTAGTTTACAGGTCCGAGTAGCTTTGCTAACTCCTCCCTATTGATGAGTGTAGTTTTCACTGTCATTAGGTAAGCTCCACTTATGTAGTCTTGAGTTCCTCCCATTATCGGCCCGCCGTACCTTGGAGTGAGAATATTCTTGTGCACAGTCATTAGTTCCTTGGCTTCAGCCACCGCCTCCTCAGCCTGTGGTGCGTGAAGGTTCATCTCGTCTCCGTCGAAGTCGGCGTTGTATGGAGGACAGACGAGGAGATTAAGTCTGAAAGTTCTTCCAGGAAGGATTCTAGCTCTGTGAGCCATTATTGATATCCTGTGAAGGGAGGGCTGCCTATTGAATAGGACCACATCCTTATCCATGAGGTGCCTCTCCACAATGTAATTCTGTGTTAACCCCTCGGCTAGGGCTTTCCTATCCTTCACGTACCTTAGATCTACTCTCTTACCATCAGGTCGAATTATGTAGTTGGCCCCTGGCCACTTCTCTGGGCCATTTATCACCAATTGTCTCATCTCTTCTATGTTCCAACTTGTGACCTTCTCGGGTATTGTTAATATCTTTGCTATGTCTATTGGTACACCAACTTCGTCTATACTTATGCTGGGGTCCGGCGATATCACAGTTCTAGCCGAAAAGTCTACTCTCTTTCCAGAGAGGTTCCCTCTGAATCTTCCTTCCTTCCCTTTCAACCTCTGGGCCAACGTCCTCAAAGGCCTTCCTGATCTATGTTTAGCGGGGGTAATCCTGGAATTTCGTTGTCAAAGTATGTTGAGATGTGGTACTGCAGAAGGTCCCATAGATCCTCAATTATGAGTTGAGGGGCTCCTGCGTCTAGGCTCTCCTTCAATCTCTCATTTATTCTGATTATGTCGACCAGTTTGTGGGTAAGGTCGTCCTCGGCCCTGATTCCACTTTCGATCATTATTGAGGGGCGCATGGTTACTGGCGGAACTGGGAGAACGGTTAGCACCATTAGCTCTGGTCTACTAGTCTTCGGGTTTAGCCCCATGGCCTCTACGTCTTTATCGGGTATCCTCTCTAAGCGCTCCCTTATGTCAGATGGAGTGAGCTTTGTTATTCCCTCCTTACCCTCTTCGTAAAAGGTGAGCGGCTTCTCTAGCTTGATCTTCAACTGTTCAGTTCCGCAGTGAGGACATGTCGTGTTCTTCCCCGCAGTCTTCTTGACGTAGTCAACAAGTCTCTTCGCAGCCGATGGCCATCTCGACTGTATTGCTCTGTATATCCTAAGATATCTGTCTATCTCCTCCTCGGGGAGTTTGAGTCTGCCGCATTTTCTGCATGTGGCTGAGAGAAGCTCATTGATGTGTTTAACGAACCCAATGTGCACTACAGGCCTCACCAGTTCTATATGGCCGAAGTGACCTGGGCACTGGCCTAGCTGGTTTCCACACGTGGGGCATTTTTGCCCAGGTTCAATTACTCCAAGCCGCGGGTCCATAACTCCCCCTTCTATAGGGGTACCGTCCTCGTCATAGACCTCCGACGTTATTATTGCTGTTACTGATATCTTCCTTATCTCGTCTGGAGATAGAATTCCAAAGTTTACTCCCTTTATTACTTTATCCTCCATATTTAGCTCACCTTCTCACCAAGGATCAGTCTTGGAGATATTGCCATACTGAGGAGCTCTTGAACCAGCAGTTTGAAGGCGTAGGATATTGTGACCGGATATAATGTGCTCTTATCCCCATGTAGAGGGCAGACGTATCTGCCCTTGTTCCTGTCGAACCACCCCACATAACCACATTGTTCGCAGATGTAGATGACTGCCTTATCCGCATTGTCTAGCAATCGATCCTTAATCAACATTGCAGCACCGTACCCTATTAGACAATCTCTCTCCATCTCCCCAAACCTCAGTCCTCCTTCCCTCGCTCTTCCTTCGGTTGGCTGTCTCGTAAGTATTTGCACTGGGCCACGAGCTCTAGCGTGGATCTTGTCAGCTACCATGTGATGGAGTTTCTGATAATAGACTACACCAAAGAATATCCGGTTCCTAACCTTCTCTCCAGTTCTACCATCGTAGACGACCTCGGTTGAGTCTGGGAGGTGGCCGAAATCCATCAGTTTGGCTTGAATTTCGTCCATCGGTATCTTGTAGAAGGGTGAAGCATCCATCAACTCGCCAGAGAGCGCCGCATACTTACCAGCTATAGCCTCCATGAGTTGTCCTAGGGTCATTCTTGATGGGAATGCATGAGGGTTGAGGATTATATCTGGAACGATCCCTTCGGTGGTGAAGGGCATATCTACCTGTGGTATAAGTAGACCTACCACACCCTTTTGCCCATGCCTGGAAGCAAACTTGTCCCCCAACTCGGGTATCCTCAAGTCTCTCACTCTGACTTTCACTAGTTTATTTCCTTCTGACGTGTCGCTGACCATCACGAGGTCAACTATGCCGACCTCGCCATGTCTAGTTATGACAGAGGTATCCCTCTTAGCCTGTTCAGCACTCAATTCTTTGAATTCCTGAAGGAATCTTGGGGGCTTACCTTCCCGATCAGGACGTCACCTCCCTTTATTTCCATCTCTGGAGAAACTATACCATTATCCTCCAGTAGTCTGTAGTACTCCTTTCCTTTGAATCCCCTGACTCCAGGCTCGGGTACGACAACCTTGTCCTCTTGTCCTCCTGGGTACTTAACTTCCTCAGTGGCATAAAGTCTAAAGAACGTCGATCTATACATTCCCCTTTCTACCGAGGACCTGTTCAGAAGAATAGCGTCCTCCATGTTGTACCCAGAAAACGACATAATTGCGAATATCGCGTTATTTCCAGCGGGTCTATAGTTGTAGCCTATCTCGTCTAAGACCCTAGTCTTGACCAACGGTTTCTGTGGATAGTGTAGTAAGTGAGCCCTGGTATCTGTCCTCAATTGGTAATTGGCCGCATAGAGTCCGAGAGCTTGTTTTGCCATAGCCGACTGGTAAGTGTTCCTCGGAGACTGGTTATGTTCCGGGTACGGGATCATGGAGGCCGTTATACCTAGCAGGGTGGGTGGCCATATTTCTAGGTGCGTGTGTTCTGGTGTCACGTCCTCAGCATTTATAGCTATGTATAGGTTTTCCTCTTCCTCAGGATCGACGTATTCGATCTTCCCCTCCTTAACCAAGTCGTCAAACTCGATCTCCCCCCTTCTCAATCTCTCTATGTCTCTCTCAGTGACAAGGGGCTCACCGTCCTCTAACACCAACAGAGGTCTCCTTACTCTGCCCGAATCACAGTTAATCCTCACTTCATCCCCATATTCCGTAGAGACGTAACTAACGTTGACCTCGTTATTTATCTCCCCCCTTCTCCTCCTTTTCCTGATCTCAGAGGCGAGGACTTTACCTTCCTCGTAGTACCCTATTAAACGGCCGTTGAGTATTACCCTACTCCATCCGCTATACTGATCTTGGCTAACCTCCTCCTCGGAGACCTTCCTCACTATTTCCTCAATGTCCACTACTCCCATCTCTTTCAACATTCTTTCAATCGTCTTCTCACTGATACCGACCGAGATTTGTGCCATTAAAGCGAGGTTCTTCACTAGTCCGCTGTTGGGTCCTTCAGGCGTTTCGAATGGACACATCCTTCCCCACTGTGTTCCGTGGAGATCCCTAGCCTCAAAATGAGGCTGCCCGCGCGCTAAGGACGATATGACCCTCCTAAGGTGACTCAGAGTGGAGATCCAGTTCGTTCTATCTAGTAATTGGCTTACACCAGTTCTTCCTCCCACCCAGTTACCCGTAGCCAGCGCATGTCTTATTCTCTCTGTTACAATGTCGGCCCTGACTAGGGAGCCTAATACTAGTCTTCTAGCACGTAGTCTAGACTTCTCCAGCTGATACTGTAGATCCTTTATGAATGCCCTGAACGCTACTCTGAATAAGCTCGAGAAAAGGTCTCCCGCTAATTTCAATCTCTTATTTGCATAGTGGTCCTTATCGTCGGGCTCAATCCTTCCGAGACTCAACTCGATTACTCGGTTCACCACGTAAGCGAGATAGAAGGCTTTCTTCCTCCTGTCAGTGGGCGTTGTTCCCACGTGAGGTAAGAAGTATTTGTCAATGACTTGCTCTGCCTTCTGAATCCTGTTTTCCCTTTTTTGACCTATTGCTATCCTGTTTCCTATGAAATCTAACGCGTCCTCAACGGTAGTTATCGAGCTCGCCTGTTCCAGTGAGGGAAGTAGTTCGTTTTGAACCTCAGGATCTAGAGAGACCATGTAAACTATGTCCTTATCCGTGGTAACTCCTAGTGCCCTCATAAATATACCAAAGGGAACCTTCCCAGGGAGAGCAGAGAAAGAAACTTGGATGGATCCGTCTTTTACCCTTTCTACTGTGATTGGGAGTCGGTACCCCGCCGCACTAGATATGACTTTTGCAGTGTGAGTGATGTTACTTCCTGGCTTTCCGTAGTCTACAAGCACTCTGTTGGTAGCAAGATCCTCCTGAATTACAATGACCTTCTCAGTGCCGTTAATTATAAAGTATCCTCCTGGGTCCTTTGGATCCTCTCCTATTGTTATAAGCTCCTCTGGAGAAAGCTGCGAAGTCGGGTCTATAGAAGACTTTATCATTATTGGTAGGTCTCCAATGTAGACCTCTGTAGGTTCTCCTTCGATGTTGTTCTCTACTGGCGTCATGGTTAGGAAGAGAGGCGCAGCGTAGGTGAGGTTCCTAAGTCTAGCCTCCATCGGAGTTATCTCATGTTCTCCGCGGTCGTATTCCCTAACCCTTGGCTTCCCTATTCTTATCTTCCCGAGTTTGATTTTAAGACCTTGAATCTCAGTAGTTATCTCACCCTGCTCATCGATTATTTCCTGTAGCCTTTCCTCGATGAAGTCGTTGAAAGAGTCTAAGTGCTGTCTCGCTAAGCCCTTAGATTTGAAGTATGATTGCATAAGGGTCCAACGATTCTCTAAACTGATCAACACGTTCACCTAACCACTTATCACATATCTATAAATTACTACCTCGCCCCCTAAAGGATTCTTTCTAGTAACTTTCACTAGGTCGCCTGGCCTCGCACCTATTGCCTTAGCCACCGGATCTGTGGACCTCATCCAAGGAAGCTGATCTGGTGTGACACCTAACGATTTCAATACCGTCAGTGCTTCCTCTGGAGACAATAACTCATGTTTAGGTGTGAGATGATAAGATAGGGGATCAACCTTCTTTTTCGTGCTAGAACGCATCCAGATAACACCTATGAGCTAAAACAACTTCCTAAAGCATAGAGTATAAAAACATTGATTCATAAAGGGGAGGCAAGGCTAATCTAAATCTTGGGCTTTCTTTGCAATTTAGATCCGCTTGCAATTTAAAGTTACATGCTTGTTTCTTTTATTCTTTTCTCTAGTAACTTATACACTGTCTCAGGCTCCGCTCTCTTACTTGTCTTCTTCATTACCTGTCCAACTAGGTAGTGAATCGCTTTGGGTTCTCTCTTGGCTTCCTTCACCGCCTTCGGATTCTCCTTTATCACAGAGTCGACAACGGCCTCCAGAGTTTCCCTATCTCTCAACGCGGTCATACTTGTAGCCTCCACTAACTCCTTTGGGGCCTTTCCTTCGTATATCATTCTTGGAAGGAACTCCTTCGCGATCTTTATTGTTATTATCCCCTCATCTAACATCTTCAACAGCTCAGCGAGCTCTCTTGGTCCAGCCTTGGCCTGCGCAATCGAGAGATCCCTCTCATTTAGCCACCTCAGGTAGTCGTTGATTATCAAACTCGAAGCCTTGGTGTAGTCGTGGTACTGCTCGGCGACCTTCTCGAAGAAATCGGCCAATTGTTTATTCATTACTAAGACGTTGGCGTTATAGCTGCTTATCCCATACTGTTTGATGAACCGCTCTATTCTTTGATCTGGTAATTCTGGCATAGACTTCCTTATCTCCTCGATTAGTGTGGGGTTAACTGAGATGGGAGGGAGGTCTGGATCTGGGAAGTATCTGTAATCTTCCTCTGTCTCCTTGGACCTTAATGGGACAGTAACTCTCCTCTCTGCATCCCAATGCCTAGTTTCCCTCTTTACTGGAATTCCTTGGGACACTGCTGCGCGCTGCCTTGATATCTCATAGGCCACGGCCAGCTCAACATCCTTTGCTGAGCCTATATTCTTCACCTCTACCCTCTCACCTCCTTCAACTGAGACGTTGGCATCGGCCCTTATGGCCCCCTCTATTGAACCGTCACATACCCCCAGATGTTCTAACACCGACCTAAGTTTCTCTAAGAATTCCCTAGTCTCGCGTGGTTCACTCATATCTGGTTCTGTAACTATTTCTAACATTCCCATCCCCGACCTATTGTAGTCTAGAAGGGTGTACTGACTCGTAAGCATCGAACCAGTGGGATAAACACTCTTGGCTGGATCCTCCTCTATATTTATTCTCCGTATCCTTACGTTCTTATTTCTGATTCTAAGCTGCCCTCCCATCGCTATGGCCTCTGTTCCAGGACCATCGTATTGAGATATCTGATAGTTCTTACTCATGTCGGGATAGAAATAATGCTTCCTCACAAAGGTTACTTTGTTAGATATCCTAGACCCAAGAGCTATTCCGACCATTATAGCTAATCTCAACGCCCTCTCGTTGAATACTGGTATAGCCCCTGGCAGCCCTAGACATATTGGGCACACGTTGGAGTTGGGCTGTTTTCCCACGTAGTCTGAAGGGCATGGACAGAAAAGCTTGGTTCTGAGGGCCGTTAGATGCGCGTGAACTTCTAACCCTACTAGGACCATTTCGTATCACCTCAGCCTAAAGATGTCAGGTAGCAATTCCCTCAGCTGGAACCTCTTAGCTTTTCCTTCGCTCTTCACGATCACAACGGCCTTTTCTCCAAACTCGGCTATAACTTGCCTGCAGGCTCCACACGGTACGATTTCACCGCCGTCAGCCCTTGCCACCGCGATCTTAACTATTTCGTTCTCCCCAGAGGAGACCGCGTTGAAGATTGCCACTCTTTCGGCGCAAATGGAGAGTCCGTAGGAAGCATTCTCGACGTTAGCCCCGAAATAAACTCTTCCACTTCTCCCTACTACTGCAGAACCGACTCTGTAGTTAGAGTAAGGGGCATACGCCTTCGAAGCGGCGTTTTCTGCCAATCTGATTAGTTCCTCATCCGAAGGCTCTGTCACCTGCGTCCCCCAGACCTGGAACTATGTACCCCATGGAATTGATTTCAGGATCCACCTCCACAGTGAAGATATTGACGTAAGGGTACTGCTTAGTGATACGGTCAACACCGTACCGTGAAGAGAGTACAGACGCCACGTAGTACTTCTTAGCCTTACTTGTTCTCATTAGCTCTAGAACTTTGAGGATTGTGCTGCCCGTAGCTACCATAGGATCCGCGATAATCACGTTGTCCTCCTCTTTAACATCTGGGAATTTATAGTAATGTATATCAACCTCCATTTCCTTTGGAGGCGAATCGAATTCGCCTTCCTTTCGTTTCGCTACCACGACTCCCTGCCTAGCCGAAGGAAATGCCTTCAATAGTCCCTCAACAAGAGGGGTGGCAGCTCTCATTACATTAACTATCACCACTCTCTCAAGGCCTACAATTCTCACTCCTCTTGCTAATGTTGAAAGAGGGGTCTCTACAGTCACTTCCTCTACTTCCATGGTGTTTGCTATCTCATATCCAATGAGACGGCCCAGACGAACTAGGTTCTTCCTAAAGAGGACTTGGTTTGTGTTTCTATCTCGAAGTTGAGTAAGTATGTGTCTCGCCAGTGGCGTGTCAACTTTGAATAGTGGCATGTCTTAGAACCTTTAACTCTTGGTCGTGAGCTTCCTAGCCTCCCTCTCCGTCTCCCTGAGCATCAATATATCTCCTTTTCTGACAGATCCCTTAACGTTCCTAGTCAGGATCCTTCCCTTATCTCTCCCCTCCAGAACTCTAACCATGACTTGGGTTATTTCCCCAGTTACGCCTGTTCTATCTATTATGTTTATCACTTCAGCGGGGAAACCGAACTCCTCTATTATTGGTGAGGACTGTACTTTGGACCTCTCACTCATCTTGACCGGTCTAACCTAACTGACACAGTTCAATTTAAATACTTCGCGCCTTGCCTCTATGGGTGATGGTCTATGGTAGCAATTAGAAACTGCAGTTTCTGCGGGCATCAGATAGCGCCAGGAACTGGGCTAATGCACATAAAGAACGATGGCACTATACTCTGGTTTTGTTCGAGTAGATGTAGAAAATACATGTTAGAATACGGGAAGGACCCAAAGAAACTCAAATGGACAAAGTTCTACACTAAGGTAAGGTGAGATTAGTGCCTCAAAGAACCTTCGTTATGATAAAACCTGACGGTGTTAGGAGAGGATTAATCGGTGAGATAATAAGTCGGTTTGAGAAGAGAGGCCTCAATATTGTTCAGTTGAAGATGGATAAACTGGATAGAAACCGCGCGGAGAGGCTTTACGCAGAACACAAGGGAAAACCGTTCTTCGAAGAACTAGTGTCATACGTAACATCAGGTCCTGTGGTGGCAATGTTGGTGGAGGGGGATGATGTGGTCAGCGTAGTCAGAAGAATGATAGGTGCGACGGATCCAAAGGAAGCTTCACCTGGAACAATAAGAGGTGATTTGGCCCTCTCCAAGAGTGAGAACGTGATACATGCGTCCGATTCGCCTGAGAAGGTGGCGTACGAAAGTTCGGTCTTCTTCCCTTGACGACGATACCTTTCAGTTCAGCACTGAAAGGGCAAAGAGGGGGTCTTCCTTTCTCTTTATTTTAACCGTCTCTTCTATGACTTCCATCATATCGTTTGTCACTACATCCTTGAACTTCTTAAGAAGTAGGCCAAGCTCATCGTTGGTGAAATCACTGTATAGGAAGTCTCCCTCGTTAACGTGTCTACCTACCATCAAATTACTCTTTATGGAAACGGCCACCTCCATCCCCTTGGTCGCTCGTTCTAAACTCTTCTTCTTATCTTGAATTTGAAGGACTTGTCCTATCTGTCTTCCCTCTTTATCGATTAAGGTTGTGCCAGGCTTGAGGACCCCTCCTATCACCTCCACCCCTACTATTATGGGATCGCTCCTCCTAAATACGAATCCTGGTAGTATCTTTACTTTGCAGGGCAGGCTCATGCTCTCTAGCGTCCTCCTTCTCTCCCTATCCCGTACTTCCTGTATATATCTCTCTAATTCGTCTATTAATTGATATATTATCTCGTTACTTATTAGTTTAACACCGCTCACATCTACTCCAGTGAGCGGTCTGACTCTAAAGGCCAGTATAACCCTGTAGGCCTCATCCTCTGACAATTTGGCTTCCAATACGTCCCTCTTGGATATGGGACCTACGTCAGCTAGCCTGATCGGAATTTTTTCCCCACTTACAGCCGAAACTATCGCTTCTAACGTTCCAAGACTGTCCGACTTGATTATAACCCCAGAAACATCCTTATTATAGATTTTTATAGTTGAGACCTCCTCCTCCACAACCTTCTTCAATTGTTCAATTCTACTTTCGTCTTCGGCGACGTAGAGCGGCGAGCCAGCTATAGCTTCTTCGAGTCCTGGTGCTGAGATTTTAACACCTGCAGCAGCAACTACTTCATCTAGGCTTACGAAGTCTGTCTTTACTATCCTTATGTCTTGAAGTGGTTTAGGAACCAGAATTCCCCTAACCCTAGTTACAATAGGGCCGTTTAGGCCCGCCAACACTAAGATATCGTTCTTCTTCAGAATCCCGTCGTAGACTATAACATCGATTGTATGTCCTAGTCCTATTTCTTCCTTGACCTCCATTACCACTCCCTTAGCCGGCCCTTCCACCACCTTTAGCCTGTTCTCCATGTATCTCTGCGACAGTCCAGCTAGCAACGCTAACAACTCTGGAATTCCTTCCCCGGTCTTGGCCGATACCGGGACTATTGCAACGTTTCTTGTGAAATCCCTCACTCTATCAAATCTTTCCGCATTGAAGCCCAATTGGGCTAGGTCCATGACCAGCTTGTAGATCAACGTGTCAAGCCTACTCTGAACTTCTTTGCTCTGTCTTGATATAGACACTGTGAACGGTTGGTTGGGGTTAGGTTGCCAACCAGGCACTCTATCAATCTTATTGGCAGCCATTAGGAATGGAACTCTCCTATCTCGTAGAATCTGTATGGACTCGAACGTTTGTTTTTGAAATCCCTCTGTAACATCTACAACTACTACAGATATATCGGCAACACTCCCTCCTCTTTTCCTTAGATTAGAGAAAAGCTCGTGCCCAGGAGTGTCTATGAATAATAACCCTGGGATCTCTAGTTTCAATGGTATTATGTTTTTAAGTGGCTCAGCTACTTTTTGTATGACTGACCTAGGAA
Organism: Sulfodiicoccus acidiphilus; assembly: GCF_003967175.1. Classification (NCBI taxonomy): domain Archaea; kingdom Thermoproteati; phylum Thermoproteota; class Thermoprotei; order Sulfolobales; family Sulfolobaceae; genus Sulfodiicoccus; species Sulfodiicoccus acidiphilus. The sequence continues at coordinate 22,664 of NZ_AP018553.1, read as the reverse complement.
CCACACTGGCTCCCACCTCCTGCGTCATCTCCCCCGCTTCCTTCCTCACAACAGCAGTTCCTCTTATTTTGTCCAGAAGGCTGGTTTTGCCATGGTCCACGTGTCCTAACACTGTAACTATGGGTTGCCTCAACTTCTTGATGTCGCTCGAGCTCACTGCGCTCAACCGATTCACGTGCAACTCCCAACTAAATTAAACTGACTACCCATTTAGGGCCTAGGACTCCGCCTAGGTCATGTAGTTCACTCCCATACTTGGTCGCAGCGTGGGTTTCTCATCATAGTTGCAGAACTTAATACCCCGCTCATCCCTCTATTTATGTATACGAGGGGCGTGTATTAAATTGTTAACAGGGAAGGAACATAAAGAAAAGGAATTGCGAATGCGTATCATGGCAGTGGAGACCCTTAAGGAGCTTAAGAAAACGTTCACTTACAAGGAATTATCTTCGATGCTGGATATTCAAGAGAGTCTCCTTTGCAGATACACGAATGGAGCCACTATTCCCAGCGAACTCCAAGCAAGGGAGATATTGGGAAAGGTCAAAACCGATGATTTTATTTTTAAATTCTTTAAAGATAAAATATCAATTTATGATGATAATTTTGTAGACACTAGCAAGATTCTCTTCTATCCAAACCTCCTTACCATTGTTGTACTTAGCACGTTGGAGAAGGCATCTGCCATAGACGAAGTAGATAAGGTTATAACTCCAGCCGTTAACGGTATTGCCCTCGGTGCTATGGCTGCTTACATACTTCGTCGCCCCTTAATAGTAGTTAAGAAGTACAAGGAGTCCACATATGTGGACTACTACGAAGAGTCCGTGAGGGAAGTCAACAGCATGGTATCGACCTTCTATCTTCGGAAAGACTTAATCGAGAAGGGAGATAGAGTATTAGTAGTAGACGATGTAGTGAGATCTGGGAAGACCGTAAGAGCCTTAGTAAGTCTAGTTAATAGGTCAGGAGCCTCCGTTGTAGGAGTATTAGCCCTAATAGGTGTAGGGAGGGGTTGGCAGGACGGGCTAAGAGACGTTAAGAACGTCAAGGTAATTCTGAGGTTATGAGTTTTTATCGGTTGACTAGGGATGTTTACGTTCTAGTGACACCCAGAGGAATGAGAAGCTACTTAGTGAAGGGAGATAGAGGTTGGGTCATTATAGATGGAGGAGATCCGGTTTCGCTGAATATAATAGTGAGCGATATTTTGGAGGTGACTAGGGGAGTTACTCCTAAATATATTCTAGTCACGAGCTGTCATCCCGCTGCGGCCTCTGCTATAGGTGCACTCTCCAAGTTCTTCGTAGAGTCATTAGTGGTTTCACACTATCCAGATTCTGTAGCTCTAAGAAGGGGAGAGTGTGAAGGCTCCTTCTACGAACCCGCGAGAGTCAGCGTCGAGTTGAGAAGCGATGAAGAGGTAGTTGAGGGAATAAGGATTAAGTTGACTAGGACTCCAACTTTAGGTTCGATTATCGCCAACTATAATGGAGTGATCTTCGCTGGTAGCACGCTCGTTTCTCCTTTAAAAACTGTAAGTTATTTATGTAGCGTCAGCGACTGCAGCAAAGTGTCCTAAGTTGCTCTACGGAGAACGCTGTGGCTCTTGCGGCCGCGAATCTTTGACAATAGATTGTCCCGTTAAGGGAATTCCAGTTTGTCCTTATTGTTGTCTAACTTGTGCGTTTAGAAACAAGTGTGAGTCTAGGGTGTGGTTTAGGCACCTAACGGTAAGGACTTCAGTCCGCAGAAAAATTAAGAGGGAACCCAAGCTAGATGATTTCCTGTCTTGAGGCCATTCGTAATTATTTTCAGTACCATCTCAATTGATGGAAGGTTAGCGGCAAAAAACGGATTCAGTGAGCTAAGCTGTCCCTACGATAAAACAAGGCAACACATCCTTAGGTCGGAGGTGGATGCAGTCCTAGTGGGTGCTAATACGGTTAGAATTGACAATCCATCTCTAAGCTTGAAGTACGCGAGAGGTAGACCCCCTCTCAGGGTAGTAGTTTCCACTAAATTGCAACTTAACTCAGAGAGTAAGATATTTATTGGTGGAAGAACCGTCGCTTACGCTATATCTCCCAACGAAGAAATAAAGAATAAACTACTACAGCTTGGTGTGCAGGTTAGGAAGTTTGGAGGAAAGCTGTGCGAGGTCATGAGAGATCTTTATGAGTCATTTAGCGTGGAGAAGGTAATGGTGGAGGGAGGAGGAGGAATAATATGGAGTTTAGTGAAAGAAAGTTGTTTCGACGAACTGAGGCTCACAGTGGCCCGAAGATCTTCGGCTCGGGGACGTCTCTAGTCCAAGGTGAGGGTTTTCTCGGACCTGAAGCTCCAGTCCTGGAGTTAATGGACGCTAGGCTTTGCGAGTGTAGAACAGAAGTGTTGTTAAAATATCAGAACAAAAACCCAATCCTCTGACTTCCTAATCTATCCTTAAGGTCTGTCCTTAAGGATAGATAAAATTCCTACTCTTTACGGAGGCTAAAGGTGATTATAATATCTGGAATCCCTTGTAGGTCTCCTTGTAGGTCTCTCCCTTCTCTAGTAATCCTACTGCCCTCTTGTATTTGACTGAATCTCCTATGCTGTTCTCGCCGAACTTCTTAATCCAATCGTCTAGGGAAACTTGATACTCCTTCAAGATCTTGTCCCTGTAAAGATCGTTGAGTACGTTATATGTACAGAAGGGTATCACCCTTCCATCGGGCGTGACGTAGTGAATATCGCATCTCATTACCCTCTGGACGTCGTAGTTGTAAAGATCCATGAAATGCATGTTACCTAGGAATAGAGTCCTGTAGTGCCACTCTCCCAGCGCATCGTAATTGTGATTCACTATTATGTTATAGAGCATCTTCCACACATCGAAGTCCTTAGGACCATATTTTTTATCTATGAACTTCCTTAAGTTGTAGACTAGTTTTACCGCGGTGACGTATTTGTTGGCTCCTTCCCTAATTTCTTCCGTCTTCTCTTTGAGGTATTCCAGAATTCCCTCCAGATCTATGAACTTCGAGATGGGGATGAAGTGTGGCTCTCCACCTTTCCACTCCACATAGATGTAGCTTCCAGCTCCGCAGGACGGATGATTGGCCATCTCGAACTGCTCCTTACCAGTGAGCGCCTCCACAAGCTTCGAAAACACAACGGATGTGCCTATAGGATACCAACTGTCCCTAGTAATTTCTCCGTTAGTCTGTTCCTCTATATTCTTTAGTATCTCTGGAATAGTGATCCTAAACTTAGCCCTCATATTTCTCTTCATCATCCCCGTTAGGCTCACTGGTTGGAAGTTTATTGCTCTAACAACGTCCATGTTCCTAGCGGCGAACTTAATTATATTGCCTAGGTCGTGGTCGTTAACTGTTTTGATTACGGTCGGTACTAAAACTACGCTTGTCATTCCTGCCTTTCTGAATACGTCTAACGTGTAGGGGATCTCCCAATGGTTCTTTGGATTAGTCTTCCTGGTGGTCCCGTCGAAGCTCATATATATGGTATTCACGCCCGCTTCTCTCACTGCTCTAGCGAAACGTACAGCCCTCTCTGGATCCTCCATGTACATCTTAGCGAAGGTACCTCCCCACGTGTTTAGCTGGATATGCTTAACCCCAGCATCTTTGACGATCTTCACTACTTCAACAAGGTCCTCCCTGAGTGTAGGTTCACCTCCAGTTATCTGTACTACCATTGTTGCTCCCTGCCGCTTGAGCTGCTCCACCATGAATCTTATCTGTTCTTGGGAGGGTTCAAACACGTATCCAGCCTTCTCAGCGTAGAAGAAGCAGTACCAGCAAGACTGATCACATCTGTTGGTTATCACTAGGTTAACTAAGGCCGAGTGCTGGTGGTGCATAGGACAGAGTCCGCAGTTGTACGGACATGGAGACTTCAGGTCAACGTACGGTACCTTAGGTCCCTTCCCCTCGTATTCCCAGTAGTCGAACTTGTAGTACATTCCTACGTCTCCGTAGTATAGGTCCTCGAACTCACCGTGATCTGGGCATACTTTCCTTATGAAGAGTTTACTCTCCTTCTCAAAAATCGCGGCGGGAAGTAGCCTGTAACAAGCTGGGCAAAGAGAGTGAGTAACCCTTATGAGTTTCTCGTTCTCCGCCAGTTTAGGAAGGGGCCCTCCTATTTTGATGTCTCTGTCGCCGAATTTGACAACTCCTTCATCGAATTTTGAAGGCGCAGGTAGCAGGGTGAATCTCTGTTCCTGCGCTGTTTGCGCCATGACTCAGAAATCTCTTCAACTAGTATATAAGACATTTCTCCTTCCAACCCGTTTATTTGGTTAATCCCATCCTCTGAAGTTGTCCCATCCAGAAGGCTCCATCTTTTTACCCATGAAGTAGAGTCCTTCTCTTTCTATCACCTTTCCGACAATTAACGGTCTCATTCCCCAATTCGACATTTCCTCCATAATGTGCTCCACTTCTCGCCCCGTCACTACTAATAACGCCTCATACTCCTCACCTCCATATTTCAGAGAAGAAAAAGGATCCATGGAGAGTCTGTTGAGTTGGTCTAGGACGTCTTCCCTATAAGGAATCGTAGTTAGGTTTACTCCCTTCCCCGATGCTTCCGCCACTTTAGATAGAGAGATGAGGAGACCGTCGCTTATATCGGTTGAAGTGGATATGTGCTCACAGTTATTATGCATGACCAATGGAAGATAACGGTTAGCAACAGGATGCCTTAAGCTTGTGAGGAAGTGATGAGGTACCTCAATACCCTTTAGGAAACTTATGAAAGCCACGGTGGTCATCCCAATTTTATTAGTCAGAACAATTGTGTCGCCTTCTTTCGCGTTCGAGAGCGGCTTGTAGCAGAGCGCTTTTCCTATTATCGCTACGTCTATCCAACCTTCTCCCTTTTTACTTCCATTGGTATCTCCTCCCACTACCTTTCCCCCGTAGTAATTAGTGGAATCGATTATCCCTTCCATCAAGGCCGAGGCATCGCTTACCTCCAAGTCAGGGTCTAGGCCTATCGAAATCATCACCTCGTTTGGTAAGCTACCCTTTGCTACTACATCACTCACTGCAGCTGTAATTGACTTCCATCCTATGTCATAAGGGTCTGAGAAGGTGAATCCGAATGAGAGAGGAAATCCATCCATTTTGTACACAATACCGTCTTTGTGGTACACATCGTCGAGCTCCGAATGTTCTAACAATTTCCTTACAACCGTAGTAAGGAATTTCCTCTCTCCAAGTTCAGACAGCTTCATTAGGTTGCACTGACGGCGTTGTTTAATTTTTAGAGCCCTAACTTTAGGGTTATTCCTCGAGCCGCTAGGATACCTGTGGCCGCCGCTACGTTTATTCCCCTAGATAGTCCCACACCGTCTCCGGCCACGAACAGGTTGTCCACTACAGTTTCCATGTTTCTATCTACCACGGCCTTCATGCTGTAGTACTTAATTTCCGGCGCATAAAGGAGGGTATTTGACGAGTAAACCCCGGGCGCCACATTGTCTAACCTCTGCAGTCCCTCTATTAGGTCTTCCACAACTCTGAACGGAAGTCCCATACTTATGTCTCCTGGAGTCACATCCCTCAAGGTGGGTTTGACTGTAGACTTTGATATTCTATCCCACGTACTCCTCCTGCCTTTCTCTAAGTCTATTAGCCTTTGAATTATGGGCTTCTCACCCCCAAGTCTGGTCATGAGTTTGGCTATGCTTTTCCCATATTCTATTGTGTCCTCCAACGGATCTGAAAGTTTGACGGTGGTTAGGAAGGCGAAGTTGGTGTTATCACTTTTCTTATCTACATACGTTTCTCCATTTACTCCTATTGTTCCGTCAGAATAGACTTCCTTCATTATATATCCCCTTGGATTGACGCAGAAGGTCCTCACCTTGTCATCGTATTTTCTCGTATAGAGAATGAGTTTAGGATCCCATGTAGCATTGGTAACCTCCTCGAATACCAATGCCTCTACCTCGACTCTAACACCTATGTCTAAGGGGGCTGGGGTCATGTCCACTCCTAGCTTCTTGGCCTCCGAGTAAAACCACTGGGCTCCCGCTCTCCCTGGAGCTGCGAGTACTATACCAGCCTCTACTTCTCCCCTCGACGTCTTCATGGAAAATATGCCGTCTTTCTTCTGGATTTCGAAGACCGTAGTTAGGTCACTAATCTTGACTCCTCTGGATTCTACGTATCTAGTCATATTCTCTATAACTTGTGGAGTCTTGTCTGTGCCCATATGTCGCTGTTTTATAGGTACGAACTCCGCTCCCGCCTTCGCGGCCCTCTTCTGGACTTCCCTGACTTTCTCTTCGTTGGGAACGAATAGCCTATCGTGAGGCGCTCCAAATGAAAGCAGAACCTCGTCCACGTAGTCTATCAAGGATTGGGCCTCGCTCCAGCTCTTCAAAAGCTCATGGAGCTCCCCTCCTATATCAGGCCTCAAATTAATTATGCCACTACTATAGGTGCCAGCCCCTCCTATCCCATACGTGATGTGGCATGGGGTACAGAACGTGCACTTTTCCTTTGGAGAGAGCAAAGGACAATTCCTGACACTGGCCCGTGCTCCTTTATCTATAAGAATTACTTGCGTTCCTTCTCTCATTCTAGTTGAAATTTCGTACGCGGCGAAGAGTCCTGCCGGCCCTCCTCCTATTATCGCAATATCATATTTCAAATCCTTTCTCCCTCCTCATATCGATCATGCTGAGGCTCTCTTCCCCTGTTCCAATAAGAGTTATTGGGACTCCTAGTTGCGATTCGATGTCATCTATCCAGAGCTTAGCTTCCTTGGATAGTTTAGTTTCTTCTACAACGTTGTGTGCCTCCTTGAACAGCCAGTCGAGCTTCGTTATGCAGACTTGTGTGGCTCCATTAATCCTTATGGCCCTCTTTGCCATTTCCACGTTAAATGGTGAAACTCTTCTCCTCCTTCCAGTTACAGTCCCCACCTCTATCAGACCTAGTTCCTTTGCTTTCTCCTCCTCGATCTCTCCTGGAAGTTCACCCTGTCCTACTCTAGTAACAAAAGACTTGAAAACGATTATAACATCCTTAACGTATTTCGGCCCCACGCCAACCTCACTTAATATCCCTGAGGCGGTGACGTTCCTACTAGTCACATACGGGTAATCTCCGTGGTATAGGCTTAGATAGTGGCCCTGGGTACCCTCTATAAGCACCTTTGAGCCTCGTTCTACGTAGTCTACCACAGTAGAAGGTACGTCTATGATTAGGTCTTTCACCTCGCTGTACTCTCCTGCCAGTCTTAACTTTCTCAGTACACGCTTAGCTTCAGCGTATCCTACGCCTTGAGCCGTACTACCTATTCTCTTCACAAGGTATTCGTCGTTCCTCTCCTGTTCAATTTCCTCCTCTGTTATTATTCCAACATGCGGATCGATCCCTACTCTTCCTCTTGTCCCTGTATTTTCCATTTCGGTTACAAGGAGGTTCAGCGAGGTGAGGGCGCCAGGTCCCAGGAGTAATCTAACCTTCTTATTGGCGAAAGCGGAAGGGATAATTCTAACCTTCCACGACTGTCCGTTGTGAGTTACAGTGTGTCCCGCATTTATGGAGCCAGTCCTTACGGAGGCCGCGGGCGAGTCCTTAAGGGCTAGATACGACGCGACCTTCCCTTTTCCCTCATCTCCAAAGAAACCTCCCACAACTATCTGCAGCATGTGAAACCGTTTTGCCTACTCTCGATCCCTTGTATAAAATAGTTGCTATATCTGGATGTTCACATCGATTACTATCAAACCCCTTGACTACAACAGACCTAGGAGACGCTGTTTGAACATGTTTGTTGCTATGCGACTTAAGCGATCAAAATGAAAAATATATCAAGAGGTGACCTCCTTTAACTGACCTTTTTCTTTCGCCTCTCTTAATTCCCTCGCAATTCTTCTACCCACACTCATTGGCTCCCTCCAGTATAGCTTAGAGTATTGGCTCCCTATTCCCATATGGGCATTTGTTCCACCGCCTATCCTTGGAGCGACGTCGTAAACCACCAGCTCTAACTCAGGGGTCACCATTAACTGAAGTGTGAAGGGTCCTATTATCCCAGGTGACTCCAGTTCTTTAGTTGCCTTAACGAATGAGTACCCAATTTCGAAAATCTTCTCTAGTAAACTCTCCCTTAACGTTGCTGGCTCATGGCCCACCTCAATGAGGCGGGGCTGCGAATTCAATCTAAGTTGAATATCGGCAGGAAGTCTATAGAAGCCATCCCAATCACTTTGAATTCGCCTGTCGATGCTATGAAGTTCTACTCTCTCTCTTAAAGGACTGTAGAAGAAGTTCACGTTGAAATGGGCTCCTAGAATCAGTTCTTCTATGACGGTATTCCTAACATCCTCCTTATCTACCATACCCACGCTGACTAGGTGCTCCAGTCTACTTCTCATGTCTTCATCGTTTACAGCGAAGAAGAACCCTCTCTCTACTTTCCTCTTAGCCTCAGGTATCTTGACTAGAACGGGTCCTTCTATTTTATCTTCCCACTTGTAAGTCCTTGGTCTCTTGATCTTCGCTACATCTAACAATCGATAGTAGTTTTTCTCTCCAGTTCTTTCTTCCCATCTCAACATGAATTTGTTACCAAAGAATGGAATCTCCATCTTTTCTAAGCTGTCATATCCGACATAGACCGCTAGACTCCTGTTCGGGACCAGGACAGCTTCCAACCGGCGCAATTCGTTAACTATCTTAACGGAAGCAATTTCCTTAAATTCCTCAACCATTATGCAGTAATCCACTACTTCCTTGAACTCTAGATAAGGCCTCTCTCTACCTTTCTTGCAGAGTCCCACGCTCTCAAATCCTTCGTCCTTTGCGCCATCGAAGACATCTAAGGCGGAATGGCTGGCGAAGGCGGCTACCCTCATGTGAGAACTTCCTCCAATTTCCCTTTTTCTTTCGCCTCTCTTAATTCCCTCGCAATTCTTCTACCCACACTCATTGGCTCCCTCCAGTATAGCCAACTATATGGGCTTCCATCAATGTATAGGTTAGTCCCAGCTACTATTCTCCCCGAAAACTCAAACGTTACAATGTCTAACTCATCGGTTACCACGGTTTCTAGACAGAAAGGCCCAATCATCTTGGGTCGCACCAAGTCGTCTACTACCCTAACGAAGGACTCCGCGTATGCGAAGGCGTTGGGAAGCAGACTTTCTCTAGCCACAAGCGGTATGTTACCCACAACCACGAACGAAGGTTCCACTCCTTTAGGGTCTACCAGCCTCCTGAGGCTGTCGACGTTAGTCTCGTATCTCACGTCTATGCCAGTTATTTCAATTCTGTCTTTAACTACACTTCTGAAAAACTGGAAGTACATGGGAACTCCTATCACGTACTCTTGAATTAACGCCTCTGAAGGATCCTTTATCAGGCCTTTTCGCATTACTTCTGCCAGCCCTTCTTTCACCTTGCCCTTACTTTCTGCTACGAAGTAGCCCTTGCCTCCCTTCGCTCCAGGAAGTTTAACAATTACTCGTCTGTCCACGTCCTCTGGATCCTCGAACTGTTCTGGGATTTTCACTCCTGCCATCTTTAACAGACTCATTTTCTTCTTTTGGTCTGACTCCCAACTGAAAAGATTCCTAGTTCCGAAGATGCTCTTACTTTTTAACTTAGACGCCCTCTCAATTCCTAGGTACTCGATTAAACTCCCGTGAGGAACAATAACGTCGGAGGAGTTAAGTAGTGTCACTGCGCTGTCTAAATCCTCGTAGGTAAGGATGGAGTCTATGAAGTCGAAGCGAGAGTAAAAGTCCCGTCTCTTCTTCTCAACGACCAGCATAGGCTCCAAACCTTCAGCTTTGACCCCATGTAGGATTTGGAGAGAGGAATGACTACCTAGTGTGGCTACTCTCACAGTCTCGAGGAAACCTTATACGTTCAAAAGCATATCTTCGTTGTGTCTTCAATCTGTGCACTTGATTGGAGGTATGGAAGCAGAGAGATGAGACTACTCTTCTCCAGAGAGGAAATAATAAGGAGAATGATCCGTGTAGAGGTGGTCCTCCTCCAAGCTCTGGCGGAGGTTGGGATCGAAAATCCAGAGAGCATTAAGGTTGTTCTTGACGTCGCCTCGACCATTACCCCATCCGAAATTGAGGAGGAAGAGAGAAGGATAGGCCACGACGTAATGGCAATGGCAGTTGTTTTGGCCAAGAAAGCGGGAGACGCCGGGAAGATGGTGCACTTTGGCGCCACTAGCTACGACATAGTGGACACCGCATATGCTCTGATCTTTAGGGACGCCTTGGATATTCTTAAGAGAAAGCTAGTTAAGAGTCTCGACTTGCTATCCGCGTTGGCTATCGAACATGCAGATACGTTAATGGTGGGGAGAACTCACGGACAACACGCCCTTCCAATAACCTTCGGTTTTAAGCTTGCAAACTACGTTTACGAATTGACGAGATCGCTAGAGCGTCTGAAGGAGGTGGAGTCGAGGCTGCTAAAAGTGAAGATGGCGGGTGCAGTCGGAACGGCCGCCGGTTGGGGGGAGAAAGGTGGCATGATCCAATTGGAGGTCTCGAAGAGACTGGGCTTATCTCCTCACGAGATCACTACACAGATAGCCCCTCGAGACGGACATGCCGAACTCATATCTGATTTAGCCATATTGGGTAGCCAGCTAGATCGTTTCGCCCTAGAAGTGAGGGAACTTATGAGACCAGAGATTGCTGAGCTAGCTGAGTCCGTCCCTTCTAGGGTTGGGAGTAGCACTATGCCTCAGAAGGAGAATCCAGTTCTTTCTGAGAAGATCTGTGGCTTGGCTAAGGTGCTTAGGGGCTTTGTAGTTCCCGCGCTTGAGAATATTCCAACTTGGCATGAGAGAGATCTGACGAATAGTTCGTCAGAACGCATACTTCTATCCCACTCACTGCTTATAATCGATGAGATGTTGGACAGTTTTATTCAACTCTTAAGCTCCTTGAAGGTAAATAAGGAGAAAATGATGGAAAACCTAGAATTGAGTAAAGGGAATATAATGGCGGAGAGCCTCATGCTAAGCCTTACAAGGAAAGGAATTCCACGACATGTCGCCCACAGCATAGTATCAGAACTAAGTAGAAAAAGTAGTAATCTCGGACTTCCATTGATATCAGTAGCGATTGAAGATCAGACAGTAAAGTCACTCCTCAACAACGAAGAACTTCACAAGGTATTAGATCCCTCGGTTTACCTAGGCCAGTACAGAGAAATGATAGAAAGGGCTATAAACTACTTCAAGGGAATTAGGGAAGAGTTTGCCGCCGTAGCTCAGCGGTAGAGCGCCGGCCTCGTAGCCTCTGGCTGGAAAGCCGGTGGTCGCGGGTTCAAGTCCCGTCGGCGGCTCCTTTACTGATTGGATTAAACCGACATGCATTTCCTAATGCTATGAGTTGTGTGGAACCGAGCTAGGCCCATGCTACGCAATGTCAGAAAATCTTTTATAGAACCATTTGTTAAGAGCCTGTGAAAGGTGATAGATAGATGTCCTCAACTGCAACAGTTGCGCAAACTCCAGAAGGAATCCCCGTGATAATCCTCAAGGAAGGATCGAGTAGGAGCTACGGGAAAGAAGCCCTCAGAGTCAACATCTCCGCCGTTAAGATTGTGCAGGAGATGTTAAAGACCACTTACGGACCTCGAGGTATGGACAAGATGCTCGTTGACAGCTTAGGAGATATAACGATTACCAACGATGGTGCTACTATATTAGACAAAATGGATTTACAGCACCCAGCGGCCAAGCTGTTAGTTCAGATAGCCAAGGGGCAGGACGAAGAGACTGCAGATGGCACTAAGACAGCGGTAATATTAGCTGGAGACCTAGTGAAGAAGGCAGAGGACTTGCTCTACAAGGATATTCACCCGACAGTTATTGTAAGCGGATATAAGAAGGCTGAGGAGGAGGCCATAAAGGCGATCAATGAATTGAGCGCCAAAGTTACTGTAGACGACTTGGAGACTCTGAAGAAGGTGGCCCATACCTCCCTTAATAGCAAGGCTGTGGCTGGAGCCAGAGATTACATCGCCGACATAGTGGTTAAGGCAGTCACTCAGGTTACTGAGAAGAGAGGTGACAGACTCTACGTAGACTTAGATAACGTTCAGTTAGTGAAGAAGCATGGTGGAAGCATAAGAGATACCCAGTTAGTTTATGGAATAGTTGTAGACAAGGAAGTAGTCCACCCAGGAATGCCCAAGAGAGTAGAGGACGCTAAGATCGCTCTTCTCAACGCCCCACTAGAGGTTGAGAAACCAGAGATAGATGCTGAGATAAGGATAAACGATCCCACACAGATGAAAAGGTTCCTCGAAGAGGACGAGTCCATCCTCAAGGAGAAGGTCGAAAAGATCGTTGCAAGCGGGGCTAATGTTGTCATCTGCCAGAAGGGAATAGATGACGTTGCACAACACTTCTTGGCTAAGCATGGAATCTTAGCTGTGAGAAGAGCGAAGCAGAGCGACCTAGAGAAGTTGTCCAGAGCGACCGGAGGAAGGGTTGTTTCCAATATCGACGAGCTGACGGCCCAGGATCTGGGTTACGCGAAATTAGTGGAGGAAAGGAAAGTAGGAGAGGATAAGATGGTCTTTGTAGAGCAAGCTAAGAATCCGAAGGCCGTGAGTATATTGATAAGAGGAGGTCTAGAGAGGGTTGTGGACGAGACAGAGAGAGCCATAAAGGACGCTCTAGGAACTACTGCCGACGTTATAAGAGATGGACGCGTCGTTGCTGGGGGAGGTGCGGTGGAAATTGAGGTTGCCAAGAGACTGAGGAAGATGGCACCTCAAGTTGGCGGGAAGGAGCAGTTGGCAATCGAGGCCTACGCTAATGCCATAGAGGGACTCCCTGTGACACTGATGGAGAACTCTGGACTGGACCCGATAGATTTCCTGATGAAGCTCAGGAGTCTGCATGAGACGGAGGGGAACAAGTGGTATGGAGTTAATGTCTTTACAGGGCAGCCCGACGATATGTGGAAGTTAGGGGTAATCGAACCAACGGTAGTGAAGGCCAATTCCATAAAGGCAGCTACGGAAGCGGCCACGCTAATACTCAGAATCGACGATCTCATAGCAGCTGGGAAGAAGAGCGAACCAAAGGGAGGAGAAAGCAAGAAGTCTGGAGAGGAAAAGAAAGACGAGGACTAACCCTTTTTTACTCTCAGACTTACAGGATATGGAAGGGTGGGGCTACTTAACAACGCCTCTCCCACTCTGAGCTTATCTAAAGCGGAAGTGAATTTTTCGTCCAATGCCATGGAATCCCTCACTACCGACTTGTCGACGTTTGATTTTAAGGCGTGAACAAGTTTCGTGTTGGTGTTTTTAATTACGCAAGGAGCTATAGTGGAGGGCGACTGTGAGACTACACAGATCCCTAAGTTGAACTTCCTCATTTCTGACATCATCCTTTCTATAAACGGGTTGTCTTCCTTGAGGTAGTTATGAGCTTCCTCGAGTACTACAATTGTAGTCTTACCGTCCCAATTTCTCAAGTGAGCCTCGGTCAAGAATCTTAGCAGGAAGAGAACGTAAACCTTCCTTAGAATCAAGTTGTTGACCAGAGAGAGGTCTATTACGTTGATTCCTTTCAAACACTTCAATATATCCCTCCACTCCACACCTTCGCCGTCGCTGAAAAGTATGTCTGCCTTGGGGGTAGAAATAGTGTAAAGTTTTCGAGCCAATGCATATTTTACATCTCTTATCCAGTACGAGTTCTCCTCTGCTCGTACAACGGCGTCAAAGACCCTTTCCCTACTTTTTTTGCGGACCAAATTTAGAATTGTGAGAAGTAGAAACCGCTGAGGCTCAGTGAGGTCTAAGGCCTCCCCTAGTACTTGTACTACTTCTTCCAAATCATCGTCCTCTTGGAATAGCTTCAATTTGAGGGGCCTTTTAACGTCCCATTTTTCTGCATCTTTCAGCAAAGCGGAATATTCTCCGTGCCAGTCTACTATTACAGTCCTGAATCCGAGCTTAGCAGCGCCCGCTGCAATCAGTCCCGCCGTGTTGGTTTTCCCACTACCCGTAGTTCCAAATATCGCAACATGTCTGAGTAACTCCTCTTTTCTCAATCCCACTGGCGTGTCGTAGCCGTCGTTGGCTTTACCTAACTCGATGTCGAAGCCAATTGAGTACCCACGAGAATTTGGCAAGGCCGGCACAGAGCCGTACACTTTTAGAAATACCGCGTCTCCTCCATCTCCCAACGGAACTACGAGAGCTCTACTACTGCGCATCGAGTTCATTTCTATATCTGGGGCTATGGAGTCTTTGACTGTAATCAGGAACTCTCCGAACTCCTTTAATCTCCTCCTTAATTGTTCTTCTGATTTCCCCTCACAGCTCGCTATTAATAGAGTATTTGGCCGGTTTTCAAGCTGGGTCACGATCGTTAAAAGCAGATCAGGGAAAGCCCTACTTAGAACCCTTCCTAGTGCTTCTATCTCGTTCGCGTAATCGATTCTCGATTGTGACCCCCTCTCCCTTATGGAAAGCTTATACGGCACGGAGGCAATCAACTTCTCTCCGTTTTTTATTACCACTACATCGTTCTGTATTTTTAGGAGATCAATTTTCTTCTTAATTCTATTTTTTATTAATATAAATATGATTAATCCTAATCCACTGGGTATTACTAATAAAATCGTATGTGAAGTAAAAAATATATCTAAATACCTACCCCTGCTTAGGAGTAGGGCAATAGCGAAGATAACTAATACAGCAGGCCCTAGAGCTCTATTGACGTTCATGAGAGGGTAGTTCATAAAGAGTTATGGAGAGTGGAACGGTAGTTTAGATATTCGGCCTCTTCAATTGATGTCTCTCAATTAAGACCATGAAGCCAACTTTCGTAAGCTAGGGAAAGCTTTAAAGGAGAAGTGAGTGGGGGTATGCTTGATACTGAATGAGCCTGAAGTATAGGTTGTTAGGTCTAGGAAGTTTCCTTCTGGCCCTATTAAGTGCAGTTATGGTCGGGGCTCAAACCGCCGCCGATACTTCGGCTGGGTTTGAAGGACTGAACATCGGAGCTGGACTGGCTGTAGGTTTAGCGGCGATTGGGGCTGGAGTAGCCGTCGGTATGGCAGCTGCAGCGGGAATAGGCGTACTCACGGAGAGGAGAGATATGTTCGGCACCGTGCTATTGTTCGTTGCAATAGGTGAAGGAATAGCGGTGTACGGCATATTGTTCGCTGTCCTTATGTTGTTCGCGAAGTTCTAAGCCAGAAGAAGCTTTTAACTCCTTACCTTTTTCAGGAACTCGTGAAGTTAACAAGAGACAAGGTCTCCTCTAACTTCAGCGAATGGTATGATTGGGTCTTGTCTGAGGCGGAAATACTGGATTATGGACGATACCCAGTAAAAGGAATGGGAGTTTGGATGCCTTATGGTTTCAAGATCCGTGAGAGAGTTCTAGCGAATATAAGGAATCTCCTTAATGAGACGGGGCATGAGGAGGTGTTGTTTCCATTACTTGTTCCAGAGACTTTGTTGGCGAAAGAAGCAGAACACATAGAGGGATTTCAAGGCGAAGTGTTCTGGGTAACTAAGGGTGGTAACGAGGAGCTCGATGTTAAACTCGCACTTAGACCCACCAGTGAGGTTTCCATCACCTATATGGAGAACCTATGGATAAAAGGCTACACCCAGTTACCTAAAAAGTACTATCAAATAGTAAGCGTATTCCGTTACGAGACCAAGGCCACTAGACCTCTCCTTAGAGTCAGGGAGATCACAACCTTTAAGGAAGCCCACACAATTCATGAGAGCTATGAAGATGCAGAGAGACAAGTGAGGGAGGCCATCTCCATTTACAAGAAGTTCTTCGACTCTCTCGGTATTCCTTACGTGATCTCGGTCAGGCCAGAGTGGGATAAGTTCGCCGGTGCCCTTTACACTGTTGCCTTCGATACTATATTTCCAGATGGCCGAGTCGTACAAATAGGAACGGTTCACCACCTTGGACAAAACTTCACTAAGGCCTTCGACATGAAGATACAGAGGGCCGACGGTTCTTTAGATTATCCTCACCAAACCAGTTATGGTATATCGGATAGAGCTATCGCCGCCATCATAGCTATTCACGGTGATGACCACGGAGCTGTTCTACATCCTTTAGTGGCTCCAATTTTAGTGGTGGTAATACCTATTCCTGCCAAGGAAGAGGGAGAGAAGGTAAAGGATTATGCCAGAAAAATCGCTCATAGTTTGAATTCGGCGGGCATAATAACCAAGATTGATGATAATGAGAAAGCGACGCCTGGCGAGAAATATTACTACTGGGAACTTAGGGGCGTACCACTTAGGGTAGAAGTGGGACGCAGAGAGTTGGCCTCAAAAACTGTGTCTATAAAGAGGCGGGACACGCTAGAGTCCAAAGAAGTTGAACTTAACCATCTAATAGACGCAGTGAGAGAGATTCTTAAACAAATAGAGGACAATATGAGGACCTCAAGTTGGAAGAGGATGAAGGATCTAGTGAGTAGAGTTGACGACCTCAATTTAGCTAAGAGTAGATTAGAATCGAAACTTGGGATAGTGGAAGTCCCTTGGTGTGGAAATAACAAGTGCGGATTGAAGATGGAAGAACAAACTGGAGGAAGGGTATTGGGCTCACCTTATGAAGGGGCAGAAATCCAAGGAAAATGTGTAGTTTGTGGAAGCCCTGCCGAGACCGTGCTCAGGATCGCAAAAACTTATTAGATCATTATTGTAGAGAGGGCAGAAGGTGTAATCTTGCCGAAGAAAAGGGAAAATAGAGGGAGACGAAAAGGAGATAAGGGGCACGTCGGCTATATCTCTTGCGACAACTGTGGTGCGAGGATACCTGAAGACAAGGCTGTATGTGTAACCAGAATGTATAGTCCAGTCGACTCTGGACTCGCTGCAGAGTTGGAAAAGAAAGGTGCCATGATCACTAGATATCCAGTTACAAGGTGCTACTGTGTTAACTGTGCGGTACATTTTGGAATAATAAAGGTCAGGTCTGAGACTGAGAGAAGATCTCACACCAGGTTAAGATAGAAGTGAGACTAGGTTTCTCCTTTAATGGTAATATCCCCCTATCTAATAGGAGTTCCAGGCTCCATGGCATTTTCAAGAAATCGAACCTAGGCCGCCACTAAAGTCACAGATCCCTTTCACCCCTTCCGTTGGTTAGATTACCCATTTCTATGAGGAATTTCGCGTAAGTGGGTTTTTAAGCATGGAGTATTCTCGGTGGGGAGAAGAGAGTTGAAATAATCTACTACTGCATTAATATAGAAACATGCCTCCTTAGCTTTTACGAGAGAATCTTCTCGTTTCACAGCTAAACATGACTAAGTGAGGCTTATTATAGCTTTACTGAATATTTCCGCACAATAGCTGAAATCTCTTCTCATTCTCTCGAGAAGCTGCTCCATGGGCATTGGTTTATATAGATATCGCGGCCTCCCTCCCTTGGAGTTAGGATCTTTGACCCGTTCTACGAACCCCAACGACGTCAGCTTATTCACAGATCTATTAATTGATGCCTTACTCAATTTTAATGCCTCTGCCAATTCGTCCTCACTTTTGATCCCTTGTTGCAGTAGCTCCTTCAATACAGATATGTCGGTGTCTGATAGGTCGTAACAAAAACTTATCGCGTCGGCCACTCGGGCCTCCCTACCTGAGGGCAACCTCACTCTAACGTTCTGAAGTTCTTCAAGACCCACGTGATAGTCTCCAGTTGATAGCATATATAAATTTTTGTATATTAAACCATATTACGTTTCTTGTGTGTATAGATCCAGACGTCAGTGGAGATGGAAGTTCTGATCATGTTTTTCTTAAGACTGGTGTTCGGTTCCCTACCGACTAAACTTTAATATGTGTTGTACGAGGGAGTAATTGGTTACTCATGAAAACTACTTTAAGTGTTATAAAGGCCGATATAGGGAGCTTGGCCGGTCACCACACGGTGCATCCAGATACAATGGCCGTGGCGAACAGGGTCTTGGCGGAGGCTAAGCGATCTGGCGTGATCTCAGACTATTACATTACTCACGTTGGCGATGATTTGGAACTGATAATGACTCACTCCCGCGGCACCTTAGACCCCAAGGTTCACGAGACTGCGTGGAACGCCTTCAAAGAGGCGGCGAAAGTAGCCAAAGACTTAGGTCTCTATGCGGCTGGGCAGGATCTACTCTCAGATTCCTTCTCTGGGAACGTTAAGGGCCTAGGTCCCGGTGTGGCGGAAATGGAGTTCGAGGAGAGACAGTCAGAGCCGATAGCGATATTTATGGCAGATAAGACTGAACCAGGAGCCTTCAATTTACCAATCTACAAGTTGTTTGCAGATCCGTTTAACACAGCCGGCCTAGTGATAGACCCAGCCCTGCATAACGGGTTTAGGTTCGATGTGCTCGATGTTTATGAAGGTGAGAGTGTCACTTTCACCACTCCGGAGGAGTCCTACGATCTTCTAGCACTTATTGGGACCACGGGAAGATATGTAGTTAGAAGGGTGTGGAGAAAACAGGACGATCTACTAGCTTCCACGGTTTCCATCGAAAGGCTAAACCTCATGGCAGGGAAGTATGTAGGAAAAGACGATCCAGTTATGGTGGTACGTCTTCAGCATGGACTGCCAGCACTGGGAGAGGCACTTGAGGCGTTCTCCTTCCCGCATCTAGTGGCGGGATGGATGAGGGGAAGTCACTATGGTCCCCTTATGCCCGTCTCTCAAAGAGACGCTAGAGCTACCCGGTTTGATGGTCCGCCTAGGCTAATAGGCCTAGGATTTAATGTCAAGAACGGGAAGCTGGTTGGTCCAAGCGACTTATTTGACGATCCTGCCTTTGATAATGCGAGGAGACTAGCCTCAGACGTGACAGATTACATGAGGAGGCATGGCCCATTCATGCCTCATAGACTGGAGCCAGCAGAAATGGAGTACACCACCTTAAGTTTGGTGCTTGAGAAATTGAAGGGCAGATTTAAGAAGGAGGAAGGCTTAACCAAAGCTAAGCATAGCGTCTATACGGCGCAAAGCTCCGAATAGGTGGGTCGGATGGGAAACGTATACACGCGCGATATAAAGCGGGTGGCTCAGCAAATATTTGAGGAGCATAAGGGTGAAGTAACTAAGGATTTCAGGCAGAACAAGGAATTGCTTAAAAAATACTTGGACGTCCAGTCTAAAAAGGTAAGAAACAGAGTAGCTGGCTATTTGACTCGTTACGTAAGGACAGTCGAGAACGCTGAGAAGATGAGACAGGAGAGGGAACAGGAGCTAGTCGAGGAGTAGAAATGGTAGAAGTGCGGTTTAAAGGACCCTTAAGTCAGTTTTTTGGTGCATCGGTCAGCGTCCAAGATTGTGGAGAAGTCTCTGAACTGCTCGCCAAGCTTGACAAAGGCGGAACCCTTACTAAGGAGGGGAAAATAAGGCCGGGATTGCTTGTCTTGATTAATGGTAAAGACTGGAGGTTGCATTTAGGTCCTGTGGGCCTAACGGATATCGTCGAAGTAATTCCAGTCAATCACGGTGGTTAAGATGCTAATAGAGAAGAGTTTTTTTGATTCTGCCAAGATTGGATTCGACGGTGAATGTGTAACCCAGATTGTAAGTGAACTACCAGAGGAAGTTCTCTTAAGACAGGCCTGCTATTTGCTCTTCAAGAGAATAGAACAGGGCACTACTTTGCTTAGGAGACCGGAATTAGAGTTCCTTCTCTTGCTGAGTGGTGAAAAGGAAATTCGTAGAGCCAAAGAGAGGTTGGGAGTGAGGAAGGAAGGGTATCTAGTTACTTGCTGCAAAGATGAGTTGTATTCGAGAGAAGTCAAGATAGAGAATCGAGTAACGAGAATCGCTTTGAGTAGAAACGCTCTCTTCATACTCTAATTTCATGGAGATGTGAGCTGAGGCTCTCCTGTTCTCATGCGCATCTGCAAAGGAAAGTTACTTTAAATATAAATTATATGGAAAAGGATGGTAGAAATCCTTCCTATTAGAACTTGGGGGCTTGCGTAGTAAAGGTCTCAATTTCTAAGTTCGCTGACTCTAAGCGTTTCAGGACCCGCTATTAGACCTACGACTGCTATCGCTACACCGATCAGAAGGACCGAGGTAGCTGCCTCTGAAACTGGAAGTAGACCCGAAAGAGCAGATATCATGATGGGTGCGAAGCCTGAAACGACGAATGCGCCATTATATGCGGAACCCACACCTGTGGCCCTACTGAACGTTTTGAACCTCTCGGCTAAATATGCGGGGGATATAGCAGAAGGGATGTTGACTCCGAAACCAAACATTAGAGTGTAAAATAAGGGAGAGTCCGTGACTCTTTGGTAGAATATAGCTCCAACTATTCCTGCTATAACTAGTCCAGTTATAGCTATTAAGCGCCTTCCCATTAGGTCAGCCAATTCTCCAGCTAACAGCATTGCAGCTATGCCAATGAGGTTCATGTAAATCAACAGAGTACCATAAACTTGTGGTCTATAGCTAAGGACGTGTCCGAAGTAGATGGAGAGATATTGGGGCCCTGCATATATCATGAGCCAGAAACCAACCATTACCATTAATGTCTGCAAAAGAGGCCTTAGACCAGAGTAGATCGACTTCTTTTCTCTGTCTAAAAATATTTTAGGTTCAACTGCTTTAGCTCTAATTAGTATTGCTAGGGCTGCAGGAATTACTCCCACAAGGAACACCACTCTCCATCCGAAGGATGGGAACCAAGGCTGAGAAGAAAGAACGGTGAAGAGGGTGTCGGCTATGACGAACCCAGCTAGCGTTCCAGATTGCATCAAGCCTGAGAAAAATCCCCTATGGGAAGTTGCGCTCTCCATTGCCAACGTGAAACTGGACGAAACGTCTCCCCCTATGAACAGTCCTTGGGTAAGTCTCAGAACCGACAAAAGGATCGCGGCTCCAACTCCAATTTGAGCGTATGTAGGCAATACACCTGTCAGACCTATTGACGCCGAATAGCCGAGGACGGTGAAGATGAGAGCGTAACGCCTTCCTCTCTTGTCAGCTAGAAGACCGAACAGAAATCCGCCTAAGGGCCTTGAAACCACTGTAAATACGATAGGGATAGCTGCTCCCAATAGGCCTAAACTAGGGAAGAACAGTTTACCCAATATGGCAGAAGTTATTACGACCGCTCCAAGGTCGTAGGAATCCATTAACCACGAAAAGTAAGCGCCGACGAAATTGAATCTCTCAAACGGCATAGTATGTTCACTGCCAGCTTCCTAAAAAATCCGGTGAATTGGACGAGGTACCTTTAGCGAAGGGACGAATCCATCGACATAAAATCTCGAAAATTGCTAATGTATATCATATTTATGTTGCATCCTGAAATTATCTAGTATCTTTCCAACCATTGGTTCTGCTATTTTGGTTAGTGTCAACGCTCTTCTTAAGTGAAGGTGAAGGTCCACGTCGTCAGTAAACCCCATACCCCCGTAAGTTTGGATCGAGTCTGTAATGATTTTAGGAACCTTTTTCATTGCCAAAAATAGAGCGGCTTCTGTCATCGATTTATCCTCAGTTGCCTTTAAGACCAACGACTTGACCAGTTCAAGCGAAATGGCGTCATCAACTAACCTATGTTTTATTGCCTGAAATGAACCTATTGGACGATCGAAGGCTTTTCTAACTCTACTGTACTCTATTGTCATTCTTAGAGCTTCTTCTGCGTGACCTACTAATTGAGAGGCAACTCCTAAACCAAGTTCGTCTCTATTCCATGGGGAAAGTTGTGACCTCTTAAACGTCACTTTACAAAGCTTCATAGTTGGATCTAGAGACTCCATAACGCTCAAAAGTACGTCATCCCTTCTCGCCAAACTCTCCCCGACAATAACGTAATCAGCCTCATCTGCAGCGGGCACTATATTGAAGGAGGATATTGCAGCTCGTGGAGACTTGAGGGCTATTTCCTCCCTGACAACGTTGTCTGTTATGGCTCTCAGTGCCAAGAGAGTAGAGCTCAATATTCCAGGCAATAAGTTGGCTCCCACCAACATATGCATCTCTGCTGCTGTCCGAGGGGTAGCCTCGATCATGTACCTGAACATCTCTAACTCCGCCAAGGAATTTGCAAGGACCCTGGCTTGGGAAAAGTCGCCTGTCCTGTATTTTCGAAGCTCCTTGGTGGACCAGAACTTCTTCAGGGTCTGATCCAAGGAGGAAAGGATCAGGCTAGTCTCCTCGTCCAAATAAGTGTCCTTGATTAGCACGATATCATAACTCTTTTACCGCAATTTTAAACTGTTTCCAATTAGCTATTAGTGAAGATGAGCAAGGAAGAAAGCAGTCATTAACAATTTCACTATCTTCTTTTCAGTCATACAGGGTTCCTCCTCCGGCGTCGTTCTGACTGTAGATTCGGGGTTACATCTCTCGTTTGGTGAACAGCCGAGTGGCTCAGAGAACCACCTCCATATAAATTAGGGATCCTCCATTGAATTCCGATGGACCCTTTGATGATGGGAAACGGACATATTGGTGCCTTCTCAGTCTCCTCCTTCAATCGAGCCATGGAGGCACGTCGTTCATATCATGTAGGTAATTTTTTAATTTCTATTTAAATTGTCATTCCCTACCCTCGAAGGGACGAAGCTTTCAAGTTTTAAAATGCATAAGTTATATATTTTGAAGTTTAAATAAAAGTTGCT